>NZ_JBFAMH010000001.1:0-590731 GCF_040656475.1 Streptomyces sp. NPDC049915
GCAGCGGGTCGACCGCCACCGGGTGCGCGCCGTTCGCGTCGACCAGACAGGGCACCTCGATCACCGCCTCGGCATCCAGCGCCGCCAGGGTGGAGCGGTTGCGGACGTTGAGGATCAGCGTGGTGCGCTCGTCGCGGGCGATGGCCCGCATCAGTGCCAGCGCCACCTTCTCGTAACCGCCGGACAGGTCGTCGGCGTCGCGCTCGCCCGCGCCGGCCGCCTCCCGGTTCTCCGCCATGTAGGTCGCCTCGCGCTCGGCGCGGGTGCGGTTCCAGGCGGCCAGGGCGGGGGTCGCCGGGTCGCGCACCTCGTCGTAGAAGCGGGCCTGCTGGTCGCGCAGGAAGGCGCCGCGGGTGCGCTCGGCCTGCTGGTAGGCGGAGACGGTCTCGCGGTTGAAGTAGTAGTAGTGCAGGTATTCGTTGGGGATCGCGCCCAGCGAGCGCAGCCACTCGGCGCCGAACAGCTTGCCCTCCTCGAAGGAGGTGAGCAGCTCGTCGTCGGCGAGCAGCCGCGGCAGTTCGTCGCGCCCGGCCACGCGCAGGCCGCGTACCCAGCCGAGGTGGTTGAGGCCGACGTAGTCGATCCACGCCTGCCCCGGGTCCGCACCGAGCACCCGGGCGATACGGCGGCCGAGGCCGACCGGTGAGTCGCAGATGCCGATCACCCGGTCCCCGAGGTGCCGGGACATGGCCTCGGTGACCAGCCCCGCCGGGTTGGTGAAGTTGATGACCCACGCGTCCGGCGCGAGCGCGGCCACACGGCGGGCGATGTCCACGGCGACCGGCACCGTGCGCAGCCCGTAGGCGATGCCGCCCGCGCCGACCGTCTCCTGGCCGAGGACCCCCTCGGCCAGCGCGACCCGCTCGTCGTCGGCGCGGCCCGCGAGTCCGCCGACGCGGATCGCGGAGAAGACGAAGTCGGCGCCGCGCAGCGCCTCGTCGAGGTCGGTGGCCGTCGTCACGCGCGGGGCGTCCGGGACGGCCGCCGCCTGCTCGGCCAGCACCCGGGCGACGGCGGCGAGCCGGCCGGCGTCCACATCGTGCAGGACCACCTCGGTGACGCGGCCCTCGGCGCGGTCCGTCAGCAGGGCCCCGTACACCAGCGGCACCCGGAATCCGCCGCCGCCCAGAATCGTCAGCCTCATACCGCTCCCACCTCGTCCGCCACGCGGGAACCCTACCCGGCACCCCGGCCGGTCCCGCCGCGCTCACCGCGGTGGCGCGGTGCGGGTCGGCACGATGGCAGCCGGACCCAATAATTGCAGCATGCAATAGTTGTTGCACGCCCTCGGATCCGGCATCCTGGGACACCCGACGACCGCGTACCAGGGAGAGCGCCATCAGCCCGCGGCAGACGAAGCAGACCACCCCGATCGACGCGGACGAGCCCTGGATGCGCGCGCTTCACGCGGACGCCGGTTATCTGCTCCACCGGCTCGGCCTGCGCTCCGGACAGCTGTTCAACGCGTTCCTGCAGGAGTCCGGGCTGCGGCTGCGCCACTACGCGGTGCTGCGCTTCCTCGCCACCTCCGAGGGCGCCCTTCAGCGTGAGCTGGCCGCCCGGCTCGGGTACGACCCGAGCGCGATCGTCGGCCTCGTCGACGACCTGGAGAAGCAGGGCCTGGCCGAGCGCCGCCCGGCGCCCGACGACCGCCGCAGCCGGATCGTCGTCCTGACCGACGCCGGCCGCGCCTTCCTGCGCGGCACCGACGAGGCGGGCCGGCGCGTGACGGCGGAACTGCTCGCCCCGCTCGACGACGCCGACCGCGAGACCCTGCACACGCTGCTCCTGCGCGTCGCGGAGGCCGGCCTCGACTGAGCGGGGAGGCGACGGCGAGCGCCGCTCGCCGACGAGGCGAGGGCAGACGAGGTTCAGTGCTCGCAGAGGGAGAATTCTCGTTCGTAAAGCTGCTCGTTGTGTTCGTCGACGAAGAACTTGCGTTCCTGCATGAGTTGTTCGCGGTAGTTCTTGGCCTGTTCGAGCGTCATGGTCGAGGTGTCGGACCATGGTTGCTGCGGTGGCACATCGGACGTCGAGACGATCTTTTCCGACGGGTCGACCAGGAAGAAGGCGAGAATTTTCCGATGTCCCGGGCGGGTGGGGTCCGCCAGGCGGAACGAGCCGACGCGGTGTTGCAGGATGTTCGGGAACGCCAGGCAGCGGCCGGCCGGGGTGGAGGCCGATCCCAGCATCTGGTTCAGTGCGTCCTCGTTCTCCAGGCCGTAGACCTCACGCATACCGTTGTCGTCGCTCTGTTCGTAGTCCGGATCGTCGAGTGCCGCCCGGAAACTCAGCCGGCTTTCGGTGATGTTCTCGCTGTCCCAGTAGTAGATGCCGGTCGAGACGATCCGCTCGTTCAGCATCCCCTCGACGTGCCAGGAGCCGCCGGGGTACTCGGGCTTGTCCGGGGTGAGATGAATGGTGGCGAGCTTGACGATGATCTGGAGACGGCGGCCGCGCAGGTCGACCAGGGCGGATTCGTCGGGCACCTCGGGCGGGGTGAAGTCCGGGGCGTCCGGGATGACCGGGCGGCGGTTCTCCCACCAGTCGTCCGAGGCCTCTTCCCATGCGCGGACGGCTTCTTGGTAGGCCTCGTCATCGCTGAAGGAGGAATGGTCCGGCTGCTCCGGCTCCGAGTCGTACCACCCGTAAGGATCGGCCTCGATCCGCAGGGGCCGCGGATGGCGCAGATCGGTGAGCACCTTCTCCAGCAGCGGGCGCAGGCACGCGAACAAGTCCGGCAGGACGGAGGCGAGTTCGCGGTGAGTCTCGGGGTGGACGTTGTTCACGTACGAACGGAAGGTGACATCGCCGTCGTCACTGACGTCGACGTCCGTGGGCAGCCACTGGAATTTCTCCGAGAACTCGTACTTCGAGTACCGGTCCGTCGGGTTCTGCCACGCCCGCTCGGGCGCACCGCTCACCTCTCTCACCAGGCAGAAAAGTGAGGGATGAACCAGATCCAGCACCTGGCCGTCGGACCCGGGGTGCCAGTCCTGTTCTGCTTCGGGGACCTCTTCCAGCACCCGGACCGCCTCGCGCAGCCGGGATCCGAGCTTGTCGTCGACCAGCGTGTCCGACTGCCACACCCCGTCGACGGCGGACACCTCGATGCCGGTGCGTTCGTCCCGCAGCGCGGCATAATGCACGAGTTCGGCAAGCACGTAACGAACCTGCGCTTCGGTGAGACCCTGAGCGAGAGCTTCTTTCGTCCACCGCGCAACGATTTCCGCATCGTTCATCTTGTCGAACCACCCGGGCTTCTCCCGAATGTGCGCGCTGCACTGCATCATCTGAAGTTCCCGCAGCGTTCGGGGTGTTGCGAACGATATGGAACGGGAAGCATGAAAGGGCAGCGGGAAAGCGGACAGGCCGGTCAATTCTCTTGATCCTCCCAGTCGGTGTGCGGTGGCGGGAAGGATACTTCAGCGGACTGACACCGCAGCCGTGGTCCCTGTCCTCGCCGACCCGGAGGCCCCGGGGGGTTGCGGGCGTTGCGGCGCAGGCCGCCCTCGGGCGGCAGCGCATCCCGGGACGTTCACCCCCTTCGCGGTATTCGCGACCCGAACTCGCCCGCCACACACGGACTTTGTTGCCTTCAACCTCTTGACGGTCGCAGCGGCGGAGAGCACATTGGCGGCACTTGAGAGCGCTCTCAAACAGCATCCGCTTGCGACTCCGAGAGGCACCCCCCATGACCGAATCCCCCGGCACGCCCAGACGTCGCCCGCTGCGGCGGGCCCTCGTCGCCGCCTTCGGCACCCTCGGCCTGGCCGCCGCCGCGGCGGGCATCGCCGTCCCGTCCGCCGACGCCGCCGCGCCGACGCCCCCCTCCGGCTGGACGCGCGTGTTCCTCGACGACTTCGACGGCCCCGCGGGCTCCGGCGTCAACACCGCCAACTGGCAGTACGACACCGGCATCTCCTACCCCGGCGGCCCCGCCAACTGGGGCACCGGCGAGGTCGAGACGATGACCAGCAGCACGAGCAACGTCTCGCTCGACGGCAGCGGCAATCTGCGCATCACCCCGCTTCGCGACGCCTCCGGCCGCTGGACGTCCGGCCGTATCGAGACCGCACGCACCGACTTCCAGCCGCCGGCCGGCGGCAAGCTGCGCGTCGAGGGCCGGATCCAGATGCCCAACGTCACCGGCACCGCCGCCGAGGGCTACTGGCCGGCGTTCTGGGCCCTGGGCGCGCCGTACCGGGGCAACTACCAGAACTGGCCCGGCGTCGGCGAGCTGGACATCATGGAGAACGTGCAGGGCCTGAACAAGGTGTGGGCCACGATGCACTGCGGCACCAGCCCGGGCGGCCCCTGCAACGAGACCACCGGCATCGGCAACTCCACCGCGTGCCCGAACACCACCTGCCAGTCGGGTTTCCACACCTACGCGATGGAATGGGACCGCTCGGTGAGCCCGGAGGCGATCCGCTTCTCGGTCGACGGCGTCGTCTACCACACGGTGACGGCGAACCAGATGGACGCGGCCACCTGGGCCAACGCCACGAACCACGGCTTCTTCGTCATCCTCAACGTGGCCATGGGCGGCGGCTTCCCGGACGCCTTCGGCGGCGGACTGGACGGCGACACCCAGCCCGGCCATCCGATGGTCGTGGACTACGTCCAGGTGCTGTCGTCCGGTGGGGGCGGTACCACTCCTCCGCCCACTCCCCCGCCGTCCGGCAACCGCGACGCCTACAGCCCCGTGCAGGCGGAGTCCTACGACAGCCAGTCCGGCACGATCACCGAGGCCACCTCCGACAGCGGCGGCGGGCAGAACATCGGTGCCGTGGCGAACGGTGACTGGGCCCTGTACAAGGGCGTCAACTTCGGTTCCACGGCGGCCCGTCAGTTCTACGCCCGGGTGGCGAGCGGTGCCGCGTCCGGTGTGAGCGGGCTCGTCGAGGTGCGCCTCGACAGCCGCAGCAACGCTCCGATCGGCAGCTTCGCCCTGGCCAACACCGGCGGCTGGCAGTCCTGGCGGACGGTCCCGGCGAACATCGGCGGCGTCACCGGCGTCCACGACGTCTACCTGACCTTCACCAGCGGGCAGCCCGCGGACTTCGTCAACATGAACTGGTTCGACTTCGGGCACTGAGTCCGCCCGCGTCCAGGAGCGCCCGGGGTCGGCCCAGCATCATCCCCGGGTGCTCAGGGTCCACTGCCCGGCCGGGCCGTGCGGGCCACCAGGAGCAGGAACAGCCCGCAGGCGGTGACCATGAGCCAGCCCGGACGGGAGGCGTGCGCGAGATCGGCGGCACCGGCGCCGGCCACCAGGCCGCCGGCCAGGGCGATGCCGAGGGCGGAGCCGAGCTGGCGTGCGGTGGAGGTGATGGCTCCCCCCACGCCGGCGCGGCTGCGCGGCAGCGCGCTGACCGCGGTGTTGGTGAGAGGGGCGTTGGCGAATCCGAATCCGGTGCCGATGAGCAGATAGGCCGTCAGCAACAGGAGGACGCTGGTTTCCCGGTCGAGCGCGACGAGGCTGAGACCGCCGGCCGCGATGAACGCGCCGCCCAGGGCGAGCGGCCGCCGGGGGCCGACGCGGCCGACCAGGTACCCGGACCAGGGGGCGCACAGCGTCGCGCCGACGGCCATGGGCAAGGTGGCCGCTCCGGCCTGCAAGGCAGTCCAGCCCCGGGTGTGCTGGAGGTAGAGGGTGTTGAGCAGCAGGGTCGCGTTGAGGGCGACGAACACGGCCACGGCTCCGAGGACCGCTCCGGTGAACACCGGGCGCCGGAAGAGCCGTGGGTCGATCAGCGGCTCGCCGCGCCGCAGCTCGGCCCACGCGAACGCCGCGGTCGCCAGGGCCGCGCACGCGTAGCCCGCGAGGACCCAGGGCGAGGTCCAGCCGATGTGCGGCCCTTCGATGAGGAGGCCGATCGTGACGGCGATGACCGCGGTGAGCAGGAACTGGCCGGGCAGATCGAGCCGGCGCGCCCGCCCTGCCGCCCGGGACTCGGGCACCAGCAGCGCGCTGAGCACAAGAGCGGCGACAACGACCGGCGCATTGATCCAGAACACCGACCGCCAGCCGAGCGCGGCGACGAGCGCGCCGCCGGTGACCGGTCCGGCGGCCATGCTGAGGCCGAACACCGACGCCCACACGCCGATGGCCTGCGCCCGTTCCCGGGGATCGGGCATCACGTTCACGACGATCGCCAGGGCGACGGGGCTGAGCATCGAGGCGCCGACGCCCTGCACGGCACGGGCCGCGACGAGCACGCCCGCCGACGGGGCGAGAGCACAGGCCAGGGAGGCGACTCCGAAGACGGCCAGGCCGCACTGGAACACCCGGCGGCGGCCCAGCCGGTCCGCCAGCGCGCCGGCGGAGATCAGCAGACCGGCCAGGACGACGGTGTAGGCGTCCACGGTCCATTCCAGGCCGCGGGTGCCGATGTCCAGGCCGTCGCCGACGGCGGGGAGCGCCACGTTGACGATGGTGGTGTCCAGGCCGACCAGAAACATGCTGAGACAGCAGACGGCCAGGACGGTCCGGCGTCTTCGCCTGCTCAGCGGGGGCGGCGCGGAGAGCGCCGGCGCGGTGATGGTCATGGCTTCACCTCTCGGATGCGGGGGCGGGTGCCCGGCCATGCTGCGGCCGGGTGGCGGCCCCTCCCAGAGTTTTTGCGGTGGCGGCAAAACGAGCCCTGCGCACCTGGGTGTTGAGCCTGGACGGCAGGCCGGCGGCGACCGCCGCCGGCCGCCTTCCCACGCCGACACCACCGACACGACGCGTGACACATGTGCACGTGCGGCACGTGATCGGCCCGCCGGCCGCTCCCTACCGCAGCTCCGCCCGGAACGCCGCCGGCGTCCGGTCGGTGTGCTGGTGGAAGAATTTGGAGAAGTTCGCCGCGTCGGGGAAGCCGACCGCCGCGCCGACCCTGCCGATGGGCAGATCGGTGTGGGCCAGCAGCCGCTTGGCCTCCAGGACGACCCGTTTGTCGATGAAGCCCTTGGGCGTCTCCCCGGTGGCGGCGCGCACCGCGCGGACCAGGGTGCGGCGGGAGTAACCGAGGGCGTCGGCATAGGCGCTGACGCTGTGGTTGGTGGCGAAGCCCTCCTCCACCGCGTCCCGGAAGCGGGTGAAGGTGGTGTCGCTCTGGTGCCGCGCCGCCTCCGCGGAACTGGCGGCGAGATGCGCGAGGCGCAGCAGGAACGCGGTCAGGGTGTGCCGCAGCACCGCCGTGTGCAGGCTCAGCGGGAGGGTGTCCGTGTCCTCGTACTCGCGCCGGAGCTGCTCCAGGGCCGTGCGCAACCCGGTGAGCTGGGCCGGGGCGGGGTGGAGCAGGGGCGGCAGGTCGTAGCGGTACAGGCCGGTGGCCTCGACGGTCGTGCGGGGCAGGAAGCCGGGCTGCATGGTCAGGACGGTTCCGCGGTACTCGCTCTGTTTCGAGAAGCGGTGGACCTGACCCGGGCGGATCCACAGGACGTCACCGGCGTTCGCCTCGTACTCGGCGAAGTCGACCATGTGGCGGACGGGGCCGTGCGTGAAGAGCATGACGACGTGGAAGTCGATGCGGTGGACGCGGTCGAGAGGAGCCTCGGAGTGCCAGGTGCGACCGCTGCCCATCGGGCCGACCTGCATGCCCACACCGCCGACGCTCAGACCCACCGGGAAGGGGAACGTTCTGATCCCGTCCGCATCCTCGCCGGCGTCGCCGTCTTGCCTGGTTGTGTCCGCCATGTCCGTCTCGTGCCGTCCCGGTCGCGCGCTCGGTGTCCCACTTTCACCACAGGCTGACACACGCAGACCTTCCGGCGAAAAAGTCAGACTTTTAAGTTTGAACACGTCAGAGCATAAGCAGCGCTTCTTGCGAGGACTTCTTGAAGATGAGCACGCAGACACCCGACACCCTCGAGTGGACCGACCTCGACCGGCGTGCCGTCGACACCGCACGGCTGCTGGCCGCGGATGCCGTGCAGAAGGTCGGCAACGGCCACCCCGGCACCGCCATGGCCCTGGCCCCGGCGGCGTACACGATCTTTCAGAAGGTGATGCGGCACGACCCCGCCGACCCGGAGTGGACCGGCCGTGACCGTTTCGTCCTCTCCCCCGGCCACACGTCGCTGACCCTCTACACCCAGCTGTACCTCGCCGGGTACGAGCTGGAGCTGGACGACCTGAAGGCGTTCCGCACGCACGGCTCGAAGACGCCCGGCCACCCCGAGTACGGGCACACGGCCGGTGTGGAGACCACCACCGGCCCGCTCGGCCAGGGCGTCGCGAACGCCGTCGGCATGGCGATGGCCGCCCGCTACGAGCGCGGCCTGTTCGATCCCGAGGCCCCGGCCGGCGAGTCACCCTTCGACCACACGATCTGGGCGATCGTCTCCGACGGCGACCTCCAGGAGGGCGTCTCCGCCGAGGCCTCCTCCCTCGCCGGCCACCAGAAGCTCGGCAACCTGGTCTTCCTCTACGACGACAACCACATCTCCATCGAGGGCGACACCGCGACCGCGTTCTCCGAGGACGTGCTGAAGCGGTACGAGGCCTACGGCTGGCACACCCAGCGCATCGAGCCCGCCGGGGACGGCGACATCGACGTACACGCCCTGTACGCCGCCCTGAAGGCCGCGCAGGCCGAGACCGAACGGCCGTCGATCATCGCGATGCGCACGGTCATCGCCTGGCCCGCCCCGAACGCCCGGAACACCGAGGCCGCCCACGGCTCCGCGCTCGGCGAGGCGGAGGTCGCCGCCACCAAGCGCCTGCTGGGCTTCGACCCCGAGCAGGTCTTCCAGGTCGACGCCGACGTCCTCACCCACACCCGCGCCGCCCTGGACCGGGGCGCCGACGCGCACGCCGCCTGGGACAAGCAGATCGCCGTCTGGCGCGAGGAGCGGCCGGAGCGCGCCGAGCTGTTCGACCGGATCGTCGCCGGCCGGCTCCCCGAGGGCTGGGAGGAGGCCCTGCCGGCGTTCGAGGAGGGCAAGGCCGCCGCGACCCGCGCCGCCTCCGGCAAGGTCCTGCAGTCGCTCGGCGCGGTGATCCCCGAGCTGTGGGGCGGCTCCGCCGACCTGGCCGGCTCCAACAACACCACCATCGACAAGACGTCCTCGTTCCTGCCCGAGGGCAACCCGCTGCCCGAGGCGAACCCGTACGGCCGTACCGTCCACTTCGGGATCCGCGAGTTCTCCATGGCCGCGGAGATGAACGGCATCGCCCTGCACGGCAACACCCGCGTCTACGGCGGCACCTTCCTGGTGTTCTCCGACTACATGCGCAACGCCGTGCGGATGTCGGCGCTGATGCAGCTGCCGGTGACCTACGTGTGGACGCACGACTCGATCGGCCTCGGCGAGGACGGGCCGACCCACCAGCCGGTGGAGCACCTGGCCTCGCTGCGCGCCATTCCGGGTCTGAACGTCGTCCGCCCGGCCGATGCCAACGAGACCGCGGCTGCCTGGGCCGAGATCCTGAAGAGGCACGCCACCCGTCCGGCCCCGCACGGGCTCGCGCTCACCCGCCAGGGCGTGCCGACGTACGCGCCGAACCCGGACGCGGCGAAGGGCGGCTACGTGCTGCGCGAGTCGTCCACGAAGACCCCGGAGGTGATCGTCATCGCCACCGGCTCCGAGGTACAGCTCGCCGTCGCCGCGCGGGAGCGGCTGGAGGCCGAGGGGATCGGCACGCGCGTGGTGTCGATGCCGTCCGTGGAGTGGTTCGAGGAGCAGCCCCGCGCCTACCGCGAGTCCGTCCTGCCGCCGGCCGTGAAGGCCCGGGTCGCGGTCGAGGCCGGCATCGGTCTGACCTGGTACCGCTACGTCGGCGACGCCGGCCGCATCGTGTCCCTGGAGCACTTCGGCGCCTCCGCCGACGCCACGACCCTGTTCGCCGAGTACGGCTTCACCCCCGAGAACGTCGCCGCAGCAGCCCGGGAATCGCTGGCTGCCGTGCGCGGTTGATCCGATCGCCAGAAGGAAGATGATCACTGTGACCGAAGCAACCGCTCCCGCGGTAGCCCTCAAGCGCCTGTCCGACGAGGGCGTGTCGATCTGGCTGGACGACCTCTCGCGCACCCGCATCGACAGCGGCAACCTCGCCGAGCTCGTCGCCACGAAGCACGTCGTCGGCGTCACCACCAACCCGTCGATCTTCCAGGCCGCCATCGGCTCCGGCGAGGGCTACGAGGCCCAGCTCACCGAGCTGGCCGTGCGCGGAGTGACGGTCGACGAGGCCGTCCGCATGATGACCACCGCCGACGTACGGGCCGCCGCCGATGTGCTGCGCCCGGTGTACGAGGCGACCGGCGGCCGCGACGGCCGGGTCTCCATCGAGGTCGACCCCCGTCTCGCGCACCACACGGCGGCCACGATCGCCGAGGCCAAGCAGCTCGCGTGGCTGGTGGACCGCCCCAACGTCATGATCAAGATCCCGGCGACCAAGGCCGGTCTGCCCGCCATCACCGAGGTGATCGCCGAGGGCATCAGCGTCAACGTCACGCTGATCTTCTCCCTCGAGCGCTACCGCGCGGTGATGGACGCCTACCTCGCGGGCCTGGAGAAGGCCGCCGCAAAGGGCCTGGATCTGTCCGCGATCCACTCCGTGGCGTCCTTCTTCGTCTCCCGCGTGGACGCCGAGATCGACAAGCGCCTGACCGTCCTCGGCACCGACGAGGCGCTCGGGCTCAAGGGCCGCGCCGCCCTCGCCAACGCCCGCCTCGCCTATGCGGCCTACGAGGAGGTCTTCGCCGGTCAGCGCTGGCTCGCCCTGGCCGGAGCCAAGGCGAACAAGCAGCGCCCGCTGTGGGCGTCGACCGGGGTGAAGGACCCGGCGTACAAGGACACCCTGTACGTGGACGAGCTGGTCGCCCCGGGCACCGTCAACACGATGCCCGAGGGCACCCTGAACGCCGTCGCCGACCACGGCGAGATCACCGGCGACACGGTGTCCGGCGGCTACGCGCAGGCGCGCGCCGACCTCGCGGCGGTGGAGAAGCTCGGCATCTCCTACGACGCGGTGGTGCAGAAGCTGGAGGACGAGGGCGTCGCCAAGTTCGAGACGGCCTGGCAGGACCTGCTGACGGCCGTGGCGAAGGCCATGGACAGCAAGGGGGTGGCAGCGTAAATGACCGCGACACCGCTGATGGAACTGACGGCTCCGGCCGCAGGCTGGGCCAACCCGCTGCGCGATCCGCGCGACCGCCGGCTGCCGCGGATCGCGGGCCCTTCGGGGCTCGTCATCTTCGGCGTGACCGGTGACCTGTCCCGCAAGAAGCTGATGCCGGCCGTGTACGACCTGGCCAACCGCGGGCTGCTGCCGCCGGGCTTCTCCCTGGTCGGTTTCGCCCGCCGGGACTGGGAGGACCAGGACTTCGCGCAGGTCGTGCACGACGCCGTCAAGGAGCACGCCCGCACCCCCTTCCGTGAGGAGGTGTGGCAGCAGTTGTCGGAGGGCATGCGGTTCATCCCCGGCGACTTCGACGACGACAACGCCTTCGACCAGCTGCGCCAGACCGTCGAGGAGCTGGACGTCGCCCGCGGCACCAGCGGCAACTACGCCTTCTACCTGTCGGTGCCGCCGAAGTTCTTCCCGAAGGTCGTCCAGCAGCTGAAGAAGCACGGCCTGGCGGACGGCCCCGAGGGCTCCTGGCGGCGCGCGGTGATCGAGAAGCCGTTCGGCCACGATCTCGCCAGCGCCCGTGAGCTGAACGCGATCGTGCACGAGGTGTTCGAGCCGGACCAGGTGTTCCGCATCGACCACTACCTCGGCAAGGAGACCGTCCAGAACATCCTGGCGCTGCGCTTCGCCAACCAGATGTTCGAGCCGATCTGGAACCGGTCCTACGTCGACCACATCCAGATCACGATGGCCGAGGACATCGGCATCGGCGGCCGCGCCGGCTACTACGACGGTATCGGTTCGGCCCGTGACGTCATCCAGAACCATCTGCTCCAGCTGATGGCGCTCACCGCCATGGAGGAGCCGGCCGCGTTCGACGCCGAGTCGCTGCTCACCGAGAAGCTCAAGGTCCTCAAGGCGGTACGGCTGCCCGACAACCTCGGCAAGCACACCGTACGCGGCCAGTACGCGCCCGCCTGGCAGGGCGGTACGAAGGTGCGCGGCTATCTGGAGGAGGACGGCATCGACCCGAACTCCACCACCGACACCTACGCCGCGATCAAGCTCGGCGTCGACAACCGCCGCTGGGCCGGGGTGCCGTTCTACCTGCGCACCGGCAAGCGGCTGGGCCGCCGGGTCACGGAGATCGCGGTGGTCTTCCAGCGCGCCCCGCACTCCCCCTTCGACTCCACGGCGACGGAGGAGCTGGGCCAGAACGCGATCGTCATCCGGGTGCAGCCCGACGAGGGCATGACCGTCCGGTTCGGCTCCAAGGTGCCGGGCACCTCGATGGAGATCCGGGACGTCACGATGGACTTCGCGTACGGCGAGTCCTTCACGGAGTCCAGCCCGGAGGCGTACGAGCGCCTCATCCTGGATGTGCTGCTCGGCGACGCCAACCTGTTCCCGCGTCACCAGGAAGTGGAAGAGTCCTGGAAGATCCTCGACCCGATCGAGGGCTACTGGGCCGCGCACGGCAGGCCGGCGCAGTACCCGTCGGGCAGCTGGGGACCCAAGGAAGCGGACGAGATGCTCGCACGAGACGGACGGAGCTGGCGCAGGCCATGAGGATCGACCTGACCGACACCACGGCAAGCAAGGTCAACAAGGCGCTCGTCCAGGGGCGCCGTGCCATCGGCACCCCGGCGGTGGGCATGGTCCTGACGATGGTCATCGTCACGGACGAGGAGAACGCCTACGACGCGATCAAGGCGGCCGAGGAGGCCTCGCACGAGCACCCCTCGCGCACCCTGGTCGTCATCAAGCGGCACGCCCGCACCCCGCGCGACCGCCAGGCCTCCCGGCTGGACGCCGAGGTCCGGGTGGGCTCGGAGGCCGGCACCGGCGAGACGGTCGTGCTGCGCACCTACGGCGAGGTGTCCGACCACGCCGACTCCGTCGTCCTGCCGCTGCTGCTGCCGGACGCCCCGGTCGTCGTGTGGTGGCCGGTCGACGCGCCGGACAACCCCTCCAAGGACCCCCTCGGCGCGCTGGCCCAGCGCCGCATCACCGACCTGTACGCGGTCGAGAACCCGCTGGAGATGCTGCAGACCCGGGAGCGCACCTACGCCCCCGGCGACACCGACCTCGCCTGGACCCGGCTCACCCCGTGGCGCTCGATGCTGGCCGCCGCCCTGGACCAGGCCCGCGCGAAGGTGATCTCGGCGGCCGTCGAGGCCGAGGCCGACAACCCGGCCGCCGAGCTGCTGGCCCGCTGGCTGGAGGCCCGCCTCCGCGTCACCGTGGACCGGGTCGTCACCGCCGGACCGGTCGTCACCGCCGTACGCCTGGGCACGGCCGAGGGCGAGATCGTCATCGACCGGCCCGAGGGCCCGCTGGCCACGCTGACCCTGCCCGGCCAGCCCTCGCGCACCCTGGCGCTGAAGGTCCGCGCCACCTCCGAACTCATCGCCGAGGAACTGCGCCGCCTCGACGCCGACGAGATGTACGCCATCGCCCTGCGCGGCGAGGGCAGCAAGGAGACTCCCGCACATGTCTGAGACCCCGTTGCTGACCCGGCGGCCCGAGTGGACCGCCCTGGAGGACCACCGCGCCCAGTGGCAGGCGCACCTGCGGGAGCTGTTCGCGAGCGACCCCGGGCGCGCCGAGCGGTACGTGGTGCGCGTCGGCGACCTGCGCATCGACTACTCGAAGAACCTGATCACGGACGAGACCCTCGCCCTGCTGCGGGAACTGGCCACCGCCACCGACGTGTTCGGGCTGCGCGACGCGATGTTCCGCGGTGAGAAGATCAACGTCACCGAGAAGCGGGCGGTGCTGCACACCGCGCTGCGTGCCCCGCGCGACGCCGTGATCGCGGTCGACGGCGAGAACGTGGTGCCGAAGGTGCACGCCGTGCTCGACAAGATGAGCGCCTTCGCCGAGCGGGTCCGCTCCGGCGAGTGGACCGGCCACACCGGCAAGCGCATCCGCAACGTCGTCAACATCGGCATCGGCGGCTCGGACCTCGGCCCGGCGATGGCGTACGAGGCACTGCGCGCCTTCACGGCCCGTGACCTGACGTTCCGTTTCGTCTCCAACGTCGACGGCGCCGACCTGCACGAGGCCGTGCACGACCTGGACCCGGCGGAGACGCTGTTCATCGTCGCGTCCAAGACCTTCACGACGATCGAGACGATCACCAACGCCACCTCGGCCCGCGCCTGGCTGCTTCAGGGCCTGGGCGGCGAGGACAAGGCGGTGGCCAAGCACTTCGTCGCGCTGTCGACGAACGCGGAGAAGGTCACCGAGTTCGGCATCGACGTCGACAACATGTTCGAGTTCTGGGACTGGGTCGGCGGCCGCTACTCCTACGACTCCGCGATCGGCCTGTCGCTGATGATCGCCATCGGCCCGGACCGCTTCCGGGAGATGCTCGACGGCTTCCACACCGTCGACGAGCACTTCCGCACCGCGCCCGCCGAGGCCAACGCCCCGCTCCTGCTGGGCCTGCTGGGCATCTGGTACGGCAACTTCTTCGACGCCCAGTCGCACGCCGTTCTGCCGTACAGCCACTACCTGTCGAAGTTCACCGCGTACCTGCAGCAGCTGGACATGGAGTCCAACGGCAAGTCGGTGCAGCGCGACGGGCGCCCGGTGGAATGGCAGACCGGGCCGGTGGTGTGGGGCACGCCGGGCACCAACGGCCAGCACGCCTACTACCAGTTGATCCACCAGGGCACCAAGCTGATCCCGGCCGACTTCATCGGGTTCGCCCGTCCCGTCGCCGAGCTGAGCGACCGCCTCAAGGGCCAGCACGACCTGCTGATGGCCAACTTCTTCGCCCAGACCCAGGCCCTCGCCTTCGGCAAGACCGCCGACGAGGTGCGCGCCGAGGGCGTGCCCGAGGAGCAGGTCACCGCCCGCACCTTCCAGGGCAACCACCCCACCACCACCGTCCTGGCCCGCGAGCTGACCCCGTCCGTGCTCGGCCAGCTGGTCGCCCTCTACGAGCACAAGGTGTTCGTCCAGGGCGCGGTCTGGAACATCGACTCCTTCGACCAGTGGGGCGTGGAACTGGGCAAGGTCCTCGCCAAGCGGGTGGAACCCGCCCTCACCGAGGGTGCGGACGTGCCCGGCCTCGACCCGTCCACCGCAGCGCTCGTCGCGGCCTACCGCGACCTCAAGGAAGTGAAGTGACCATGCAGATCGGTCTTGTTGGTCTCGGCAAGATGGGCGGCAACATGCGCGAGCGTCTGCGCAACGCCGGCCACGAAGTCGTCGGATACGACACCAACCCCGAGCTCTCCGACGTCGACAACCTGGTCGAGCTCGCCGACCGGCTCGCCGCGCCGCGCGCGGTGTGGGTGATGGTCCCGGCCGGCGCCGTCACCCAGAACGTCATCGACCAGCTGTCGGGCATCCTCAAGCCCGGCGACACCGTCATCGACGGCGGCAACTCCCGCTGGACCGACGACGAGAAGCACGCCGAGGAGCTCGCCAAGCGCGGCATCGGCTTCGTCGACGCGGGCGTCTCCGGCGGTGTGTGGGGCCTGGAGAACGGCTACGCGCTGATGGTCGGCGGCGAGAAGGAGCACGTCGACCGGCTCAAGCCCATCTTCGACGCGCTGAAGCCGGAAGGCCCCTACGGCTACGTCCACGCGGGCAAGGTGGGCGCCGGGCACTTCGCGAAGATGGTCCACAACGGCATCGAGTACGCCATGATGCAGGCGTACGCCGAGGGCTGGGAGCTGCTGGAGAAGGCCGAATCCGTGGAGAACGTCCGCGAGGTCTTCCGCTCCTGGCAGGAGGGCACCGTCATCCGCTCCTGGCTGCTGGACCTCGCCGTCAACGCCCTCGACGAGGACGAGCACCTGAACAAGCTGCGCGGTTACGCCGAGGACTCCGGCGAGGGCCGCTGGACGGTCGAGGCGGCCATCGACAACGCGGTGCCGCTGCCCGCGATCACGGCCTCCCTGTTCGCCCGGTTCGCCTCCCGCCAGGACGACTCGCCGCAGATGAAGATGATCGCCGCGCTGCGCAACCAGTTCGGCGGCCACGCCGTCGAGTCCTCGAAGAAGTGACCCGGCGTGGGTGATCTTCTCCTCGTCCGCCACGGCGAGACCGAGTGGAGCCTGACGGGACAGCACACCAGCTTCACCGACCTGCCCCTCACCACCCATGGTGAGGAGCAGGCCAAGTCCCTGGCTCCGCTCCTGTCCGGACGGCCCTTCGCGCTGGCTCTCACGAGCCCGCTGCGGCGGGCCGTCCGCACGGCGGAACTCGCGGGCCTACTCGGGGCCGTGCCGGAGCCCGACCTGCACGAATGGGACTACGGGGGGTACGAGGGCGTCGCCACCGTCGACATCCACCGCACCCGTCCCGGCTGGGACCTGTGGACCGACGGCGTCCCGTCCGGCACCGGCAGCCGCGGGGAGTCGCCGGAGGAAGTGGGCCGCCGCGCGGACCGGGTCCTGTCCCGGGTGGTCCCGGCCCTGACGGCCGGCGATGTCGTCCTGGTCGCCCACGCCCACTTCCTGCGCGTCCTGACCGCCCGCCGCCTGGGCCTGCCGCCGTCGGAGGGGCGGCTGTTCCAGCTGGCGACGGGCACACTGAGCCGGCTGTCGACGGAACACGGGCGACCGGTGGTCGCGGAGTGGAACGTGCGGGCGTAAGGAGACGGTGATGACGCACGACGGTGGTCTGCGGCTGCATCTGCGGCGTGTTCTCGCCGCGCCATCCTCTGTCGTGTTCAGAGCCCTGACCGAACCACGGGAGCTGGCCAGGTGGTGGGGCCCCGAGGGGTTCACCATCCCGAGCGTGGAGTGCGATCCGCGGCCGGGCGGCGGTTATCGCATGGCGATGCAGCCACCGGAGGGCGATGTGTTCCACCTCGTGGGCGAATACCTCGAGGTCACCCCTCCGGTGGGCCTGTCCTACACCTTCCGCTGGGAGGATCCCGATCCCGAGGACCGGGAGACGGTCGTGCGGCTGACGCTTCGCGACATCGGCGCCGCGTCGGCCGAATTGACCGTCATCCAGGGCGACTTCCTGACCGAGCGACGACGAGCCCTCCACGAGGAAGGCTGGACCCAGGCCCTCGACAAGCTCGAGGGACTGGTGTCATCGGCTGCCTCACCCTGAGACGTCGTGTGCCGTGTGCTGCGCGGCCAGGCGTATCGGCGCGTTCGGGGCGCCGTAGCCGCCGTAACCGCCGTCGCGCTGGACCAGTTCGAAGAAGACCTGGCCGACGGTCCGGGTGTAGCAGTGGCGGAACTCGCCGCCCTGCTGGTCGCGGTCGTAGAGGATGCCGAGGTCGCGACAGGCCGCCAGGTCCTCCTCGGGGAGGTCGAAGCGGGCGGCCAGGTCGTCGTGGTAGTTGGCGGGCACCGGCAGCAATCCGCCGCCCGCCGCGCGGAAACGTCGGGCCGCGGCGACCACGTCGTCGCAGGCCAGCGCGATGTGCCGGGCGTGCGCGGTGGCATCGCCCGGAGCCGCGCCCACGGTGAGGGCGAGGCGGACGCTGCCGTCGGCGGTGGCCACGGCGCGGCTGCGCATCAGGCCGTACGGGTCGGCCAGGTCCACGCTCTCCTGCGCGTCCAGGCCGAGGACGGAGCGGTGGAAGAGGGCGGCCTCGTCGAAGTGGTGCCAGGGCTGGGTGAGCGCCAGGTGGTCGATGCCGCGGATGCCGGTGTCCCGCGGGGCTGCGGTCACGTCCGCGAAGCCGGCGCGCCAGTCGGGGAGTTCGGGCACCCGGTCGGTGGCGCAGAAGAACAGTTCCGTGCCGTCGGGTGCGGCCACCGCCTCCAGCGGCGCGTCCTCGGGTGCGCGCCGGCGGGGCAGTACGGGCGCGAGCAGGGCCTCGGCGCGGCGGGCGGCGCCGGCCGGGTCGGGTGAGGTGAGGCCGATCGCGGCGAGCCGGGTCCCGTCCCGGCGGGCGGCCGGGCCGGTGTTCAGCAGGATGCGGGCGTCCCCCTGCTCCCACAGGTCGACCGGCTTGCCGCGGTGCCGTGCGGTGCGGGTGAAGCCGAGGGCGCCGAGCACCGCGGCGGCGGGGGCGGGGTCGGGAGTGAGGAGTTCGGCGAAGGCGACGCCCGTGGGCACGACCGGCGCGGGCGGTGCCGCCGCGCCGGTCTCCTCGTGCAGGACCAGCAGTGAGCGGCGGCCGTCGACGGCCGTGGGGCCGGGGTCGGCCTGCCGGAAGACGTCGTTGAAGACCTCCAGCGACAGCGGGCCGGTGTATCCGGTGCGCAGCACGTGCCGTACCAGGCCGGCGACGTCGAAGCCGCCCTGGCCGGGGAAGCAGCGGTAGTGGCGGCTCCACTGCAGGACGTCCATGGCGAGCCGGGGCGCGTCGGCGAGCTGGAGGAAGAAGATCTTGTCGCCGGGGATGTCCTCGATGCCCTTGGGGTCCGAGCCACGGGACAGGATGTGGAAGCTGTCCAGGCAGGTGCCGAGCGCCGGGTGGTCCGCGGCCTCGACGATCCGCCAGGCGTGGTCGTACGTCGACACGTGCCGCCCCCAGGCCAGTGCCTCGTAGGCGACGCGGACGCCGAAGTCCTGGGCGAGGCCGGCGAGCCGGGCGAGCTGGGCGGCGGCGAGGGCGTCGTCGTCGACGGCGAGCGGGTGGACGCTGGAGCAGACCAGGACCGTGTCGGTGCCGAGCCGGCGCATCAGCTCGAACTTGTGCCGGGCGCGGCGCAGGCTGCGCGCGAACTCCTCCTCGGGCAGCGCCTCGACGTCCCGCATCGGCTGGTAGAGGTCGATGGTCAGGCCGAGGTCGGCGCAGCGGGCGCGGATCTCCTCGGGACCGAGCGGGCCGGCGAGCAGGTCGTTCTCGAAGATCTCGACGCCGTCGAAGCCGGCCCGGGCGGCGGCCGTGAGCTTCTCGGTGAGGGAGCCGCTCAGACAGACGGTGGCGATACAGGTACGCATCGGTGGCCTCACGGGGTGGTGGTCGCGGCGGCGCCGGTCAGGGCGGCGAGGTCGGCGAGCATCGCCGCGCTGTCGGGTTCCCGCCCGGTGAACAGGCGGAACGCGTCGGCGGCCTGGAAGGCGGCCATCCCGCCGCCGTCCAGGGTGGCGCAGCCCAGCGCCCGTGCGGTGCGCAGCAGTTCGGTCCGAAGGGGGCGGTAGACCACCTCGGCGACCCACAGGCCGGGGTGCAGCAACTCGGCGGCCAGCGGCAGCCCGGGGTGGGCGGCCATGCCGGTGGGGGTGGCGTGGATGACGCCGTCGGCGCCGGTGACCAGTGCGGGCAGCTCGTCCGGGCCCGCGGCGGCCGCCCGGCCGGCGCCGAAGTGCCCGGTGAGGGACGCGGCCAGGGTGGCGGCTCGCTCGGACTGGGCGTCGACGAGGGTGATCCGTTCGGCGCCGAGGGTGAGTGCGGCGTGCGCGACGGCCGCGCCGGCGCCGCCCGCCCCGAGCTGTACGACCCGCTCCAGCGGGGCGTCGGGCAGGCCGCGCGCGAAGGAGGCGGCGAAGCCGGTGACGTCGGTGTTGTGGCCGACGGCCCGGCCGCCGTCGAAGACGACGGTGTTGACCGCGCCGAGCGCCTCGGCCTGCGGGTCCAGGGCGTCGAGATGGGGTATCACCAGCTGCTTGCAGGGGTGCGTGACGTTGAGCCCGTCGTAGCCGAGGTCGCGGGCGGAGCGGACCAGGTCGCCGACGGCCTCGGGCTGCAGCCCGAGTGTGTCGAGGTCGAGGAGCCGGTAGAGGTAGCGGAGCCCTTGGCGGTCGGCCTCCCGCTGGTGCAGGGCCGGGCTGAGCGACGGGCCGATGCCGGAACCGATCAGTCCGACGAGGAAGGAGTCACCGGGCACTGCTGACCTCCGGAGCTAATGTACGAACCAGTACGTTAGCTATATCAGCCCGGCGAGCCCACGAAAAGCCCCGGCCCGCCGCGGACCCGCCGCCTTCTACAATCTGCGGCACTGGCCCAACGCACCGGGGGAAGCCCATGACCAGCGTCGACGAACCGGCACGCACCGGCGGACGCACCCGCGACGCCGCCCGCACCCGGGCCGAGATCCTCGACGTGGCGACCCAGGAGTTCGCCCGGGCCGGATACGACGGGGCCCGCGTCGACGAGATCGCCGCCCGCACCCGCACCACGAAGCGGATGATCTACTACTACTTCGGCGGCAAGGAGCAGCTGTTCACGGCCGTGCTGGAGCGGGCGTACGCGGTGATCCGCGAGGCCGAGCAGCAGCTGGACGTCGAGCACCTTGACCCCGTCGCGGCGATCCGCCGGCTGGCGGAGCTGACCTTCGACCACCACGAGCAGCACCCGGACTTCATCCGGCTGGTCAGCATCGAGAACATCCACGAGGCCGAGCACATCGCGGCCTCGCAGAAGCTCGGCCGGATCGGCTCGCCCGCGCTGGACGTCATCCGCCGCATCCTGGCCGCCGGCCGGGGGTCGGGCCTGTTCACGGCGGACGTCGACGCCGTCGACCTGCACGCGATGATCAGCGCGTTCTGCTTCTTCCGGGTCTCCAACCGGCACACCTTCGGGGCACTGTTCGAGCGCGATCTGCTCGACCCCGCGGAGCGCGAGCGCTACCGGACGATGCTGGGCGACATGGTGATCGCCTATCTGACGGCGGAGCGCGCCGGCGACTGAGTCCGCGGGGTTCCGCTGCGGCAACACCCCTTGACAGCGGGGAAACACGGGCGCAACATCGCTTGCCATCGCAACTAACTATCCAGTGGGTTAATTAGCCGAAGATCCGGCTCCCCCGCGCTCCCCGCGTTGTCTCGCGGTTCTTCCGCTCACCCCGTTCCGCCTACGTGGAGTCCCCCGAAGGAGCACGCCGTGCCCGTCCCCGCCGCACCGCACGACGCCACCGCCCCGCCCGGCCAGGCCAGGAAGGCGGCGGCCGCCGCCTGGATCGGCAGTGCCCTCGAGTGCTTCGACTTCTTCCTCTACGGCAGCGCGGCCGCGCTGATCTTCCCGGAGGTCTTCTTCGACTCCTCCGACCCGGCGACCGCCACCCTGCTCTCGCTCGCCACGTTCGGGGTCGCCTACGCCGCCCGCCCGGTCGGCGCCCTCTTCCTCGGGCACATCGGCGACCGGCTGGGCCGTAAGAAGATCATGGTGTTCACGCTGATCCTGATGGGCGTCTCGACGTTCCTGATCGGCTGTCTGCCCACCCGCGCCCAGGTCGGCGGCCTCGCCCCGGTGCTGCTGGTGGCCTGCCGCGTGCTGCAGGGCATCTCCGCTGCCGGTGAGCAGGCCAGCGCGAGTTCCATGACGCTGGAGCACGCGCCGCCGGACCGGCGCGGGTTCTTCACCAGCTTCACCCTCAGCGGTACGCAGGGCGGCCAGCTCATCGCCACGCTCGTCTTCCTGCCGATCGCCGCACTGCCCGAGGACCAGTTGCTGTCGTGGGGCTGGCGGGTGCCGTTCTGGCTGAGCATCGTGGTCGCGGTGGTCGGCTACCTGGTGCGCCGCCGGCTGGCCGAGACGCCGGCGTTCACCCGGCAGGCCGCGACCGAGGGCGTGGTGAAACTGCCGTTGGCGGTCCTCGTGCGCGAGCACTGGGCGGACGTCCTGCGGGTGATCGCGGGCGCGCTGATCGCCTCCGTCAGCACGATCTTCACGGTCTGGGCGCTGGCGTACGCCACCAGTGACGCGGTGGGGATGGACCGGTCCGGGATGCTGTGGGTGGGTGCGCTCGCCAATCTGGTGGCGCTCGCCGCGATCCCGCTCTGGGCGCGGCTGGCGGACCGGATCGGCCGCCGCCCGGTGTACCTGGTCGGCGCGGTGGGCAGCGCGATGACGATGACGCTGTACCTGTGGGCGATCTCCACCGGCTCCTACCCGCTGACGCTGGTGTGCGGCGTCCTGGCGTTCGGGGTCGTCTACAGCGCCGCGAACGGGGTGTGGCCCGCGTTCTACGGCGAGATGTTCTCCACCCGGGTCCGCCTGTCCGGCATGGCCGTCGGCACCCAGATCGGGTTCGCGGTCGCCGGTTTCGCGGTGACGTTCGCCGCGCGGATCGCCGGGCCTCGCGGTGACGACTGGGCCGCGGTGGCACTGTTCACGGCCGCGCTGTGCGTGCCGCCGGTGATCGCCGCGCTGTCGGCGCGGGAGACGCACCGGGTGCCGACCGAGCTGCTCGGCCGGCGGCCGGTGTCCCGGGCGGCACAGCAGGAGACGGTGACCGCCTGAGGTCACGTACCGCCCGGGCCCCGGGAGCCGTGCCCACGGCGACCGGGGCCCGGTGCCGCGCTACGGGCGCGGGTGCCGTGGCTCGTACAGTCCGATCTCGCCGCCGCCCGGCAGCCGGAACCCGGTCAGACGCCCCCAGGGCGCCTGCACCACGGGACTGAAGTCGACGCCCTTGGCGGTGAGTTCGGCGATGGTCGCGGTCAGGTCGTCGCACATCAGCATCAGCTCGTGCGACGGCTCACCGTCCGCGGGGTGGCAGGCCACCTCCGCGGGCGGCATCCGGAAGATCAGCCAGCCGTTGCCGGCGTCGACGTGCGGCCAGCCCAGCACGTCCCGGAGAAAGGCCCGGTCGGCCTCCGCGTCCCGGCTGTACAGCACCACGTGCGCCCCATTGATCACCCCTGGGAGGCTAGCGCCTGCCTTGAGGACCGGCCAGATGACGCGCGGCCCGCACAGCACGCTCACCTCCGCCTGCGGCCGCCCTCGGGCTCACTCGCCCGTGATGTCGACGCTGACGTGCGCGGACAGTGCGCCCAGGAAGTCCTGCGCGTCGAAGGCCGCACCGGCCGAGGCGACACCGGCCCCGCGGGTCCGTCCCGTCAGGATGCGGTCGACCGCCTCCACCACGAGCGGCGCGGTGACGGCGTAGATGTCCCGCCCCCTCGCCACGGCACGCCGCTCACGACCGCCGGAGCGTACGACGACGTCGACGAGGAAGGTCTGCGCCGACCGCCCCCGCTCGTCCGTCGGCGCCGGGGCGGGCGCGTCCGGGTCCACCACGTCGCGGGCCGCCTCGACCGTCATGTAGGTGCGCACCTCGGGGATGGACAGGTGGCTGGGGAGGGTGATGACGTCCGCCATCGTGAACTCGCCGATGACCGCGCGGGGACCGGTCGGGGCGGGGAACGCCCACTCCAGGGCCGGCGGATCGTCATGACGGTGTTCCAGCCGCCCGTTCGTGTACACGATGCGTGCGCTGCCCCGCCGCTGCCGGGACACCGCGCCCGCCGCACGCGTACCGGCCGTGGGGTGCCAGCTGTTCAGCCCGTACGCGATGTGCGCCTCGTCCGCCGCCGTCCAGTCGCCCATCGCCGCGGTGGCCAGCAGGTCGCCGAGGCCGCCGTAGAAGGCCATCGCCGGGACGATCACCGCGCCCGCCGCCCGCGCGCGGTCGGTGAAGTGCGTGAACGTGTCGGCGTTGGCCTCGATCTCGGCCGCCACGTCCACGTAGGGAATCCCGGCCCGCAGAGCCGCCTCGATCAGGGGAGCGGCGGTCACGGCGAACGGCCCTGCGCAGTTGACCACGGCGGCCACGCCGGCCAGGGCGCGGTCGAGGGCGGCGGCGTCGTCGACGGACGCCGGCCGGACATCGAGCCCCGGGCCGGCGGCCGCCCGCAGCTTCCCGGCGTCGCGGCCGGAGAGGACGGGGACGAATCCGCGTTCCAGCAACTCCGCGACCACGAACCGCCCGGTGTGTCCGTACGCCCCGTACACGGCCACCCTCTGCCCCGTTGCCATGCCGCTCTCCTCCGCTTGAACGATCAACTGCGCTCATCCTGTCGTCCGTGGTGCACGCCCGCGAGTGTCGGGAACGACACCACCCGTACAATTCCGGACATGAATCCGAGGGCGGGGACGGTCGCACTGGCGGTGACCGAGGGCATGCTGCACTTCGAACTGTCCGTGGCGTACGAGGTGTTCGGCTCCGCTCCGGACGCGGTGCGCGGACCCTGGTACGACGTGGCCGTCTGCGGCCCCGCTGCCGTACGGGTCGGCCACTTCCTGCTGGAGCCCGACCACGGCCTGGACCGGCTGGCCCACGCGGACACAGTGATCGTCCCCGGGTGGGCCGACGTCGACGTGAGTCCGCCCGCCGACCTCGTGGACGCGGTGCGCGCGGCGCACGCGGCGGGAGCGCGCGTCGCCTCGCTGTGCACGGGGGCGTTCGTGCTGGCCGCGGCCGGACTGCTGGACGGCAGGCGCGCGACCACGCACTGGGCGCACACGGCCGCGCTGGCCGCCCGCCATCCCGCGGTCGAGGTGGATCCCGACGTGCTGTACGTCGACAACGGCAGCGTGCTCACGTCCGCCGGCAAGGCCGCCGCGCTGGACCTCTGCCTGCACCTCGTCCGCCTGGACCACGGTTCGTCGGTCGCCAACACGGTGGCCCGGCGCCTGGTCGTGCCACCGCACCGCGACGGTGGTCAGGCTCAGTTCGTGACCACCCCGTTCCCGGCGCCGGGCCATCATCCGCTCGCCGGCCTCCTGCCCTGGGTGCTGGAGAACCTGGACCGTCCGCTGACCGTCGAGGACCTGGCCCGCAAGGCGCGGATGAGCTCACGCCACCTCAGCCGCCACTTCCGGTCGCTGACGGGGTCCACTCCGCTGCAATGGCTCCTGACCCAGCGGATCCGCCTCGCCCAGGAGCTGCTGGAGACCACCGACGGCACGGTCGACGCCATCGCGGCGGTCACCGGCATGGGCACCGCGACAACGCTGCGCCGGCACTTCAGCCACCGGGTCGGCGTGCCCCCCGACACCTACCGCCGCACCTTCCGTCGCCGCAACGGCTCCCCCGGGCCGGCGCCGGCACACACTGTCCGCTCCGCTGACAGTTGATGCCTGCCGGGGCCGACGAAGGCGCTGCCCGCCCTGCGCCGAACTGACTCGGCAGCGGCGCCCCTTGAACCTGACACCGGTGTCAGGGTCGACCCTGCGGGCATGACGACCGACACCACGTCACCCGCCGTACGGGTGCTCAGCCCCCGCCTTCCCCTGGCCGCCCTTCTCGCGCTGGCCACCGCCGTCTTCGTCACCAGCCTCACCGAGACCCTGCCCGCCGGACTGCTGCCCGCGATGAGCGCCGGGCTCGGCGTCGGCGAGTCCGCGGCCGGACAGGCGGTGACCGTCTACGCCGTCGGGACGGCTCTCACCGCGATCCCGCTGGCGGCGGCCACCTCCGCCTGGCGCCGCAAGCGGCTGCTGCTGACCGCGATGGCCGGCTTCGCCGCCGCCAACACGGTGACCGCCGTCTCCGCGAACTACCCGCTCACCATGGTGGCCCGGTTCGTCGCCGGCGTGGCGGCCGGACTCGCCTGGGCCCTGCTCGCCGGATACGCCCGCGGCCTGGCCCCCGCCGAACTGCGCGGCCGGGCGGTCGCGGTGGTGATGACCGGCATCCCCGTGGCCCTCTCGCTCGGTGTACCCGCGGGCACCTACCTGGGTGAACTGCTGGGCTGGCGCTGGGCGTTCGCGCTGATGACCGCGGTGACCGCCGGACTGCTCGGCTGGATCGCGCTGCTGGTGCCGGACCGGCCCGGACAGCAGCGGACGGCACGTGAACCCGTGCTGCGCGCACTGGCCGTGCCCGGGGTGGCGCCGGTCCTCTTCGTCACGCTGGTCTTCGTGCTCGCGCACACCGTGCTGTACGCCTACGTCGCCACGTTCCTCGACCGGTACGGCATGGGCGGCTCGGCCGGCGCGGTGCTGCTGGTGTTCGGCGGGGCGTCCCTGGTGAGCATCTGGTACGTCGGCGCCCGCATCGACCGCCGGTTGCGCGCGCTCAGTGTGGCGGCCGTCCTGCTGGTCGCCGGGGCGGCGGCCGTGCTGGGCCTCTTCGCGGACGTACCGGTGCTGGTGTACGTCGCGGCGGGGCTGTGGGGCCTCGGCTGGGGCGGTGTGCCGACGCTGCTGCAGACCGCCGCGGCGGAGGCGGGCGGCGCGCG
Organism: Streptomyces sp. NPDC049915; assembly: GCF_040656475.1. Taxonomy (NCBI): domain Bacteria; kingdom Bacillati; phylum Actinomycetota; class Actinomycetes; order Kitasatosporales; family Streptomycetaceae; genus Streptomyces; species Streptomyces sp. NPDC049915. The sequence continues at coordinate 25,910 of NZ_JBFAMH010000001.1, forward strand.
TGCCGACGCCGCGCAGGCGATGCTGGTCACGCTGTGGAACGCGGCGATGGCGGCCGGCGGGGTGCTCGGCGGGGTACTGCTCGACCGGTTCGGGGCGGGCGCCTTCCCCTGGACCGTGCTGATGCTGATGGCGCCGGTGCTGGCGGTGGTGGCGGGGGCGCGCCGGCACGGTTTCCCTGCCGGGTGACAGCCGGACGCCCGCCCGCCGGCCGGCCCTTGACTCGACTCGACCACCGGACGTTTCCGGCCGGGCGCCCCTTACCGGGGCGCCGCCGCCGCGTCCAGCAGGGGGCCCAGTTCCTCGACGACCGTGTGGAGCGCGCGGGTGTCGCGTTCGCTGCGGGCGAGGAGGATCGCCCCCTCCAGAGCGCTGATCATCACGGTGGCGAGGGAGCGGGCACGGTCCGCGGGCACCCGCATGCCGGTGAGCGCCTCGGCCACCGCGCCGGTCCATGTGGCGAACGCCCCGGCCGTCGCCTCGCGCGTCGTCTGCCCGGCGGCCGAGCAGTCGACGGTGGCGGCGGCGACCGGGCAGCCCGTGGCGAAGCCACCGCTCTCGTACTCGTCGATCCACTGGCGGGCCATCGCCGCGAACAGCCCGCTGGGCGTGGGGTCGTCGAGCTGCGCGAGGAAACGGGGCACGCGCCGGGCGGCGTACCGGCCGGCCCAGCCGACGGCCTCGTTGACGAGCTGTTCCTTGCCGCCGGGGAAGTAGTGCTGGAGCGAGCCGCGGGGCGCCTCGGCGTGCGCGGCGACGTCGCGCATCCCGGTCGCGGTCACGCCGTCGCGCCGGATGAGCTGGGCCGCGCTGAAGACCATCCGCTCCCGTGGCCCCGGTCCGGACCCCGCCATCTCCGACCTCCTGACACCGTCGCCGAGCCTGTGCCCAGCGTAGGGCCGGACGGCCGGCTATGACGATGGTCATGGAACAGCGCTACTATGACGACTGTCATAGTGAGTGCGCGGGAGGACGGACGCATGCATGTCGGCTTCATCGGTCTCGGCGTCATGGGGCAGCCGATGGCCCTGCGCCTGGCCGCCGCCGGGACCCCGCTGACCGTGTGGAACCGCACCCCGGCCCGCGCCGAGCCGCTGCGCGCGGCCGGCGCCACGGTGGCCGCGGACGCGGGCGAGGTGTTCGCCGGGGCCGAGACCGTGTTCCTGATGCTGGCCGACGAGGGGGCCGTCGACGCCGTACTCGCCCGGCACACCGCGGGGTTCACCGCGCGCGTGGCCGGTCGGACCGTCGTCCACATGGGCACCACGTCCGCGGAGTACTCCCGCGCCCTGGAGGCGGACGTGCGCGCGGCGGGCGGCCGTTACGCCGAGGCCCCCGTCTCCGGATCGCGGGTACCGGCCGAGCAGGGCCGCCTGGTGGCGCTGCTGGCCGGCGAGGAGGCGGCCGTGTCCGCCGTACGGCCGCTGCTGGCGCCGATGTGCCACCAGACGTTCGTGTGCGGTGCCGCCCCGAACGCGCTGCTGATGAAGCTGTCGGTGAACCTCTTCCTGATCACCCAGGTGACCGGACTGACGGAGGCGTTCCACTTCGCCGGGCGGCACGGGCTGGATCCCGCCCTCTTCCTGGACGTCCTGGATGCCGGGCCCATGGCCAGCGCGGTGTCCCGGATGAAGGGGCCCAAGCTGCTGGCCGGGGACTTCGCGGTACAGGCGGCCGCGCTGGACGTCCTGAAGAACAACCGGCTGATCGCCGAGGCCGCCCGCGTCCGGGGGCTCGCCTCACCGCTCCTCGACGCCTGCCACGCGCTGTTCGAGGAGACGGTGGCGCTCGGACACGGGGGCGCGGACATGGTCGCCGTGCTGCGCGCGATCGAGGCGCGGACCGGGACTCCGGCCGAGGCGCCGGCCGAGGGCTGATCAGCCGGCGCCGTCAGCCGTCGTTGGCGCCCTTGGGGATGCCGTACGCCCGCTCCACGGGCAGCCGGAGGACCAGGCGGCGGTCGCGGACCATCGCGGCGCGGTAGTCGTCCCAGTCGGGGTGCTCGCCCGCGACGGCGCGGTAGAGGCGGATCAGCTCCTCCACGGTCTCGTCGTGCGGGTCCTGCGCCACCGGCGTCAGCTCGGCGGTCGCCTCGACGACCGTGTAGGCCCAGCGGTCGGCGCTGGTGACGTGGTACGACGCGCGCGGGTCCCGGCGCAGGTTGCGCGTCTTGGCGCGGTCGTCGGTGAGCGAGATCCGGACGACCCGCTCGTCGGGGTCGTAGTGGTGGCTGACGTTCGACAGCTGCGGACGTCCGTCGCGCTTGAGGGTGACCAGCACCCCTCCGCGCTGCTCGGTGAGGAGGGCGAGCAGCGCGTCCTGTGTCGTGTCATGAGTCATGTGGGGACAACTCGCGGGAGACGCGGCCCATTCCCGCTCGGTAGACAGTGTCTACGTCCGCCTGGTAGACACTGTCTATGACTGCTGCCGAACCGGCCGATCTACGGACCCGACTTGTCGACGCCGGCGTGGACCTGGTGGCCCATGAGGGCGTCCAGGCACTGACCCTGCGGGAGATCGCCCGGCGCGCCGGCGTCTCGCACGGGGCGCCGCGCCGCTGGTTCCCCACCCACCTGGAGCTGCTGTCGGCCATCGCCCGCCGCGGCTTCGGCGACCTCGCGGCCCGGGTCGCGGCGCTGGACACCGATGGCTCGCCGCGCTCCCGCGTCGAGCAACTCGCCCGTGCCTACCTGGACTTCGCACGGGAGCAGCCCGGCATGTACGAGCTGATGTTCCGTCACGACCTGCTGGAGAGCGGTCATCTGGGGCTGCGGGAGACCAGCCTGCCGCTGTTCGGCGTACTCGTGGACCTGGTGGGCCGGGGCCGGCCGGACGCCGACGCCCGCACGGTCGCGGCCGCACTGTGGGCGAACCTGCACGGCATCGCCCAGCTGTGGCGCTGGGGCAGCCTTCAGCTCGCCACCGGCAGCGAGGACGTCACCCCGCTGCTGCGTGGCGCTCTGGACGCCCACCTCGGCTCCGGGACGACCCGGTGAAGGGGCGTGCGGCCCTGGCGTGCAGCGTCGCGGGCGCCGTCGTCGTGGCCCTGGACGGCACGGTCCTCACCGTCGCCCAGCCCGCCCTCGGCGCGGACCTGCACGCGTCGGCCGGCCAGGTGCAGTGGACCACCACCGGGTACCTCATCGCGGTGGCCGGCCTGCTGGTGCCCGCCGGGCGGATCGCCGACCTGTACGGGCACCGGCGCGTCTTCGCCGTCGGCATGCTCGGCTTCGGCGCGGCCTCGGCGGGGATCGCGCCGGCCCCCGGCGTGGGCTGGGTCGTCGCGCTGCGGATCGTCCAAGGCGTCTTCGGGGCCCTGCTCCAGCCCGCCACCCTCGGCATGCTGCGCGCCGCCTACCCACCGGACCGGCTGCGCCGACCGCTCGCCGTGCGCACGGCGGCCATCGGCCTGGCGGCAGCGACCGGACCGCTGATCGGCGGGGCGCTGACGACGGCGGTGGGCTGGCGGGCCGTGTTCCTCGTCAACGTCGTACCGGCTGCGGCGTTCGGGCTGCTCGCCCTGGCCTGCGGGCAGGCGGGAGCGCCCCGCCGAGAGCACCCGGCGCCCCGCCCCGACCTGCCCGGGGCCGTGCTGCTCGCGCTCTGCCTGGCCGGTTCGGTGCACGCCCTCGTCGCGCTCCCGGCGTCCGGGTGGACGCCGGCCCGCGCGCTGGAAGTCGCGGGGGCCGCGGGGGCGGCGCTGGCCTTCGTCCGCCATGAGCGTCGTACCGCCGACCCGCTGGTGCCCGCCGACGCGGTCGGCGCGGCGGGCGTGGGCGCCGCGCTGGGCATGCTGGTGGCCGCGTCGGCGGCCCTCCAGGGCGCGCTGTTCACCTGCGTCTACGTCCTCCAGCGCGACCTCGGCCTGGATCCGCTGCACTGCGCGCTGACCGCCCTGCCGCTGGCCGCGCTGATGATCCTGGCCGCGCCCGGCTGCACCGTCGCGCTGCGCCGGGCCGGTGCCCACCGCACGACCGCTGCCGCGCTGGCGGCGCTCGCGCTGGGACTGCTGGTCCTCGCCCGCGCCACCGGCCCGCTCGTCTTCGGTGCCGGGTTCGCGCTGCTCGGCGCCGGTTTCGGCACGGTGATGGTGGCGGCCACCCACGTCGTCGTACGACAGGCGGCCGCGCGGTCGGCCGGGGTGGCGGGCGGCCTGCAGCAGACGGCGCTGAACCTCGGCCCGGTCCTGGGCGTGGCCACCGCGACCACCCTGTGGGGCCTGGCCGGACCGCGGGCGCCGCTGCTCGCCCTGGCCGCGGTGGCGGCGGGGGCCGCGGTGGCGGCGCGGGGCCTGCCGGGGCGGGACACAGAGCCAGGGGCGGCGGGGGCCGCAACGGCAACGGCAGCGGAGGCGGAGGCGGAGGCGGAGGCGACCGGAACGCCTCCCGCCGCTTCCGTGCGGCGGTGACGTCTGACGGCCCGCGGGTGGGGTATGCCGGTGGAGGGGCCCGCGGCGACGAAGGACACGCGATGGCGATGCTGCGACAAGAGGTCGAGCCGGGTGAGGCCGGGATGGACGCGACGGCGCTGGACCGGCTCGACCGGCATGTCGTCCGCCTCGTCGAGGAGGGCCGGCTGCCCGGGTTCCTCGTCTGCGTCGCCCGCGGCGGGCGCGTCGCGCACCTCACCTGCCACGGCCTGCGCGACATCGCCGCGAAGGCGCCGGTCGAGCCGGACACGCTGTGGCGGATCTACTCCATGACCAAGCCGGTCACCGCGGTCGCCGCGCTGCTGCTCGCCGCGGAGGGCCGACTCTCGCTCGACGACCCGCTCGAGCGGTATCTGCCCGCGTTCGCCGCGCCGCGCGTGTACGTGGGCGGCGAGGGGACGGACGTGCGGACCCGGCCGGCCGCCGGGCCCCTGCTCATCCGGCATCTGATGACCCACACCGCCGGTCTGACCTTCGGCTTCTACCACACCCACCCGGTGGACGCCCTGTACCGGGCGGCGGGCCTGGAGTCGTCGGTGCGGCCGGGCTCCGACCTCGCGGAAACGGTCGAGTTGTACGCGAGCCTGCCGTTGCAGTTCGACCCGGGCACCCAGTGGAACTACTCCGTGGCCTCCAACGTGCTCGGCCGGGTGATCGAGGTGGTCTCCGGGCAGCCGCTCGACACGTTCTTCACCGAGCGGATCTTCCGCCCGCTCGGCATGACCGACACCGGCTTCCAGGTGAGCGACGAACAGGCGGAGCGGCTGGCCGAGTTGTACGGCGACGCGGACGACGGCGGTATCACGCCGATCACCGGGCTGCCGGTGCGCGGACGGCCCCGGTTCCTGTCCGGCAGCGGCGGCCTGGTGACGACCGCGCACGACTGGCACCGCTTCATGGAGATGCTGCGCCGCCGCGGGGAACTCGACGGCGTACGCCTCCTCGCGCCGCACACGATGGCGGAGATGACGCGCAACCAGCTGCCGGGCGGCGCCGACCTGAGGTCCTTCGGCAGCCGCCCGGCCCACGACGAGCGCGGCAACGACGGCGTCGGTTTCGGCCTCGGCGTCTCCGTCGTCGTCGACCCCGCCCGCACCCTGGCACCGGCCGGGCCCGGCACCTACGGCTGGAGCGGGGTGGCGACGACGACGTTCTGGGTGGACCCGGGCCGGGAGCTGACCGTGCAGTTCCTGACCCAGCTGCGGCCGGGGCGCTCGCTGCGGCTGTTCCCGGAGCTCAGACGGCTCGTCCACGAGGCGGTCACCGACTGAGGCGGGACCGGCTCAGGACCAGTGGGCCACCGCGTCCAGGTGCGGCAGATGGTGGTCCATCCGCTCCCGCTTGGTGCGCAGATAGGTGATGTTGTTCTCGCACGGCGGGATCAGCAACGGCACCTGCTCGGCCACGCCGACACCGTGCCGTACCAACGCCTCGCGCTTGAGCGGGTTGTTGGACATCAGCCGCACGGAGTCCACGCCCAGGTCGCGCAGCATCGCGGCGGCCACGCCGTAGTCGCGGGCGTCCACCGGCAGCCCCAGCGCCAGGTTCGCCTCGACGGTGTCCAGGCCCTCCGCCTGCAACGCCATCGCCCGCAGCTTGGCCAGCAGTCCGATGCCCCGGCCCTCGTGACCCCGCAGATACAGCACGACGCCGGCGCCCTCGGCGACGACCGCGCGCAGTGCCGCGGCCAGCTGGTCGCCGCACTCGCAGTGCCGGGAGCCGAACGCGTCACCGGTGAGGCACTCCGAGTGCAGACGGGTCAGGACGTTCTCGGTGCCGAGGTCTCCGTGCACGAGCGCGACCTGCTCCTCGCCGCGGTCGTGGTCCAGGAAACCGATCGCCTGGAACATTCCGTACACCGTCGGCAGCGGGGCGCTCACGACGCGTTCCACACCCGTGCGCCGGTCCTGCTTCTCGCCGAGGACGCCGAGGGGCGCCGTGCTGTTCTCTGTCATGATCTGATTCCTCAGCTCCGTACGAAAGGCCGTGAAAACATGAGTGGTTCGGGCTCGGTGACAGCGGGAGACGGTCCGGTGCCGGCGGGTCACGGTCTGCTGCCCGCGGACACCACGGAAGACGTACGGGCGCGGGCGGCGGACGGTTCAGCACGGGTCGCCGTCCTTCCCGTCGGCAGCCACGAACAGCACGGCCCGTACCTTCCGCTGGCGACGGACACCCTCGTCGCCTGTGCGATCGCCCGGGAGATCGCCGCCGCGTACCCGGTGCAGCTCCTGCCGCCGGTGACGATCTCCTGTTCGCACGAGCACGCCGGCTGGCCGGGCACCGTCAGCATCTCCGCGGTGACCCTGCACGCGGTGGTGAGGGACATCGCCGCCTCGCTGCGCCGCTCCGGCGTCGAGGCCCTGGTCGTCGTCAACGGGCACGGCGGCAACTACGTGCTCGGCAACGTCGTCCAGGAGGCCTCCGCGCGCGGCGAGCGGATGGCGCTCTTCCCGGCCGCGGAGGACTGGGAGGCGGCCCGCGTGCGGGCGGGGGTGGCCACGTCGCTGCTCACCGACATGCACGCGGGAGAGATCGAGACGTCCGTTCTGCTGCACGCTCACCCCGAATTCGTCCGGCCCGGTTACGAGTCCGCCGACGTCGTCGCCGACGACCGCCGTCATCTGCTCACCGTGGGCATGTCCGCCTATACGGCTTCCGGTGTCATCGGCCGTCCCTCCCTGGGCTCGGCGGACAAGGGCGGAGAGCTGCTGGCGAGCCTCGCGGACTCCTTCGGCGCGTACTTCGCACTGCTCACGGGAGCCGCCGAGGAGTAGCCGCGGGCGGGCAGCGCCAGCACGCCCGGCAGGGCCGCGGCGAAGCACAGCACGCCGTAGACCACCGCGACGGCCAGCCCGGTGTCCGCGCCGAGCCCGGCGGCACCGAACGCCCACGCGGTCACGCCCTCCCGCGGCCCGAACCCGCCGACGTTCAGCGGCAGTCCCATCGCGAACAGGGCGAGTACGGCGAGCGGCAGCAACGCGACGACGGAGGCGCCGGGCGCGGCGGCCCGGGCCGCGAGGGCGAACGTCGCCAGGTGTCCGGCGAGCACGACGACCGAGGAAAGCAGCACGCCCGGCCCGTTGCGCCGGGACAGCAGCCCCTCGCGGGCCTCCGCCAGCACCGCCCGCAGCGCACGCGTGTGCCGGGCGGGCGCCCCCGGTGCGCGGTTCATGCGGACGGCGAGGACGACGGCCAGCGCTCCGACGGCGGCGAGTGCGGCGAGCGGGACGGCGTGCCGTACGTCGTCGCGGACCGGGGAGGGCGCGACGAGCAGCACCAGCAGCCCGGCCACGGTCAGCACGACCTGCCCGGCGGTGCGTTCCAGCACCACCGCGCGCACGCCTCGTCCCATGTCACCGGCGCTGCGCCCGTGCCGCACCGCTCGGTGCACGTCGCCGAGGACACCGCCGGGCAGGGCGGCGTTGAGGAACAGCGCGCGGTAGTAGCCGGCGAGAGCGGTGCGGAAGGGCAGCCGGATGCCGAGCCCACGGGCCACGAGCGACCAGCGCCAGGCACTGCACGCCGTGGTGACCCCGCCGATCCCGACCGCCGCGGCCAGCGTCGGCACGTCGATCCTGCGCAGCCCGTCGAGAAACGCCCCGGTCCCGAGCCGCCAGACCAGCAGCCCGAGGATGAGTACCCCGACGAGGGTGCCGAGGTGCCGGCGGAGGTGAGGCGCGCCTGTGCCGGAGACGGACTCGGGTGGCGCGTCGGCCGAGTCGTGGCCGGTCGCCGTACCGGAGCCGACCGAGCTGTCGTGGACGTTCTGGGTCCGCGGGCCGGCCGAGTTGTCGAGGCCGTTCCGGGTCCCCGAGCCGACCGAGCCGTCGGGGCCGCTTCCCTCAGCCGGTCCGGCCGCTCTCGGGGCCGGGACTGCGGTGCCGGGGCGGGGCGCCGTCGTGGCGGCGGCACCCGTGCCGGTGCCGGTACCGGTACCGGCCGAGGCGATCCGCCCGGTCACGGGCCCCGCGGTGTCCGCCTCCGGCATCAGGACTCGGGCCGCCGTGGCGGACGTCGCCCCGCTGCGATCGGCGGCCGGGCGCCCCGTTCCGGCCCTCATGACGTGCCGCCGTTCGGAGCGGCCAGGGCCAGCAGGTCGCTGTGGTGGACGATCGCGCGCAACTCCCCCACGGCCAGGGACGCGAGCCGGGCCGCCAGATAGGTCCCGGCGCGTTCGGCCAGCTCCGGCCGCTGTTCCACGGCGGCGCCGACCCAGCCGCGCAGCCACTGCGCCGTCAGCTCAGGGTCGGCGGACCCCAGATGCCAGGCACTCGGGCGGACCCGCACGGTGGCGCCGTGCGCGGCGAACGCCTCGCAGGCCGCGGTGACCGCGTCCGGGCCGAGCAGACCGGTGCGCCGCTGGTGGTCGTTGAAGGCGGCTGTGATCTCCGCGTCCAGCGGATCCTCCGGGGCCAGCTCCACGCGCCCGGCAACAGTCAGCGTGAGCAGCGCCGGACAGCCGGCGCCCGCGCACGCGGCGGCGAGGGCGTCGATCTCGTCGCGGGTCAGCACGTCCAGCAGCGCGGAGGCGGTGACCAGGCCGGCACCGGCCAGCGCGTCCGGGGTGAGCCGGGCGACGTCGCCGCGCCGGGTCTCCACGGTGACCCGGCTGCCGTCGGCGGCGGCGCGCGGGGCGCCGGCCGCGGCGAAGTGCAGCAGGTAGGGGTCGCGGTCGTGCAGCACCCAGTGCTGGGCTCCGTCCAGCCGGGGCGCCAGCCAGCGGCCCATCGAGCCGGTACCGCATCCCAGGTCGTGCACGACCAGGCCGCCGGAGCGGCCGGGCCGGTTGGCGAGCCGGATGCGCAGCGGGTCCAGCAGGTCGGCGGCGCGCGCGGCGGCGTCGGCCGGCTCCCGCAGCCGCAGCCACTCGGGCGCGTACCGGGCCGGTTCCTCGGGAGCACCCGGCCGCAGCCGTACGGTCTCCCGCTCCCCCGGCCGGGTCACCGGCCCGGCGCCCGCAATCACCACGGACGGGCCCCCGGCCGCCTGGGCCGGAGCGAGCTGCCGCGCCGCCGGAGCGGGCGCACCGGGAGTCGTCTGCTCCTCGCGCGGAACGCGGCCGTCCGCAGCGGCCGTGGGCCGCGTCATGACGGCCTCCCCGACGGGGCCGGGAGCCTGCCCAGGACGGCGGCCAGGCGCTGGGCCGTCGTCCCCCAGCCGCTCAGGGCGGCGCGGCGGGCGCGCGCGGCCGTCCTGAGGCGGCGGCGCAGCTCCGGGTCGCCGAACCAGGCGCGCAGGGCCGTGGCGAGGGCGGCGGGGTCGTCCGGGGGGACGAGGAGACCGGGCCGGGTGCCGTCGGGGGCGCGGCCGAGCGCCTCGGGCAGTCCGCCGACGTCGGTGGCCAGCACCGGGACACCGCGCGCCAGGGCCTCGGTGACCGCCATGCCGTAGGTCTCGCCGGCGGAGGCCAGGACCATCAGGTCGGCGGCGGCGTAGGACGCGTCGAGGGCTCCGGCGGTGCGCGGTCCGGTGAGGGTGACGCGGTCGTCGAGGCCGTACGACCGGATCGCCGAGCGGACGCGGGAGACGTAGGCCGGGTCCTGGGTGACCCCGCCGACGAGTTCGCAGTGGAAGGGCAGGCCGGCGACCGCGGCCAGGGCCTCCACCAGCCGGTGCTGGCCCTTGCGCGGGGTGACGGCGGCGACGCACAGCAGGCGGGAGACGCCGTCGGTGCCGGGCGCGAGGGGCGCGATGTCGGCGCCGGGCGCGGCGACGTGCACGGCGTCCGGGGCGAGGCCGTGGTGGGCGACGAGCCGGCGTCCGGCCCACGCGCTGGTGGCGATCACGGTCGGTACGGCGCGCAGCACCGCCCGCTCCCGTGCGTCCAGGTCGGCGGCGACGGCCGGGTCGAGGCCGGTCTCGTCGCCGAGAGGGAGGTGCACGAGGACGGCGAGGGACAGCCGCCGCGCCGCCGGGACGACGACCTCGGGGACGCCGCAGGCGACCAGTCCGTCCAGCAGGACCACCGAACCGTCGGGGATCTCGCGCAGGGTGCGGTCCAGTGCGGCGCGGGCGCCGGCGTCCGGGCGGGGCCAGGCGCCGGCCACCAGGTGGGCGTGCGGCTGCCAGCCGAAGCCGGGCAGGTCCAGGCTCACGCGCCGGTCGTAGGCGTTGCCGCCGCTCGGTGCGGCCGGGTCGTCGACTCCGGCCGGCATCACGAAGTGCGCGGTGCGCAGGGACATGGGAATGATCCCGCCGTCGGTCGGGGGTACGGGCTGCGCGGGTATGTGGGCGAGCCGCTTCGTCCGCGTCGTCGTGCCGGTCACAGCGCACGCTCGTAACTCGCCCACGCCACATGCGACTCGTGGAGGGTGACGGAGAGGCCGGCGATGCCCCGGGCGCCCTCGCCCAGCGCGCCCTTGTGGATGCGCTCGGCGAGGCGGTCCGCTATGACCTTGGCCAGGAACTCCGTGGAGGTGTTGATCCCGGCGAAGTCGGGTTCGTTGTCGAGGTTGCGGTAGTTCAACTCGCCGACGACGGCGCCCAGTTCGCGGGTGGCCAGACCGATGTCGACGACGATGTTGTCGTCGTCCAGCTCCTCGCGCCGGAAGGTGGCGTCCACCAGGAACGTCGCCCCGTGCAGGCGCTGCGCGGGGCCGAAGACCTCACCGCTGAAGCTGTGGGCGATCATGATGTGATCGCGGACGGTGACACTGAACAACGGACGACCCTCCAGGTGCGGCGCGTCGGTTTCCCGGCCGATGGCCGCCGGGGATGCCGAGTAGTACGGCTCATCTCTCCCCCGCGTTCAGCCTCTCCTCACCCTTTTCGCTCAGGTCAGGCGCTCGGATCGGGGTACCGGACCCGGTGGCACAGCGCCGGCACCTCCCCCGACGCGAGCCGGGGCAGCGCCTCGGGCAGCTCCTCGAAGGCGGACTCGCCGGTGACGAGGGCGTCGAGGGCGGGATCGGCGAGCAGGTCGAGGGCGAGCGCGAGCCGGTCGCCGTAGGAGCGGGAGGCGCGGGCCGGGGAGACGGTGCCGACCTGGCTGCTGCGGATCGTCAGGCGCCGGGAGTGGAAGGCCTCACCGAGCGGGAGACGGACCGTGCGGTCGCCGTACCAGCTCAGTTCGACGACCGTGCCCTCGGGGGCGAGGAGTTCCAGTGCCCGGGTGAGGCCCTGCTCGGTGGCACTGGCGTGCACGACGAGGTCGCACCCGCCGAGCGCGTCCTCGGGCGCGGCGAAGCCGACGCCGAGCGCCTCGGCGGTGCGGGCGCGTCCCGGGTCGGTGTCCACCAGCTGGACGCGGACGCCCGGGAAACGGGCGAGCAGGGCGGCCACCGAACAGCCGACCATGCCCCCGCCGACCACCGCGATCCGGTCCCCGACCAGCGGCGCGGCGTCCCACAGCGCGTTCACGGCGGTCTCCACGGTGCCGGCCAGCACGGCCCGGTGGGCCGGCACGTTCTCGGGGACGACGGTGAGGGCTTCCGCGGGGACGACGTACCGCGTCTGGTGCGGGTACAGGCAGAAGACGGTACGGCCGGTCAGTTCCGGCGGCCCCTCCTCCACCACGCCGACGTTGAGGTAGCCGTACTTCACCGGGCCGGGGAAGTCGCCCTCCTGGAACGGCGCGCGCATCGCCGCGTACTGGCTCACGGGCACCCCGCCGTGGAAGACGAGGGTCTCGGTGCCGCGGCTGACCCCGCTGAACAGGGTCCGCACCACGGCCTCCCCCGGCGCGGGGTCCGGCAGAGTGACGTCGCGGATCTCGCCGTGCCCGGGCGAGCGAAGCCAGAACGCGCGTGCTGAACGGCTCATCAGCATCCTCCTGAACGATCGGAAGGCGGTGCACGTACCGGGATGTGCACAGGCCGCGCACAGTACGCGGCGTTGATCGACTCTGTCACTCGGCCGGAGGGTGTTCGGTGGCCCTGAACGACATGTACTCAGCCAGGCCCGTTCAGCAGGAGCCGGCGGTGGGCGCGGGTGTCCAGCTGGTGTTGCTGGGCCTGCTCGGCGCGGCGATAGGTCTGGGTCCGGTGGGGTGGCTGACCGGACTCGTCTTCGCCGTCACCAGCTGGGCGGTGCTGTCGCGGGCCCTGCACCGTTCCGGTCTGGACTCCTTCGGCCCCGCGAACCGTGTCACGCTCGGCCGCGCCACCCTGGTCGGCGGGGTGACCGCGCTGGTCGCGGACTCCTTCGAGAGCGCGCCGCCGGTGACGGTGTTCGTCGCGCTGACGGCGGTGGCGCTGCTGCTGGACGGCGTGGACGGCAAGGTGGCCCGCCGCACCGGCACCACGACGGCGCTCGGTGCCCGCTTCGACATGGAGGTCGACGCGTTCCTGATCCTGGTGCTCAGCGTGTACGTGGCGCTGGACTTCGGCCCGTGGGTGCTGCTGATCGGCGCGATGCGCTATGTGTTCGTCGCCGCGGCCCGCGTGTGGCCCTGGCTGACCGCCCCGCTCCCGCCGAGCACCGCCCGCAAGACGGTGGCCGCGCTCCAGGGGATCCTCCTGCTGCTCGCAGCCTCCGCCCTGCTGCCGGAACCGGCGGGCGCCGGGGTGGTACTACTGGCGCTGGGGCTGCTGACCTGGTCCTTCGGCCGGGACGTGGTGTGGCTGTGGCGAAGCACGCACAGCGTGCCGGACACGGTCCCGGTGCACGCGGAGGAACTGGACCTCGCGGCACCCTGAGCGCGATGCGTCCGGTCGCTCAGCCCCGGCGTGGCAGCAGGGCGATCGCCGCCAGGGTACGGCGGCCGGCACGAGCCAGGCTGTCCTCCCCCTCGCCGGCTCACCAGCCCGGATACCGCTCCCACCAGTGCGGGTCCCAGGCCGGTACGTACTCCATGCCGCTGGGTGAGTCGTCGAGTTCCAGGGTCATGTCGCGAGCCAGGGTGTCCAGGACCCAGGCGAGTTCGTGACGGGCGATCAGGTCGGTGGGCAGCGCCTCGACCCCGTGGACGGCGCCCAGCAGCGCGCCGGTCACGCACGCGACCGAGTCGCCGTCCGGGGCGCCGGCGGCGAACGTGAGCGCGGCGCGGATGTCGGTGCGGGCGGGGAAGGAGGCGGCCGCGTAGACGGCGCCGAGCAGGGCCGCGGGCGCGGTGGGGTCCGGGGCGAGGCGGGCCAGGTGGCCGGGGTGCGCGGGTTCCTCGATCGCACGCCGCAGGGCCGCCGTCAGCAGGGCGTGCTCCTGCTCGGTGACCGGCCGTTCCTCGGCCGGGAGGGCGGTGAGACCCGTGTGCAGCGCTTCCCGTACGGCCTCGTCGGGCCGCACCGGCGTATGGGTCAGACAGTGGCGGGCGAGGAAGACCGCGTGCGCGGTGGCGCTCTGCGCGGCCGGGTCGCCGTGTGTGAGGGCGGCGAGCGCGGCGGCCTGGGCGATGCCCGCGGGGCCGGTGGCCGCGACCGGGAGCGTCCGGGTCAGCGCGTGACAGCCACGGCTCGCGGTGGCCATGCCAGGCTCGCCCTGCTCGATCCGGGACAGGGCCGTCACCGTCGCCGGTGCGCTGCCCCGCCGTTCGGCCAGCGCGGGCACGCCCGCGAGCCAGCCGTCCGGCCAGGGCTTGTGGTCGTACGGGTTCCAGCGGCGCCGCATCGTCTCGCGGGCGATGCCCTGCAGGTGGGCCCAGCGGCTGTAGGCGTGCAGGACCACGCCGGGCGCGTGGCAGATGCCCTTGTGGTGGACGCGGACCTGGGCGCGGATGATGCCCTCGGCGGTGAAGCAGGCCAGTTGGGTGCTGACGCCGGCGGGCAGCGGACCGCCGGCGGGCAGCCTGCCCCGCGCCGCCCCCAGGGTGTCTCCGATCGCCAGGCCGAGCATCAGCCCGCGTACGCGGGACTGCCGGGCGAACAGTTCCCTCTGGGGGTCCTTGGCGTGGGGCAAGGCAGCGCGCCTCTCGTTCTTCCGGGGGAGAGCCGGCGGTGGCGTCAGAGGCCGGCCCGCTCCAGCAGCACGGGCAGGGCCTCCGGCTTCACCTTCTGCACCGACCGCACCTGCCCGAGCCCCAACTGCTCGCGGCTCACCGGGTCGCGGGACAGCGCCTTCGTCGCCTCGGTGAGCAGCGTCGCGGCCACGAGGTAGGAGACCTCGGGATCGTCGGGGTCCTGCCAGGGTTCCTCGTCGACCTCGCCCACGGCGCAGACCGCCGCGTCCGGGTGGGTGAAGAAGAACCAGAGCCGGTCCCCGGGCTTCATACGGTTACGGCGGCTGAGCCAGAGATCCAGTTCGGGGTCCTCCTCGGCCAGTTGCCGGATCGTCTCCGGGTCGGTCGGTTCACCGTCCAGCATGTCCAGTTGAGGATTGAGGATGTAGATCCAGTCCGCCACGGCTCTCCCCTCGATCAGAACGCCCGGTCCGCGACCGCGCGCACGCAGCGCCCCATGGTGCCAGGCGGACGGCACCTGTGCGAACTTGGTTTCGAAGACCGGACATCGGCCGGGGCCTCGGCACCGGTCCTCGGCCGCCGACGCACGGGCCACGGCCCACGGCCCACGGCCGCCGGCGTACGGCTGCCGGTGTACGGCTGCCGGTGTACGGCTGCCGGTGTACGGCTGCCGGTGCAACCGCTCCGGACAGCCGTACGCCCACGAGGTGTGCCGCATCCCCGACGGGCGGGCCGTCGGCGGCCCTCCCCCGGCCAAGGGGAGGGCCGCCGGCCGTGTGCGTCACGCCGGCGCGTACCCCGTCGGCCGGGCCGTGAAGGTGCCGCGGCCCTGGGTGCGGCTGCGCAGGCGGGTGGCGTAGCCGAACAGTTCGGCCAGCGGCACCGTCGCCGTCACCACCGCCGCGCCGCCGCGGGTGTCCGACCCGGTGACCCGGGCCCGGCGCGAGGCCAGGTCGCCGAGGACCGCGCCGACCGCGTCCTCGGGCACGGTCACCGTGACCTCGGCGACCGGCTCCAGCAGGAGCATGGCGCAGCCGCGCAGCGCCTCGCGCAGGCCGAGCCGGCCGGCGGTGCGGAAGGCCATCTCCGAGGAGTCCTTCACATGCGTGGACCCGTCGGTGAGCGTGACCTTCAGGCCCGTCACCGGGTGCCCGGCGAGCGGGCCGCCCTCGGCCAGCGCGTCCCGGCAGCCGGCCTCGACCGCGCGGACGTACTCCTGCGGCACCCGGCCGCCCACCACGGTGGACGCGAACGCGAAGCCGGTGGTGCCCGGTCCGCCCGGCAGTGGCTCGACGTCGAGGACGACGTGAGCGAACTGGCCCGCGCCGCCGTCCTGTTTGACGTGCCGGAAGACGACGCCGGTCACACCGCGGGCGACCGTCTCGCGGTGGCTGACCCGCGGGCGGCCCGCGGTGATCTCCAGCCCGTGCGCGCGGCGCAGCTTCTCCGCCGCGACCTCGAGGTGGAGTTCGCCCATGCCGGACAGTACGGTCTGGCCCGTCTCGGGGTCGGTGCGGACCACCAGGGACGGGTCCTCCTCGACCAGCCGGGCCAGCGCGGCCGACAGCCGTTCGGTGTCGGTGCCGCGGCGGGCCTCGACGGCCACCGAGACGACGGGTTCGGCCGCGCCCGGCGGTTCGAGCACGATGGGCGCGCCCGGCGCGCACAGGGTCGTGCCCGCGCGGGCGGTCTTCAGTCCGACGACGGCGACGATGTCGCCGGCGCCCGCCCGCTCGACCGCCGCGTGCCGGTCGGCCTGGACGCGCAGGATGCGGCCGACGCGCTCGGTGCGGCGTGCGGTGGCGTCCCACACGGTGTCTCCCTTCTCCAGCGTCCCGGCGTACACGCGCAGGTAGGTGAGGCGTCCGGTCGCCGTGGCGGTGACCTTGAACGCCAGGGCGGTGAACGGGGCGGCGGGGTCGGCGGGGCGCTCCTGGCCGTCCTGCGTGCCCCGGACCGGCGGCCGGTCGGCCGGCGAGGGCAGGTAGGCGACCACGGCGTCCAGCAGCGGCTCGATGCCCCGGTTGCGGTAGGCGGAGCCGCACAGCACGACCACGCCGTCACCGCCGACGGTCAGGTCCCGCAGGGCGGTGGAGAGCGTCCGCGCCGAGAGGGTCTCCCGGTCGCAGAACTCCTCCAGCGCCGCCGGGTGCCGCTCCGCCACGGCCTCCTCCAGCGTCCGGCGCCGGCGCCGGGCCTCGTCGAGGACCGCGTCCGGAACCGGGCCCTCGGTGGCCGATTCGCCGCCGTCGGGCCAGGTCAGGGCCCGCATTCGGACGAGGTCGACGACTCCGGTGAAGGCGTCCTCCGCACCGAGCGGCAGCTGCACCACCAGCGGTGTGGGGTGCAGCCGCGCGCGGATCGATGCGACGGCCGCGTCCAGGTCGGCGCCCGCGCGGTCCATCTTGTTGACGAACGCGATCCTGGGCACGCCGTGCCGGTCGGCCTGCCGCCATACGGACTCGCTCTGCGGCTCGACACCCGCCACCGCGTCGAACACGGCGACCGCCCCGTCCAGCACCCGCAGCGAGCGCTCGACCTCGTCGGCGAAGTCGACGTGGCCAGGGGTATCGATCAGATTGACGCGGTGGCCGTCCCAGGCGCAGCTGACGGCCGCGGCGAAGATGGTGATGCCGCGGTCGCGTTCCTGCGGGTCGAAGTCGGTGACGGTGGTGCCGTCGTGCACCTCGCCGCGTTTGTGCGTGGTGCCGGTGGCGTACAGGATCCGCTCGGTGACGGTGGTCTTGCCGGCGTCGACGTGGGCGAGGATGCCCAGGTTGCGGACGGCGGTGAGCGGGTGGGTGAGGTGACGGTCGAGTGCGGTGCGCACGGCCCTGTTGCCTTTCGGTGGGATGCGGTGCAAGAGCAGCGCGATTCCCCCACGACACACGGATGTGACGGAACGTCAGATACGGGTCGCGGGCTTCCGGTGCCGGCCGCGCAGCGGGCACCGGACGGCACGAGACACGAGGATCACCTCGTAACGGGCGCGGGAAGCGGCGGCAGCGGTGCGGTCACGCATGGCCTGCTCCTCTCGCTCGTCATCGGCCGTGGCGGCGCGCCGCACAGGGCGTGCGGCGCGCGATGTGTGCCGAGTCTAGGGAGACGGGTGTGGGCCAGGCATCCGATTTACCGTCAGTTGTGTGTGAACTCCGCGGGCTTGTAGAAGTGGGCGCGTACCCGGCGCAGCCAAGCGTCGGCCGCCGCCTCGTCGGGCCGCTCGGGCAGGGCGCTGGGCGTGGCCGCGAAGGCGTCCTCGTAGTGGCGCAGCAGGGGCTCCGCGGCCGAGGGGTCGGCGGCGACCCGCTCGCCGAAGGCGTGGTAGGCGTCGGGGTCGTCGACGCGGACGGTCAGCGCTCCGGTCGCGTACAGCTCGAAGCCCTGCACGCACAGCCGCCGCAGGTGCCGGGCGTGCTTGGCGACCCGCGCGGGCGGGGCGGTGCCCTCGGCCCGGTTGACGAGCTTGCGGAACTGCTGGGTGGCGTAGCCGAGGTAGGCGTCGCGGACCCGTCGGGCGCTGAGCAGGGAGGTGCGCAGGGCGATGAGTTCGTCGCCGAGCGGGGTGCGCACCTCGTACAGCTCGTCCGGCAGCCACACCAGCTCCATGACGGTCGGGTTGCCGCCCAGGGCCAGCCGGCACCACTTGGCCGCCTCGTGCAGGGTGCGGTCCGGTGCGGTGGAGACGTAGGAGTCCTGGGGCTGCCGCAGGCCGTGCAGTTCCTCGGTGGGGGCGGCGAACAGGCCGAGCCGGTCGATGTCGGAGCCCTCGCGGGCCAGGCCGTAGGCGGTCGAGCCGACGATGCCGGACAGCAGGACGTATCTCTCGCTCACAGGTCCCCCCGGTGGTGGTGCGGTCCGCCATCATGCCTCGCACAACCGTTCGCCGGCCTCGCATTTTCCGCCCGTGCGGGGGCTCGCGGGCCTGATGCGCCCGGCCGCGGGGTGCGTGCGGGTTCGGCGGCGGAGCCGGCCGGGCATCGTGAAGACCGCACCCGCGTGATTCGCCACGGCCCCGGTCGCCTGACGACGCGCTAAGGTTGCGCCTCAAGGGGAGGACAGAGCGGCCGTTGTACCGCTCGCCGAATCAACGCGCGGAGACGGCAGCAGGGGTGCCCGCACCCCGCAGCTCAGCCGGCCGCGGAGCAGCGTGGGGGAATGCGCCATGACAGACGCGCCGATTGACACCGCCGCCACCGACAAGGACGAAGTCGGCGACGCCTCCGACCGGAAGGTCGTCGAGCAGGAGCAGGCCGAGATCAAGGACTTCGTCAAGGGCCTGAGCGCGGATGACATCAAGTCGGGCAACTGGTTCACCAAGCTCGCCGCTCACGCCATGAACTCGTACACCGAGAAGGTGGACTGGCAGTACTTCCAGGACCGGTACGCAGGTGTGCCCGCGGACGCCATCGTGGATCAGCGGATCAAGATGGCGGCACGGTACGCCGCGCTCGAAGGAGGGCTCTCCGCCGGGGCCTACACGGCGACCATCGCCGCCACCATCGGGAGCCTCGGGGGTGCCTCACCGGCCACCGTCCCCGCCGCCGTGGCGACCATGATGGTCGACGTCGCGTTCATCACCCAGCTCCAGCTCCGCCTCGCCTACGACGTCTCCGTGCTCTACCGGGTCCCGCTCGACGTGCACGACCCCGAGGACCTGTGGAAGCTCATCCGCGTGGCCTTCACGATCAAGAGCGGGGAAGCGGCCCGTGAAGGCGTGGCCAAGGCGGTCCCGGCCCTCGTACGGCCGGTGATCAAGCGCTTCTTCTCCGGCGAGGTCCTCACCGCCGCGAAGGCGCTCCCCGTCGTCGGGAAGCACCTCCTGCAGCGCAACGTCATCAAGATCGGCATCCCCCTGGTCGGCGTCCCCCTCGCCGTCCTGCTGAACCGCTACACCACGCTCCTCGCCGGCCGGCACGCGCGGGCCGTGTTCCGGAACGAGGCGCGGGTGATCGAACTCGCCGAGGGAATGAGTGAGCGCAGCCGGCACCCGCAGTTGATGCTGTGGGTTGCATGGCTCGTCATCAGGGCGAACGCAAACGCCAAAGTCGCCGACGACGAGGCGCTGCTGATGCGGCATCTGGTGAGGCTGGTCCGGGAGCGGCACGAGGTGGTCGACGAGAAGCTCGCGCACGTCGTCGACATCGACCCCGCCGAGGTGTGGAAGCGCGTGGACGCCGAGCCGGGAGATCTGGACGACGTCCTCGAGGCGGCGGAGCGCGTCGCCGCCGTGGACGGTGACGTCAACTCCCGTGAGAAGGCGGTCCTCGCGGAGCTTCGGGAGAGGTGCCGCCGGAGCTGACGCCGTCGTGCGGCACCGCCCGCACGCCACTCCCCCGCCGCGGCCCGACGCCCGTGTACAGCCCACGGCCGTACAGGCGTCGCTCCTGGTGACACGCCCGACGCGACCGCAACGCTGGCCGCATGCACACGCCGCTCTTCCCCCCGGCCCCACGGGGACGAACGAGTTCGCGATGTCGTTCACGTCGACTCCGCGGGGCGCCCGCCTGGCACGGCTGTTCGTCGCACACCGCCTGGACGCCTGGCGCCACCCTTACGACAGCGAGGTCAACGAGACGCTCACCTTGATCTCTGCCGAGCTGTGTGCCAAAGCGGTACGGCACGGGCGCGTCCCCGGACGGGACTTCCCCGTCCGGCTGACGTCCGAGCCGGACGGCGGGCGGCTGTTCCTGGAGGTCTCCGACACTCGTACCGAACGACAGCCCGCTGTCACCGCCCCCACGGCCCCCCGACGCCGAGTCAGGGGCCGGCCGTGGCATCCTCCTGGTCACCGCCCTGGCCGATGACTGGGGCGCCACCGACCGCCGCTGCGGACCCGGCAAGACCGTGTGGGCCGTGGTCGGCACCGTGTCGAGCAGGTGGCCCGGCGCCTGAAGCTCGGCAGTGCCTACAACTCGACGTAACTATGGGAAAGTTGTGCTGTCGCGCTGTATCCGGAACGGGGAGGCAGACAACGGTGGGCGAGGTGAGAGCGAGCGCTCCGCGCGGTCAGTCGCGTGTACTGGGCGTGATGCTGCTGTCGTTCGGCTGGGTACTGCTGCCGGTCGGTGCGGCCTTTGAGTTCGTCTGCTTCGCCGCCATGCGGCCGGGTGGGAGCAAGCCGGTCTGGTCACCGCTGGTGGGCGCCGCGCTGGGCTTGATCGGCGTGGGGATTCTCATGGCGGCCAGGTACTCGGTACGCCAAGGAAAGCGGCACCTCAGTCCCATCACCACGGCCCAGCAGGTGCTGGACGGCCGGCCCTTCGTCCTGTACTTACGGACCTTCACCGACGACCCGGCTCTGGGCGACTTCCGGCCCGGCGCCGATCTGCGAAGCAGCTTCGGTGACGCGCATATCTCCAATCAAGCCCTGCGTACGGAGGAAGAGCAGCTGAAAGTCGCCGTTCGGCCGTTCGGGCCGATGGTCGCCGTCGGCCGGCCCGGAGAGCGGCTGCCCGAGGTGGGAGCGAGGCGTTTGTACCTGGACCAGCACGGCTGGCAGGACACGGTCCTGCGGCTCATGGCGAAGGCCGGTGGCTCCGGGCTGGTCCTCATGGGCGCGGGGCGGGGAGCGGCACTGCGCTGGGAGCTGGCCCAGGCCGTCGCCCTGGTCCCCCCGTCACGGCTGGTGCTGCTGGTCCCCATGCGGCAGGAGGACTACGAGTCCTTCCGGCGGGATGTCGCGGCCCTGTTCCCCGCCTCGCTCCCGGGCTACCCGGACGGAGCGCGACTGGTGAAGTACAAGGCGCAAATCCGCGGCGCCATCTACTTCGACGACGACTGGACACCTCATTTCGTGCGCTTCGACACCCCTCGGTCACCCGGCAACTTCCAACGCGTCATCGAGTCGCGTTTCGTCTACGGGTTGCGGCCGGTGTACGAGCGCCTGGCGGTCGCCTGGCCGGGGATCCAACTGCGGCTTCCCACCCACTCACGCCCCACCCGCCGCCAGGTGCCGCTCTTCGCCGCCATGTTCGGAACTCCGCTCGCGCTGCTGGGTTTCCTGGTCTGGTCGATACTGCACTTCTGACGGACGCGTCACCTCGGCGGACGAGACGGCACGATGGCTCACCGTGACGGAAGTCGGCCTCGCGGATCGGGGGCAGCGCCTGCGCGAGCCGCTTGGGGTGTGGACAATGAACAAGTGACTGACCGTCAGCACTTACTCTGGAACCCTGCCGTCTCTCCGTCCGACTACGCGACGGCCTCCGAGAAGTACCAGGGAGCGATACTCGAGCAGTACAGGCTCTGTGTGGAGATGGCCGACAGGGTCAGTTCCCGCCGCAACCTGGCCAACACCTTCTTCCTCTCCGTCAACACCGCGGTGGTCGCGGCTGTCGCGGCCCTTGCCGGCCACGGGCTGTCAGCCGTGTCGCGCTGGGTGCTCGCCGCCGGCCTGGCGATTCTGTTGTCCCAGTGTGTGGCCTGGTGGGCCATGGTCCGGTCCTACCGCCAGCTCAACGCGGCCAAGTGGCAGGTGATCGGCCTGCTCGAGGAGCGCCTGCCCGCCTTCGCGTACTCCCGTGCCGAGTGGGTCCTGCTCGGCGAGGGCCGCGACTGGCGCAGATACCTGCCCCTGACGCACGTCGAGCAGTGGGTGCCCGCCATCTTCGCCGCGTCCTACGTGCTGGGCTCCGCGGCTTTGGTATGGCGACAGTGACCGTGCTCCCGTTCCGCGGGAGGCGTGCCGGTGCCGTACGACCTGCGGATGAAATGGCCGACCCCGATGCGGTGGGTAGCATCACCGACACATCGGATGACCAGCGAGGAGGTGGCCATGCCAACGGTCGCCGTCACCGGGCACATGGATCTCAAGGAGACAACTGTCGAGCCGGTCCGCACCGCGCTGGACGAACTGCTGGCCGAGGTGGCACGCGACGGCGGCTTGGTGGGCGTGTCGTGCCTGGCCGCGGGCGCCGACACGCTGTTCGCCGAAGCCGTGCTCGGCGCTGGCGGCGCCTTGGTCGTCGTGCTGCCGTCGCGGGACTACCGCACGGCCAAGGTGCGGCCCGAGCAGACTGCGACCTTCGATCGCTTGCTGGCCGCTGCGTCGGAGATCGTCACCATGCCTTTCGCCGATGCCGGCCCACCCGCCTACCAGGCGGCCAACGCGGAGTTGCTCGCGCGGGCCGACATGCTGGTCGCGGTCTGGGACGGCACTCAGCCCGAAGGCCGGAGCGGCGGCACCGCGGACATGGTCCTGGAGGCCCGTCGCGCTGGTGTCCCCGTGCGGGTGGTCTGGCCCGAAGGAGCGGAGCGGCGGCGGCAACTGTAGGGCGGACCCGGCTCCGGGGACCTCACGGGCTGGGCCTGCCCTCCGGACCACGCACACCACGGACCGGTCAGCCTACTTGGGGCCATCATCTGGGGAATTCTGACGCTTCACGTCGCCGGCCGCCTTCGCGGTGGTCCGGGATTCCACCAGGTGGGTGTCGTTGTCCGAGGTGGGCGCTATTTTGATACTGATCGTCACAGTGCCGGCGCCGGGCTGTCACGGGGGTGCGTACCGGCGGTCTCGGTACCTGACTTGCCCGAAAGGTCCTCGTGTCGGCGAGGCCGGCCGAGGCGCGGGACGCTCTGGCGGCGCTGACCGGCACCGGGCCGAAGCAGGCGGGCGGGGTCGATCCGCAGACCATGGTGGTGCTGTACGGGGCGCAGGGCACCTACCGCCTGCCCGTCGCCGAGGACGGGGAGGAGCTGCAGGGCGCCTGGTTCGCGCGGGCCATTCTCGACAAGAAGACCGCCGACCAGGCCGCCAAGGACGACACCTGCCCGGCCTGCAACACGGACAACGGCATCAGTTTCCTCGGCACTGCGCTCGCCGCGCTGGCCTCCGCCACCGTCACCCAGCTGTTCACCGGTGCGCCGCGTCCTGCGTGGAGCGGTACATGGCGTTCGTGCGCGGGCTGCTGGAGCGACTGCGGCTGCGCGGCGGTGTCCGGCACCGGTGGCTGGACACCTGAATCAGGGAAGCGGGCGTCAACCAGTACCTGACCTCCGGCCGGCGGCCGGAAGGCATGCCCGCCTTCCCCGAGGGGCGCGTGGCGCCGCCGAGGTTCCTGCTCGACGGGCCCAAGGAGAAGACGAAGTTCGACACGATCAGCGGTAAGAACAACGGGTACCAGGAATGGACGCGGCGCTGCCTCGGCCTGGACACGTCGCAGGCGACCGAGTACCTGCGGTGCTCGCGGACGAGGGCGTGCTGTCGGTGCGCACCGCCAAGGACCGCACGACCCGCGTCTACGGGCTGCAGCCGGGCCACATCTACGTCAGGCTGCTGGCGGACGACGTGGTCAACAAGGCGTTCGTGTCCTGTGAGGAGTGCGGCTGGCAGCAGGTGGTGCCGCCCGAGCGGCGCACCCGATGGTACGGGCAGATGCTGGACGAGCTGCTCGGAGCGGACGGCGAGCGCTGGCGCACCTCGCCCGTCGCCACAACCCAGCACATCCCGATGCACAGGCAAGCCGAAAGCACCCACGGCGACGCAGCCGCACAGTCCGTTGCCGCCCAGGCAGCCGCGATCGTCCACCACTGTCTCACCGGCACTCCACCGGATCATGACCACACGGCCCCGGTCGCGCTGGATCTCGCCGCCACTGCGAGGGTGACTTTTGTCAGTGACCAGCTCCCCGGCGACACACACAACAAACGAGGGCCGCGACCGCAAGGTCCAGGCCCTCGTTACCGTATGGTCATTCTGTCTGGGTGGGACGTTCACGAGTTCCCTTTGACCAGGCGCAACAGAGCCAATTGATGTTGAGGTTCCCGCGGGTCGCAAGATCACTTCCCGAGTGTATGCACATGCATTTTATTGATGGGATGCACCTACGCCCGGATCGAACACCGGCAAGCCGTCGTCGGACTGATTAATGAGTACCACCGAGCCAGCTGATCGTCCGGCAAAGCCGCAGCTCATAGGCTGTGAAGCCATTCTGAAGCGGTACGGGTGGAGCGAGCTACTGGCGCACCCGGAGATTACCCACCAGAGTCCAGAGGCTGGTCAGAGTCCCCCCGTCACCACGCCCTGCGGCTCGCCGTTGACCGTTACGGCCGGATCGGCCTCCACCACACGCACAGACGTGTCGATCGGTGCGGGGCGGACGCTGGCTGATTCAGCTGCTGAGAGGTGACGGACGTTGGAGGAGCCGTTTGCGAACGGGCGGACGGTATGGGCCAAGAGGCAGGTCAGTTCATCGGCGAGGCCGTGCTGCAGTGGGGGCCGTCGGGGCCGAAGGAATCGATCTCGCGCTCGACGAGCTGCTTGCCGGTGGCGGCGTGGGTGGCGGTGAAGCGCAGAATGCCGCTCTCATCGTAGCGGAACGTGATCTCGATCCTGTTCCGGCGGATGTCCTGTTCACGGGTCGGAAGATCCACGTCGATGTTGGGCAGGGGGAAGGCACGGTCGCTGTCTGCGGAGTAGCCGACCTCGCCCTCGATCACCGGCACCCGAACGAAGGAAGCACCCGGCGTGTCCGGGTAGAAGTTGGCCGAGCCCTCCGCCGGAAGCGTGGCATTGCGTCGGATGATGGCGCGGAAGCCCTCCCGTTCGCCCGCGCTCACAGCCGTGCCCAGGTCGTAGCTGGTGACCAAGGAGAAGTCTTTGTCGTCGCCGAGTTCGCCGTCGAGGGAGGCCGCATAGATGGCTGCGCCTCGGGCGACGGCGGTCATGGGCCGACACAGGCCGCTGTCGACGATGCGATCGTGGCCGAGGAGCTCGCCCAGGGCTTGACGCACCTGGGGGATCTGCGAGGTGCCGCCGATCATCAGGACGGAGTCAATGTCGTCCGAGGAGATGGCCAGGTCTGCCAGGGCCTGCTGGACCGGCTCCAAGGGGCGGGTGATGAGCGGGGTGACCGCCTCGGTGTATTCGGCCGCGGTGATCCTGACCTCGCGCCTCGAGACCGAGGGGGCGAGGCCGATCGGGAGATCGAAGAAGAGCGCGCCATCCATCGGCACGAAGGACAGGGCGATCTTCGTCAGCTCGACCGGCCGGCGCCACCCGCGTCGTTCGGCCTTGGTGAGCTGGTCCGCGGTCAGGCCGATCTTCTGCTGTATCAGCTTGGCCAGCGCGTTGTCGAACTCCAGGCCTCCGAGGGCGAGTTCCTCACTGTCTGGTTCTGCCGGCATGGGTCAGGCAGACTCTTCGTCAGAGCTTCGTGTCCCGCACAGGACACGGACACGGAACAAGGCGATCGCCACCCGTGGCGCCTCCGCCGCCGGCGCTGACGTGGCGCACCGTCGCGACCGGAGGGGCAGGGCGGGGCACGGTGGAGTTCGCGCGGCAAGGGGGCCGATCGTGAGTGCTCAGGAAACGCACTTCCAGGGTGCAGAGATCTTGCAGAGCACACGTACTCATGTCCGCTGGACCTTGCAGAAGCTTTCCGCACCGATTTCGTTCTCGTGCCATCAATGCGGCAGGGCAACCAAGGACACGGTGGTCGCCATCAAGACCACGAGTGCGGGCAGGAAACTCGCCCACTGCGCGGACTGCCACCTTCATAGACTCACCAACGTGGCCAGTACGCATGAGCCTCATGCCCCGGTCGTCGGCACTGCCTCGGCTCCTGACGGTGCAGAAGGTGCAGCGACCTCCAGGCTCGACCAGACGGTACTGATCCGGCAAGCGGACCCGGGTCAACCCCATGACGTAGTCGAGACGGCCTCCGAACTGCAGTGGACGTTTGTGATCCGCCGACATCACGTGGAGCACGGGCAGTGTCCGCTCCCCTCGCAGGCCGCACGTCGGATCCGGACGGCCAAAGTCGTGCACCTTGACCGCGGCCGCGGCTTCCCGACAGTGTTACTGGATTCGCTCCGCAAGAAGGTCACCAAAGAGCACCTCCGAGGGATCCGGTGGCCGCGCGCGGAACTCATGCCCGGCACGCGGATCACGGCCAAACTGGACCGCAGCCGGCTGCGTCTGTCTCTCACCCCACTGGAACGTCCCGTCTTCATCGGGGAGAAGCGGTTCTCTTACGCGTACGACCCCCGGATCATCGCCCGTGAACTCCCGATGAGCCTGGCCGAGAGCCCAGCGGGCATCGGTGTCTCGCTCGATGTGCTGGTGCAGGAGACAATCCGCAAACTCGGCTATCTCGACGAGGCGGGCAGCGCGCTTCTGCCGGTGGAGAACCTGATCCGCGGCGTTCGAAGCCGTGGCATGTCCCACCAGTACTCGAGCGACGCGATCCGCGCTTCGGTGAAAGGGCTCATCAACCGAAGCCGCCTCACCTGGGAAACAGGAAGCTGTGCGGCCGACGGCGTTCTTCGCTTTCCGGCCCGTCCGGGCGAGAGAACGGTCCGCCTCGTCTGCTACACGCCCTTCGTACTGCCCAAGCCGAAGAAGCAGCGGGTCGTACACCTGCCGAGCGCCTCTTCACAGCACGGCGTCGCGGGGCACCTGATGAAGATCGAGCACCTGGGCAAGCAGGCCAGCGTCACGGCCCAGGCCGCGTACGCCGAAGCTCACCGCAGCGCCGGCCTTACCGGGACTCATCAGCTGCCGAAGGGGCACACCTACGTCAAACCTCACAAGCGCGGAGGCCTGACGTAGGTAGGCGAATGGAGGGGCCGTTCACTACCGAATGCTCTGCAACAACCGTCCCGTTGCAGTGACGGTCCAGAAGTTCCATCCGTTCCGATTCGGATTGACGTGCGGGTTCAGGGCGTGGACCACGGCGACCGCCGCCCCGCTGGGAGTCTCGTACTCGCCTCGTCCCGGACCGGAGGGGATCCTCACGACGCGCGACAGGGGATCGTAGTAGGCGTCGACGCGCTGGCCTTCGTAGACCGCGTGGATCTCGACACCGCGCTTCGTGCGAAGTTCTTGGATTTCCGCCCCGACGAGCGTGGGTGCGGTCGGGCCCTCCACGATCAGCTGCTCGTCGGCAGGCAGCTCGTCGGTGTCCCGGGGGATGACCTGTGCATCGTAGCGGGGAAGACCGAGCAACTCGTTGAGGACGTTGGCCAGCAGACTCCGGCGTGCGGCCAGGAAGTCGGGGAAGCGGTCCAGGGACCGCAGCTCCGGATCGCCGGGGATCCACTGTTCGGCCAGGCGCTCCGGCGCGATCCCCGCCATGTAGTCGACGGGCAGCCCGGAGGAGATCATCTTGTTCGTCTGACCGGTGACGAAGGCAAGGTTGGCGAGGCTGTTCCACTCCTCCTTCGCGTATGTCCCCTGGACTCGGGCGCGCGGGAACACGTGATGGAATTCGATCTTGGCACCGCTGTTCATCGGCTGGTCGCTGATGGCGATGTTGGTCGCCCAGTCCCGCGCCGTGCCCCGCAACGCGGCGATGTAGAGCAGTTTGAAGAAGGGATGCGTGGAGTACTTCTGCTCCAGATCCCTCGGGTGGAGGGCGCTGTCCCGGGACCGGGTGCCGGAGGCCCGGCGAATGAGTTCGGCGAACAGGCCCTCTCCCTCACGCGATTTGATCAGCCTTGCCTCCGCGTCCAGTTTGCCCTCGACCTGCAGCGAGTAGTGACTAAACGCCATCGCCGTGTACACCCAGCGACGCAGTAGCTGAGCCTCCCCCGGACGCAGCTTGCCGTCCCGGTGGTGCAGCAGCAGGGCGGGCACGATGGTGACGTTCGGTGACGAGAGGACCTCGGACCGGGGGATCGCGCACTCGCCCTTCAGGAAGTCGATGGCGAAGCGCAGCGCCCTCTCGGTGGCGTGCCAGGCCTCCTTCAGCGCGGCTTCGTCCATGTCCGCCCCGATGAGCTTGATGTGATGGGCGCCGGTTCCCGCGAGGAGGCTCGTGACCGGCTGAGCTGCCGGTCGGCCGGTTCCCCTGGAGTATTCCCGACGCTGCAGCCAGGGACAGGACACAATGTCGAGCACCATTGGGGACCAGTCAGCCGTCAAGGAACTCTTCGCCCCGCTCCTGTCTTTTGCGGCGCGCAACTTGCGTGCGAGGCCCCGGCCTTTCATTCCCGGTCCCCGCGGCCTTCTCCCCGGGCCCGCCCGGGGAGCTGCCGATCACTCCCGGTTTAAATGGGCGGTGTCAAGGCGCGCGAAGCGACCGCGCAGCGGCCCGGCCTTGGCACCCCCTGCGAAACGTAAACCTCCCCGGCCGGGCAGGCCCGGCCGAGCAAGTACCGCACTGCATACGGCCTAACATGACGCTGGCACGACACCCTGCGAGGGGACAGGTGCGCTTCAAGGAGGGGGATTGGCGAGCAAGAACAGGCACGACTGGAGTCCTGCCGCTCGGGACCAGTTGCGCGGTCCCGAACCGCCTTGCGATAACCCCTCTCCCGCGCATGCGGAGGCAGTCGCTGCCTGCCGAGCGACCCTGGCAGAGGTTCACCGGCTGTCTCGGGACGGGGCCTCGGCAGAGAAGACGACTAGGCAGTTTGTCGACTTCCTTATGTCAGTGGAGGTCACCGACGCACCGCCAGTCGGCGCGCCGATGAGGATCGTCCTGATGGGGCGGACGATGGCTGGCAAGAGTACCCTCCTTGCGGCGCTCACCGGCGGGTCTGTGGAGCGGATTGGGGACGGCCGGCAGCGGTACTCGCGCGACGTCTTCGCGGCCCCGGCGGTGGACCTGCACGACGTTGAGATCGTCGACACTCCTGGAGTGGGTGCCAGGGACGGTATGGATGACGTCGCCCAAGCGATGGCTGAGGTCCCCGGTGCCGACCTCGTGCTGTGGGTTGCGAGCAACGATTCCTTTCAGGAGGAGACTGCACAGGAGCTACGTGCCGTGGCATCGCGCGGTAAGCCTGTCGTTGTGGCATTGAACTGCCGCAAACCACTCGTGGACGATCTGGACCACGAGGAGTTCCTGGAGGACCCGGATTCAGTCTTCGCCGAGCACGAGGGTCACTTCAAGATGATCCGTTCCCATCTATCCGCTGCCGCCGTACGCCCCGTAGCCGAGGTAATGCTCCATGCCGAGGCCGCCCGCCAGGCGCGGGCGGACGGCGACTACGGTGCCGACCTTTGGGAAGCGAGCCGCCTTAGCGCCCTGCTCGCCGTCCTGGAACAGGAAAGCCGCAAGCGCCGCACCGCCCGGCGGGTACTGCGCGAGGCCGACGAGGTTCGCTCGCAGGCACAGGCGTTGAGCGAAGCTCTCGCCGCTGTGGAGCGGGAGACCCGAGAGATCGTCGATGTCGGCCGGAGGATGCGCGAAGACCAGGAACGACGGACGGTACGCCTGGTCGATGCCTGCATGCAGAGGATGGAGGACGACGTTGTTCGCCTCGTCGGCCGACGGCAGGGGTGGCCCCAGAACGTCACTGACTTCGGCCCGCAGGTCGTCGAGCAATGGGACACGGAACAGGCCGCTTTGGTCGCCGAACTCGACGAGAGGCTGGAAGCACGGCTCAGCAACCTCGCGCGAGCGATCGAGGAAGCGGCTGTCGCCGTCGAGCACGAATGGACGACGGCTGTCCGCCCGTACCTTAAGGTCAGCGGAATGCGTGACTTCAGGGGGCTGTGGAAGCAGAAAGCAGCCGGGGTTGCGGTTGGGGCAGGCGGAGCGCTCGCCTCCATGGCGCTTGGCGCGTACGTGGGTTCTTTGGCAGGTCCAGCCGGCACAGTCGTCGGCGCCGTCGTCATGAGCCTCGGTTCGTTCCTCGTCACTCCGGTGCGCAAGAAGGTCCAGTCACTTTTCACGAGCAGAGCGGAAATCTTGGAGGCGAACCGCGATCTGCTGCGGACCGAGATCAGCAAGGTCCTCAATGAGCTGGAGGCCCAGGTGCTGGCCGAGGTGTCTGGGACCATCGCGCGGGTTCTGGAGACACTCACCACTTCCCACGTGCGACGCGCAGAGGCCGAGGCCGCCGCGTTGGTCGTGGCCGACCTTCTGGCTAGTCAGCAGCAGGTGATTGACTCCGCGGTCTCCACCCTCGACCACGAGACGGTCCGCTGCCTGCTGCGCGTAGACGGCCGGCCTCGCCTAGCTGCGTCCGTTAGGAAGGTGACCCGGCTTCCCGGGGTCTGCATCTTGGTCGAGGTGCCTGATGAGGCTCTAGCAGATACACGGCTGTTCCCGCCGTCCTCGCCCGAATTCCTGGCCTTCGGGCGCACACCGTCACCTGACCTGCCGGGCGCGTCCGCGATGTCATACGTCCTCGGCCTGACCGAAGGGGTACCGGCCTTCATTCGCTGTCGCCCCGACGGCACCATCGTTACCACCACTGCTCCAGCGCCAAACCAGGTACTGGAGGCATGGTCCGCAACCCTGTCCGACCACCTGGGCACCCCGGTGAAGATTGTCCGACCAAGCGCACCGAGGAGCGTGCCAACGTGAATGACCTTCTGTATCACTCCGCCCCCGCGGTGACGCGCGACCTCTCGGAGCGGCTCGTCGAGCTGATCCGAAACCTTCGACCCGATGATGCGTCGAGGCTCCAGCGGATGCTGGCAGTGGATGAACACCATCGTCCCCAGATGGTCCTCACCGGGCAGTACAGCAGCGGCAAGTCGACCTTGATCGAGGCACTCACGGATGGCAAGTATCAGGTTCCGAGGGGCTCGGCGGTCACGACGGACAGGGTCGAGGTCTTCAACTGGGACGGCATGGTCGACCTGGTCGACACCCCGGGCGTGCAGGCGGGCCGGCCGGAGCACGACGAACGCGCGGAGGAGGCTCTGCGCTCCGCAGATCTTGTGTTGTTCACCGTCACTGTTGACTTGTTCGATGATCGCTTGGTCGAACACCTGCGGCACGTCACCGAGGATCTGCGAAAGGCGCCGCAGTTGCTTGTGGTGCTCACCAAGTGCCGCAGCCTTCGCGCGGCCGAAGGAGCGCGGGAGGCCGAGGTCCGTGAAGCTCTCGGCAGCTTCGCCGACCAGGTGCCATGGGTCGAGTGCGACGCCAAAACCTACCTGGAAGCGCTAGAGGTGGACCCGTCGCGGGCCGCCCGCCGCATCGCGGCGTCCCGGATGGACAAGGTCACGGACGCGATCAACCGGATCGCGCGGGCCCGCGGCGACTTGGCCAGCTTCCGTGTGGCGCTCCAGCGGGTCGCCCTCGTCGCGGGCGAGGCACTCGCCGCGCTCACAGACGACCCCGACGAGGAAGCAGTCTTGACTGTCCTCGCACGCCAGCGCAGTGCGCTCACAACGCGCCGCGGGCTCTTGGACTCGGCCCTCGAACGGCAGGCAACCGAGTTCCGCACAGCGTGTATCCGGGCAGCCGAGCACCTCGCCGACACGGTGGAGTCGATCCAGGAGTCGCCGAACCGCGACTGGTCTAGGGTCGACGCCGCCTCCGTGACTCTGAACGACGAGCTGAGCTCGGCGAACCAGAGGTTCCTGGACGGGGTACGCGCCGTCCTGGCCTCTCAGCTTGCCGACTTGACCTCCGAGGTACGGGAGATCGAGGCGTCGCCGTACGCCCGCCAGTTGCTCGCCCTTGATGTCCAAGGGGACATCGAGACGCAGAACATCCCGGTAGACCCAGGCCTGGCACGCCAGCCAGGTCGGAAGCAACCCCGCGTCCCAGCCTGGGGTCCGAAGTCGATCGAGCATCTGAAGGCCTTCCAGAAAGTCTGGGGCGCAGGCGACGGCATCAAGAAGTCGGCAGGCAGCGCGGGGCACAAGATCGTCTACAAGGCTGGAAAGCTCGTCGACATCAAGTTCAAGCCGTACCAGGCCGTGCGCTGGGCGAACAACATCGGAAAGGTTGCCAAAATCGGCGGCGCTGTACTCCCTGTTGCCCTTGAAGCCTATGCGGTCGTCAAAGAGGAGCGTCAGGAGGTGCATGCTGCGAAGGAAAAGATGCGCCGCCGGAACGCCCTGGTCGGCCGCGTCCTTGCGCAGTGCGATGACATCTCGAGCAAGACGCTTATCCAGGTGCGTCTTGAACTCGACGACGAGTTCGGCAAGGCGCTCCGCGCGATCGACGAGGTGAACCGGTCAGTTCGCGACGCTAGGGCTTTCCGTACCGACCTGGACCGCAAAATCAGCGCGATCCAGATCGAAGCCCAGTCAATGCTCGATCAACTCGGAGCGCCCGCGCTGGAGGCGTGAGAGTCGAAACGGGGCCTGATCACTGTTCCCGAACGGACGGCCGAGATCCTCGGCCGGTGCATAATCCGGACATTGCGCCAGTCAGCTGGCTCAGACCCGAATCCTCAGGTGCTGCCTGCTGCTCTGTCTCGGTGTCGGCTGCGGGCTCGCCGTTGAGGATCTTGTGTACGTTCAGGGGTGGGACATCCTCGCGGGCCCCACCGGCCGGGCACTGGTCAAGGTGCACGGGCGCCGTCCGCGCACTGTCGTATGCCGGTACGCCTACGAGGAACTGCTGCTGGCGGAAGCCGCCCACATCCCAGCAGACGCGTACGCCTTCCGGCCGGACTGGCAGGACCGCACCAGCAAGCACATCGCATCGGACTGGCTGGCCAGGTACCCGCGGATCATCGGCCGTTGTGACGGTGCAGGGGCCTCGCACCGGCATCTACACCCACACGAACGCGACATGACAGTCCATCACAGGTCGATCTCACTCAAGCGGCGACCTCGCAAAGTTCGTGCGCTCGGACTAGCCTTCCGAAGGTGTAGGGGACGCGGATCAGCAAGTGACAGGGGGGTACGTGGGGTTCTGGCACACCGGCTACATGGAGTTCCATGAGCCGACCGGACTCGAATCGGCCGGACCGCCAGCCCCGCCAAAGCCCCCTCGGTTTCCCTGCGCTGAGTGTGGACTCGTCTTCTCGTCCGAGCGCGCCCGCCGAGCACACCGCTTCGACGGTCATGCGACCAAGCGGCCGATCCTCCTCTTCAGGGGACGAGAGTGCGGGCGCACGCGCTTGATGGTCACGAGCTCCAGCAGCTCCGCCGATTGGGTGACATCGGATGTCGAATCCATCACCGTCAACGGCCGCGAAACCTCCACATCTGAAGCCGCCGGCTTCCTCGCGTCGGTGAAGGTCGGCGTCCAGACAGTGGCCGTCTCCAATGGCCCGCTGGAGCGGACCTTTGAGTTCGATTTCTGCCTTGCCGAGGAAGAGGACCTCTGCCTCGTCGACCAGGCCTTGGAGAAGCTCATCTCCAGCCGCGAGTTGAGTCTCAACGCAATCGACACCTTCATCATGCGTGCCGGCCGCGGGGTGACGGCCCGCCGTTACCGCGAAGGTGTGGCGGCATACCTGTACGGCGTACTCGCGCGTGAAGCGGTCGAGGACCCCGGCCGGGTAGATGCGTCGGGCGCGACGATCTACGAGC
This sequence comes from Streptomyces sp. NPDC049915, assembly GCF_040656475.1. Lineage (NCBI taxonomy): Bacteria > Bacillati > Actinomycetota > Actinomycetes > Kitasatosporales > Streptomycetaceae > Streptomyces > Streptomyces sp. NPDC049915. Next base: position 59,349 of record NZ_JBFAMH010000001.1, read on the forward strand.
AGCGGTACAACAGTGCGGTCTCTCTGCTGTCGACCTTCGACCGCCCCGCAGCGGAGGCGATCTGCGGGTTGGTCGCGTTGCACTACAACCAGTTCGAACTTGCGGTGCGCAAGACCAACAGCCACCGTGTCTCCGATGTCGCGGCGCGGTTCCGATCCCTCCTCGCAGGCGGCGCATTCGTCACGACAAGCCTGGCCGACCGGTCGCACGGAAGCTTCGATCGGGCCTTGAGCGACTCCGTTACCGAGGACCTCCTGGACCTCGGTGCGACGGCTTTGGACGGGACACAGTCATCCATGGTCACCCAGCTACTGCCCTCGCTGGGCGAGCTCCGGCCCCAGGACCAATTCAAGGTCCGACTCATGGCGGCTGAGGCGCTGCTCGCTGTGGGAGACATCGATGGTGCATCACGACACGGCGAGGCGCTCAGGCACTCCAAGGAGACCGGCGCCTGGTACGCAGGATTTCGGACCCGATTGCAAGAGGTAGGACGTTGAGCAACGAGACCATTCCAGAGCCCGGCGCGGAGTCGGGGCCGAGCGACCCCGCATCGGCTACCGCTACCGGCGATGGCACCGCCTCGGCCACGCCTCCTGACAATGCGTCAGCGGCACCCGCTGCGGAGGAGGGGACACAGCGGGCCAAGTCCAAGACGAAACCGAAGCCGATCATTACCTCGATCGAGGAGTTGCTGACGTTCGCCTACGAGTCGAACGCTCGACTGCTTGAGTTCTCGAAGGAGGACCTCAAGAAGCTGGCGATTACCGGTGAGGGCATCGCGTCACAGAGCGCGCTGGTCGAGTCTCTCGCGCCGACAGACCCAACGTTGTCGGCCCCGTTCAAGCTGCTTCAGTACGTGGCGCGCCAAGGGGTCCCGCTCAAGCGCGCCGAGGACGGTGGCCTCGCACCGGCGTTGAACCGGCTCGTTGACCTCGCGGTAGTCGCACTGGGCCACAGCCCGGTGTTCGGAGGAAGGGTGGACCAGCTGGTCGAACCCCGCAAGGATCCGCAGCTCTCGATCGAACACGTGCGTGCCGCGGCTCAGCGGGTCGCCGACGAACTTGGAGCGGCCCCGAAGCAGTTCAAAGCCGCAGACAGTGAGCGCCTCGTCAGGCATGCGATCGGGTGCTACGGACTCCTCCGCGCGCTCCAACGTGATTGGACCCTGGATCAGTTCATCGATGCGTCGTACGACTCTCTCTGGAGGTACGAGGCCCCGGAGGCAGCAGGGCTGGAGCGAGCCGCCAGCCAGATCGGGGCGAGCAGCGATCACAAGGTGCTCGGGATCGTCGGCGCGAACTACCTCGCCCGGATCGCCCGCTTGGAACGGCAGGTCACACATCTCGAGAGTGAGGCTGCCGCTGCTCGGAATCGCGAGACTCGGCTCCGCAATGAGCTTTCCACCGTCGAGGAGCGTGAGCAATCTGCGCTGGCTCGCGCCGACGCGTTCTCTGCCGACGTGGTGCGACTGCAGAAGGAACTCGCGGCTGAGCGCGATAACAGAGTGGTCGACAAGAGCCATATGGCGGACGACTACGAAACGCTGCGAACGCGCATCATCCGGCGTCTCGGGGGTGAGATCGATCTGCTTACCGATGGTCTGCACGCACTCCGGAACGGTGCGCCCGACGTCGCGGAGGAGTTCCTCGACCGTTCTTTGCTTGCCCTCACGCGTGAGGTCGAGCAGCTGAAGGACGCGGCTGGAGGCTTCGCGTGATCGTCGGGTTCGACTTCGGAACGACCAACAGCCTTGTTTCGGTGGTAGTTGGTGACCGCGTGATCGACGTGATGGACGTCGAGACTGGCCGGCCACATCCCTCGATCGTCCGGTACGAGGGCGAGCAGGTAGTCGTCGGCCGCGATGCCAAGGACGCGTTGGGTGCCGCGGGCATTGGTGTGCACGGCAACACGGTGAAATCGCCGAAGTTCCTCCTCGGCGAGGAGGCGATCGCCGTCGGAGGCGTCGACCGGAGCCCGGTGGACATCGTTGCGGACGTTGTGCGGCACGTCCGATCGGAGTCCCTGCGCAGTCCGCAGCGGAAGGTGCTCGGCAGCCTCGACAACGCTGTGGTCACGATCCCCGTGACCATGAATGGGCACCGCCGCGCGGCGCTGCGAGAGGCATTCGCCGGGGCCGGGATGCGTATAGCCCAATTCGTCCACGAGCCGCTCGCCGCCCTGTACGGGTTCATCCGGGGAGCAACCGACCCAGAAGAGATGGCACGGCGGCTTGCACGACGAAACGTCCTGGTTGTCGACTGGGGCGGCGGAACGCTGGACCTGACTCTCTGCCGAGTCGACGAAGACCAGGTTCGACAACTTCGTAACGGTGGCTCAGCCCAGGTCGGCGGCGACGAGTTCGACAAGGTAATTCGCGACGAGGTCGTGAAGCGCGCTCGGGCTCGCGGAAATGCCACTGACGACGACCTTGCGATCCCTGAGGCCGAGCTCCGACTCCTCCAGGACGCGGAGCGCAACAAGATCGAGCTCTCGGCTGACCGTGTTGACGTGACGTTCTACCGGCCAAGTTACTTCCAATCAGGTGCCACGTTGCAGTACCGGCTCACTCGTCAGGAGCTGGAGGAGATCACGCGGCCGCTCGTGACGGCAGGTATTGATGAGATCGAGTCGCTGCTCGGCAGCTTGTCGATGGCGCCCGGGCAGGTCTCGCTGGTCGTAGTGGTCGGTGGCATGGCGGCCATGCCCGCGATTCGGAGCCGACTGCACGAGTTGTTCGGTCCGGACCGAGTTGAGGTGCCGACGAACAGTGCCACGTTGATCTCACAAGGGGCTGCGTGGATCGCACATGACAGGCAGCGGCTCCGGCTGGCAAAGCCCATCGAACTCGAGCTCGCCCGTGGGTCGTTGATGCCGCTTCTCGCTGCGGGCACTGAAATGCCTCTCGGTGGAGACGTCAAGCACGAAACCCTCCACCTGTACTGCGCGGATCCGACGGACGGGAAGGCGAAATTTCCGATCGCTACTCCGACCGCGTTGTCATCACACCCGCAGGCGAGCGAGCGGCGAACGTCGCTGGGAATGATCACACTCGGCGTCGACGAGACCGCGCCGCCACTGCACGAGCGCCTCGAGCTGAAGGTCGTTCTCGACGACGACTTGGTGTTGTCGGTCGAGGCGTCATCAAGCCAGAAGCACGATCGAGTCACGGCGTCGTACTACGACCTGGAGTTCGGTCTTGGCCTCCCGGCTTCGGCTATGCCCGGAGGTGCAGCCGCGGACCCAAAAGCACCTGAGGAGTCCATAGTCGTGCCACAGGCGGGACTGGTCGTCCGTGCGAATGTGGCGAGGAACAAGGACCAGGCGACCGTTCCCGGCGAAGTGCTGTATCGGCACAATTCAAGGGCCTTCACCCGGCACGTGCGCGACGGTGCGACAGAAGCCCAGTTGCGGGAACACCTGTACTACAAGCCGTGCGCCGCCTGCAAGCGCCAGTGGGGGCACCCGGAGTGTCGATGCGGAACGGCGTGACATGGCGAGCGCCAAGACACTCGTGCGAGTGCTTGACCACGGAACGGAAGTCGAGTCTGGAGTCCGCCGTCCGATTCGTCTGACTCCCGATGGGTACGCGGGCGTCGCGTATGCGGGCTCCGTCTACCCACTCCGGCAGGGCGATCTCATCGACTTGGACGGAACGAGCTGGGAACTCGCGGACTGCGATCGTTTCCTGTTTACCGGAGCAGAGGTTCCGTACGCTCCCATTGCCGGTGAACCGTTGGAGAAGGCCAGCGGTTTCGACGTCGAGTGGCACCTCGAAACCAACCAGTACGGGCATAACATCGTCTTCAACGCGTCGGAGCGCATTGCCAGCAGCTTGGTGTCAGCGCTTGAGGACGCGGGTCTCAGCGTCCAGCGCTGGGACGTCAGCCATCGTCCAGCAGATGATGGCAACTTCTACGACTGGTTCGCGCGCCTTCGGTTCAAGGGCAGCCAGGTCGAAGCACTTGCGCTCGTCGGGGATGTCATCGCACCGCCGTCGTCTCTCGCGCCGACGGTGCCAGTCACGAATCCGACCACAGCTCGCCTTGCTGATGCTGAGGCTCGGATCGAGGAGCTGCTCAACCAACTGTATGTCGCGACACGCAAGGGCGAGGCGGCTGAACGTGAGGTCGCGCAGCTCCGTCACGATCTTGCGAACGCGGAAGCGAGCGAGCATCGATACCGAGAATCCGTTGCCCTCGCAGAACGCCGTCATTCAGATCTGCAAGAGCAACTCGCCGTGCTCCGACAAGGCCGGGGAGGCATGGCTGACACGGCGGAACTGGTGAAGAACCTTGCTGACGCCGAGGAACTTCGAGAACTCGCTCTTGCCGAGAACTCCTTGCTGCTGGAGGGTGTGCGAGCGGCCGACTCGGAAGCGGCAGAAAGCGGAGCATGCGCTGAAAACTTGGCGGTGCAGGTAGACGCACTCCTTGGGAGAGTGTCGGAACTTGAGGGCCTAGAGACGGAACGACTTCGCGCCGCGACCGCGCAACGGCCTCGGCCGGGGGCGTCATTGACTTCCTGCCTCGGGCGTTCAGACGCCTCGAGTTCGTTCTCGATGCAGTCGATGTGATCGCCAACCTCGACTCGCCAGCGTCCACGATGAAAGCACTTGCTGAAATCGACTCTGGGCGCCCTGTCGGGAAGGACCTTTCGGGAATGCGTGGCTGGTTTGAGGTGACGGAATTGGCGACGGGCATCGCGGGAAGCGAGCGACTTGGCCGCATCTTCTACAAGCCGGACGGTCAAAGAGTGCTTGCCAGTGTGCACATCGAACAGGACGAAAAGGAACAGAGACATCACATCGAGAGGCTGCGAGCCTTCTGACCCCGGTTACCGGCGCCTGAGGCATGCCTCGATGTCGGTTCGAGGCGCAGTTCCTTGGCGTCGGGCCTGGCGGTCCAGGGCCCCAGATCGGTGACAATAGGCGGCGCACTCCGGAGTAGGACCAGTGCCGTCCCGATGGTGCCGCACCAACTCGGCCAGACCTCACGTGCTCCGGGAACTCGCAGCCGCCCTGGTGTGGAGAACACGGGGGGAGTCCGTTGATGCGCTGTCTTCGGCGCTGCCCCCAGGGGGTTGGTACAGCGGGCGCCTGCGCTAACCCGGGTGTTGCCGAAAGTCCCGTGGACGGCCTTGAGGGTGGATCGGGCGCGTCCTGACAACTTCCATAATCCAGTCGACCGTACTGGCCTCTCGTCCAAAATCAGCACCTACCCTGAAGCAGGATCACGTAGTTTCTGCCGATGCAACGCTCCGGCAGCCGACAAGGGGTGGCAAGTGACAGCGGATGTCCGTGGGCCGGCATGGGCACTCGAGGGATTGGGCTTGCGGTCCGGGCGCTATCCCCTGGCGGTGGAGGGCCCGGTGATGCGGGCGGTGGACCGGTTGGTTCCTGGAGTGTCCACGGTGACCCGCTACATCCGTTACCACTCGCTGTATGCGGCGATCGCGGCGCACGCGGAATGGAACGCGTGGGACATCACCGCGTGCCGCCGGGCGGTCCGCCGCAGCGAGGTCCTGCTGGCGGCGCTCCAGCACTACACAGAGGCAGATTCGGCGTGGCTTGCCCACGGGGTCGATCGAGTGCGGCGTTTCTGCACAGAGGAACTGGAACTCGCGCGAGCCGCCGACGAGGAGCAGCTGAGCCAGTCGTACTCACCCCGTCGCTGGGGCTTCTGGGACCAGTACGGCGGACCCGCCACGGTGCTCGGCACGGTGGACGTCCGGGACGGAGTGCTCAGACCCGGTCGGCACCCGTGCCCTCCCGCGGTCAAGGAGCTGTTCGCCCCTCTGCTGTCTCTCGCGGAGCGGGACGTCGTGTCCTTCGCCGACCTGGAGACAGCGGGGCAGGCGGCTCTTGGTGTCCCGTGTCCGGCCGAGCGGGAATGGCTGACGGACGTCCTGACCGCGACCCGTGGCGGAGGTACCGACGCGCAGGGGGACTGGGAGGCGTCCGACCGCACTCGGCGTGCGACCCTCCGTATCCTCGGCCGGGCTATCGATCTCCACGGTCATGAGGGCGACGGGTATCAGGAGACGCTGCGCTCCGCGGTGGCCTTCGGTGGCGAGGCGACAACGGATCCCGTTCTGGCGGCGATTCCCGAGACCTCCGGTTGGCGGGGAGTGCTGCTGCGCCATTACTCCGTCGGCGCCTGGCGTCGGCTGTGGGCGGCGCTGGTGGCCGATGTCGGCTCCAAGGACGGCGAGGCCGACCGGACGGCCGAGGAACTGCGCGACTGGCTGGCGCAACAGGCCCCGGACGCGAATGTACGGCGGGTCCTGGACGACCTGCCTCCGCTCAAGGACGCGGCAGGTCAGTTGTTGCCGGCCGAACGGCAACTCCTGACGCAGGGTGCCGATGCCCCGATGACCAATGTGCTGCTCCTGATGGTGGGTGCGCTGCGCTCCCGGGAGGGTCATCTGCCGGACGACGCACGGGCCGTCTTCCTGGGCCGTCAGCGGCGCTGGGCCGAGTTCCTCGACCCGACGTGGGTCGACGGCCTCATCGACGACTTCGCCGACCGGCCGGTCCGCGACCTGGCCGCGCGGCTGGTGGACGACATGCTCGCCCAGTCCCGCAGAGTCGCCCTCGCGAAGCTGCGCACCGACCCCGCGACCGGCGGGCTGAAGATCTTCTCCCGTCTGCACCTTCGCAACGAGCGCTATTTCAAGACCGGTGACGAAGGAGACTCCGACATCGGCACCCGCATCCCCCAACTGGGCTCTTTGGCGGCGCAGCTGGGGCTTTTCGCCGTCCGCGACAATTGCCACACCGTCACCGCGGAGGGACGGCGAATCCTGGAGACAAACCCATGAGCGCGGCACAGCACACCCGGTTCGCATCTCCCGTCACGCTGCTGAGGGATTGGAGCGAACGCAGCGATCAGCAGGCGCTGCACGAAGCGCTCTTCCTCGGTTTCACAGTTGATCTTCCCTTCCTGGAGAAGGTAGCCATACCCGTCGCCCGTGGTCTGGGTGCCCGCACCGCGGTGATCGGTGATGCGGCCCAAGGGCTGTACGACCCGGTGGATGTGCGCATGGCCGGCCGCAGTTATCTGCACGGCCTGGCCTCCTGCCAGCGTGCGTTCCATCCCAAGGTCGTCCTTCTGATCGGAGAACACGCCTGCCGGCTCGCGGTGGGTTCGGGGAACCCGACGCTGTCCGGCTGGGGCGCCAACGACGAGCTGTGGACGTTGGTGGAGACCGAGGATGACGAGTCCCACGCCCTCCTGGCCGACCTCGCCGACTGGTTGGACGCACTGCCCGCCGCCGTGGAACTGGCCCCCTGGTCGGCGAGTCATCTGAGGGAACTGGCCGCCCTTCTGACCGAACGGCATGTCAACGCCCCGGCCGGACCGGAACCCGGTGCCCGGCTTCTGCACAACCTTCAGGAGAGTCTGCTGGACCAACTGCCGCTCGGTCCTGTCGACGAACTGCACGCGTACGCCCCGTTCGTCGACGAGGCCGGTCATGCCCTCAGCGAGCTGGTCGGCCGTCTGACACCCCGCCGCACCATCCTCGGGCTCCAGCCTCGCTGGTCCAGCTACGACGCCGGAGCGATCAAGAAGGCACTCGGCGGCTTCGACGCGCAGATCCGTTTTCTCGAGGAGACTCGGATGCGGCACGGCAAATTCGTCGAGTGGCAGGCCGGCGGCCGCCGATACGCTCTCACCGGGAGCCCGAATCTGACCCGCGCCGCGCTGTGCACCAGCACCCGGGACGGCGGCAACTGCGAGCTCGCCGTACTCACCGCCGACACCGCGCCGCTGCTTCCCGAACAGGGGCGCGTCACCTCACTCGCGAGCCTGACGGGCCGCACCATCCGGCCCTTCGAGTCCACCGGTCACACGCTCGTCCTGCTGGGCGCGAAGGCGGACAGCGAAGGCCTGCACGTCTCTCTGGCCCGCCCCCAGCCCGTGCCCGTGGTGATCAGCACGTCTCCGGACGGTTCCCCGGGTTCCTGGACGCGGACCGGAACCATTCCGGCGGGGGCGTCGGCCTGTTCCTTCCCGCTGCCCGAGGTTCCTGGTGCGGCGGTTCGCGCCACGTGCGCTCGTCCTGACGGCACCACTGCCGAATCCGCCGTCGTCTTCGTCTACAGCCCCGTGCACTGCGCACGGCGCCACAGCGCCGACAGCGGTCCACGGATGAGATACGACTACACGGTGCAGACCCTGTTCGCCGACGAGCGTGCCGCACGCCGTTTCGAAGCCGATCTGCTGCGCCTGCGCGAACTCACCGCCGGAACGTCCGCTCCCCGGGTGAGCCCGGCGGGAGAGACGACAGCGGGCTCGGTGACATCGAGCGGCGTCGACCGCTGGGACGCCTACCTCGCCGACTGCCGCCGGATGATCGGGGCACCGTTGACGGATCTGGCGTTCGGCACCTCGCCGCTCGACCTGCCGCAGGCACCGTCGTCGCGGTGGATCGTGTCGGCGGTCACTCTTGGCGTGCGGGAGGAGGACGACGAAGAGCACGAGGACGAGACGGAGGAGGTGGACCTCCCCACCACGAGCGTGCCGCTCGCCCCGTACGTCGCGCCAGAGCAGCGTGCCCGTTTCCGCGCCTGGGCCCAGCGCTGGGTCGCGGCGCTCACGGGCCCTGACGATTCAGCCGCAGCACCGGTTCCGGTCCGGCTGCTCGTGGCCGGCCTGTACGTCCAGCTCCTGGCCGCCGGAGTCTGGGACGAGCAGGACCAGAGCTGGCGCGACGGGCTCAGCCGCCTCCTCGAAGCACTCGGTTCCGAAGACCTGACGGCCGAGGCGGACCACGATGATCCGCCCGAGACCCGGCGACGGCTGGACGCGGTAGCGGCCGTGGTGATGACACTGCTCGCCCAGGACGCCACCTTCACCGGCGGCGCCGAGCACGACGTACTGGCGGCCCGCGCCTGGCACGGCAGCAAGACGATGATCGCGCGTGCCGAGCCCGCCGAGGCGGAGGACCTGATGATCCCGCCGGAGCGGGCGCTCGCCCGCGTCGCGCCCTGGAGCGAGGTGGACGGACTCATCGCGCTGGCGCAGGAGGACGACCCCTACGCGGAGGCGATCGAGGGGCTCACCGCGGCCGGCTGGTCGGTCGTGTGCGAGGACGGGCTCTGGGAGATCACGGGCTCCTTCGGCAATCCGCTTCCGGTCGTGGCCAAGGCCGCCGAACGACTCGGGCGGCACCACGCCGACGGCGTGCTTGTACGGGCCCGCAGCAAGAACCGCTGGGCCTTCATGGCATGGGTGGACCCCTACCTGGTCCTGCTGAATCCCCCGGCACGCGTCTGGCGTACCTACCAGGTACGACTTCCTGCCACACCGGAATCACGGTTCAGCGGCGGCGACCTTTCCGCGGTACCCGGCCGCGTCGGTTCCCCGGCCCCGTTACAGAAGGGCCCGCCGCAAGCTCTCAGGAAGATTCTCGCCGAAGCAGGGCTCACCTACCCGGAGTTGGTCAGTCGCCTGTTCACACTCGACACGTGATGGGGAAAGCAGGTGATCAGTGCCGTGACGCCACCGGCGACGGACCGTCGAGCGGCTGATCTCCCTCGATTGACATCGTCTCACCGTCACGCCGCTACTCAAGGCGCAGGCGCGATGATGGTGGGCGCCTGTCCCGGGAGCAGGGAGCTGTCCGCCCGAGCACTTGGCAGCGCGCCAGTCCGGCCGGTACCACAGTGCGGCCGTCCACGCACAGAGCAGCGCATCGATGAGGTCCTCCCGATGCTTGTAGTCAGCCGCCTTCTGAGGTGAGGGCTCGGAGAGCAGTTGACGGGAGACCGGGTGGGAGGAGAGCAGGAGGGGCGGATCAGCGGTGGCCAGGCCCGCCATGTGCCCGATCAGCCTGTCGCACTCCGCCGCCCGTACCGACCGCCACTGTGCCGTCGGAACTCGTGCCGGTCGGCGCTTGTACGTGGGGCGTTCCTGGTCGTAGCCCAGCTCGGCGGCTCCGACCAGGGTCGTGTACGGACAGCACTCGGAGAAGACAAGACCGCCGGTCGGCGCCCGCCCCTGCCGTCGTCGTAGGACCAGCCCGACTCCTCCAGCCGTTCCCGCAGCAGCACTCCGGCCTGTCGGGGAGAGCTCTGGTTGGTACTGTTCGTGCTCACCTTCCAACGGCCGTACCTTCGCCGCGTGCCACCTCAGCGAGGGTTGACCGACCTTCTCACTCGTCGACTGACCGTTTGTCCCCCCTGAGGTGTGGTTCCTCGCTCGATGGATTCCGAAATGAGCAGGAATGTCACCACACTGTTAGCGGCGTTAACGCAGGCATCTTGTCTATGCCCTCTGAGGTGTGTACGGTCCCGTCATGGCCGCCGACGAATCCGCCCCCGCGGCGGTCGTCACGGCTGCCGAGATCGCCCGCCTCGCCGGAGTGACCCGTGCCGCCGTCTCCAACTGGCGCCGCCGTCACCCCGACTTCCCGCGCCCCGCCGCCGGCACCGCGACCAGCCCTCTCTTCGCACTCACGGAAGTCCAGCAGTGGCTGGACCGGCAGGGCAAGGGCCGGGAAACCTCCGCTGAGGTCGACCTGTGGCACGAACTACGCGCTCAGTACGGCGATGACCTGCTCACCGCACTCGGCGCGGTCGGCGCTCGATTGGTCGGAACCGCCGTCGAGCAGCCGCTAGCCGAGCCCGCCGCGGCTGCCCTCTCCGCCTTGTCCGCGGAGCGTGGCGCACACGCCCTCTACGCCGACCTCATCGAGCGCTGTATCGCTTCCACCACCCGCAGCGGCGGTGAGCCGATGACCACTCTCGCCCTGGAGCGGATCGTCGCGGCGTTCACCGGGCCGACTGGGGTAGCAGCCGAAGCATCGGAGCGCACAGTCCGCACCGTCTACGACCCGACGTGCGGCATCGGGACGCTGCTGCTCACGGCCGTCCCGGGTGGCCACCGGTACGGCCAGGAACTCAATCCTGCGATGGCCGCCATTGCCGAGTTCCGCGCCTGGCTCGACGGCAGGACCGCCACGCTGGCCTGTGGAGACTCGCTGCGCAAGGACGCCTTCCCCGACCTCCGCGCCGATCTGGTCGTCTGCGATCCCCCGGTGGGCGTGGCCGACTGGGGGCGGGACGACCTGCTGCTCGACCCCCGCTGGGAGCTGGGCGTACCCCCGCGCTCGGAGAGCGAACTCGCCTGGGTCCAGCACTGCTACGCCCACACCGCCCCCGGCGGCCGGGCACTGCTGGTGCTGCCCTCGTCCGTCGCCTACCGCAAGGCCGGTCGCCGTATACGGGCCGAGCTGGTCCGGCGAGGACTGCTGGCCTCCGTGGTGGCACTGCCGCCCGGTCTGATGTCCAGCCACGCGCAGCCCGTGCACCTGTGGATCCTGCGGCGACCGGCCAAGGGCGATCCTGCCCCGACGCACATCCGCATGATCGACCTCAGCACCGCCGACCCGGACGGCATCGGCATCGGCATCGGCATGAAGGACTGCGCACCGACGCCGGAGCAGGTCGCGGACGTTCCGCCCGTCGACATCCTGGACGACGACGTCGACCTGAGCCCCGGCCGCTACGTCACCCCCCATCACGGCGACTACCCCGTCGAGTACGCCGCCCTGCGCGACCGCGTCCAGAGCCTCGCCTGGGACCTACTCGACCTGCTCCCCGAGCTCCCTGCCGGCCCCGGCCGCATCGAGGCCGCGCCGATGGGACTCGGCGATCTCGTCCGGGGCGGTCTGGTTGACCTGGACGGCACCGAGCCGACCTCCCGGACCGACCGGCTCGACACCGACTACCTGCGCGGTTTCCTGCGCAGCGCCGCCAACACCCGCCGCAGCACCACCGTCAGTGGCACCCTGCGCCTGAACGCCTCGGGTGCGCAGGTTCCGCAGATGGACATCGGGCGCCAGCGGGAGTACGGCGAGGCCTTCCGGCGTCTGGCCGCCTTCGAGGAACTGCTGCGCGAGGTCGCCGCCATCGGCGACCGGGTCGGCGCGCTCGCGTACGACGGGCTGACCAGGGGCGCCCTGCTGCCGCCGTCGGCCAACAGTGCCTCTTCGGGGAAGAGCGAGTCCCAGGAGGCGCAGGATCAGTGAACCGACCCGCTGATAACCTCGCTCTCGTCCAGCCAGGTCAGGACAGTACGGGGGCAAAGGTGCTGCAGCCGCTCAGAGCGGGCGACCCGACGACGGTCGGGAACTTCCGACTGGTCGGCCGACTGGGGCAGGGCGCGATGGGTGTCGTGTACCTGGGCTACCGTTCGACCCGCCCGGTCGCGGTGAAGGTCGTCAGACCGCAGCTCGCGGAGGACGAGTACTTCCGCAAGCGCTTCGCGCTGGAACTGGAGGCGATCCGCCGCGTCGGCGGCTTCCACACCGCCGCTCTGGTGGACGCCGACCCGCAAGCGCCGACGCCGTGGATCGCGACCCAGTACATCAACGCGCCCTCGCTGCTGGAGCTGGTGGAGCAGCACGGCCCGGTCAGCGAGCTGGGTGCGTGGTGGCTGGCAGCGGGTCTCGCGGACGCCCTGATGCACATCCACTCGGTACGTTTACTGCACCGGGACCTCAAGCCCAGCAACGTCCTGGTCGCCATGGACGGCGTCCGGGTCATAGATTTCGGAATCTCCCACGTCAGCGGCAGCACCGGCCTGACCACGGCGAGCGCGGCCCTCGGCACCCTCTCCTACATGGCACCGGAACAGGCGGCGGACTCCCGCAGAGCCAGCGAGGCGTCGGACGTCTACAGCCTCGGCGCGACGCTGGCGCATGCGGCGACCGGCCACGTCCCTTTCTACGCACAGATGCCGGCACAGCGAACGCTGGACATCCAGCCCGACCTGACCGGCCTCCCGCCCGCGCTGCTCGACCTCGTCACCCACACGCTGGCCTTCGACGCCGAGGACCGGCCGACGGCACAGAACGTGCTGGAGGAGGCGATGGGACGCCTGCTCGACTTCGGCGTGCCGATGGAGGCGCAGGCGTACCCGCCGCTGCCGGAGGCGTTCCTCGCGGCGGTGCTGGAGCGGCAGGCCACACCGGTCGAGGTACCGGATGCCGTACCGGATCCCGATGCCGCGGTGGAGGCCGAGCCGGACGGCGTTCCGGACATCGCCCCCGAGCCGCTGCCCGAGGCCGCGCCGTTCCCCAGGCCCGCGGAGCCGCTCGATCCCGGGCCCCGGCCGGATGCCATGCCGGACCGCTGGGCCGCACGATGGCGCAGCCGTATCGAGGACCGCCGCGGCGACTACGGCGGCTGACCCCGTCAAACCCGCGCACGAACCACAAACGCCCAGTGCTTGAACGGCACAGCAGCAGAGCAGCAATCGAAGGAGACCCGCCGATGACCACCGTCGCCGACAGTGCGTCAGGCAACGTCCCGGGCGATGCGTCCGGCGGCGTCCGGTTCGCCGCCGGGATGCAGGTCCGCGCCCGCGACGAGGACTGGCTGGTCGTGGAGGCCGTCGAGACCGCCAAGGACGGCACCCGCCTGGACGTACGGGGCATCTCGCCCCTGGTCCGCGACCAGCGGGCGGTCTTCTTCGCGCACGAGAGCCTCGACCAGGTGACCCCGCTGCGTCCCGAGGACACCGAGCTCGTCCCCGACGACTCCCCCGAGTGCCGCCGTTCGCGCCTGTTCATCGACGCGCTGATCCGCAAGACCCCGCTGCCCCTCTCCGAACAGCGCCTCGCCACCGTCGGCACTCACCTCGTCGATGACCTCGCCTACCAGCGCGAACCCGCGAAGGCCGCCCTTCGCGCCCTGCGCCCCCGACTGCTGATCGCGGACGCGGTCGGCCTCGGCAAGACCCTTGAGGTCGGGCTGCTGCTGTCCGAACTGATCAGGCGCGGACGCGGCGAGCGCATCCTGGTGGTGACGCCGAAGCACATCCTGGAGCAGTTCCAGCACGAGCTGTGGACGCGCTTCGCGATCCCGGTGGTGCGGCTGGACTCGGCCGGAATCGAGCGGATCAAGAACGACATCCCCGCCGGCCGCAACCCCTTCTCCTACTACAAGCGCGCGATCATCTCCATCGACACCCTGCGCTCCGACCGCTGGCGCAGCCATCTCATGCAGGTCACCTGGGACGCCGTCGTCATCGACGAGTCGCACAAGCTCATCAACACCGGGACGAAGAACAACCGCCTCGCGCAACTCCTCGCGCCGAAGACCGACGCCCTGATCCTGGCGAGCGCCACACCGCACAACGGCCAGCGGGAGTCCTTCGGCGAGCTGCTGAGCTTGCTCGACCCGACAGCCATCCCCAACACCAGCGACTACGACGAGACGCAGCTCCAGCACCTCTACATCCGGCGCCACAAGATGTCGCCCGACGTCTCGGCCGAGATCGGCCACATGTGGGCCACACGCAAGCCGCCCGTCGCCATCGACTGCACGGCGACCCCGGCCGAGCAGCGGGTCTTCGACGAGCTGTACGACGTCTGGATCAACCCGAAGGACGGCCGCAAGGCCCCTGTCTCCGGCAAGGGCGCCCGGCTCTTCCCGTACACCCTGCTGAAGTCCTTCCTCTCCTCCCACTCCGCGCTCGTGGAAACGGTCGACAACCGGATCGACAGCATCGACCGGAGCACCAACCCACAGGAACGCCAGGCCGAACGCGACGCACTGGTCAACCTCGGCACCATCGCCGAGGCCATAGACATCGAGGACGCCGCCAAGTTCCGGCAGCTGGTGAAGGTCCTCAAGGAGGAGATCAAGGTGGGCCCCGGCTCCGACAGCCGCGTCGTCATCTTCTCCGAGCGCCGCGCCACTCTCCAGATACTGCAGGACACCCTGCCCTCGGCCCTCGGCTTCGCACCGAGCCGGGGAAAGACAAGCGGCGCCGTCCGCCAGCTCCACGGCGGCCTCTCCGACGACGAGCAGCAGCGCACCGTCAAGGACTTCGGCCTGGCGAGCAGCGAACTACGGGTCCTGCTCACCGGCGACATCGCTGCCGAGGGCGTCAACCTGCACCGCCAGTGCCACCAGATGATCCATTACGACCTGCCCTGGTCGCTGATCACCATCGAGCAGCGCAACGGCCGTATTGACCGCTACGGCCAGCAGCACTGCCCGGAGATCCGCGCGCTGTTGCTGCTCACCGCCGACGAGGACCCCGACCGCCCCTCGGCGGACCGAGCCGTCTCCGAGCGCTTGCTCAAGCGCGAGGACGAGGTCCACCGCACCCTCGGCGAGGCTGCCTCCATCCTGGGCCTGCGCGACGAGGACGCCGAGACGAACGCCATCATGGAACGGCTCCTGGCGAACGAGGAACCGTTCGACGCCGCCGTTCCGTCGGTCCCGCTGGACCCCTTCGAAGCGTTCCTCGCCGACCACTCCCCGGACGGCGACTCACCAGGCTATCGGGTGCCGCAACTGTTCGCCTCCACGCGCGCGTTCGTCGAAGAGGCCCTGGAAGAGGTCTACGACAACCCGGAGCAGCGCACCGGCAAGCACTGGGACGCCGACCACCCGAAGATGATGGTCTTCACCCCGGACCGGGAACTCCAGCGCCGCCTGCTGGTCCTCCCCAAGTCGTACCTGGACGAACGGCAGGTCCTGGACCAGCTCCGGGTTACCTTCGACAAACAGTTCGGCCAGGACCGGCTGGACCGCGCCCGCGAGCGCAGCGGCAACCGTGTCAAGGGCGCGATCACCAAGCAGGAGCGCACCGAAACCTCCGGCTGGCCAGACGTCAGCTACCTCACGGACCAGCACCCGGTCGTGGAGTGGCTCACCGACAAGGTCCTGGTCAGGCTCACTCAGGACCGCCGGAACGGCTCGGACCAGAGCCGCGACCGCGCTCCGGTCATCACGGCGGACGTCGATGAACCGGTCTTCCTGGTTCAGGGCATGTACTCCAACGCCAAGGGTCACCCCACCGTGCTGGCCTGGATGTGTGTGACGGGCCTGGAAAGCGGCACGCCGGTCTTCGACGACGACCTGGTGGGAGTGCTTGAGCGGGCCGGGGTGAAGCCGAAGATGCTCAACCGACCGTTCACCGGGGACAAGACGGCCTTGCAAGCACTGGTCCCGGCGGCGGTAAGGGCGAGCCGCGAGCACATCGCCGCGCTGCGCACCGAGCAGGAAACTCCGCTGGTGGAACAACTCGTGGAGTATGAGCAGCGTTTGGCAGCCTGGCGTAAGGCCAGCCTGTCCACGTTCGAACAGCTCAGCTTCAGCGGCATCCGGCGGAAGCACGAGGAGACGCGCGTGCAGAAGACTGCGGTGGAGGTCGAGCAGCTCATCGAGCAGTTGGCCACGCAGGGCGAGGCGATGGTGCGGGTGATCGGAGTCCTGGCGCCGGCCTCGGCTGCCGACGGCAACGTGATTCAGCAGCAGAGGGGTGCATGACACCGTGGCATTCGAAGCGATCACCAACCGCGGTGAGTACATCTCCGCCCACTACCTCGCCGAGCTGTTCGCCCGCGACCTCACCGAGCTGCGCAAGCGCTGGACCTCCGCCGACCGGGCAGGCGCTCCGTCGTCCCGGTCGGGCGTGAAGGGCCTGCGCCGCGAGTACTTCAAGGCCAAGGTCCGCATCACCGAGAGCAAGGCCTTCGACGGTCCCGAGCTACGGGAGCTCAACGACCGCCTGTTGGCGGCACTGGCGTATGTCGAGCCGGAGGGCGAGGGCAAGGACGCGGAGGCCGCAGGTTCCACCCACACCCAACTCCGTCGGGGCGACTTCGGTGTGATGCAAGGCGACAAGGAAAGGTCGGTGCCGGTGGCGCTCGCTGTCACGGGCCCAGGCGGCCTGGAACTCGTCGCCCTGGACGTCACCTGGCAGGTGGACGGCGAACTCGTCGTCGCGGACATCGAGGACGGCGGCGCACAGCTCCTCGACCCGATCCAGCTCGATGGCAAGCAGCTCATCACCGGCGCGGCCGACGCGGTCACCTTCCTCTTCGGCTGCGAGGACGGCTACGCCCCGCGCTACGTCCTTCTTCTCGCGGGCGGCGCGGTACTGCTCGCCGACCGCACGGCCTGGCACGAGGGCCGGTTCCTCGCGGTGAGCGTGGACGAGGCCCTGGACCGCAACCTCAGCGCGGACGGCGAGGAACTGGAGGCGGTGGCAGCGCTGTTCGGCGCGGAGTCACTGCTGACGGAGGGCGGAGTCGCCGGGTACCTGGACGGTCTGGTCGACAAGGGCCGCAAACACGCGGTGGGCGTCTCGAAGGAGCTGCGGGAAGGGCTGCGGCAGTCCGTCGAGCTCATCGCCCAGGAGATCCTGGACCGGCTCAAGGAGGGCGGCGCCGATCCGGCGGAGCTGGGTGACCCCGCCGACCTCGCGAGCCGACTCACTCGGGAGTCGCTGCGGTACCTGTACCGGATCCTGTTCCTCCTTTACGCGGAGGCCCGGCCCGAACTTGACATCCTGCCGAGCAAGGACGACGCGTACCAGGACGGCTATGGCCTAGCCCGGCTCGGTGAACTGGTCTCCTACGACCTTCCGGAGGAGGCTCAAGACGGCACGCACTTCGCCGATTCGCTGGACCTGCTGTTCCGGCTGGTCGACCAGGGACACCGCCCCGTGGGCACGGACGCGGCGCCGACCGAGGACGGAGTGTCCGTCCTTGACGCGGACGGGCTGCGCTTCGAGGCCCTGCGTAGCGACCTGTTCAAGGCCGACGCGACCCCGCTGATCGGCTTGGTGTTGGTCGAGGGCGAGCGGATCGAGACGAAGCTGCGGAACAAGGTGCTGTGGCGGGTACTCAACCTGCTGATGCTCACCCAGGGTCGGCGCAGTGGCCGCGGCAAGGCCGGCGGCGGCACGGGCAAGGGCTTCATCTCGTACGCGCAGCTCGGCATCAACCAGCTCGGTGCGGTGTACGAGGGCCTGATGTCCTACACCGGCTTCTTCGCTTGGGACGACCTGTATGAGGTCGCCAAGCCGGACTCGGACGGGCTGAGCGGCACCTGGGTCGTGCCCTTCGAGGACGCGGACAACTACGACGAGGAAGTCTTCGTCAAGCGGCGTGACGAGCTGACGGGCGAATTCAAACGGGTCGAACACAAGAAGGGTACGTTCGTCTACCGCCTGTCCGGTCGGGAGCGGCAGCGATCGGCGTCGTACTACACGCCGGAGGTACTGACCCGCAGCACGGTCAAGCACGCGCTGGCGGAGCTGTTGGACCAGGACGGCGTCACGACGCCCGCGCGGACGATTCTCGACCTGAAGGTGTGCGAGCCCGCCCTCGGCTCGGGCGCGTTCCTCAACGAGGCGATCAACCAACTGGCGGCGGAGTACCTGAAGCGCAGGATGGCGGAGCTTGGCGGTGAGCAACTGCCTCCTGACCGGTACGAGGCGGAGCTCCAGAAGGTCAAGGCGTACATCGCACTGCACAACTGCTACGGCGTCGACCTCAACCAGACCGCTGTTGAGCTAGCCGAGGTCTCGCTGTGGCTCAACTCGATGCACGAGGGCCTGAAGGCTCCCTGGTTCGGCCTGCACCTGCGTCGCGGCAACTCGTTGATCGGGGCCCGACGGGCCGTGTACGCGGCGGAGGCGCTGAAGCGAAAGGCATGGCTGACGACGGTCCCGACGGACCGGCCGCTGCGGGCAGGGGCCGAGGACGGCCAGTTTCAGTCGGGCAAGGAGATCCACCACTTCCTGCTCCCGGCTAAGGGTTGGGGCGCTGTCGCAGATGCCAAGCAGGCCAAAGAGCTGGCAAAGGACGAGCGCGACGCACTGGCGAAGTGGCGAACCGCAGTCACGGCGACGCCGTCCGCAGCGCAAGGCAAGCGACTGCTGGCACTGGCAACGCGGGTCGAGCGCCTTTGGGAGCTGGCCCGGCGCCGCTTGATCGTGAGTGAGCGGGAGGTCCGGCGCCAGATCGAGGTGTGGGAAATCGACCCCAACCAGCCGCTGGAGAAGGCGTCAGGAGACGTCACGCGTGAGCAGATCGAGAGCGCACTGAACGAGCCAGGCTCGCCGCGTGGCCGGCTGAAACTCGTCATGGACGCCTGGTGCTCCTTGTGGTTCTGGCCGGTGGGGCAGCCCGACACTCCGGCGCCTCCCACCATGGAGGAGTGGCTTGCGTTCTGCGAGGCAGTGCTTGGTGTTCCGCCCGCTAAGGCGAAGGCAAGCAGCAGGCATGGCGGTGCGGCAGGGCTGGACGACGAACTCGGGCTGTTCGGTGACACGGGCGAATTCGAAAGACTGGCCGATGACGACGAGTTCGACCGGCTGATGAGCCAGTGCGTGGACATGCCGTTGGTGATGGGGCGCTTTTTGTGGCTGAGTGAGGTGGACACGATCTCGCGGCGCGAGGGGTTCTTCCACTGGGAGCTGGAGTTCGCACACATTTTTGAGCGAGGCGGTTTCAACCTGCAGGTAGGAAACCCTCCATGGGTTAAGCCTGATTGGAATGATCATATTGCACTCGCAGAGCACGATGCATGGTTCGGCCTAACCGATAAGCCACCAGCCGAAGTAGCCGCCCCTAGGCGCGCAACCGTACTCAGCCACACCGATGCCACTCGCGAGTATTTGCACGACCTGGCTGGATGGGCAGGATTGACAGCCATCCTCGGCTCCTCTACCGAATATGCGCTACTTGCAGGCCTCAAGACCAATCTTTACATGAACTTCATGGAGCGGGTTTGGAAGAATTCCGACACCGCAGGGATCGCTGGCCTCATTCATCCTGAAGCCCACTTTAACGCTGTCGCCGGAAAGAAATTCCGAGCTGCCGTATACCCGCGACTTCGCCGCCATTTTCAATTCCGCAACGAATTGAAACTTTTCGAAATCATGAATACGCGCGAATATGGCATTCACGTGTATGGGGATTCGCGGGATGTAGACTTCATTAACATCTCCGGTTTACTGCACCCCTCGACGTGCGACGACTCGATACATCACACTGGATGCGGCGCAATCCCTGGGCGTCAGTTTGAGTCCGGAGGTTGGGATCTTCGTCCGCACCGTGAACGTGTAGTGAAGGTCGATGCGCAAGTGCTCGCCCAGTGGGCGTCCCTCGTCGATGGCCCTAACACTCCCGCCCTCGAAGCTCGTATGCTGCGTCCATTGACTGCTGGCGATGCCGCCGCCACAAATGTTCTTGCAGCCTTCCCCCAGCGCCTAAGGGGAAGACGCTACTGGTGGACCTGGGGGTTGCATGAAAAGCAAATGGTGGATGCCGGCGTAATAAAGAAGGAAACTCGAATTCCCGAGAATCTCAAGGAGGTGATCCTGCAGGGTCCGCACCTGGGCGTGGGAAGCGCCTTCGCGCAACAGCCAAACCCCGGATGCAAATCCTACAAAGACTACTCTTCGCTGGATTTCACCACAGTCGCCAGCGATTTTGTTCCGCGAGTGAACTATGTTCGGGTGTGCTCGCCGGGCAAATTCTCTTCATCTCATAAACTTTGGGGAGATAAGCGGGCGATTGAGTTTTTTCGCGCCGCGTGGCGTCGACGAGTTGATTCCATTACGGAGCGCACTCTTCAGTCGGGCCTAATTCCTCCTGGAGTGACGCACGTGCACGGGGTTTACTCACTGGCCCTGGCGTCAGATCGGGATACTGCTTTCGTGGGTGGCTTGTGGTCGACTCTCCCACTTGACTATATGGTAAAAGTGACGGGTAAGGATGACATCCAGGCTGAGATGCTGGAACAATTCCCTGCACCTCTTGATCACCCTCTTGCGGCCCCTCTATTGCTACGGAACCTCCGCCTAAACTGCATAACTCGAGAGTACGCTCCCCTGTGGGAAGAGGTATTCGAATCAACTTGGCAATCAGATCGGTGGAGCACCCCCTTCGGCATGAAAGTTCCTATTGGTTCCGTTCTTGAGGAGTGGTCGGAAAGCACCCCTCTCCGAACTGATTATGACCGCCGTATGGCTCTGGTTGAAATGGACGCTATCGCGGCGATCATGCTAGGGCTGACCGCGAGTCAGCTATGCGCGCTGTACCAGTCCCAATTCGACACACTTCGCAAATACGAGTGGGGAATGTTCTTCACTCCAGATGGTCACCGAGTTGGCGCAGAGACTCACAGTGCTGGCATCCGGCAAACTGAGGAAGAGACCACCTTCGTCAAGGCCTGGGCCAAAGCCGCCCGCGCAGGCGACCCCACCCCCGCCATCCCCGAAGGCTGGGTCAAGCCCAACCGCGAGGCCGAAATGACCCGCGCCCACGCCGACTTCACTGCCCGTCTCCACGCCGGTGAATACGGAGACTACGCCGCCTACCTCGCCGAGCACCCCCTCACCACGCCCGCGTCCGCCGAGTCCACCGCCACGCCCACCCCCGCCCCGGAAAGCAGGTAGCACCCAGCCATGCTTCCCTCCCTGGCCGCCGAGGATCTGCGCCGTGCCCTCGCCGCGTACCTGACGACGAGCTTCGCGCTCGCCGACGACGACGTCCGCGAGGAGCTCGAGGCATTCCTTGAGCGGCCGGAGAGCCGGCTTTTCCGGGGCCCGTACCTCCGCGTACGTACGCCCTTCCGGTACGCGCCCCCCGGCTGGGAGAAGGCTCTGGACTGGTCGCCCAGCCTCCGCCCCTACACCCACCAGGCGACCGCCTGGCAGCGGCTGTCCAGCAAGTCGGGCCACGCCCCCGAGCCGACGATCGTCACCACCGGCACCGGCTCAGGAAAGACCGAGTCGTTCCTCGTCCCGATCCTCGACCACTGTGCCCGCGCCCGTGCCGCCGGGGTGAAGGGCGTCAAGGCGCTGCTGCTCTACCCGATGAACGCGCTGGCCGACGACCAGGCCCGCCGTATCGACGACCTTCTCGCCAAGAACGCCTCCCTCTCGTCCGTCACCGCCGGCATCTACATCGGCGGCGCCTCCGGCAACCGTCCCCCGGACGACGAGGACGAGAACGCCCCCGGCTCCTACGCCCGCGAGTCCGGCGCGAGCACCATCACCCCCGCCCAGCTGTCCCCCAACAGCCGCCTGATCACCGACCGCGAGGCCATCCGCGCCAACCCGCCGGACCTGCTGCTCACCAACTACAAGATGCTGGACCTCCTCCTCCAGCGCATCCCGGACGTTCCGCTCTGGCAGGACGGCGGGCTGACGTACGTCGTTCTGGACGAGCTCCACACCTACGACGGCGCCCAAGGCACCGATGTGGCGATGCTGCTGCGGCGCCTGGGCGCGGCCACCGGCAAAGCCGAGCCGGGCCGCCCCCTCGGCACGATCACCCCCGTCGCCACCTCCGCCACCCTCGGCGGCGGAACCGGCGGAACAGGCGCAACCAATGGAACCGGCGCCCTCGGCCACACCGCAGCCACCATCACCACCCCCTCCGCCGAAGTGGCCCCCACCCTCGACGGCCCCCAGAAGTCCGACCGCGAACTCCTCCTCGAATTCGCCGAGAAGGTCTTCGGCACCACCTTCCCGGACGCCGCCCTCATCGGCGAGGATCGCCAGACGCCCGGCGAGTTCGTCACCGAGCCCGACTTCCTCCTCCCCGTGCCCTCCCCGGCCGCCCTAGCCGCCGTCCCCGACCCCCTCGACGACCCGTCGGCCCTCCACCGACTTGCCGAACTCGTCGTCGGCATGGACTTCGCCGACCCGATCCAACTCGGCGAGAAGCTCCGCCAGCACAACCTGATCCGTGCCCTCCTCGACGTCGCGGGCGACACTCCCGTCACCGTCCCGGAGATCGCCCGCGAGTTCGCGAAGCGCGGCGGCGGCGCGGCCTGGGACGAGGCGGCCCGGACCGACATCGGCCTGGTCGAGACCGGCCTCGCGCGGCTCCTCGCGCTGGTCTCGACCGCCCGCGCCTACGACCCGGTCGCCGACCGCACCATCCCCTTCCTCCGCGTCGAGGCCCAGCTCTGGGTTCGCGAGGTGCGCCGCGTGATCCGCGCCGCGACGCCGACGCCCCACTTCCGCTGGTTCGACGACGACGGCCCCACCGGGGACACCCAGCCCAACCCGGCCAACCTCGCCGTCTACCCCTCCGCCGAGGTGGACAGCACAGCCGACGCCGACACAGACGCGTATGCCCCCGGCGACGGCGCCTCCGCCCTCACCCCGGACAGCCCCGTCCCGTTCGTCCGCCCCGTCGGCCCGGCCTACCGCGCCCATCTCCCCGCCGTGTACTGCCGTCACTGCGGACGCTCCGGCTGGGCAGCGCTCTCCACGGATCTGGAGTGGCAGCAGCTCAAGACCAAGCCGCTGGAGATCTACCAGGCCTCCGCCCAGGGCAACCGCGCCGTCCGCTGGATGATCCGCGCCAGGCCCGGCGAGCACACCCCCGTCTTCCTCCACGCCGAGGAAGCCGAACTGCGCACGGTGCCGAGCAACGACACCGTGCCCGTCATCACCGTCGCCGGGCCCCTCCCCGCCAACGCGGGCGACAAGTGCCCCTCCTGCGACCTGACCGACGGCATGCGCTTCCTCGGCGCGGGCACCGCCACCCTCGCCTCCGTCACCACCACCCAGCTGTTCTCCGACCGCGGCCTGACCGACGACGAGCGCAAGCTGCTGGTCTTCACCGACTCCGTCCAGGACGCCACCCACCGGGCCGCGTTCATCGCCAACCGCAGCTTCGGCTTCACCTTCCGTGGGCTGCTCGCCGAGCAGCTCAAGCCGGGCACCCCCGTCGCCGTACACGATCTGGCCACCGATGCCGCCGAAGCCGTGGTGACGGCGGCGGAGAAGGGCGAGATGAGCAAGCTCGCCTCGATCGTGCCGCCCGACCTGCGCGACAACCCGGAGATCCGGACGCTCCTCAGCGGCGACGGGTTCAGCGACGCGGGCGCGTACATGCTGCAGGACCGCATGGTCTTCCAGACGCTGCTGGAGTTCGGCCTGCGCTCACGCCTGGGCCGTACCCTCGAACTGACCCGGACCGCCGCCGCCGAGGTACACCTCCCCGACGCCGCCGCCGTCGCGGCTCTGCTGCGGGAAGCCCACCAGCGCCTCCCGGGGCAGATCACCCTCCCCACCGACGACGTCGACTACATCGTCTACCTGCGCGGCCTGCTGGAGCGTATGCGCCTGCGCGGGGCGCTGTTCCACCCCTGGCTCAAGGAGTACATCGCCCAGGCCGGTGCCCGGCGCTGGCCGATCTGGGGCGGGCGGCCCACGGGCATGCCCGCGTTCCCGCGCGGCCTGGCCGCACCGACCTTCCCGGTCCTCGGGCGCCCCGGGACATCCGAGTTCGACTCGCTGGCCCGCGACAACACCTGGTTCGCCGACTGGGGGCACCGCACCCTCGGCTGCGAGCGACGCGAGGCCCGCGCCCTCGCCGAACAGGCCATGAAGCTGCTCGCGCAGCGCGAGGTACTGGCGACCTACCCGGCGGAGGGCGGCTCGACCGTCTTCGCTCTCAGGCCGCGCACCATCATGGTGCACAGCCTCGCCACCGATCCCTCGTCTCCTGACGACGGCAGCGGGGCGGACGGGGCCGGGACCGACGGAACCGGCGTCAACGACCACGGCGTCCGCTGCGACAGCTGCACCTGGCGGCAGACCGTCCCGCCTGGCCGGCCCGAGGACTGGCTCGGCACGCCCTGCCTGCGCTTCCAGTGCGGCGGCACGTTCACCACCGACGACCGCGACTACAGCGATGACTACTACCGCCGTCTCTACACGGTCGACCGGCCCGGTGACGTCCTCACCGCCGAGCACACGGGCGCACTCAGCCGTGCCCGCCGCGAGGAGGTCGAGCAGGCCTTCAAGAACCGCCCCTCGCCGTTCGACCCGAACGTACTGACCTGCACGCCCACCCTCGAACTCGGCATCGACATCGGCGACCTGTCCGCCGTGCTGCTCGCCTCCCTGCCGCCCGCGCCCGCTAATTACGCGCAGCGCATCGGCCGCGCCGGCCGCAGCACCGGCAACTCGCTCACCGTCACCTTCGTACCGCGCGGCGCCCGCAACCAGTACTACCTGCACGCACCCGAGCAGATGCTCGCGGGCCGGATCATCCCGCCGGACTGCTACCTCGACGCCTCCGAGATCCTGCGCCGCCAGTACCTGGCGTACCTGCTGGACCGGGCCGCCGACCGCAGCCTGTGGCGGGGGACGATGATGCCCGAGGAGCCCATGCCGCACCGCATCGGCGCCCTCTTCACCCGAGGGCTCGCCGAGGACGGCTGGTTCCGCCGCTTCCTGGACGTCTCCCACGCCCGCCACGCCGAACTCGCGTCCTCCTTCATTCAGCTCTTCCCCGGCATGTCGGCCGAGGCCGAGCAAGGCCTGCGGCAGTTCGCGCAACTGGAGCTGGAGCAGACCGTCGGCCAGGCCGCCACCGCATGGCGCAAACGCCTGGAGGCACTGCGCTCCCGGTCCCGACAGATCGGCCGGGCCTTCGACGCCCTGTCCACCGCCTCCGGGGACCGCGAACGCGACGAGCAGCGCCGCCAGCTCTACGCCGAGCGCAGGTCGGTCAACCGGCGCAGGGACGCCCTGGTCGGCGAGAACTCGATCAACGCCATGGTCCGTCTGGGCCTGCTGCCCAACTACACCCTCCACGACGACGCCACGCTTCTGGACGCGACGCTGTGGTGGAAGGACGCCGACGGCGAGTTCCAGGACCAGCTGACCGAGTACGGGCGGGGCTCACGCATGGGCCTGCTGGAACTGGCGCCCGGCAACACCTTCCACACCGACGGCTACAAGTACATCGTCAACGGCCTGGACCTGGGCGCCGGTGAGGGCGACACCGCCTACGCCAAGTGGCGGCTGTGCCCCGAGTGCGGCTACGTCGCCACCGCCGAGTCCGGGCTGGACCTCACGGCCTGCCCGCGCTGCCTGACGCCGCAGATCGCTGATCCCGGCGCGCTCCACACCGTGCTCGTGCCTGAACGGGTCACCGCCCGCGAGCGGCGCGAGGACGCACGGCTCACCGACGAGCGCGACGAGCGGGAGCGGCGCCGGTTTAACGACATCACACTGGTGGACATCGACCCGGAACAGCCCCAGGGACTGCGCGCCTGGAAGCGGGTCGGGGAGCTGCCGTTCGGTGTGGAGTTCGCCCGGGTGGCCACCATCCGCACCCTCAACCTCGGCCCGGCCGCCGCGGCCGGCCCCGAGCACCAGATCGCCGGCGACGACGTCCAGGTGCCTGGCTTCGAGACCTGCCTGGAGTGCGGGGCCGTACGCGGCGTGCACCCTCAGGCATGGGATCGGGCCGCCGAACGGATCGGAACCCGGCACGCGTACTGGTGCAGCCACAAGGATGACGGGATCGCCACCGAGACGGCGTCGATGCAGAAACTCGTGCTCGCGCACGAGCTGACCACACAGGCATTGCGGATCCTGCTGCCCGTCTCCACGATGGAACTCCAGACCCGGCTGGTGTCGTTCAAGGCCGCGCTGCTTTTGGGCATAACCAAGCACTTCGGCGGCGCCCCCGACCACCTGCGTGTCGTACCCGCGACCATGCCGGGCGGCACCCGGGAACTGCGCCGCCGCTTCCTGGTACTGCACGACTCCATGCCGGGCGGCACCGGCTACCTGGAGCACCTCGCCGACGCGACCGTGCTGCACCGGGTGCTCACCCTCGCCCAGACCGCCCTGCGGGACTGCCCCTGCGGCAAGGAGAACCTGCGCACCCCCTGCCACCGCTGCCTGCTGCCGCACGTCAGCAGCAACGAACACCCCTTCGCGTCGCTACGGGTCGCCAGGGAGCTCCTGGACGAGATCCTCACGGGCTGGGACACCGAGCGGGTCGACACCCTGTCCGGGGTGCGGATCGACCAGCTCGCCGAGAGCGAGTTGGAGAAGCAGTTCGTCCGCACCCTTGTGGACTGGGGCAGCCGCCGCCCGGAGTCCGGCTCGGTGACGCCCCGCGCCGGGGAGCGCGGCATGGAGTACGAGCTGCGCTTCACCCGCCCGGACGGCAGCGGCACCCGCTGGCTCTTCCAGGACCACGTGCGGCAGCTGAACTCCGCGCCCAGCGAACCGGATTATCTGCTGACCCGGATCGACGGGCCGTCGACACGCATCGCGGTCTTCCTCGACGGCTACGCCTTCCATGCCAGCACCGGCATCAACCGGATCGCCGACGACGCCGCCAAGCGCGAGGCACTGCGGGCCGAGGGCATGCAGGTGTGGCAGTTCACGCACACGGACGTCATGGCTTGGAAGGCGGCGGTGGAGGGGACCGCGGACGACCGCGAGGTGCGCACTCCCGCCGAACCGCTTCTCGGTGAGGGCGCGCTGCGGACGGCCCGGCAGATCCACCAGATGCTGACGGGCGGCCCGCGCCCCGACGACACGCTGGACCCTGTGCTGCGGAACCCGATCGAGATCCTGCTCGCGGTGCTCGCCGATCCCGACGCGGAGAAGTGGTCCCGCAGGGCGGCGGCTCTGATCAGTGGTTTCGCAGGGGGCGGAGCGGCGCGTCAGCCGATCGACCGGCGTTCGGTGGGAGAGCTGCTGCCGGACGTGCTGGCGGGCGGCACCCTGCCGGTACCCGACAACCCGGCCGCCGCCGACGCCATCGCGATGGATGTCCGAACCCTGGGCGGGCTGCGCGTCCTCGGGCTGCTCGACCGGCGGGCCGAGCCCGCGACCGGGCAGCCCGGGATGTCCGCCTGGTCGGCCTTGACCGTGCTGGACGACCGCGACGAGGCCGTCGCCGAGCCCGGTCATCGGGCGCGGTGGGCCGACTGGCTGCGGTGGTCGAATCTGTTGCAGCTTCTGACGGGCGACCGGGGTTCAGCACTGCCGCGTTCGTTCCACCAGATCGCGATGTCCACGGCCGGACAGCTCGACCCGCACTCGGTCGCTCTCCTCGCGGGTGCGATGCCCACCACTGCGGGCCTGCCCGAGCAACTGCCGGAGCCCTGGGCGGAGGCGGTCGAGTGGGCTTCCTCGCAGGCCGAGGAACTGCTGTTCGCCCTGTGCAAGGAAGCCCGCACCCGTCACTTCGGCGCCCCGGAGGTCGGCTTCGAACTCGACGACCGGGTCGCGCAGCAGGCCGAACTCGCTTGGCCGGACGCCAGGGTGGCGGTGTTCCTCGACGTGGACGAGAACCGTGACGCCGCCTTCGCGGCGGCCGGCTGGCATGTCGTACATGCCGAGACAGTTGATGTGGCCGAGTTGGCCGAGCGTTTGGAGAATGTGTGATGTCCAAGGCCCAGGTCGTCATGGCGGACGTCTTCGGCAAGTACTACGACAAGCTCGACGGGTCGGTCCAGGCACAGGTGCTGCAGTTCATCATGAAGATGCAGCGCGACCCGGACGCCAACGGGCTCAACCTCAAGCCGCCGAAGGGCGCCGAGGACAAGCGGGTGCGCACGGCCAGGATCAACGACAACTTCCGCGCGGTGCTGATGCACTACGCCGACCGCATCTACTACCTGGTCGCGGTGCTGCCGCACGACGACGCCTACACCCTCGCGTCCCACATCATCTTCGACATCAACAAGGTCACCGGCGGCGTCGAGCTGATCAATCTCGCGAGCCTCCACGGCACCCTGAGCGGGCAGCCCGCCCAGGCACCCGCCACCGAGCAACCGTCCGTCTTCGCCCACGTCTCCGACGCCGACTTCGACCGGCTCGGCGTGCACCCCTCGGTCGTACCTGCGTTGCGTGAGATCCGCAGCATCGACGCGATACTCGGCTTCGTGGAGCATCTGCCCAAGCTCGCCAGGGACGTGATCCTCTGCCTCGCCGACGGCATGACCGTCGAGGACGTCTGGGAGCACGTCAGTTCGGTCGCCGCGACCAGTGACACCATCGACCCGGACGACTACGAGGCCGCCAACGAGCGCCCCGCGACCAAGGAGTCCTTCGTCGTCACCGGCGACGTCGCCGAATTCGGCCGGATTATGTCCGAGCCGCTGTCGGCCTGGCGGATCTTCCTGCACCCGGCCCAGCGCGCCCTGGCCGAGCGCAAGACCCCCAACAAGGGCTCGGTACGAGTCACCGGCGGCCCCGGCACGGGCAAGACCGTCGTCGCCCTGCACCGGGTCAAAGCCCTGGCCGAACGGCTGCCGCCCGGCCAGGCGATCCTGCTCACCACCTACACCACCACCCTCGCCGAACTGCTCCGCTCGCTGCTGGAGGACCTCGGCGGCACCCAGCTCACCGCCAAGGTGGACGTCCGCAACATCGACAAGGTCGCCTACGGCATCGCCAAGGAGGCCTTCGGCGCGAAGACCCCCAAATCCCTCGGTGACGACGAGATCCGCAGGCGCTGGGAGGACCTGGCCGAGGAACAGCAGCCGCACCGCTGGGACGCGCGTTTCCTGGAGGCCGAGTGGAAGCAGGTCGTGCTCGCCCAGGACGTGCGCAGCCGCGACGAGTACCTCGTCGCCAGCCGGGCCGGTCGCGGTCGGCGCCTCAACCGCCCGGAACGGGCGCAGGTGTGGGGACTGATCGAGGCCTTCGAGCACCGGCTGGACGCGGCCGGTGAGGTTGGCGTCACCCAACTCGCGGCGCAGGCCGCCCGGATCGCCTCGGGCTGGAGCGACGAGACCCGCCCGTACCGGCACATCGTCGTGGACGAGGCCCAGGACCTGCACGCCGCGCACTGGAAGCTGCTGCGGGCGCTCGTCCCGGTCGGCGAGGACGACCTCTTCATCGTCGGCGACGCCCACCAGCGGATCTACGACAACCGGACCGCGCTGAGCGCCCACGGCATCAACGTGCGGGGGAGACGCTCCCGGCGGCTGACCCTGAACTACCGCACGACCCGTCAGATCCTCGGAACATCGCTGGGCCTGCTGGGTGACGCGAGCTTCGACGACCTCGACGACGCGACCGAGGACCTGGGTGGCTACCGCTCCGTTCTCGGCGGGGCGAAGCCCGAGTTGACCGAGTACCCGAGCACGGCCGCGGAACTCGCGGGCCTGGCCGGACGCGTCGGGGAATGGCTGGGCGAAGGGCTGAAGGAGGACGAGATCGTCGTCACCGCCCGGACCAACAAGCTCGCGGACGCGGCGGTAGAGGCATTGCACGACGCGGGGATCAAGGCCGTCAGGGTGAAACCGCGGCAGACTCCGGCGATCGGTTCCGGGGTGCACGTGATGACGATGCACCGGATCAAGGGCCTGGAGTACCGGGCGGTCGCGATCATCGGAGTGAGCGCGGACCACGTGCCGCAGCCCGGCGCCGTTACCCCGATCTCCGAGGACCGTACCCAGCACGACCGGGACCTGCAGCGCGAGCGCTCGCTGCTGTTCGTCGCGGCCACCAGGGCCCGCGAACAACTGTCCATCACCTGGGCCGGACCACGCAGCCCGTTTCTGGAGGGCAGCCACTGACCTGCGGTGACGCGACACAACGCCGCCGCGTTAGAGTCACCACGGAGCCGGCCGTTGTCCGGCTCTCACCTCAGAACGGGATCCGGGCGGACGAGACATGTACCTGAAGAACCTTCGCCTACGGAACATCAGGTCGTTCCACGGTGCACGCGACGTCGACCTGGACCTGACCAGGCCCGACGGCTCATACGCCGGCTGGACGGTCCTGGCGGGCCGCAACGGCTCGGGGAAGACGACCCTGCTGCGCGCGGTCGCCTTGACGATCAGCGGACCTGGCGTGGCCCGCAGCCTCGTCCCCGGGTTCGACACCTGGGTCTCGCGGGACGAGACGGTGGCGAAGGCCGAAGTGTGCCTGGTCCATGACCCGGAGCAGGACCAGTTCACCACGGGGCGGCGTCCCGTCCGGCCGATCTGGGCCGGGCTGCGCTGGACCGCGGCGGAGCAGACGTCTCTCTCAGGCAAGCCGGGTTCCAGCAGGGCCGGACAGCCGGCGCTGAACGCCATCGGCTACCAGAAGGAACGCCCCGTCGCCCAGCGCGGCCCCTGGGCGGACAATCCGGTGGGATGGTTCTGCGCGGGGTACGGTCCCTTCCGCAGGCTCGCCGGGGGCTCGAGCGACATTCAGCGGCTGATGTCGAGCTCAGGCGCGGTCGCCCGGCTGACGAGCCTCTTCCACGAGGACGCGTCGCTGGCGGAAGGCGTGAGCTGGCTCATCGAGCAGCACCTGCGCGCCTTCGAGGACCGCGACGGCGCCCGGGATCTCAAAGCGGCCGCCCTGGCCATCCTGGGCGACGACCTGCTGCCCGACGACTACCGGATCGACAACGTCGACTCCGAGGGCCTGTGGGTCGTCAACCGAAACCATCGATTCCCGCTGCGGGAGATGAGCGACGGCTACCGCACGGTGGCGGCCCTGGTCGTGGACATCCTCAAGCAAATCCATGACGCCTACGGCGAACTCGTCCTAGACACGACGGACGGCACGCCGAACGTTCCGAGTCCCGGGGTCGTCATCATCGACGAGATCGACGCCCATCTGCACGTGTCCTGGCAGAAGCGCATCGGCGGCTGGCTGAAGGCTCACTTCCCGAACATCCAGTTCATCGTCACCACGCACAGCCCCTACGTTTGCCAGGCGGCGGACCCGGGTGGACTGATCCGGCTGCCGGGCCCCGACGAGGAGGGCCCTGTGGAGGTCGTGCCCCAGCACCTCTACGACCGCATCATCTTCGGCAGCGGTGACGACGCTGTGCTCTCGGACCTGTTCGGGCTCGACACCCCCTACTCGGACCAGGCCGAACAAAAGCGGGAGGAACTCCTCGCCCTGGAACTGGACGTCGTGCGAGGCCGGGCCAGCCAAGAGGAAAAGGACCGCTACCGTCACCTCAAACGCAAGCTGGCCAGTTCACCGGCAACCCGCGTCGACGAAATCGCAGCCGGGCTCCACTCCCGCCGTCCGGGGCACGATTCATGATCCGAGTGACGAGGGTGCCACTCCCGCAGACGACGCTGACTTCCATGGCCGGCTACACCGGTGACATCGGGCAGGCCGCTGCACCCAAGCAGCGAGCGGGGCAGTTATGGAAGCACACGTCCGTCCGCAGGCACATACATCCCGTGCTGAAAAGCGCCCTCGCGGAGATGGCACCCGGGCTGGAGAGGTGCATGTACTGCGGGGACAACCAGGGCACGGACATCGACCATTTCGAGCCCGTCCGTGTCAATCCGTTACGGACCTTCGACTGGAACAACCATCTGCTGGCGTGCTCCCTGTGCAACAGCCACCTCAAGCGTGACCTCTTCCCCCTCGCCGACGACGGTACGCCCCTGCTCATCGACCCGAGCAGTGAGGATCCCGCTCCGCATCTACACCTCTCGCTCGCTGCCGGCGAATACATCGATCTCACCGACAGGGGCACCGCCACGATCAAGGTCTTCGGTCTCAACCGGAGAATCCTCGTCCGAGGACGGCTCAATGCTTACCGGATCACCCCGCTTCTGCTGAACAAGTGGCGTGCTGCCTTCGAAAAGGACGACCTGGAGGAGGTGGCAGCCTGCGCGGCAACCGTCTGGGAGCAGCCCACCGCCGACGTTGTGCATGCCATGTTCCACCAAGCAGTCGTCCCGGGCGCCGAGGACATCTTCACGGACGAGTCCGACACCCTCACTCTGCTGCGCGATCCGGTGATCCGTACCGGACTGTTGGGCACCTGTAGGTGAGCGCCCTGCGCAAGCATGTTCTCGCTGGGGGCTCCCCCCGAGAGAAGAAATGGGAAGACACCGGCGTGAAGCTGAGTTCGGCGATCGGTGACATCACCGAAGTGGCCGGCTGCCCAATACTCGGGTGACGGTCTCTGAAGTATCCGTGCGGCTTGCTGCTGCCCAGACCTAGATCAGATTCGCCGCATCGAGCTCCGAGATGAAAACTGCGTCCTTAACTAAGGCCCGAGTGGCCGGTTAAGCGGCCGCATGTCAGGATCGGACCGTGCCTGCTTTCCTGGACGCCGCCGAGAGTTCGAGGTGCCCTGCCGTGCCGCCCCCCAGGATGAGGCGGGTGGTGTTCGTTGCGTTGCTGAGCTCGGACGGGCGGCTCGCCCTGGTGGCAGACGACCTACCTGGAGCTGTTCCCCGATGGGTGCTCCCGTCAGGATCGGTCCGAGCCACAGAGCCCTACCGTGAGGCGGCAGTGCGCGTACTCCACGAAGCGGTCGGCGCGATTCCTGTGCGCGGAGGCACTGTTGAAGGATGCCGCTGGGCTCAGGTGCCTGTGCCCGTAGGCCGGAGCCGTCGAGAGGCACACGTGTTCATCTTTCGTCTCGCTGCGCCTGGTGATCCGCCAGATCATCTGTCCTGGGGAGCGACACGCTGGGCGGGACCTGAGCAGTGGCAGGAGTTGTGCACACGGTGCGATCTGCCAGATGTGGATGTGCTGCTGACGGGATACCTGGAGGGGTGGATCCCGGACGGGCGGATCACGTTGGGGCCTTGAGTCCTGGCACCTCGGCGCCCGTTGTCACTCTGCCCTGGCGATCGTGGTGGCGGTCTCCTGCAGGGCCGTGGCAATCGCTGGCATGTCCTGTTCACGCAAACGTACGGCGGGTGCGTACACGGAGATCGCGGCGAGCGGTTCCCCGATGCGGTTGCGGATGGCCACGCCTACGCCGTGCAGGTCGTGTGCACTTTCCTCGAGGTCTGCCGCCCATCCCCGGACTCTGACTTCCTCCAACTCCACCTCAAGCAGCGGCCACTCAGTGATGCTTCCTGCCGCCGTGGCGGGGAGCGCGGCCGGGAGTGTCGCGCGTACATCTGCCGGGTCGCGCAGTGCGAGCAAAGCCTTGCCCGCCGCTGTGACGTGGGCGGGGAGTTCCTGTCCGAGCGGAACACTGACGCGCAGGACATGCCGGCACTCGACTCCGTCGAGTAGTCGGACGACGGCCGCATCCAGGGTGTACAGGCACACCGTCTCCTGCAGCTTTTCGGAGAGCTCCTCCAGGGGTCTGCGCGCCTGTCGTCGGACGTCCAGCTGGGCGATCGCGGCCAGTCCCATGCGTACGAGCTGCGGACCCGCTGAGTATCCGTGCTGGCCAGGATCGTGACGCAGGAAACCCGTGCGCTGCAGGGTGACCAGGATGCGGTGTGCGGTGGAACGTGAGATACCGAGCTCCCGGGCGGTTTCGGTAACACCGACTTCCCCCCTGTCATACGCCAGGAGGAGAACATCCAGGGCCTTCGTCACCGACGCCAAGGCCTCCGTCGCCGACAGATGCTTGCCATCCACCATGAAGGAACCGTAACGCTCAAACGTTCCCGGAGACCGGGAGCTTCGGCAGAATCCACACGTCAGAATTCTGCGATGGCACGTCTCACAGTTCCGGTGCGGCATCGCTCGAACCCGACGAGCCAACTCTGCGTCAAGACAGGTTGATTCCTGCGATAACCCCGACCGGACTTGCCGTGCTTGAGCGCACTGCTGACCGTTTGATAGCGCCTCACAGGAATGGGGTGCGTGCCACAGTGTGCCGTCCCTACACTGGCAGCGGCCTTCCTTAGGAGTTCGCTATGGCGGGATACCGGACCAGCGCACCTGCGTCAGACAAGGGTGTCTACATCGGCCAGGCCCGGCATGCCGTGAAGGAGCTGATCACTTCACTGCGCGGCGAGTTGGCGACATTGGAAGCTGTGTACGCGATGATGTGCCAGGGCGCCGAATCCACCGATGTCCGCGAAGAGCCGCCGGACACTGGCGAGGACGCGGAAACCGACCAGCCTTCCCGGGAGGGTCCGTCTGAAGTTTCTGTCGCCGACGAGGATCCTTCGTCCGAAGATGGGCGACCGGGGAATGGCACTCGGACGCTGGGGCCACCGCGTAACGGAAGCATGCGCGATGCGATCCTCACACTCCTGTGCGCCGCTCAAGAAGCAATGTCCATCACCGACATCGCGGCGGCAGTGCGCCCGGGAGCGGACGCGACGGTCCGCTCATCCGTAGGGAAAACCCTCAACCGTATGAAGCAACTTGGCGAGGTGGAAAACGTAGCACCGGGAATGTTCCGGGCCGTGCTGTCATCCCGGGCTGCTTGATCTACCCGAGAACGACCCTAACCCAACAAGCAGGCCTCCCTCGATTAGCGGTCGAGGGAGGCCGCCAAACACGCGAACGGACGCTTCTCCTAGCAGGGTTCCGGTCCGTCGCGCACGTTCACTCTAGCGCTCCTACGGGTGGCGCTATAGGGCGTCTGCGCCATCCGGCACTTGAGCGTGCACGACTGACCTCAAATAGGCAATTGGGGATCAGTCATGAGCACATTGGGTCGCATTCGATCCGGGCCAGAGCGCCAGGCCCAGGGCGCGCTCCAGTCGGCAGACCGTCAGCACGTCCGGCCAGGTGGCGCCCGCCAGCAGATCGCCGATGGTCTGCCTGCCGACGTTGCTCTGGGCGGCCAGTGCACGCAGCGAGAGCTCCGGCCTCTCACGCAGGGCGGCGGCGAGGCGGCGGGCAATCGTCTGGACCACCGCCGCGGCGGGCTCCCCGGCGATCCGGGCATCCGGCCACTCCTCCGGATCGACGGCGTAGCTCCATGGCGGCGCCGTGCGCGCTCGGCCTCCGGTCATAAAGATGCGTTCCTTCAGATCGTGATCGACACTGACACCAGTGGCCGGTTAATCGGCCACCTGTCATGGGCCTTGCGCCTGGAGGTCGCTGTGTCGAATCGCCTGCTGGCCTACGCACCGAAGGCGGAGACGGTGCCACCCGCCCAGTGGCGCCGCATCGCTCCGGTCGTCCGCTCGCTGGGATTCATGGCCGCCGCAGCGGGACCCTACGGCCCAGACGTGATCATGACACCGCTCGCACGGCTGGTCGCCTGGGTCGAGGCCCAGGGCCTCCCGCTCGAACCCTCGGTGATCCTTGACCAGAGCAACGTCGAACGGTTCATCCTCGTCGGCTGCCGCGACATGGCCGCCAACAGCCGCCGAACCTGCAGCAGCCAGCTGCGCCGGGCCTCCGAAGCACTCCTGCTGGACCAGCTCGGACAGCATCCGCCGATCCGGCTGAAGGCCACCGCCGCCCCAGTGGCCCCCTACCCGCCGGCGGAAATCGCCTACTGGCTGATCTGGGCGCAGAGCCTGCCCACGCCCGCCCAGCGGCGCAACGCCTGTCTTCTGTTCTGTCTCGGCGTCGGCTGCGGGCTCGCCGTTGAGGATCTTGTGTACGTTCAGGGGCGGGACATCCTCGCGGGCCCCACCGGCCGGGCACTGGTCAAGGTGCACGGGCGCCGTCCGCGCACTGTCGTATGCCGGTACGCCTACGAGGAATTGCTGCTGGCGGAAGCCGCCCACATCCCGGCAGACGCGTACGCCTTCCGGCCGGACTGGCAGGACCGCACCAGCAAGCACATCGCATCGGACTGGCTGGCCAGGTACCCGCGGATCATCGGTCGTTGTGACGGTGCAGTGCTGCAGACCCAGCGGCTGCGCACAACCTGGCTCGTCGATCTGCTGAATGCAGGTATTCCGCTGAAGGTGATCCTCAAAGCGTCGGGACTCGGGACCCTGCACAGCCTCTCGCGCTACCTCGTCTTCCTCCACGACGTGCCCGAAGCGGAGGCATCCGATCTGTTGCGGGGGGCGGCATGAGCAGGAAGAACCCGGAAGGCAAACCCTGCCGGCGTACCGGCCTCGCTCTACGCCCTGCACCGCAGGCCCCCGGCCGTACCCTCAACGACCGCGTTGTGAGTCAGGTCTTCGACCTCGTGCGCCACAGCGGAGTACTGGAACGCCTTCCCACCAACGAGCACCGGCCAGGCCCGAAGGGCTTCCCGTTCCGCACAGTGCTGATCGGCCTGATCCTGTCGCAGTACATGGGCAAGAGCGCGAACATCAACGACGCATGGGAGACGCTCTTCTTCGCCCTGTCTCCAGGATCCAAAGCCCTCCTTGACGTCCCCGACGTCGACCTGCACATCCGCGAGGGCACAACCCGAGAAGAAGTCGACCGCGTCGCGCACCACCAGTACGCGACGTCGAAGCGCGTCTACCGGTCCTGGTCCTCGATGACCCGGCGCCTCGACCCTGCACCGCACGACCGCCGCAAGCGGCTGTCTCTCAGCGAGGCCAAGAAGATCCGACGGAAGTGGAATGCCCGCGACAACCAGGACACCGTGCGTAACCTGGAGGCCATCGCCCAGGATCTGATTCTCGCTCCGGTGATGGCTTCCTACCGGCGCGGCGACTTCGCTCGGTGGCCTGGCCACATCGCGGTCGACGACACTCCGGTTCCGGTCTGGGGCAAAGAGCCGGACTACCACCAGGACCGGGCCTCGCTTGAGATCACCGCCGGGATGTACGTGAAGGGAGGAACGCAGAAGAAGTCGCCCAGCGGCAAAGCTGCGGCCTCCACGAACACCGGCACCCGGCGCGGCACGGCAAACAAGCCAGTGCCTCGCAAGACCAAGTCGGCACGGGAGAAGAAGGCCAAGGCGCCGGAGAAGAGAGAGTTCCGCTACGCCATGATGGCCGCGTTCCCAGGCCATGGCCATGGCGACCTCGCCGGCGCCTACCCTGCGGTCTGCCTCGGCATGATCCTCCACACCCCGGGCACCGAACCCGGCCCGGCCGCCCTGCGCGCCATCCAGCCAGCCTTCGAACGAGGCTTGGTCAAAGACCTGTTCTGCGCCGACCGGGGCATCACCCAGGCCAAGCCTCACAACCTGCATCTGCAGCTGCTCAAACTCGGCCTCAACGCGGTGAAGCACTACAACGACGACAAGGTCGACCGGCAGGGAGAGTTCCGCGGCATGCAGCTGGTCGGCGGCGAGTTCTACTGCCCGCTGATGCCCACCCCGCTCGTAACTGCGGGCGCCACATACATCGACAGCCGCACGGACGAAGACCGCGCCCACGCAGTCAACCTGATCCAGTCCCGGAAGGACTACCAGGCCAAGATCAAGGAATACGGGCCCGCAGGGGATCAGCGTCGACAGTGCCCCGCCCTCGGGCCGCACGCCACGGTCACCTGCTACCGCCGACCCCAGCCACGCCCGTCCACCGTCGTCGACCTCGACGCCCCCACTGTCCGTACCCCGGCAGCCCTGCCCACCATTCCCAGGCCCAAGAGGGACACCCCTGTCTACCCAGACATCTGCAGAGGGAAGAGCATCACCGTCCCGGGCACCGTCTTGGCCAAGTGGCGGCAGAAATACGCCCTGTTCACCCCTCTGTGGCAGGAAGCCTGGTCCGGACTGCGCAGTCAGAACGAGGGCGGCAACGGCAACCTGAAGAAGTCCGCCCTCGACAGCATCGACAATCCCCAGCTCCGCCTGCCGCACGGACGCGTCGCACAGACCCTGCTCAATGCCGTCATCATCTTCGTGGCGAACCTCAGAGCCATCCGACGGTTCCTCCGCGACCAGGGGATCCAGCCCCGCAAAGCCGGCACGCAGAGCGCCACAACCCAACCCAGTGAGCCTTCCGCCCCGCTCCAGGCGCGACCGCTTCCGGCCGAGCAGGTCGAGCCTCCGCCACGCGAGTGACACACCTCCGCCGCGCTCCGCCCCCTGAAAACCCCACATGCCTGCGTCACGGCTACCAGCCGTCGCGCAGGCATGTCCTGTTTCCGCAGGTGAGAGGTGCAGTGCTTGGACCGCCACCGCCTCACCCCCTCATCGGGCCGATCACGAGGCTCGAGGCCCCAGAAACGACGAAATACCGGCGAGTAACATGACTCGACCGGTAATTCGTGAACGCTTCGGGACGATCTCGTGAACGTCCCTCTGGGTGTCCGAGGGGGGACTTGAACCCCCACGCCCGATAAAGGGCACTAGCACCTCAAGCTAGCGCGTCTGCCATTCCGCCACCCGGACTAGGTGTCTGTCGCCCGTGGGGTGGGTGCCCCGCGGCGACGAGGACAACCATACCAAGGTTTCACAGTGCCTTTCACCTGCATATCCGTGCGGCGGGAGCCGTGCGGACGGCGGCGGGGGGGCTGGTCACGGCGCGTGCGCGTCCGGTGACTGTGCTCAGGGCCGGGTCCGCGGCCCGCCACCGCGTGGCCTACGGCATCAGCCGGCACTCCGGGAAGTTCCCCGGCAACCGCTCCCCCGCCGGCCCCCGCGTCACCGCGCGGACCAGCAGGTCGCCGCCGACGAAGGCGCCGCGCCAGGACGCGCCGAAGCCGCCGAACAGCTCGTTCGGGTCGCCGCGGGAGCGGGGCACGCCGTGGCCGACCTTGAACGCGCGGATCTGCGGGGCCAGCCGGTCGAAGGTGGCCCGGTCGTCGGTGGACAGGGTGGCCACCAGCGCGCCGTTGGGGGCGTTCATCGCGGCCAGCAGTTCGGCCTCGGTGTCCACCAGGGCGATCGTGTCGACGGGGCCGAAGGGTTCGGCGTGGTGGAGGGGGGAGGACGGGGACGGGTTCAGGAGCGTGACCGGGGGGACGTACGCCGAGGTGTCCTGGCCGGGCAGGAGGCGGGCGCCCTCCAGGCCGCCGCGGTACAGCGGCACGGTGCCCCGGTCGACGGCGAGCGCCACCTGGTCGGTCAGCTCCTTGGCCTTGGCGGCGTTGATCAGCGGTCCGAAGTCGAGCTCGGGGAAGGGGTCGCCGGGCTGCTCGACGGCCAGCGGGTGACCGAACCGCAGCGCGCACGGCCGGCAGGTAGACCGCCAGGAACGCGTCGAACAGGGTGCGCCGGACGACGAAGCGCGGGTAGGCGGTGCAGCGCTGCTTGCCGTAGTCGAACAGCCTCGGCAGGGCGGCGGCCAGTGTGTCCCAGTCCGAGTGGTTCCAGATGCCCCAGGTGTTGAGTCCCTCCTGTTCCAGCACGTGCCGCTTGCCCAGGTCGGTGACGGCCGTGGCGACCGCGGCGCCGGTGTCGCGGCCGCCGACGAAGGAGACGCAGCCGATCTCCGGCGCCCGCAGGAGCGCCTCGGACAGTTCCCCTCCGCTGCCGCTGACGAGGGTGGCGGGAAGACCCTCGCGGGCGGCGAGCGCGCAGGCCAGGGTCAGGCAGGCCACCCCGCCGTCGGTCGGGGTCTTGGCGGCGACCGCGTTGCCTGCCGGAGCCTGTACGAGGAGCGCGTGCACGAGGACGCTCATCGGGTAGTTCCAGCTCGCGATGTTGGACACCGGTCCATCCAGCGGGGCCCGGCCGGCCAGCCCGGG
Organism: Streptomyces sp. NPDC049915; assembly: GCF_040656475.1. Taxonomy (NCBI): domain Bacteria; kingdom Bacillati; phylum Actinomycetota; class Actinomycetes; order Kitasatosporales; family Streptomycetaceae; genus Streptomyces; species Streptomyces sp. NPDC049915. Next base: position 99,131 of record NZ_JBFAMH010000001.1, read on the forward strand.
TTCGATGCCGTCGGCGTACCAGCGCACTCCGTCGATCGCCCGGTCCACGTCCGCCCGCGCCGCCCGCCAGGGTTTGCCGATCTCCCGCACCAGCAGCAGGGCGAGCAGGTCGCGGTGGGCTGCGAGGGCGTCCAGGGTGGCCGCGACGCGGGCACGCCGCTCGGCGAGCGGGACGTGGAGCCAGGCGCGGTGCTGGTCGAGGGCGGCGCGGACCGCGCGGCGGCCGGTGCCGCCGTCGAGCCGGGGGCGGGCCGGCGACGGGGGTGCCGTCGACGGGGCTGGTGGCGGGCAGTACCCGGCCGTCGGCGTGCCAGCGGGCGTCCCAGAGGTTGAGCACGCGGTCGTCGCGGAAGGCCTCCGGTGCGGCGGTGAGACAGCGCTGCCAGGCGTCCGGCCAGGAGGTGCCGGCCTTCGGGCTCAGGGCCATGGGGGCCTCCCTCACCTGGTTCCGTCGAGCGTGGACAGGACCAGCCGCGCCGTGCGGGTCGGGGTGTCGCCGACGCGTACCCCGGCCGCCTCCAGCGCCTGCTTCTTCGCGGCGGCCGTACCCGACGAGCCGGAGACGATCGCGCCCGCGTGCCCCATGGTCTAGCCCTCGGGTGCGGTGAAGCCGGCGACGTAGCCGACGACCGGCTTGGTGACGTGGTCGCGGATGTAGGCGGTCGCGCGTTCCTCGGCGTCGCCGCCGATCCCGCCGATGAGGACGATCAGGTCGGTGTCGGGGTCGTCCTGGAAGGCGGCGAGGCAGTCGATGTGCGTGGTGCCGGCGACCGGGTCGCCGCCGATGCCGACGCGGCGAGCCGGGAGCCGTCGTCGAAGACGGCCTCGACCATCACCAGGTGAAGAAGCCGATGTCGCGCAGCTCGTACACGAGCTGGTAGGTGAGGGTGCCGGACTTGGAGACCAGGCCGATGCGGCCGGGCTTGGTGATGTCGGCGGGGATGATGCCCGCGTTGGACTGTCCGGGGCTGATCAGCCCGGGGCAGTTGGGGCCGATGATCCCTGGTCCTCGCGTACGCCGTGAAGGCGACCGTGTCGTGGACCGGGACGCCCTCGGTGATGACGACGGCGAGGCCGATCCCGGCGTCCGCGGCTTCCAGGACGGCCGCCTTGGCGAAGGCGGGCGGGACGAAGACGACGGTGACGTCGGTGCCGGTCGCGGCGATGCCCTCGGCGACGGAGCCGAAGACGGGGACGGCGCCGGGGGCACTCCCCAGGTCGCCCTGGGGGACGCCGAAGTCGACGGTGCGGCCCGCCTTGCGCGGGTTGACTCCGCCGACGACATTCGTGCCGGCCGCGAGCATGCGGCTGGTGTGCTTCATGCCCTCGCCGCCGGTCATGCCCTGGACGAGGACCTTGCTCTCCTGGGTGAGGTAAATGGCCATGGCGTCCCGTCTCCTCAGGCCGTGGTGGCGAGTTCGGCGGCGCGGCGGGCGGCGCCGTCCATCGTGGGGATCTGCTGGACCAGCGGATGGGCGCGCTCGTCGAGGAGGGCGCGGCCGCGGCCGGCGTTGTTGCCGTCGAGGCGCACCACGAGCGGCCTGGTCAGCCGGATGCGGTCGACGGCGCGCAGGATGCCGTCGGCGACCGCGTCGCAGGCGGTGATGCCGCCGAAGACGTTGACGAGGACGGACCGCACGGCCGGGTCGGACAGGACGACGTCCAGCCCGTCGGCCATGACCTGCGCCGAGGCCCCGCCGCCCAGGTCGAGGAAGTTGGCGGGCCGGGCGCCGCAGCCGGCGACGACGTCGAGGGTCGACATGACGAGTCCGGCGCCGTTGCCGATGACGCCGACCTCGCCGTCCAGCCTGACCTAGTTCAGGCCCCTGGCGGCGGCCGCCGCCTCCAGCGGATCGGCGTCGAGAGCTTCCCCGGAGCTCCAACGTGCCTGCCGGAAGCGGGCATTGTCGTCCAGGGTGAGTTTGCCGTCGAGGGCGAGGATCTGACCCTGGCGGGTGCGCACGAGCCGGTTGACCTGCTGCTGCGGCAGCCAGGGCGCGCGTCCACCGGCCGATTGACGACGCTCGGCACCTGAGGAGGGGCCTCCCCCGCGCCGCCGGGGAGGCCCCTCCTCATGGGTGCGCTACTTGCGGCGCAGGGCCGCCAGGTTGCGGTAGCCGATCGCCGCGTGCTCCAGCGACTGCCCCGGGTTGGTGGCGCTGGGCGCGTTGTCCTGCTCGACCATCGGGTTGTGGTAGTTGCGGTGGCCCACGCGGGTGAAGAACGTCGTGTAGTCGATCACGCCGGTGCCGAACGGCACCATGTCGTAGCCCATGCCGTTGGTGTTGTTCACGACGCCGTCCTTGGCGTGGAAGAGCGGGTAGCGCTTGTTGTACCGCTCGACCAGGCCGGCCGGGTCGAAGATGTTCGTCTGGGTGGAGCCGTCGTGGGCGGTGTAGGTGCGGAACTTGTACTGCGCCACATGGGCCCAGAAGACGTCCATCTCCAGCCAGACCAGCTGCGGGTCGGTGACGGTGAGGAAGTACTCCAGCTTGCGCAGGCCGGAGCTGCGGGTGGGCCGGCCCTGTGCGTCCAGCGGGCCGCCGTCCAGCAGGAAGCCGTAGGCGGCGTCGTGGTTGTGGGTGTACAGCTTGATGCCGGCGGAGCGGGCGATCTCGCCCAGGGCGTTCCACTTGTCGGCGGCCACCTCCCAGTCGGACTTCACGGCGCTGGAGGTGGGGTCGCCACCGGTGCCCATGTGCGCCATGCCGAGGATGTTCGCGATTTCCAGGTGCTTCTTGAAGGTGTCCAGGTCGGCGCTGGTCAGCGGCCAGGACGGCGGGATGAAGCCGTGGTTGCCCTGGGCGCGCAGCCCGTAGTCGTCGAGCCAGCCGCGCAGCAGCCTGGCGCCCTGCACGGACTCCAGGTTCGCCCCGCCGGGCGCGTTGGCGTGCTGGCCGTAGCCGGCGAACTCGACCTGCCGGTAGCCGAACCGGGCGAGCTGCTCAAAGACGGCGCGGAAGCCGGAGGGCAGGGTGGTGGTCAGCGGGTCGCGGCCGATGGCGTCGCGGACGGTGTACAGGATGATGCCGCGCCGGTCGGCGGGCACCAGCTCGTGCCCCCGGGCGGTGTCGTCGTCGGCGGCCGCCGGGGTGGCGGCGTGCACGGGGGCCGCGCCGAGGACGGGCGCGGCGATCGCGCCGGCCGCGACGGCGGTGCAGGTGCTCAGGAAGGAGCGGCGGCCGATGCCGAGGGAGCGGCGCAGCTGGTCGTCGGGGGTGCGGATGTCGTTCACGGGTGCCTCTCTTCGCCATGGTGGTCCGGTCCGTCGAGACCGGCAAGGTGGAGCAGGAGGGACTTCACGTCGGTGGCCGCGAGACGGTCAGCGACGGCGCGGGGGGTGGAGCACAGGACGAGCGGACCGTCGTCGTCGCTCGTGGGGAGGCGGCCGTGGCTGCCGCGCACGGGTGCCGGGTCCAGCGGCACGACCGCCATGCGGTAGCGCAGGCCGATCTTCTTGCGGGCCAGGGCGCCGGCCGCGCGGAGTTTCACGTAGGGGTCGAGCGGGTCCATGAACAGCTCGGCCGGGTCGTAGCCGGGTTTGCGGTGGATGTCGACGAGCCGCGCGAAGTCGGGTGCGCGGGCGTCGTCGAGCCAGTAGTAGTACGTGAACCAGGCGTCCTCTTCCGCGACGGCGACGAGTTCCCCTGCGCGCGGGTTGTCCAGGTGGTGGGCCTTCTTGCCCTCGTCGTCGAGCAGGTCGGCGAGGCCGGGCAGGCCGTCGAGGGCGGCGCGGGTGGCGGCGAGGTCCTCGGGGCGGCGGACGTAGACGTGGGCGATCTGGTGGTCGGCGACGGCGAAGGCACGGGAGGCCATCGGGTCCAGGTACTCCATGCCGTCCTGGGTGTGCACCTGGAGCAGACCGGCGCGGCGCAGGGCGCGGTTGATGTCGACGGGGCGGCGCACCGGGGTGATCCCGTACTCCGACAGAGCGAGCACGGTACGGCCCTCGGTACGGGCGTCGTCCAGCAGCGGGGCGAGGGCGGTGTCGAGGTCGGCGGCGGCGCGGTGGGAGCGCGGATCGTCGGGGCCGTAGCGCTGGAGGTCGTAGTCCAGGTGGGGTAGGTAACACAGCGTCAGGTTCGGTCGGCGGGTGCGGTTGATGTGCCGGGTGGCGTCGATGATCCAGCGGCTGGAGGTGAGGTCGGCGGTGGGGCCCCAGTAGTGGAAGAGGGGGAACGTGCCGAACTCTTCCGTCAGTTCGTCGTGCAGGGCCGGGGGCCAGGTGTAGCAGTCGGGTTCCTTGCGGCCGTCGGCGTAGTACACCGGGCGGGGGGTGACCGTGTAGTCGGTGTCGGCGCCCATCGCGTACCACCAGCAGACGTTGGCGACCGTGTAGCCGGGGTGCGCGCGGCGGGCGGCGTCCCACAGCTTGTCGCCCTCGATCAGCGCGTTGTGCTGCCGCCACAGCAGGACGTCACCGAGGTCGCGGAAGTACCAGCCGTTGCCGACGATGCCGTGCTCGTCGGGGTGGGTGCCGGTGAGGAAGGTGGCCTGGGCGGAGCAGGTGACGGCGGGCAGGACGGTGTCCAAAGGGGCGCGGGAGCCGGTGTCCGCGAGTGCTCGCAGGCGGGGCATGTGGGCGAGCAGGCGCGGGCTGAGGCCGACGACGTCCAGCACGAGCAGGGGGGTCGGCTCGGTGGTGCTCATGGCAGCTCCTTAAGACCGAGGTCCGTCAGCAGGTCGCGGGCCAGGGTGAGTTCGGCGGCGATTCCATCGACGAGCCGGTCGCGGGTGCGGGGGCGCAGCTCGGGCGGCAGGGCCTGCCAGGTGTAGGTCTCGACCTCCAGGTGACGGGTGAGCGGTTGCGGTCCGCCGGCCAGCCGGGCCAGGGCGGCTTTGAGGACGGGCAGCGTGGAGGTCAGCGGCGGGGCGGGGTCCGCGTGCAGCGGCACATGGAAGTGGGCACGCCAGGGGGTGGCGTCGGGCAGGGCGTCGCCGGCCACGGCCTCGTCGAGGTCGTCGGTGCCGCGCAGGCCGGTGGTGGTCGTCGTGCGGGTCTGGTGCAGGAAGCGGGGCTCGGCGAACTGGGCCAGCGCCGCCCGCACCTCGGGCAGGTGGGGCTGATCGGCGTGCAGGGCCGCGGACAGCTGGGACTTGACGATGGGGACGCCGGCCGCGGTGAGGGCGTCCAGGGCGGTGTCCGGGTCCTCGAAGGAGGTGGCGAGGTGGCACGTGTCCACGCACACGCCGATGCGGGGATGGCGGATCGCGGCGAGCGGGGCGAGGGCGTCGCCGGTGGTCTCGACGACGCACCCCGGCTCGGGCTCCAGGCCGATCCGCACGCTGCGGCCGGTCAGCTCCTGCAGGGCGTCGAGACGTTCGCCGAGCATCCGCAGCGCGTCGAGTCCGCGGCCCGTTTCCGCCGCGGTGCGCCAGGCGAGCGGCAGGGTGGAGATGCTGCCCTCGGTGACGTCGTCGGGGAGCAGGACGGTGAGGATGCGGGCGAGGGCGCTGGTGTACTCCAGCCGTTCCGGGTCGGACCAGTCGGGCCGGTACACGCGGTACTTGACCTCCTCGGCGCCGAATCCCTCGTACGGGAAGCCGTTGAGGGTGACGACCTCCAGGCCGCGCCTTTCGAGCTCGTCGCGCAGGCCGCGCAGCGCGGCCGGGTCGGTGGCCAGGGCGCGGGCGGCGCCCTGCGCGAGCCACAGGCCGATGCCGAGGCGGTCGCGGCCGAGGCGGCGGCGCACCGGCTCGCAGTGGTCCCGGAGTTGCGCGAGGACGCCGTCGAGGGTCTCGGCCGGGTGGACGTTGGTGCAGTAGGCGAGGTGGACCGTGGAGCCGTCGGGGTGGCGGAAGCGCATCGGCGTCACTCCCCGCCGCGCAGCACGGAGTTGCCCTCGTGGGTGGGGCCGGTCGCGGCGACCTCCAGGGCGAGGCGGCCGCTGAGGCCGTAGAACGCGACCGGGTTGCGCCACAGGACGCGGTCCACGTCGTCCTCGGTGAACCCTTCGGCCAGCATCAGGTCGGCGACCTTGCGGGTCTTGAGGGGGTCACTGCGGCCCCAGTCGGCGGCGGAGTTCACCAGCACCCGATCGGGGCCGTAGGTGCGCAGGAGGGCGACCATGCGGGCCTCGTCCATCTTGGTGTCCGGGTAGACGGAGAAGCCCAGCCAGCAGCCGCTGTCCTTCGCCTCCTTGACCGTGGTCTCGTTGAGGTGGTCGACCAGGACCCGCTGCGGGGCCAGCGCCGACTCGCGTACGACGTCGAGGGTGCGGCGCAGGCCTGCGAGCTTGTCGCGGTGCGGGGTGTGCACGAGGGCGGGCAGGCCGTGGTCGGCGGCGAGCTGGAGCTGCACGGCCAGGGCCTTGTCCTCGGCGGGTGTCATCGCGTCGTAGCCGATCTCGCCGACGGCGACCACGCGGTCCTTGACGAGGTAGCGGGGCAGTTCGTCGAGGACGGGGAGGCAGCGCGGGTCGTTGGCCTCCTTGGGGTTGAGGGCGATCGTGCAGTGGTGGGCGATGCCGTACTGGGCGGCGCGGAACGGCTCCCAGCCGAGCAGTGAGTCGAAGTAGTCGTAGAACGTGGCGGGCGCGGTGCGGGGCTGCCCCAGCCAGAAGGCGGGCTCGACCACGGCGCGCACCCCGGCGGCGTGCATGGCCGCGTAGTCGTCGGTCGTGCGGGACGTCATGTGGATGTGCGGGTCGAAGATGCGCATCACTGATCCCCCTCCTCGGTCAGGGCGAGCACGCGGCGCAGGTCGTCCGGTACGGCACGGCCGGCGGCGGTGCGTTCGGCGGCGTAGTCGCGGAGCATGCGGGCGAGTTCGGCGTCGCCGCGGGCGCGCCGGTCCAGGTCGGCGATGGCGTCCACGGGCACGCCGGTGAACAGGCACTTCAGTACGGCGTGCCGCCAGCCGTGCGGATCGAGGTGGCGGGCGGCGTAGGGGCCGACGGCGGCGGCCAGCAGCCGGGTGTCGTTGGTGCGCAGCGCGTCCTCGACCAGCGGCAGGGCGTCCGGTCCGGGTACCAGGCCGGCCAGCGCGCGCAGCACGGCGAGGCGTTCCTCGGCGGTGCCCTGGTGGTACACGCGGGCCAGCGCGTCCGGGTCGGGGCGGGCGGCGGCGAGGATGAGGGCGCGGGCGGCGGTCGCGTGCTCGGGTCCGCAGCGTCTGCCGGCCTCGGCCAGGCGCAGTTCCCACACGGAGATCGGGCCGTGTGCCCCGGGATGCGCGGCGGCCTCGTCCAGGGCCCGGTCGAGCCAGGCGCGGGCGGCGCCGGGCAGCCGGTCGCGCAGGTCGTCCGCGGTGAGGTGGTTCATGAGGTGCTCCCTTGTGCGTGCCTGAGGAAGGGCAGGGAGAGCGCCGCGAAGTGCGGGCCCGCGTGGGAGTGGCGGGGCAGTTCGACGACCGTGAGGCCCTGGTAGCCGACCTCGGCGAGGGCGGCCAGCACGGGCGGGAAGTCGATCTCGCCGTCGCCGAACGGGAGGTGTTCGTGGACGCCGCGGCGCATGTCCTCGATCTGCACGTGCCGCAGCCACGGCGCGGCGGCCCGGACGCAGTCGGCGGGCGGCAGCGGCTCCAGGCACTGGCAGTGGCCGATGTCGAGGGTGAGGCCGAGGGGTGCGGGATCGCCGAGGGCGCGGCGCAGGCGGTGGAAGTCGTCGAGGGTGGCGAGGAGGTGGCCGGGTTCGGGTTCCACGGCGAGCGGGACGCCGGCTGCGGCGGCCGCGTCCAGTACGGGTGCGAGGGACTCGGCGAGCCGCTTCCAGGCGGTGTCCTCCTCGGTGCCGGCCGGCGTGACGCCGCTGAAGCAGTGCACGGCGTGCGCGCCGAGGCCGGCGGCGATGCGGACGGCGCGCAGCAGCAGGTCGGTGCGGCGGGCGCGGTCGTCGGGGTCGGCGTCGAGCAGGGTCGGGCCGTGTTTGCGGCGCGGGTCGAGGACATAGCGGGCGCCGGTCTCGACGGTGACGCCCAGGCCCAGTTCGGCGAGCCGGCGCGCGATCCGGCTGGTGCGGGTCGGCAGGTCGGGGGCCAGCGGGTCGAGGTGCATGTGGTCGAGGGTCAGGCCCACGCCGTCGTAGCCGAGGTCGGCGAGCAGGGCGAGGGCGTCGTCCAGGCGCAGATCGGCCAGGCCGTTGGTGCCGTACCCGAAGCGGAGGCTCATGTGATGCTCACCCGCTTCGCGAGGCGGGCGCCCAGGGGCGCGAGCGCCGCGACCAGCAGCGCGCTGCCCCGGGCGCCGGAGCGTGCGGCGAGCGCGGCCTGGAGCGGCACGGTGGCGCGGATACCGGCGCCGACGGCGCGCTGGGTGAGCGGGGGTGAGGGGTTGAGGGCGGCGTGGGTGTAGGGGCGGGCGGCGGTGGCGGCATACAGGGCGGTCAGGGCGGCGGTGAGGGTGGGGCCCGGCAGTCCGCGGGGGGCTGCGTCGCCGCGGGCTGCCGGGAGACGGTGGGTGAGCAGAGCGGTCGTGGCCAGGGCGGCCAGGGGGGCCGCGGTGGAGCCGCCGCGGGTCTCGGTGCGGGAGACCGTCGTGACGGCGAGGGTGTGGCTGCCGAGCAGGGCCGCCGACGGCACGGCCGCGCGGGTGCGGCCGGCGGTGGCGGCAGCGCCGAGCAGCAGGTCGAGGGCGCGGGCGGCCGCCATGGCCGCGGGGCCGGCCGGGGTGTGCTTCAGGGCGAGGTCGTACGCCCAGACCGTGGCCGCGAGCGGGGCGGCGACGGTGAGGGCGGGGCGGCCGGCACGGGCCGCGAGGCCCAGGCCGGCCGCCGTGAGCGCACCGGCCGCCGTGAGAGCCGCGGCGGGGCGGACGCGGCCCGACGGAAGCGGCCGGTGCGGGCGGTCCACGGCGTCCTCGGCGCGGTCCGCCCAGTCGTTGAGGGCCATCCCCGCCTCGTACAGGCACACCGAGGCGCCGACGGCGAGGAGCGTGCGCCGGTTCGGCCGTACGGCGGCGGCAGCGGCGCCCGCCAGGACGTCGCCGGGGACCGTGCACAGGGCGGGCAGCCGCAGCAGTTCGGCCCAGGCGCGCAGCCGGGGGCTCACCGCCGTCCCCCGCCGAGCCGCCCGGCGAACCGCAGCAGTGCCGCGTACTGCTCCCCGAGTGCCGCCGGGCCGTCGCCGACCGGGTCCTTGAAGTAGAAGCCCAGGTCGGTGAGCGGTCCGCTCAGGCCGGCCTCGTGGGCGCGGGCGGTCAGCCGGGCCAGGTCGAGGACGAGGGGTGCGGCGAGGGCGGAGTCGCAGCCCTGCCAGATGGTCTGCAGGACCATGCGGGTGCCGAGGAAGCCGTCGAAGGCGACGTGGTCCCAGGCGGTCTTGAAGTCGCCGAGGGCCGGTACGTCGTCGATGTGGACCTCGCCCTGCGGCACCGCTCCGAGGGTGTCGGTGAGGACGCGTTCCTTGCCGGCGTTCTTGGCGGCCGCGGCGGCCGGATCGGCCAGGGCCGCGCCGTCGCCCCCGCCGAGCAGATTGGTGCCGGACCAGGCCCGCACGGTGAGCGAGCGCTGCGCGAACATCGGCCCGAGCACGGACCGCAGCAGCGTCTGCCCGGTCTTGCCGTCCCGTCCGGCGTACGGCAGCCCGCTCGCCGCGGCCTCGGCGGTCAGCGCCGGGTGGTGCAGTCCGGTGGAGGGGGTGAAGTTGACGTAGGGGCAGCCGGCGCGCAGGGCGGCGGCCGCGTAGAGGGAGCTCGGCGGCAAAGCGCCGTCGGCGGGGGCCGGTTCCGTCGAGGCGACGTTCACGACGACGACCCGTGCCAGATCGTTTCTGCGCGAGAAGCCGGTCAGGTCGGCGGTGAAGGTCTCGATGAGCTGGTCCGCGTCCCTGGTGTCGCCCGGCAGCGGTCCGCCGGGCCTGATCTCCCGGTCCGCGGCGGCCAGTTCCGCGGTGACGGCCGCGGGCAGTCCGTGCGGCAGCACCCCGGCCGCGGCCAGGTGCTCGGCCCGCTTGGGCAGCGGGCAGTCGACGGTGTCGTGACCGCCGAAGACCAGTGCGCCCAGCGGGGGCAGACCGGCCGCGGTGAACTCCGGGGCCTCGGTGACCATCCCGGTCGGCGGGTGCAGGGCCGCCGTCAGCGCGGCGCAGCCCGCCACGACGGTCGTGGCGACCGAACCGCGGGCGCCTATCAGCCAGACTCCGGTACGGGACGCGGACATGGGCAGCCTCCTTGTCGCGTGCGAACCCTGAAAAGGGTGGGGGAAAAGACGGCGGGCGGGAGTCCGGCGTCCCCCGCCCGCCGCCGCTCAGTCGCCCTGGGCGGGCAGTTCCTTGATCCGGATGTCGCGGAAGGACACCTCGTCACCGGCTCCGTGGTTCTGGACGCCGATGTGCCCGTCCGTCAGGCTCCGGGCCGGATCGGTGTTGGTGAAGTCGTTGATCTGCACGCCGTTGAGCCACACGCGCAGGCGTTCGCCCTGCACGCGGATCTCGTAGGTGTTCCACTCCCCCGGCGGGTTCAGCGCACGATCACGCTTCTTCAGATCGGCGGACCGGAAGCCGTAGACGGACCCGGTGGTCTTCTCCGGGACGTCGGTGGCGTCGATCTGGACCTCGTACCCGTTGTCCACGGCCGACCAGGGGTCGTCCGAGGGCGGGAAGCCCACGAACACACCGGAGTTGTCGTCGCCGGCCACCTTCCAGTCGAGCTTCAGGGAGTACGACCCGAAGCTCTGGTTCGCGTACCAGAGCAGGCCCAGCCCTCCGGACGAGGTGAGCGTGCCGTCCTCGGACAGGGTGAAGGAGCCCGGTCCGGCCTGCCGCCAGCCGTCCAGGGAGGTGCCGTCGAAGAGCGGACGGTAGCCGTTCTCCGGGCGGCAGTCCGCCTGGGCGGCGCCGATGGCGTACCGGATGCCGCCCAGCAGGTGCTGCCGGAAGGCGGGATCGGCGTAGGACTCCTTGGTGTGGCCGCCGCCGGTGTAGAAGGCGCGGCCGCCCTGGTACTCCTGGCACCAGGCGATCGGGTGGTCGCCGTTCATGGTGCCGCCGCTGTACGACGACTCGTCCAGCGAGGCGAGGACGTGCGCCCGCTCGCGGGGATCGGAGCGGTAGTTGTACCACTCGTCGGTGCGGTTCCAGGCCGGCCCGAGGTGGGCGGTCGCCGGGTGCGCCCGGTCCTCGACCGTGACGGTGGCGGGCTGGATCGCCGGGTGCGACTGGAAGTAAGCGCCGGCCAGTCCGCCGTAGAACGCCCAGTCGTACTCGGTGTCGGCGGCGGCGTGCACGCCGACGTAGCCGCCGCCGTGGTGGACGTAGTCCTCGAAGGCCCGCTGCTGGGCGGCGTCCAGGACGTCCCCGGTCGTGGACAGGAACACGACCGCGGCGTACCGGCGCAGGTTGCCCGGCGTGAACGCGCCCGCGTCCTCGGTGGCGTCGACCGTGAAGCCGCCGCTCGCGCCGAGCTGCTTCACCGCTGCCACACCGTCCGGGATGGAGTCGTGGCGGAAGCCGGCCGTCTTGGAGAAGACCAGCACCCGCTTGCCGTCGCCGGGCTGGGATGTCGCCGGGCCGGTCGCACAGCCGAGCAGCAGCGCGGCGGTCGCGGCGGCGGTGGTGAGTCTGCCGACGGTTCGCATGATGTCCTCCTCTCAGCCGGTCGTGAAGGTGAAGTCGTCCACGTCGAACAGGGCTCCGGTGCCGCCCTTGAACACCAGGTACAGCGTGGTGGTGCCGCGGGGTGCGCGGGACAGGCCTGCCTCGACGTCCTGGAAGGTCTCCCAGCCGCCGGTGACCGGGACGGCCGCCTTGCCGAGCAGGGTCCCGGTCGGGGAGCCGGCGCGCACCTCGAGGGTGCCGCCCGCGCCGCCGGAGGAGACCCGGGCGGTGATCTTCGTGGCGTTGCTCAGGGCGTACGGCGTGAAGGAGATCCAGTCGCCGTTGTCGATGTCGCCCACGGTCCTGCCGCCGTGCGCGGTGTCCTTGGCGACGACGGTGACGCCGGAGCTGTCACCGAAGTGCTCGGCCTGGCGGTGCTTGGGCTGGGTGACGTGCCGGGCGTGCGTGGTGAGCGGGGCCTGGCCGCCGCCTCCGTTGTCGGTGTACTGGGCGTCGAAGACGCCGAAGATGTTGGCGTCCTCGTCGTGGCCGCCGTCGGCGCTGGTCTGGATGGTGCCGGAGCAGCCCGTGGCGGAGGTCAGCGGGTGGCCGTGGCTGTCGTGGCCGAGGACGAAGGTGACGGTGACCTTGGAGCAGTCGATCGCCGTACCGTCCTCGGGGTCGGTCACCTTCACCTTGAACGGGATGGCGTCACCGAAGCTGAACAGCTGCCCGTCCTGCGGCAGTTCGAGTGTCACCTTCGGCGCGGTGTTGCCGACGACGATCTGCACGCTGGCGCTGCCGGTGCGGCCGCCGGGGTCCTTGGCGGTCAGGGTCGCGGTGTAGGTGCCGTTCGTCTTGTACTTGTGCGTGGGGTCGGCCTCGGTCGACTTGGCGCCGTCCCCGAAGTCCCAGCTGTAGGTGAGGGCGTCGCCGTCCTGGTCGGTGGTGCCGGCGGAGGAGAACTGCACCTTCAGCGGCGCCTGCCCGTTGGTGCGGCTCGCGGCGGCCTGCGGGACCGGTGAGTGGCCGTCGGTGGCGTTCTCGATGCGGTACAGAGCCGAGTTGTCGTCACCGCCGAACCAGGAGAGGCCGTAGTCGAGGACGTACAGGGCGCCGTCGGGGCCGAAGGCCATGTCCATCACCTGGGTGCCGGTCCAGGGGAAGGGGTTGATGGACTGCACGGTGCCGTTGCCGTCGCTGACGATCCGCTTGATCCAGCGGCGGCCGAACTCACCGGCGAAGAAGTTCCCGTCGTAGGCCTCGGGGAACTTCACCGGCGAGTCGAGCGCCGGGTCGTAGTGGTAGACCGGGCCGCCCATCGGGGACTCGGAGCCGGAGCCGAACTCGGGCACGGAGCCGTTGTCGTAGGGGATCCATGCGGGCTGGGCCGGGGGCAGGTCGGTCAGGCCGGTGTTGTGCGGGGAGGTGTTCTTCGGCGCGTCGCAGTCGAACGCGGCGCCGGAGGTCTTCGTGGCGAAGTCGTAGTCGATGTAGGCGTCGTTGGCGCCCGTGCAGTACGGCCAGCCGAAGTTGCCGGGGCCGGTGACGCGGGCGAACTCGACCTGGCCGGCGGGACCGCGGCTGGGGCTGGCGGAACCGGCGTCGGGGCCGTAGTCGCCGACGTAGAGGATGCCGGTCTTCTTGTCGACGCTGAACCGGAACGGGTTGCGGAAGCCCATGGCGTAGATCTCGGGCCGTGTCTTGGCCGTGCCGGGCGCGAAGAGGTTGCCGTCGGGGACGGAGTAGGAGCCGTCGGCGTTCACCTTGATGCGCAGGATCTTGCCGCGCAGGTCGTTGGTGTTGCCGGCGGTGCGCTGGGCGTCGAAGCCGGGGTTGCGGTCCGCCCGCTCGTCGATCGGGGTGTAGCCATCGGACTGGAAGGGGTTGGTGTCGTCGCCGGTCGACAGGTAGAGGTTGCCGGCCGCGTCGAAGTCGATGTCACCGCCGACGTGGCAGCACAGGCCGCGCGTGGTGGGGACGTCGAGGATCTCCTTCTCGCTGGCGAGGTCGAGTGTGCCGTCCGTCTTCAGCACGAAGCGGGAGAGCCGGTTGACGCCGTCGAAGGGCGCGAAGTCGGCGCCGGTGCCGTTCTCGGGGGCGTCGCCCGCCGGGGTGTTCAGCGGCGGCGCGTAGTACAGGTAGATGAACCGGTTGCTGGTGAAGTCCGGGTCGATGCCCACACCCTGCAGGCCCTCCTCGTCGTGCGAGTACACGGCGAGCTTGCCCGCGAGCCTGGTGTTGCCGGCGGCGTCGGTCAGGCGCAGTGTGCCGTCGCGGGAGGTGTGCAGCACGGAGCGGTCCGGCAGCACGGCCAGCGACATCGGCTCGCCGACCTCCGCCGCGCCCTTGGCGAGGGTGACCTGCTGGAAGTCCTCGGCTGTGAGGGCCTGTTGGTCGGCGACGGCTGCGCCGGCCGGCGGTGTGGTGAGGGTGAGCGTGGCGCCCGCGAGCAGGGCACCGCTGAACAGCGCGAGTGCCGCGCGCAGACGTGAGCGAGGGGATCTGGTGGTGCGGTCGTTCCCGTGCACGAATGCCTCCAGATGAGGGGCTGGTTGTACGGGCGGGTGCGAACGCCGGGATGCGCCGTCATCCCGGAGAGGGGGAAGAGAAGTCAGTTGCCGAACGCCGCGTCGAAGGACGCCGTCGGAGGTTCGAAGTCGTACGCCTTCAGGCGGGTCAGGGCCTCGGGGGCGCCCTGGAGCCGGTCCATGCCGGCGTCCTCCCATTCCACGGAGACCGGGCCCTGGTAGCCGATGGAGCGCAGCATGCGGAAGACGTCCTCCCAGGGGACGTCGCCGTGCCCGGCCGAGACGAAGTCCCAGCCACGCCGCGGGTCGCCCCAGGGCAGGTGGGAGCCGAGGCGGCCGTTGCGGCCGTCGAGGCGCTTGCGGGCTTCCTTGCAGTCGACGTGGTAGATCCGGTCGCGGAAGTCCAGAAGGAAACCGACCGGGTCGAGGTCCTGCCACACGAAGTGGGAGGGGTCGAAGTTCAGGCCGAACGCGGGGCGGTGGCCGACCGCTTCGAGGGCGCGCTGGGTGGTCCAGTAGTCGTAGGCGATCTCGCTGGGGTGGACCTCGTGCGCGAACCGGACGCCCTCGGCGTCGAAGACGTCCAGGATCGGGTTCCAGCGCTCGACGAAGTCCTGGTAGCCGCGCTCGATCATCGACTCGGGGGCGGGCGGGAACATCGCCACCAGGTGCCAGATCGCGGAGCCGGTGAAGCCGATGACGGTGTCGACACCGAACGCGGCCGCGGCGCGCGCGGTGTCCTTCATCCGTGCGGCGGCACGCTGCCGTACGCCCTCGGCGTCGCCGTCGTCCCAGACGGCGGCCGGCAGGATGGCCTGATGGCGTTCGTCGATGATGGCGTCGCACACGGCCTGGCCGACGAGGTGGTTGGAGACCGCCCAGCACTTCAGGCCGTACTTGTCGAGCAGCTGGTGGCGCGAGGGTATGTAGGCCGGGTCGGCGAGCGCCTTGTCGACCTCGAAGTGGTCTCCCCAGCAGGCGAGTTCGAGGCCGTCGTAACCGAATTCCCGGGCGAGCCGGCAGACCTCTTCCAGGGGCAGGTCGGCCCACTGGCCGGTGAACAGCGTGAACGGACGCGGCATGGCGGTGGCTTCTCCTCAGAGCCCGACGGGCGTGTAGACGGAGTTCTTCTCGGCGCTCTCCTCCACGGCCGCGAGTACGCGCTGCACCTGCAGCCCGTCGGCGAAGGAGGGTTCGGGGCGGCCGCCCTCGGCGACCGCGTGGACGAGGTCGCGGACCTGGTGGACGAAGGTGTGCTCGTAGCCGAGGCCGTGGCCGGGCGGCCACCAGGCGTCCACGTAGGGGTGGTCGGGTTCGGTGACGAGGATGCGGCGGAAGCCCGCGTGCTCGCCGGGCTCGGTGCCGTCGTGGTACCAGAGCTCGTTGAGCCGCTCCAGGTCGAAGGACAGGGAGCCGCGCTCCCCGTTCAGCTCGATGCGCAGGGCGTTCTTGCGGCCGGTGGCGTACCGGGTGGCCTCGAAGGAGGCGAGGGCGCCGGAGGTGAACCGGCCGGTGAACAGGGCGGCGTCGTCGACGGTGACCGTGCCGGTTCGGGCGGCGGCGGTCCCGGCGGACAGACCTTGTACGGCCCCCGCGGGCAGCGGCCGCTCCCGCACGAACGTCTCCGTCAGCGCGGACACCCCGGCCAGCTGCTCCCCCGCGAGGTACTGGGCGAGGTCCACGATGTGTGCGCCGAGGTCGCCGAGCGAGCCGGAGCCCGCCTGCTCCCTGCGCAGCCGCCAGGTCAGCGGGAAGGCCGGATCGACCAACCAGTCCTGGAGATACGTCACCCGCACGTGCCGCAGGGTGCCGAGCCGGCCCTCGGCGACCATGCGGCGGGCCAGCGCGGTCGCCGGGACCCGGCGGTAGTTGAAGCCCACCATCGCCACCAGGCCCCGCGCCTCGGCCTCCTGCGCCGCACGGACCATCGCCTCGGCCTCAGCGACGGTGTTGGCCAGCGGCTTCTCGCACAGCACGTGCTTGCCCGCGGCGAGCGCGGCGAGCGCGATCTCGGCGTGGCTGTCGCCGGGGGTGCAGATGTCGACGAGGTCGACGTCGTCGCGCTCGATCATCTCCCGCCAGTCGGTGACGGCCTGAGCCCAGCCGTGCCGGTCGGCCGCCGCGCGCACCGCCGTGGCGTCCCGGCCGCAGATCACGGCCAGCTCCGGGCGGCGGGGCAGGTCGAAGACCCGGCCCGCGGTGCGCCAGCCCTGGGAGTGGGCGGCGCCCATGAAGGCGTAGCCGACCATCCCGACGCGCAGCGGCGGTCTGTCCCGGCCCGCTGAGCCGGCCGGGCTCGTCGGGCTCTGGGTCCCGTCTGACTGCTGCGGCTGTGCCATGGGGTAAGTCCTCCGTCCTCGTCGTGACGACGTCGTGGCGGTGCGGTGGGGGGTGCGGGGCCGGGCCCTGCCGTTGCGTTCGCCCCGGTGTGGCGGGGGCCCTCGGTCAGCGGAAGCCGGTGGGCATGTACCGGTCGACATTGGTCTTGTCGACGACGGCCGAGTAGAGCGTGATCGACGCCGGGATCTCGAACTCGGCGAGACCGCCGACGCCCTTGCCCTGGCCGAGGGCGCGGGCGAGGTCGATGGCGGAGGCGGCCATGGTGGGCGGGTAGAGCACGGTCGCCTTCAGCACGCCGTTGTCCTGCTTGATGGCCTGGAAGGCGGAGAGCGCGCCCGCGCCGCCGACCATCAGGAAGTCGTCACGGCCGGCCTGCTCGATGGCGCGCAGCGCGCCGACGCCCTGGTCGTCGTCGTGGTTCCACAGCGCGTCGAAGCCCGACTGGGCCTGCAGCAGCTGGGCCATCTTGGCCTGCCCGGACTCCACGGTGAACTCGGCGGCCTGGCGGGCGACCTTGCGGATGTTGGGGTAGTTCTTCAGCGCGTCGTCGAAGCCCTGGGTGCGCTGCTTGGTCAGCTCCAGGTTGTCGAGCCCCGCGAGTTCGACGACCTTGGCGTTCGGCTTGCCCTTGAGCTTCTCGCCGATGTAGTGGCCGGCGCTCAGGCCCATGCCGTAGTTGTCGCCGCCGATCCAGCAGCGGTAGGCCTGCGGGGTGTTGAAGACGCGGTCGAGGTTGACCACGGGAATGCCGGCGCGCATCGCCTTCAGGCCGACCTGGGTGAGGGCCTTGCCGTCGGCGGGCAGCACCACCAGCACGTCGACCTTCTTGTTGATCAGCGTCTCGATCTGGCCGATCTGCTGCGCGGTGTCGTTGGAGCCCTCGGTGATCTCCAGGGTGACGTCGGAGTACTTCTTCGCGCGGCTCTTGGCGTTGTCGTTGATGGCGTTGAGCCAGCCGTGGTCGGCCTGCGGTCCGGCGAAGCCGATGGTGACGTGCTTGCCGGGCTTGCCGTCAGCGGCCGGCCGCTCGTCCGCGGCCGGTGCGGAGTCCTTCGGCTCGTTGCTGGTGCAAGCCGTGAGGAGGGCTCCGGCGGAGACGGCGGCGGATCCGAAGAGCAGTCCTCTGCGGGTGGGCAGCTGGGGCATGGCGGGGAACCCTTTCCTCAGGTCGTGCTTGCGGTACGGCGCTGGACCAGCACGGCGGCCACGATGATCGCGCCCTTGGCGATCTGCTGGACGTCGCTCTGCAGGTTGTTCAGGGCGAAGATGTTGGTGATCGTGGTGAAGACCAGGACGCCGAGCACGGACCCGGTGATGGTGCCGCGGCCCCCGCTGAGCAGGGTTCCGCCGATGATGGCGGCGGCGATGGCGTCGAGTTCGTAGAGGTTGCCGTTGGTGTTCTGGCCGGAGCCGGACAGGACGATGAGCAGGAACGCGGCGATGCCGCAGCACAGTCCCGACAGCAGGTACAGATACAGCCGCTGGCGGCGGACGTCGATGCCGGCGAGCCGGGCGGCCTCGGCGTTGCCGCCGACGGCGACGGTGCGCCGGCCGAAGGTGGTCCGGTTCAGCAGCAGCCAGCCGAGAACCGTCACGAGTGCGAAGACCAGCACCAGCGGCGGGATGCCGAGGACATACGCGTCGCGTTCGCCGAGGCTCAGCACGCCGTCGATGGTGACGATCTGTGTCTTGCCGTCGGTGATCTGCAGGGCGAGACCGCGCGCCGAGGCCAGCATGGCGAGGGTGGCGATGAACGGGACCATCCCGCCGTACGCGATGAGCAGGCCGTTGACCAGGCCGCAGCCGAGGCCGACGACCATCGCGGTGAACAGGATGCCCGCGAAGCCGAACTCCTGGGTGGCGAGGGTGGTCGCCCACACCGAGGCGAGGGCGACGATCGCGCCGACGGAGAGATCGATGCCGCCGGAGGTGATGACGAACGTCATGCCGACGGTGACGACACCGATCACCGACGCCTGGGTGAGGACGAGTTGCAGATTGCGGGTGTCGAGGAACTCGTCGGGCTTGGTGACACCGCCGATGACCACGAGCACGGCGAGCACGCCGAGCAGGGAGAGGGTGCGGACGTCGGCGCGGGCCAGCAGGGTGCGCCAGGCGGGGAGATGGACCGGCGGCACCTTCGAGGTGCCGTCCCGCGGCGGGGAGACGTGCTGCGTCATGACGCCGGGCTTCCTTCCATGACGAGGTCGAGGACGCGGTGTTCGTCGAGCTGCCGGGCGGGTGCGGTGTGCACCACCCGGCCCTCGCGCAGGACCAGGACGCGGTCGGCGAGGCCGAGCACCTCGGGCACCTCGCTGGAGACGAGGAGCACCGCGAGGCCCTCGTCCGCCAAGCGGCGGACCACCGCGTACAGTTCGGCGCGGGCTCCGACGTCGACGCCGCGGGTGGGCTCGTCGAGCAGCAGGACCCGGCAGCCGCGCAGCAGCCAGCGGGCCAGGACGGCCTTTTGCTGGTTGCCGCCGGACAGGGTGCGCACCGGCACGGACGGGTTGTCGGGCCGCAGCGACAGCTCTCGGACGGCGGCGCGGGCGGCGCCGCTCTCGGCCCCGCGGTCGATCCAGCCGCCGCGGGAGAAACGGGACAGCGAGGAGACGGAGACGTTGCGGGTGACGGACTCCAGCATCAGCAGCGCCTGCGCCTTGCGCTCCTCGGGCGCGAGCCCGAGACCGGCGCGGACGGCGGCGCGGACGCTGCCGGGCCTGAGCGGACGGCCGTCCACGAGCACCTGACCGGCCGTCGGCCTGCGGGCGCCGTAGATCGTCTCCAGGATCTCCGAGCGTCCCGAGCCGACGAGCCCGGCGAGGCCGACGATCTCCCCGGCGTGCACGTCGAGGTCGAGCGGCGCGAACTCGCCCTCCCGGGCGAGTGCGCGCACCTGGAGCACCGGCGTGCCCGCGGGCGGCTCGGCCGGCCGCTCGGGGAAGACGTACTCCACGTTCCGGCCGGTCATCAACGCGACCACGTCGCGGGTCGGGGTCGTCTTGGCGGGCAGTCCCCCCGCGACTGCCCGCCCGTCCTTCAGCACCGTGACGCGGTCGCCGATGCGGCGGATCTCCTCCAGGCGGTGCGAGATGTAGACGACGGCGACCCCCTCGGCGGTGAGGTCGGCGACGATCCGGAAGAGGTTGTCCACCTCGTCGGGGTCGAGCGCGGCGGACGGCTCGTCCATCACGATCAGCCGTACGTCGTGGGAGAGCGCCCGCGCCATGGACACGATCTGCTGCTGCGCCGCGGACAACTCGCCCACGAGGCAGCCCGGTTCGATCTCGGGGTGCCCGAGTCGCCCGAGCAGCGCGGCGGTCGACTCCTTCGCCGCCTTGCGCCGTACGACGAATCCGGCGGCCGTGGGTTCGTGGCCGAGGTGGACGTTCTCGGCCACGGACAGGTGTTCCACCAGGTCGAGTTCCTGGTAGATGGTGGCGATGCCCAGGCGCATGGCGGCGATCGGGGAGCGCAGGGTGACCGGCTCGCCGCCCCAGCGAATGGTGCCGGTGTCGGGCTGGTGGGCTCCGGCGAGGACCTTGATGAGGGTGGACTTGCCGGCGCCGTTCTGGCCGAGCAGGCAGTGCACTTCGCCGGCCTGGACGTCGAGGTCGACGCCGTCCAGGGCCCGGACGCCGGGGAAGGACTTGGTGATGCCGGACATGCTGAGCAGCGGTGGTTGTGGTGCCATGCGGATTCCCCTCGGCGGGCGTGCGGGCCGGTTCAGGGCAGGGCGGAGCAGGACGGGGGCCGGTTGTGACCAGGGTGCGGCGGAGCGTGAGCAGGGCAGGGCAGGGCAGGGCTGAGCTGGTCCCCGTACTGGTGAGGCGAACCGAGGTCGGTGACTTACGCGGGTGAGAACAGGTGGTCGCTGATCAGCCGGGCCGCGCCGATGACTCCGGCGACGGGTCCCAGCTCCCCCAGGACGATGGGCAGGTTGCCGGTCGCCAGCGGCAGCGACTGGCGGTAGACCTGGGTGCGGATCGCGGCGAGCAGGGTGTGGCCGAGTCCGGTCACCCCGCCGCCGATCACGACCAGGCCCGGGTTGAAGAAGCTGACCAGGCCGGCGATGACCTGGCCGGTGCGGGTGCCGCCCTCCCGGATGAGGTCGAGGGAAGTGGCGTCACCGGCGGACGCGGCGGCGGCGACGTCGACGGCGGAGAGCGTGCCGCCCGTCTCCAGCCGTGACGCCAGTTCCGGCGACAGCCCCTGGCGGCCGGCCTCGGTGGCGTCGCGGGCCAGGGCGGCTCCACTGAAGTGGGCCTCCAGGCAGCCGCGGTTGCCGCAGGCGCACGGACGGCCGTCGGGCACGGCCTGGATGTGGCCGATGTCGCCCGCGCTGCCCGTCACCCCGCGGTGGACGCCGCCGCCCACCACGATGCCGCAGCCGATGCCGGTGCCGATCTTGACGCAGAGGAAGTCGCCCACGGAGCGTGCGACGCCCGCGTGCATCTCCCCCATCGCCATCAGGTTCACGTCGTTGTCGACCATGACGGGGCAGCCCAGTTCCTGGCTGAGCGCCTCCCGCACGGGGAAGCCGTCCCAGCCCGGCATGATCGGCGGGGCGACCGGGACACCCTCCGGGAAGCGGACCGGGCCCGGGACGCCGATGCCGGCGCCGTCGTACCCCTCCGCGAGCCCGGAGTCGCGCAACTTCGCGGCCATGGACAGCACATGCTCGAAGACCGCGACGGGTCCCTCACGGACGTCCATGGGCTGGTTGAGGTGACCCAGGACCTCCAGCTCGGCGTTGGTGACGGCGACGTCGATCGAGGTCGCGCCGATGTCGACGCCGAGGAAGCGCAGCTGCGGATTGAGCCGGACGTTGTGCGAGCGGCGCCCGCCGCGGGAGGCGGCGAGTCCGTCGGCCACGACCAGGCCCGTCTGCAGCAGCCGGTCGACCTCCACGGCGAGCTTGGACCGCGAGAGGTCGATCTGATCGCCCAGCTGAGCGCGGGAGTTGGGTCCCCCGTCGCGCAGCAGCTTCAGCAGCTGAGCCTGATGCGTGTTCGCGGGTCGTGCGGTCATGCGCCTCACGTGCCCCTCCCCGCCTCAAATCGGCCACCGTCGTTGGGCTTTCGAGGGGAACGTAGCAGCGACCGTTGAATGTGGGAAGAAGTCGCGCAGGGATTCGCGCAGACTTTCTCCACTCACAGGACAAAGACCGGAGCCCGAACTTCCCTACCCCTTCGGCCTCTTACGACGGGCGGGCACATCGATCACCTGCGGGGACTGCTGCCGAACGCGCCGGCCGCGCTGCCCGCAGGGGAGTCAGGACGCCGGGCGGTCGTGGTGCGAGCGCCGGGTGTGCTCGGTGTGTTCGCGCATCAACCGGGTGGCGCGGCTCTCGTCGCCCTCGGCGATGGCGGCGATCAGCGCCCGGTGCTCGATCCAGGGCTGCTGCCCGCGCTGCCGCGCCACCGGCGTGTAGTACCAGCGCACCCGGCGGTCCACCTGGGCCGCGAGGTCGGCGAGGACCGTGTTGCCGGCCAGTTCCATGACCGTGGCGTGGAAGCGGGCGTTGAGCGCGACGGCGGTGTCGACGTCGTCCGCGGCGACGGCCTCCTCGCCCTGCGCGCACAGCTCTTCGAGGCGGACGACGCCGTCACTGTCGGCGGCCGCGGCGGCGAGCCGGGCGGCCTCGGCCTCCAGGAGCGTGCGGACGGTGAGCAGCTGGTCGGCCTCCTCCTCCGTCGGCTCGTGCACGAACGCGCCCTGGGCGGGCCGCAGATCGACCCAGCCCTCGGTGTTGAGCCGCTGCAGCGCCTCGCGCACCGGCTGCCGGGAGACCCCGAGATGCCCGGCGAGTTCACTCTCCACGAGGTGCTGACCGGGCTGCAGGGCACGCGTGGTGATGAGTTCGAGCAGGGCCTCGTAGACGCGCTCGCGCAGCGGGCCGGGCCGCTCCAGTCGGGGCACCGCGCCCTGCGGCAGTCCGGTCGACAACATCGCTCCCCCTCGGGACTCGGTGGGACGGCACGCGCAGCAGACCATCAGTACCGATTGTCTTTCGTCTACAGTCTACGGCGTACAAGCGCCGCCGCGGCGTGCGGCACCGTCCCCTCAGGGGTGCACCGGCGGGCTCAGGGGCAGCGCACGACCTGCCCCGCGTACGACAGGTTGCCGCCGAAGCCGAACAGCAGCACCGGGTCGCCGGTCGTGACCCGGCCCTGCTCGACCAGCTTCGACAGGGCCAGCGGGATGCTCGCCGCGGAGGTGTTGCCGGAGTCGGTCACATCGCGGGCGACGACGGCGTGCGCGGCGCCGATGCGCTCGGCGAGCGGTTCGATGATGCGCAGGTTGGCCTGATGGAGCACGACGGCCGCGAGGTCCTGCGGGGAGATGCCGGCGCGTTCGCAGGCCTGCCGGGCCAGCGGCGGCAGCTGGGTCGTCGCCCACCGGTAGACGGACTGCCCCTCCTGCGCGAACCGGGCCGGCTGGCCCTCGATGCGCACGGCGTGCCCCATCTCGGGCACCGACCCCCACAGCACGGGCCCGATGCCGGGCTCCTCCCCGTCGGCACACGCCTCGACCACCGCGGCGCCCGCCCCGTCACCGACCAGGACGCAGGTGCTGCGGTCGCTCCAGTCGGCCACGTCGGACATCTTGTCGGCGCCGATGACGAGGGCCCGCCGGGCAGCGCCGGCGCGCAGGGTGTGGTCGGCGGTGGCCAGCGCGTGGGTGAACCCGGCACACACCACGTTGACGTCCATCGCGGCCGGTCGCGGAATGCCCAGCCGGGCGGCCACGCGGGCCGCGGTGTTCGGGGAGCGGTCGATGGCGGTGGAGGTGGCGACCAGGACGAGGTCGATGTCACCGGGCGTGAGACCGGCCGCCGCGAGCGCCTTGGCGGCGGCGTGCGCGGCGAGCTCGTCGACGGGCTCGTCGGGCCCGGCGATGTGCCGCGTGCGGATGCCGACCCGGCTCCTGATCCACTCGTCGCTGGTGTCGACCAGTCCGGCGAGGTCCTCGTTGGTGAGCACCTTGGCGGGCTGGTAGTGGCCGACGGCGGCGATCCGTGAGCCGTTCATCTGGAGGGTCCCCCTCGTTGCCTGGACAGCGGACCCCTCAGTCTGATCAGTGACTCACGGGTACGAGGGCAGGCGAAGCGACAGGAATCGGGCGCGGGTGTTGTCGGCTTCCGTCAGAGGCGCGGACCCGGCCGGACAGCGCCTGCGAGAGCCCTCACCCACCGCCACTTCCATACTGTAGACAATATTTCGTCGACAGGATGCCGCGGGTGCCGGAGGGCGCGACGGTCCTCGACGCCTGCCGCGCCGCCGGCAAGGACGTGCCGACCCTGTGCCACGGAGACACGCTCACCCCGAAGAACGCCTGCCGGGTGTACGTGGTGGAGGTGGAGGGGTCGCGCACCCTGGCGCCGGCCCGCTCACGTGCGGCGGAGCCCGGCATGGAGGTGCACACGGACACCGAACGTGCGCGGCACAGCCGCAAGGTCGTCCTGGAACTGCTCGCCTCCTCGGCGGACCTGTCGACCACGCCCGGGGCGGCGGAGTGGATCGCGCAGTACGGCGCCGAGCCCGACCGCTGCGGCCCGGACGCGGCCCGTCTGAACGAGGAGCCGAAGGTCGACAACGAGCTGTACGTCCGCGACTACGGCAAGTGCATCCTGTGCTACAAGTGCGTCGACGCCTGCGGCGAGCAGTGGCAGAACACCTTCGCGATCTCCGTCGCGGGCCGCGGCTTCGACGCGCGGATCGCCGTCGAACACGACGCGCCGCTGCCCGACTCGGCGTGCGTGTACTGCGGCAACTGCATCGAGGTGTGCCCGACGGAGGCGCTGTCGTTCAAGTCGGAGTTGGACATGCGCGCCGCCGGCACCTGGGACGAGACGCGGCAGACCGAGACGTCGACGGTGTGCGCGTACTGCGGAGTGGGCTGCAACCTCACGCTGCACGTACAGGACAATGCGATCGTCAAGGTCACCTCGCCACACGACAACCCGGTGACCCACGGCAACCTCTGTATCAAGGGGCGGTTCGGCTACCAGCACGTACAGAACCGGGACTGACCGGGACGGATGGGGACATGGGACGAGTGACGGAACGACGCAAGGTGATCCGCGTACGGGACGGAGCGGTCTCCGCACGCCCGGACACGCTCGTCGCGGAGGAACCCCTGGAGATCCGCCTCGACGGCAAGCCTCTCGCCATCACCATGCGCACCCCCGGCGACGACTTCGCCCTGGCCGCCGGCTTCCTGGTCAGCGAGGGCGTGCTGGCGGAGGCGTCCGACCTGCTCAACATCGTGTACTGCGCGGGCGCCACGGCGGACGGCTCGAACACGTACAACGTCGTCGACGTCCGGACGGCCCCGCACGTGGTCGCCCCCGACATCACGCTGGAGCGCAACGTCTATACGACGTCCTCCTGCGGCCTGTGCGGCAAGGCGAGCCTGGACGCCGTGCGCACCACGGCCCGCTGGCCCATCGCCGACACGCCCCCGGTGCGCGTGACGCCGGGACTGCTGGCGAGCCTGCCCGACCGGCTGCGCGCGGCCCAGCAGGTGTTCGACCGGACCGGCGGGCTGCACGCGGCGGCCCTGTTCACGGAGGACGGCGAGCTGCTGGACGTCCGTGAGGACGTGGGCCGGCACAACGCGGTGGACAAGCTGGTCGGGCGTGCCCTGCGGAACGGGGACCTGCCCCTGTCCCGCACGATCCTGCTGGTGTCCGGGCGCGCCTCCTTCGAGCTGGCGCAGAAGGCCGTGATGGCCGGCGTCCCCGTGCTGGCGGCCGTGTCGGCGCCGTCGTCGCTGGCCGTGGACCTGGCGGCCGAGACCGGCCTGACCCTGGTGGGCTTCCTGCGGGGTGCCTCCATGAACGTGTACGCGGGCGAGGACCGCATAGCCCTGGAGGCCACGGCCGACCAGGGCTGACCCCTTCCCCGCGACACGACGACGGGGTCCCGCAGGCGGGGAGCGCCCCCTGCGCCGCGGGACCCCGTCTCAGTTTGTTTCCCGCGTCCCGCTGACGCGGACCAGCATCTCCAGGAACCGCTCCCGTTCCTCCCCAGACAGCGGCGCCAGCAGTTCCGCGTTGGCCGCGCGGGCCATCTCCTCGCACCGCTGGAGCATCCGCTCGCCCTGTTCCGTGAGCCGCACGGCGTTCTTGCGGCGGTCCTTCGGGTCGGGTTCACGCAGGACCAGGGACGCGGACTGGAGGTCGTTGAGGACACCGACCAGGTCCTTGGGGTCGAGGCCCACGCCGCGGCCGAGGTCGGCCTGCGCGACCGGGGCGAGGTCACGGACGGCGGAGAGCACCACGTGGTGCCACATCTTCATGCCCTGTTCGGCGAGCGCCTCGGCGACCAGGGCGCGCCCCCGCGCGGCGGCGCGCCCGAGCAGCCAGCTGGGCAGGGAGCGGATCGCGGGCAACGGTGCTTCGGCCATGCGAGCAGCCTATCCAGAAGTCATTGGACTTCCCCACGACATCTCTCTATCGTTGGGGCTCCCAACGAATCCATGGGTATACCCAACGATTTCCCGGAGGTCGCCATGCGCCGCATCCGATACGACCGCCCCGGCGGCCCCCTGTTCCTGGAGGAGGCCCCCGTCCCCGCGCCCGCCCCCGGCGAGCTGCTCGTGCGCTGCGAGGCGGTCGGTGTCACGCTCCCCGTCGTCCGCAAGGTCACCGAGGCCGCGGAGCCCATCGCACTCGGCGGCGAGATCGCCGGCGAGGTCGCGGCCGTCGGCGAGGGCGTGACCCGCTGGGCGCCGGGCGACCGAGTGACCGGGCTGTGCTTCGGCCACGGTTACGCCGACTTCGCGCTGCTGCAGGGCGCCATGACCTCACCGATCCCGGACACGGCCTCGGCCGTCGACGCCGTCGCCCTGGTGCGCAGCGGCCTCGTCGCCTACGGCGCCCTGGACGCGGCGCGTCCCGAGCCGGGCGAGACGGCGCTGATCACGGCCGCCGCGAGCGGTGTCGGCCATCTCGCCGTCCAGCTGGCCCGGATACGCGGCGCGGCCCGGGTGACCGGCGCCGTCTCCGACCCGGCCAAGGCCGGCTTCGTGCGCGCGCTCGGCGCCGACGAGGTCGTCGGGTACGGCGACGACAGCTGGGGCGAGCCGGCCGACTACGCGCTGGACGCCGTCGGCGGCGAGCTGCTCACCCCGGCCCTCGCCGCTCTGGCCCCCGGCGGCCGGCTCGTGGCGTACAGCTCGGGCGGCGGGACCCTTCAGGCGTACGACCTGCTGGTGGCCGCCAAGTCGGTCATCGGGTTCCAGATGGCCCGCATCGCCCGCGGCCGGCCGGCGCTGTACGAGCAGTGGCGCGCAGAGCTGTGGCGGCTGTTCAGCGAGGGCTCCCTGAGGCCCGCCGTGCACGGCGAGTTCGCACTGGCCGACGCGGGAAAGGCCCACGAGGTGATAGAGAACCGGGCGAATCTGGGCAAAGTCGTTCTGATCCCATGATCCGCTCGGCCCGTCCGGGAGACGAACCCCCGCCATGACCCCACATCGTCGTACCCGTCTCAGCCTCCTTACGGCCGCCGTCTGCACGGCGGCCGTTCCGCTCTTGGCCACGCCCTCGCCCGCGCAGGGCCGGCACCGGCCGGAGTTCACCCAGCAGGTCCTCTTCCGGGCGGCCGGCGACTCCCCCTACGCCTGCTTCCGCATCCCGGCGCTCGTGCGGACGAACGCCGGGACCCTGCTCGCCTTCGCCGAGGCCCGGGCGCGCACCTGCGGGGACGCCGGCGACATCGACATCGTCGTCCGGCGCTCCACCGACGACGGCCGCACCTGGGGGCCCGTGACGGTCGTCAACGACGGCGGCGGCGACACGCACGGCAACCCGGCCCCCGTCGTGGACCGCACCACCGGCCGCATCCTGCTCGCCGAGACCTACAACACCGGCCGGGCCGACGCCCGCGGCTGCGCCGCCCCCTGCGAGCGCACCCCGCACCTGCAGTACAGCGACGACGACGGCCGGACGTGGTCGGTGCCGCGCGCCCTCGGCTCCGCCGTCCGGCCGCCGCAGTGGAACTCCTGGTACGCCACCGGTCCCGGGCACGGCATCCAGCTCAGCCGTGGCCCGCACGCCGGCCGGCTCGTCGTCGGCGTCAACGCGGAGAGCTGGACGGGCGGCCGGATCACCGCCAACCAGGCCGCGCTGATCGTCAGCGACGACCACGGCGCCCACTGGCGTCTGGGCGCCACCGACACCTGGCCCGTCTCCGCCGACGGCACCTTCCGGCAGAAACCGTCGGAGCTGAGCCCGGCCGAGCGCGCCGACGGTGCCCTGCTGGTCACCGGCCGGGAACAGGAGGGCACCGACCTCGGCCATCGCACCCAGGCCGTCAGCCGCGACGGCGGCGACCGCTTCGCCGCCCCTTTCCGCGCCCTGCCGGATCTGTACGCGCCGCAGGTCCAGGGAGCCGTGCTGCGGCTGGGCGGCCGTCTCCTGCTGGCCTGCCCCGGCGACCCGGACCGCAGGCACACCCTGCTGATCCGCTCCTCCTACGACGGCGGCCGTACCTGGGAGAGCGCCGACCGCGGCACGGTCGTCACCCGGGAGTGGTCCGGCTACTCCGACCTGGCCGAGGTCGCCCCCGACACCGTCGGCCTGCTGTACGAGGGCGGGACGGCCGACGCCCGCGAGGAGATCCGCTTCGCCCGCTTCACCGAGGGCCGGCTCGCCCCGCGCCGCGCCCCGGACCCGGTCACCCCCGACCTGGCCCCGTACGGCCGGCCCGCCGCGGTCCTCGGCCACCCCCGCGGGACGGCCGGCGTGCGCGGGGGCGCCCTGGCGTTCGACGGCACCGACGACGCCGTACGCCTGCCCTACCGTGCCCGGCTGCCGCTGGGCACCGGGGACTTCACCGTGTCGCTGTACTTCCGTTACACGGCGACGGCCGGGGAGCAGCCGCTCGTGTGGATGGGCGGGGTCGGCGCGTCACAGCCGCAGGTGTGGGTGGGCGGCCAGCCGGCGCGGAACCGTGTCGTGGGCCTGATCACCGTGCGGGACCGGGGCGCGGCACCGCGGACGGCGTCCGTGCGCACCAGGAGCGCGTACAACGACGGCCGGTGGCACCGCGCCGTGCTGCGCCGGGGCGCAGGCCGCCTGTCGCTGTCCGTCGACGGAGTGGAGTCCTCCGTCGCGGCTCCCCCGGGCTCGGTCAGCCGGACCTCGCCCTTCGGAGTGCACCTCGGGCAGCGCATGGACGGCAGGGCCTTCTTCACCGGAGCGCTCGACGAGGTGCGCGTCTGGGACCGCGCGCTGAGCGACGGGGAGCTGAGGCATCCGGCGGTGCCGGGCTCAGCGCAGGACACGGTCCTGTCGCTGCCCCTGGACCGGGTGAGCGGCTGAGTCGTCGCCGTTCGCCTCGGGGTCGTGGGAGCGGCGCTTGGCGATCACCGCGCACACCATCAGCTGCATCTGGTGGAAGAGCATCAGCGGCAGCACGGCCAGCGAGGCCTGCGGGCCGAACAGCACGCTCGCCATGGGCAGCCCGGACGCCAGCGACTTCTTCGACCCGGCGAACTGGATCGCGATCCGGTCCGCGCGGCCGAACCCCATCGCCTTGGCGCCGTACCAGGTCAGCAGCAACATCACCGCGAGCAGCACGGCCTCCACGACGAGCAGCCCGCCGAGCCGGACGGGGCTGACCTGGTGCCAGATGCCGCGGACCATGCCCTCGCTGAACGCGGTGTACACGACGAGCAGGATCGAACCGCGGTCGACCAGGCCGAGCACCTTCTTGTGCCGGGTGACGAAGCCGCCGATCCAGCGGCGCAGCACCTGCCCGGCGAGGAACGGCACCAGCAGCTGCAGCACGATCTGCACCACGGAGTCGGCGGAGAAGCCGCCCGCGCCGCTGCCCAGCAGACCCGCTGCCAGCAGCGGTGTGACGACGATGCCGACCAGGGAGGAGAAGGAGCCGGCGCAGATCGCGGCGGGCACGTTGCCGCGGGCGATGGAGGTGAAGGCGATGGAGGACTGGATGGTGGAGGGCACCAGGGTGAGGAACAGCAGGCCCTGGTAGAGCGGCTGGGTGAGGAAGACCGGGACCAGCCCGCGGGCGGCCAGGCCCAGCAGCGGGAAGATCACGAAGGTGCAGACCAGGACGGTGCCGTGCAGCCGCCAGTGCTTGAGGCCGTCCAGCGCCTCACGGGTGGACAGCCGGGCGCCGTACAGGAAGAACAGGAACGCGATCGCCGCCGTGGACGCACCGGAGGCGACGTCCGCGCCCGTGCCGCGCGCCGGGAACAGCGCGGCCAGCCCCACCGTGCCCAGCAACAGCACGATGTAGGGGTCGATCGGCATCCAGCTCGGCCACTGCAGGCGTTTCACGGTGCTCCACGTGCTCGGTCGTCGTACGTACGGATGGGCGTGCGGCCTCGGGCTGCGGCCCATGAACGCGGCCCCGGTTCGCCGCCATCGGCGGGCGGCCCCCGGCCCGCGGCGAGGCCCGGAAGGCCCCCTTCCATCCTGCTCCCCCGAGCCGTGATCGGGAATCCGGCATACGGCTCTGACTGCCATCACGTTTCATGATGAGCGGCTAGGGTGGCAGGCGTGTACGACCCCTCCCAGCTGCGCACCTTCCTCGCGGTCGCGCAGACGCTGAGCTTCACGCAGGCCGCGCGGCGGCTCGGCCTGCGCCAGTCGACGGTCAGCCAGCACGTGCGGCGGCTGGAGGACGCCACCGGGCGCACGCTGTTCACCCGGGACACGCACGCGGTGGAGCTGACCGAGGACGGCGAGGCGATGCTCGGCTTCGCGCGCCGGATCCTGGAGGTGCACGAGCAGGCCACGGCGTTCTTCACCGGGACCCGGCTGCGCGGCCGGCTGCGCTTCGGCGCGTCGGAGGACTTCGTGCTGACCCGGCTCCCGGAGATCCTGGAGGGCTTCCGGCACGACCATCCCGAGGTCGATCTCGAGCTGACGGTGGAGCTGTCCGGCACGCTGCACGAGCAGTTGGCGGCCGGGAAGCTGGACCTGGTGCTGGCCAAGCGGCGCCCGCAGGATCCGCGCGGAGAGCTGGTGTGGCGGGACGACCTGGTGTGGATCGGCGCGGAACGGCTGCGCCTGGACCCCGACCGGCCCGTCCCGCTGATCGTCTACCCGCCGCCGGGCATCACCCGGGCACTCGCCATGGAGGCGCTGCAGCGGGCGGGGCGCCCGTGGCGGATCGCCTGCACCAGCGGCAGCCTGAACGGCCTGATCGCGGCGGCCCGCGCGGGCCTCGGCGTGATGGCGCACTCCCGCGGCCTGGTCCCGCCCGGCCTGGTGCGCGTCCCCGACCGGGCCGGTCTGCCGGAGCTGTCGGGCGTCGACTTCGTCCTGGTGCACGGCCACCGCCGCACCTCCGCCCAGGACGCCGCCGACGCCCTCGCCGCGGCGATCCTGGCGGGCGGCGACCGCCTGCAGCGGCGCCGGCGGACCGGCGTCGGCTAGGACACCCGGGCACGCGCCGACGGGTTCAGCGGGCCGGCATGGGATACGTCAGCTGCTTGACCCGGCGCAGGAAGGGGCTGGCCTCGACGTGCTGGACGCCCGTCAGCCGGCCGAGGGGGCCGCTGAGGTAGGCGTAGAGCTCGGCGGTGTCGCGGAAGACGGCGGTGGCCGTGAGATTGGACGGGCCGGCGGTCGCGGCGGCGTGGGCGATCTGGTCGTGCGTGGCGAGCGCCTCGCCGACGGCGTGCAGGGTGGCCGGTGTGGTGGTGATCCACAGGGCGGCGGCGGTCGGGAAGCCGAAGATCTCCGAGTGGTACTCGACGTCGATGTAGACCGCCCCCGACCCCAGCAGCGCGGCGAGCCGGCGTTTGACCGCCGACTCCGAGCGGCCGGTCGCGCGCTGCAGTTCCGGGTAGCCGGCCCGGCCGTCGCGCTCGAGAACGGCCAGCAGCGGCTCGTCCGACGGTTCGATGCGGGCGGGTCCCGCGTCCGGGACCGGCTCCGGCCGCAGGGCCGCGATCTCGTCGTCCCGCAGCACGCCGAACTTGCCGAGCCAGCCCGTGGGCCCGCCGTAGAAGCGGTGCAGCATCTGGTGGGCGCGGATCTCCAGCACGCGCGGGGTGCGCGGCAGCTTGCCGAGCAGCAGGTCGTCACGGTCGCCGGCGCTGCGCGGCCGGGTGCCGAAGACGATCTCGGTGCCGCCGGAGGCGAGGCCGATCCAGTTGGTGTCGGGCCGTTTGGCGAGCGCGTCGGCGATCGTCAGAGCGGCGTCGGGGACGCAGCGCAGCCGCAGCGTCCACTGGTCCTGGCCGAGCCGCTCGGCGTCCCGGACGGCGACGACGCGCAGACCGCCCTCGGAGCACAGCCGGCGGTAGCGGCGCGCGACGGTCTGGTCGGACGCCCCGAGCACGGCGGCGAGCCGGCTGAAGGAGGCGCGCCCGTTCAGTTCCAGCGCGCACAGCAGACGCAGGTCCAGCTCATCGAAGGTGTCGGATTCCCACTCCAGCACGCCGTCTCCCGTCGGATTCCGTCACCCAGAGGGTCACTTCGCATGTGATCGTCCACGGACGGCCCATGGTACGGAACCGGGCGCAGACGCGTCCCGGTATCGGTGAGGAGTTGAGGACATGCGCACATGGGGGCCGCTGACGGCGGTGTGCCTGGGCACGTTCATGTTGTTGCTGGACGTGACGATCGCGGTCGTGGCGCTGCCGGACATGGGGCGGGCGCTGCACGCGTCGCTGAGCGATCTGCAATGGGTGATGGACGGCTACGCGCTCGCGCTGGCCGCGCTGCTGCTGGGCGTCGGAGCGGCGGCCGACGTCCTCGGGCGGCGTCGGGTGCATGTGGCCGGTGTCGTGCTGTTCGCGGTGGCGTCGCTGCTGTGCGGGCTGGCCGGCGGGCCGGGGCTGCTGGTCGCGGCCCGCTGCCTGCAGGGCGTGGGGGCGGCGGCGATGTTCGCCACCACGCTGCCCCTGCTGGGCGCGGTCTACCAGGGCCGGCAGCGGTCGGTGGCGCTCGGCGTGTGGGGCGCGGTGAGCGGCGCGGCGGCCGCGGTGGGCCCCGTGGTCGGCGGACTGCTGACCGACGGGCCGGGCTGGCGGTGGATCTTCTTCGTGAACCTGCCGGTGAGCGTGGCCTCGGTGTGGCTGACCCTGCGGGTGGTGCCGGAGTCGCACGGCGAGCGCCGGCGGCGTATCGACCTGGCCGGCACGGCGACCTTCGCCGCGTTCGCCGGGGCCCTGACCTACGGGGCGGTGCGGGCCGGGTCGCACGGCTGGACGGAGTCCGGGACGCTGCTCTCCTTCGCCCTCGCGGTGCTGGCGCTGGTGTGCTTCGTCGTGGTGGAGCTGCGGGTGGCCGACCCGCTGCTGGACCCCCGGCTGTTCCTGCGGCCCGCGTTCACGAGCGTGATGGTGGGAGCGTTCGCCTTCAACCCGGCGGCGTTCGCGGTGATGGCGTACTCCTCGATCTGGCTGCAGACGCTGCTCGGGATGAGCCCGGTGCGCGGCGGCCTGGTGTTCCTGTGGCTGTCGCTGGCCTCGTTCGTGGTGGCGGCGCTGGGCGGCCGGCTGCTGCACGGCGTGCCGGCGCGGCTCACCGTCGGCGGCGGGCTGCTGCTGATCGGCGTCGGCCAGTTCTGCTCGGCGGTGCTGAACGCGGGGTCGACGGCGACGACGCTGGTGCCGGGTCTGGTGCTGGTCGGGATCGGTACGGGTCTGGTCTCGCCGGGTATCGCGGGCGCGGCGCTGGCCGTGGTGGAGCCGCAGCGCGCCGGTATGGCGGGCGGCGCGGTCAACACCTTCCGCCAGCTCGGTTACGCGCTCGGCATCGCCGTCTTCGGCACGGTGCTGACCACGCGGCTGCGGGACACCCTGCCGCCGGACGCCGCGCACACCCTGGCCGGTGGCGGCGCGGGCGCGCTGCGCGGGGCCCTTTCCGAGCACACGCTGCGGTCCGCGTTCGCCTCGGGTCTGAACACCGCGTCGGTCGCGGCGGGTGCGGTGGCGATGATCGGCGGCGCGCTGGTGCTGACACTGGCCCGTTCACCGCGCGCCGAGCGGCCCACGGTGACGGAATCCGGGGCGCGGACGCTGACCGAAGTGAAGCGCTGACGGGAGCCCGCACCGCTCGGCGGCCCGGTCGTACAGATTCGGTGGAGATTGGGGCGCCGAAACTTACGGAACCGTCGGTTTTCTGTCCGACCCTTCCGCATGTGCGCCCATTTTCCGCCCATGACCAGCGCGGACCCCGGCGCCGCCCGCAGCCCTCGCCCCTCCCGTCCCGCCGCCGCGTGGGGTAGCTTTCACGGCGCTGCGCGGGCGCCAAGGACGAGCCGGGCGCCGGAACCGGGGAGCGGGGAGTGGGTTTGCGCGAGTACACCAACCCTCCGTTGGCGCTGACGCCGCCGGTGGGCGGTCTGGCCGACGTCGTCTTCCGGCATGCCGAGACCGATCCGCTGCACGTCGCGCTGGGCCGCAAGGACGAGGCCGGACAGTGGCGGGACGTGACCGCGGCCGAGTTCCGCGACGAGGTGCTGGCGCTGGCCAAGGGGTTGCTGGCGAGCGGCATCCGGTTCGGCGACCGGGTCGCGATCATGTCCCGTACCCGCTACGAGTGGACGCTGTTCGACTTCGCGCTGTGGACGATCGGCGCCCAGGTGGTGCCGGTGTACCCGACCTCCTCGGCCGAGCAGTGCTTCTGGATGCTGTACGACGCCGAGTGCACGGCGGCGATCGTGGAGCACGAGGACCACGCGATGACGATCGCCACCGTCATCGACCGGCTGCCGAACCTGCGCCGGCTGTATCAGCTGGACGAGGGCGCCGTGCAGGAGCTGTACGACGCGGGCGCCCACCTGGACGACGAGGTGGTGCACCGGCACCGCGAGGCGGTCACCCCGGAGTCGGTGGCCACGATCATCTACACCTCCGGCACCACCGGCCG
This sequence comes from Streptomyces sp. NPDC049915, assembly GCF_040656475.1. Taxonomy (NCBI): domain Bacteria; kingdom Bacillati; phylum Actinomycetota; class Actinomycetes; order Kitasatosporales; family Streptomycetaceae; genus Streptomyces; species Streptomyces sp. NPDC049915. The sequence goes on from NZ_JBFAMH010000001.1 coordinate 133,338, forward strand.
CCCCAAGGGCTGTGTGATCTCGCACGGCAACTTCATGTACGAGGCGGACACGGTCATCGGGCGCTGGGAGCCGGTGTTCCACTCCAAGAAGGGCGACGAGGCGGCGACGCTGCTGTTCCTGCCGCTGGCGCACGTCTTCGGGCGGATGGTGCAGGTCGCGGCCATCCGCGGCAAGGTCCGCTTCGGTCACCAGCCGCAGCTGAACGCCGCGGCGCTGCTGCCTGACCTGCAGGCGTTCCGGCCGACGTTCATCCTGGCCGTGCCGTACATCTTCGAGAAGGTGTTCAACGCGGCGCGGCGCAAGGCGGAGAAGGACGGCAGGGCGGCGCCCTTCGAGAAGGCCGTCGAGGTGGCGGTGAAGTACGCCGAGGCGGTGGAGGCGAAGGCGTGGGACATCGGGCCCGGGCCTTCGGCGGGGCTGCGCATGCAGCACCAGTTCTTCGACAAGCTGGTGTACGCGAAGGTGCGCGCGGCGATGGGCGGCCGGATCCGCAACGCCATGTCCGGCGGCTCGGCCATGGACCGCCGGATGGGCCTGTTCTTCGCGGGCGCCGGTGTGCAGATCTACGAGGGATACGGCCTGACCGAGTCGACGGCCGCGGCCACCGCGAACCCGCCCGAGCGCACCCGGTACGGCACGGTGGGGCAGCCCATCCCGGGCGTGACCGTGCACATCGCCGACGACGGCGAGATCTGGCTGCGCGGCGGCAACGTCTTCCAGGGCTACCTCAACAACCCCAAGGCCACCGACCAGACCCTGCACGACGGCTGGCTGGCCACCGGAGACCTCGGCTCGCTGGACGAGGACGGCTACCTCACCATCACCGGCCGCAAGAAGGAGATCCTGGTCACCTCCGGCGGCAAGAGCGTCTCGCCGGGGGTGCTGGAGGAGCGGGTGCGCGAGCATCCGCTGGTGAACCAGTGCATCGTCGTCGGCAACGACCGCCCGTTCATCGCCGCCCTGGTCACCCTCGACCAGGAGGCCGTCGAGCACTGGCTGCAGATGCGCAACAAGCCCCGCCTCACCGCCTCGGAGCTGGTGCGCGACGCCGATCTGGAGACCGAGGTGCGCCGCGCGGTCGTGGCGGCGAACACGCTAGTCTCGCAGGCGGAGTCGATCCGCACCTTCCGCATCCTCGCCCAGCCCTTCACCGAGGAGCACGGCCTGCTCACGCCGTCGCTGAAACTGAAGCGCAAGGCGATCGAGAACGCTTACGCCCGTGAGGTGGAGGCGCTCTACCAGGTGTGAGCCGTCGCACGGCCGGCGACGGATTTCGCGGTCAGGAATGCATCGCGGCCGGTGATCGTTGACGATATGCGGAACACCTGACGGACAACCGAAGGATCAAGAGCTCGTGAGCAGCAAGGTCCCCCCGATCACCCTCAACAACGGCGTCGAGATGCCCCAGCTGGGCTTCGGCGTCTGGCAGGTGCCGGACGACGAGGCGGAGCGGGCGGTCGCCACCGCCCTGGAGGCCGGGTACCGCAGCATCGACACGGCGGCGATCTACGGCAACGAGGAGGGCACCGGCAAGGCCATCGCCGCCTCCGGACTGCCCCGCGAGGACATCTTCGTCACCACCAAGCTCTGGAACAGCGAGCAGGGCCACGACTCGACGCTGCGCGCGTTCGACACCTCGCTCGCCAAGCTCGGCCTGGACTACGTGGACCTGTACCTGATCCACTGGCCGCTGCCGTCCAAGGACGCCTACGTCGACACCTACAAGGCGTTCGAGAAGCTGCACGCCGACGGCCGCGTCCGCGCGATCGGTGTCTCCAACTTCCTGCAGCCCCACCTGGAGCGGCTCATCGCGGAGACCTCGGTCATCCCTGCGGTCAACCAGATCGAGCTGCACCCGCACCTCCAGCAGCGCGCCGCCCGCGAGTACCACGCCGAGCAGGGCATCGCCACGGAGGCCTGGTCGCCGCTCGGCTCGGGCAAGGGCATCCTGGAGATCCCGGCGATCGTCGCGATCGCCCAGAAGCACGGCCGCACCCCCGCCCAGGTGGTGCTGCGCTGGCACCTCCAGCTCGGCAACGTCGTGATCCCGAAGTCCGTGACGCCGTCGCGGATCAAGGAGAACATCGCGGTGTTCGACTTCAGCCTGGACGACGAGGACCTCGCCGCGATCAGCGCGCTCAACGAGGACCGGCGGCTGGGCCCGGACCCGGCGACGTTCGACGTGGTCTGAGCGGCACCCCGTCTCGAGGTCGCCCCGTCCCGACGTCACCTCGTCTCGGCGTCACCCCGTCCGAGGATCATTCCTCCCGATCGTCACCCGATCACCACGCCGCCCCGGCACCCGCCGTCCGGGGCGGCGTGGCGTATCCCCGGGGACCGGGCATCGGGGTGCTAGCGTCCGGGACTCGTGCACTCGTTCCCCACAGCGCGTACCCGCCCCCGCCGTCTCGCCCTCCGTGCGGCGGCGGCAGCCGTCCTCGCCGCCGGTGTCCTCCCGGCGCTCGCCGGCCGCGGTTCCGGCGCGGCCTTCGCCCACGAGGGCTCCGTCCCCGCCGCCGATCTGCTCGCCAAGGTGCGCTCCTGCAAGCAGGTGTCGCACGGCTTGTACCGCACCGACCAGGACAAGACCCCCCGCGTCCCGGTGTGCGCGGCGAAGGGCGCGGTGTTCTTCACCGCCGACATGGACGTCGACTGCGACGGCTGCCCCAGCGCCCGGTGCAGCGGGGCCACCGACCCCTCGCTCCAGGACGACACCGCCTTCCACCAGTCCAACGGCGAGCCGCTGCGCGCCGACCGGCTGCCGTTCGTCGTCGTCCCCGGCGCGAGCGACATCTGGGACTACCGTGCGGCGGGCGTACGGGGCGGTGGCGTGGCGGCGGTCATCCACGACGACCAGGTCGAGTACGCGGTCGTCGGCGACGTGGGCCCGAAGCAGATCATCGGGGAGGCGTCGTACGCCACGGCGCACGCCCTGGGCCTGGACCCCGACCCGGTGCACGGCGGCACCGACGCCCCGGTGACCTACATCCTGTTCACGGATTCCCGGGCCGCGCCCTTCGAGAGCCACAGCGCGGCGGTGACTCTCGGCGAGCAGCTGGCCCGGGACTTCCTGAAGAACAACTGAGGCGCGCCTCCCGTCAGTTGGGCTGTCCGATGGGCCGAACGACGACGGTGTTGACGTCGACCCCGGCCGGCTGGCGGATCGCCCAGACGACCGAGTCGGCGATCTGGTCGGCGGTCAGCAGACGGCCGGGCGGCAGGCTGCCGTAGGAATCCCAGAACGGCGTCTCCACCCGGCCCGGCGCGACCAGGGTCACGCCGACGCCGAACTCGGTGACCTGGCGCCGCGTGTTCTCGGCGAGCCCGGTCACCGCCCACTTGGTGGCCCCGTACAGGTTGCCCGGCGTGTTGACGAACCCGGCGACGCTGCCGACCAGCACGATCCGGCCGCGGGACTCCTTCAGCGCGTCCACGGACGCCCGGATGAGCAGCGCCGGGCCGAGCACGTTGGTCAGCACCATCTCCGTCCAGCCCGCCGGATCTCCCTCGGCGACCGTGTCGTGGGTGGCGCTGCCGGCGTTGGCGACGACGGTGTCGAGGCGGCCGTACGCCTTGAGCGTGCGCGCCACGGCGTCCTGCACGTCGGCGTACTCGGCGGCGCTGCCGGCGACCGTCAGCAGCCCCTCGGGCTCGCCCAGCCCGGCGGCGAAGTCCCGCAGCCGCTGCTCACCGCGCCCGGTGACGGTCACCCGCCAGCCGTCGTCGAGCAGCCGCCGCGCAACGGCCGCCCCGATGCCCGTGCCGCCGCCGGTGATGAGTGCGACCGGAGAGTCGGTCATGACAAGCCCCCTGAGAAGTCGTTCGTCGTGAACGAGCGGGAGTCCATCAGTTGGAGCGCACTCGATGTCAAGGACGGCCGGTCAGTACGGCCTGACCGCCGTGTGGACGGTGTGCGCGGCGAGGACGAACACGTCCGGCCGGTGGTGGACGCTCGCCGGGTCACCGGCGTCGAGGAGGCGGTCCAGGGTGGCGCGGTCCTCCGCGTCCAGGCCGTCGCCGACGGTCTCACGCAGCCGGCCGAGGGCGGTGACGACATGGGCGCGGGCCCGGTCGGGCACAGGGGCCGGGATGTCGAGCAGGAAGGTGCGGGTGCGGGTGTGCTTCAGGCCGGCCGCGGTGAGCAGCGCCGGCCAGTCCTCGGTCACGGCGACGCTGCCGGGCAGCTCGGCGCGCATGCGGGCGAAGCGGTCCTCCTGCATCGCGTCGAGCCGCGCCTGCAGACCCGGGCGGCCGAAGCCGATGTCGCGGGGCAGGTGGCGGGCCGGCAGCCCGCCCTCCAGCAGGGCCAGCGTGCCGCCGGGGGCCAGCCGCTCGGCGAAGGCGGCGAGGGCGGCGCGCTGGTCGCCGAGGTGGTGCAGGCTGCGGCTGGCCCACAGCAGGTCGGCGGGGTAGTCGAGGTCGCCCAGGGCCTCGGGCAGGTCCCCGGCCAGGGTGGCGAAGCGGTCGGCGACGCCGGTGCGCTCGGCGCGGGCCCGGGCGCGCTCCAGCAGCGGCGCGGAGCCGTCCGCGGCCAGCACGCGGGCGCCCGGGAACGCCTCGGCGAACAGGCACGACACCACGCCGGGCCCGCTGCCCGCGTCGACGATCAGCCCCGGCTCGGTCACCTCCTTCCCCAGCCAGGCCAGCGCGCGCTCGTACAGGGGCGTGAACAGCTCGGCCTCAGACTCCAGATACGCCGCCATCTCGGCCCAGTCGATGTCGGCGCCGTGGTCGTGGCCGTGGCCGTGCGGGTGGTCGTGGTGGTGCTCGTGTGCCATGGTGGTCAGCCTCTCCTCCGGATGCCGCCAGCGTGCGCCGACGCACCGCGCGGCGGCCAGCGCTGTTGCCGGGACGGCAAAAATGAGGTGCGTGCGCGGGCCGGTGAGCCCACCATGACGCGGTGGACGACGAGATGCTGACACGGTTCCTGCGGGACGGGTTCGTGAAGATCGAGGGAGCCGTCCCGCCGCGCGTCGCGCGGGACTGCGCACGGCTGCTGTGGCGGGAGACGGGCTACGACCCCGACGACCCTGGCACCTGGAAGGACCCGGTGGTGTGGGTGGGCGGGATGGCCCAGGGCCCGTTCGCCGCCGCGGCCAACACCCATGTGCTGCACGAGGCGTTCGACCTGCTGGTGGGGGTGGGCCGCTGGCAGCCCCGGTACTCGCTCGGCACCTTCCCGCTGCGCTTCCCGCACCCGGAGGAGCCGGCCGACGCCGGCTGGCACATCGAGGCGAGCTATCTGCCCGAGGGGGCCGAGCACTACCACACCAATCTGCGCTCGCGGGACCGGGCGCTGCTGATGCTGTTCCTGTTCAGCGAGGTCACCAAGGCGGACGCGCCGACCCGGATCAGGGTCGGCTCGCACCTCGACGTGCCGACCGTCCTGCAGCCGTACGGCGAGGCCGGCGCCTCCTTCCTGGAACTCGGCCCGCAAGTGGACGCGGCCTCGGCGCACCGCCCGGTGACGTACGCGACCGGGCGGCCGGGGGACGTCTACCTGTGCCATCCGTTCCTGGTGCACGCTTCCCAGCCGCACCACGGGACGCGGCCCCGGTTCCTGGCGCAGCCGCCGCTGCACCCGGCGGAACCGGTGACGCTGCAGCGGCCGGACGGCGACTACTCGGCCGTCGAGTTCGCGATCCGCCGGGGCCTGGGCGAAGAGTCCTGACCCCGGCGGTCGCACCCGGGGCCAGCTCCCCACGGCCGGCCCCGAGCGGTCACTCACCGCGCTACGGCAGCGGCGGGTAGGCGTTCTGCATCAGCTGCTGGAACTGGGCCGAGAACCAGTGCCCGGCCAGCGGCGCGTTCGGCAGCGCGCCCGAGGGGTTGTTGCCGTTGCGCGCGTTGCCTCCGTAGGTCGGGTCGCACATCCGGTCGAAGCCCTTGCCCTCGTCGTTGGAGACGGCGGAGCTGGACCCGTCGGACTCCCCCGGCGGCTTGACCCAGACGTAGGCGTCGATCCCGGCGGCGGGCGCCGCGGTGGGCCGTTCGCCGAGGCCGGCGCCGCTCTGGTTGCACCAGTTGCCGACGTGGATGCGCCGGTCGGTGCGGCTGCCGTTGACGTAGTCGTCGACGGAGGTCAGCGGGCCGGGACCGGCCGGGCGGGCGGTGCCGCCCCAGCCGTTGCGGGAGGTGTCGATCAGCATGCCGAGGTTGCTGTTGAACCCGGCCGCGACGAGCTTGTCGCGCAGCCCCTGGGCGAAGGACTGCTCGTCCACGTACTGGTTCCAGTCGACCCACTTCGACTGGCGCACGGTCTGCCCGTTGACGCTGTCGGTGACCTTGAAGTACGGCTCCTTGGTGGGGCTGTAGTTGGCGGTGTTGACGATGAACCCGGTCACGTCGTTCACGCTCGCGCCGTTGGAGGTCGCCGTCCGGTAGAACTCCTGCACGGAGGGGCCGATGTTGGTGTCCCAGCCGAGCCAGCCGTGGTGACCGGCGTCGATGTAGTTGTAGACGTTCGGGATGGCGCCGAGCTTGTCCAGCGCGTAGCCGACGCCCTTCTCGTAGTTGCCGTTGGACTTCATGGTCACGCAGGCGTCGGTGGTGGTGTTGGTGCCACCGGCGTTGGTGACCAGGTTGGGCAGGGAGTCGGGTTCGATGACGGTGGCGATCCGCAGGCCCGCGTACTTCGCGTCGGACAGGATCGAGGCGATCGGGTCGATGTACTGGGTCTTGTACTTGTCGATGTCGTTCGGGCCGAGTTCGCCGTTGGAGGCGAAGGCGGCGCAGTCCCGGCCGGGCAGGTCGTAGATGACCAGCTGGACGACGAGGTCGCCGGATCCCTTCTGCTTCAGCGCCTCGTCGAGGTGGGCGCGCAGGCCCATGCCGCCGTTCACGCCGTTGATGGCGGCGATCCGGTCCAGCCAGACGTAGGTGGGCTGGTTGGCGACACGGCTGCCGCCCGGTTCGGCCGCGGCCAGCGCCGACCATTCGGGGTTGACGTACACCTTGGCGCCGGCGTAGGGGTTGTCGGCCTTGCCCGACGGGTCGGTGGGGGTGGGCGTCGGGATGGTCGGGTCGGGGGTCGGCGTGCCGCCTGTGCCGCCGACGTTGCAGGTGACGCCGTCGAGGGTGAAGGTGGCGGGGACCGCGTTGGTGCCGCTGTAGGAGGCCTGGAAGCCGAAGCTCGCCGAACCGCCGGTGGGCAGCGATCCGTTGTAGGACTCGTTTGCGGCGGTGACGGCGGTGCCGGACTGGGTGACCTTCGTGTTCCAGGCGTTGCCGATCTTCTGGTTGCCGCCGTAGGTCCACTTCAGCGACCAGCCCGACTTGGCGGCGCCGTTGTTGGTGACGGTGACGGCGGCGGTGAAGCCGGTGTCCCACTGGTTCTGCACGGTGTAGCCGACGGTGCAGGCGGGAGCGGCGGCCGCGGCCCCGGCGGGCACGGCCGTCAGCGCGGCCGCTCCGGACCCGGCGGTCAGCGCGAGGGCGGCGATCAGGGACAGTCTCGTACGACTCATGGCTGCGGGTTTCCTTGTCGCTAGCGGGAGTTACGGGTTGAGGGCGCGCAGATGGTCACGCAGCCCGGTGCCGTAAGCGGTGGGGGTGCCGTCGTAGGCGGAGATGAGCGAGGGACCCGAGGAGCAGTCCCAGGTGTTCCAGGTCCAGCCGAGGTAGGACAGGCCGCGGTCGTCGAACCACTTCATGACCCGGTCGACGAAGGAGTGGGCGCAGGTGTTCTCGCCGATCTCCCCGGCGATCAGGGGAACTTGGGCGGCGACCGGGGCGAGCGTGGAGTCCCAGCAGCTCTCACTGGAGCAGGTGTTGAAGTTGTACACGTGGTACGCAGCGGCCAGATTGCCCGCCGGGTCGGTGGGTTTGTACGTCAGCCACTGGCTCAGGTCGTTGGAGTAGGCCAGGCCGCCCAGCATGATCACGTTCTTGGCGCCGGTGGCGCGCACCGCGTCGACCAGGTCCTGCATGCCGGCGACCTCGTAGCCGATCCCCGGGCAGGTGCCGCCGTCCCGCCAGCACTGCCAGGCCTGGGCGGTGGCGGACGTGGCGCGGTCCGGGTAGGGCTCGTTGAACAGGTCGAGCACGACGGCCGGGTCGTCCTTGAAGGTGCTCGCGACCGACGACCAGAACGACGGGGAGTACTGCGCGTCCGGCATCGGCTTCTGGCAGGTGGCGTGCACATCGGAGCAACCCGCCGAGTTGCCGGTGTACTGCCCGTACGTCCAGTGCAGTTCGACGATCGGCGTCATGCCGTGCGCCTTGACCCGGCCCACCAGCTCCTTGACGGCGCTGATGTAGGCGGCGCCCGCGTACTCCGGCTTGACGTTGGCCAGGCCGAGCCAGCACTCCTCGTTGAGGGGGATGCGCACGGCGTCGGCCTTCCAGCCGGCGATCGCCTTGATCGCGGCGTCGTCGACCGGGCCGTCCCAGATGCCGTAGCCCTGGACGCACATGAACTCGCCGCCGGAGCGGTTCACGCCGAGCAGCCGGCGCGCCCTGCCGTCGGCGTCGACGAGCTTGTTGCCCTGGACGTGCAGGGCGGGTGCGCCGCCCCCGGAGGGCGGCGGGTCGGTGGGGCCCGGGTCGGTCGGGCCCGGGGTGGGTTCCGTGTCGACGTTGCAGGTGGTGCCGTTGAGCTTGAAGCCGGCCGGCACGGCGTTGGTGCCGGAGAACGAGCCGAGGAAGCCGGCGCTGACGCTCGCGCCGGTGGCGAGCGAACCGTTCCAGCTCTCGTTGGCCGCGGTGACGGTCGTGCCGGACTGGGACCACTCGGCGTTCCAGCCCTGGGTGACCTTCTGGGTACCGGGGAAGTCGAAGGTCAGCCGCCAACTGCTCAGCGCGGCCGTGTTGTTGGTGACCTGCACGGCGCCCTGGAAGCCGGTGTCCCACTGGCCGGTGACGGAGTACTCCACCGTGCACGCCGGCGCGGCGGCCTGCGCCGTGACGACCGGCACGAGCGCGGTGGTGAGCAGGGCGCTCGCGCCGCCGACGGCTAAAAGTACTGAACGCGGGGGGTGTCTCATCGAGCGACTCCTTGCAGTTCGGGCACGTGCTGGCACACGCGCCGACTGGTGGAACCGCTCCCACTGGTGCGATGGAAGGTAGCGGGAAGTGACGGAGAAGGCCATAGGAGTCACGGGACTTTTCGAAAGGCGGGCCGTCGAACTTTTTCGACTCTTCACGTCTCTTGACCCTCCGTCACCCCATCCTCACTATGGGAGCGCTCCCACTGGTTCAAGCCTTGACTTCTCCCGAGCCCGTACACCCCGAGCCGCAAGGAGGAACCAGCACCATGCATCCCCCACCCCGACGCGGACGCAGAGCCGTACGGCGGCTGTGGACCGCCGCCGCCGCGGCCTTGGCGCTGCCCTTGTCGATGCTGGCGAGCGGCGCGACGACCGCGCACGCTGCCGCGCTCCAGTGCAGCGTCGACTACAAGACCAACGACTGGGGCTCCGGCTTCACCGCGGACCTGACGCTCACCAACCGTGGCACCGAGGCCCTCGACGGCTGGACCCTGACGTACGCCTACTCCGGCAACCAGAAGCTGACGAACGGCTGGAACGGCACCTGGAGCCAGTCCGGCCAGACGGTGACCGTCAAGAACGCCTCGTACAACGGCACGATCGCCGCCGGCGCGGGGACCAGCACCGGCGCGCAGTTCACCTACAGCGGCACCAACACCGCGCCGACGTCGTTCGCGGTCAACGGCACGCCCTGCACCGGCGCGCACCGGCCACCGGTCGCCGTGCTGACCAGCCCGGCGGCGGGCGCGGTCTACACGCAAGGGGACGCCGTCCCCCTCGCGGCGACCGCGGCCGCGGCGGACAACGCGTCCATCGGCAAGGTGGAGTTCTACGACGACACCACGCTGCTGGGCACGGACACGACCGCGCCGTACACGCTCTCCGCCTCCGGCTTGACCGTGGGCAGCCATTCCCTGGTGGCGAAGGCGTACGACAGCCTGGGCGCGTCGGCGTCCTCCACGCCCGTCGGCATCACGGTCGCCGCGGGACCGTCCGTGGTCGCCTCCACCCACCAGCTGGCGGTGCAGCAGGGCACGACGGCCTCGTACGAGCTGAAGCTGTCCACCCAGCCCAGCTCCGACGTCACCGTCGCCACCGCGCGGGCGAGCGGCAACAGCGGCCTGAGCGTCTCCGGCGGCGCCTCGCTCACCTTCACCCCGGCCAACTGGTCCACGCCGCAGAAGGTGACGGTCACCGCGGACGCCTCCGGGACCGGCGCGGCGGCCTTCGAGTCCACCGCCCCCGGGCTGGCGAAGGCGTCGGTGACGGTCACGCAGATCGCCGCGGCCAAGGAGTACGACGCCCGCTTCCTGGACCTGTACGGGAAGATCACCAACCCGGCGAACGGCTACTTCTCGCCCGAGGGCATCCCCTACCACTCGGTCGAGACGCTGATCGTGGAGGCCCCCGACCAGGGCCACGAGACGACGTCCGAGGCGTACAGCTACCTGCTGTGGCTCCAGGCGATGTACGGCAAGGTGACGGGCGACTGGTCGAAGTTCAACGGCGCCTGGGATCTCATGGAGAAGTACATGATCCCCACCCACGCCGACCAGCCGACCAACTCCTTCTACAACGCCTCCAAGCCGGCCACCTACGCGCCCGAGTACGACACCCCCGACGAGTACCCGGCGAAGCTGGACACCTCGGTGCCGGTGGGTTCGGACCCGATCGCCGGTGAGCTGAAGAGCGCCTACGGCACGGACGACGTGTACGGCATGCACTGGATCCAGGACGTCGACAACGTCTACGGCTACGGCAACGAGCCCGGCACGTGCGAGGCCGGACCGGCGGCCACCGGCCCGTCGTACATCAACACCTTCCAGCGCGGCCCGCAGGAGTCCGTGTGGGAGACCGTCCCGCAGCCCACCTGTGACGCCTTCAAGTACGGCGGCAAGAACGGCTACCTGGATCTGTTCACCGGCGACTCCTCCTACGCCAAGCAGTGGAAGTACACCGACGCCCCGGACGCCGACGCGCGTGCGGTGCAGGCCGCCTACTGGGCGGACGTGTGGGCCAGGCAGCAGGGCAAGGGCACGGCGGTGTCCGGCACGGTCGCCAAGGCCGCCAAGATGGGCGACTACCTGCGCTACGCGATGTACGACAAGTACTTCAAGAAGATCGGCAACTGTGTCGGTCCGTCCGCCTGCCCGGCCGGCAGCGGCAAGGACGCCTCGCACTACCTGCTGTCCTGGTACTACGCGTGGGGCGGCGCCACCGACACCTCGGCCGGCTGGGCCTGGCGCATCGGCTCCAGCCATGTGCACGGCGGCTACCAGAACCCGCTCGCCGCGTACGCGCTCAGCTCCTACGCCGACCTGAAGCCCAAGTCGGCCACGGGCGCGGGCGACTGGGCCAAGTCCCTCGACCGGCAGCTGGAGTTCTACCGCTGGCTGCAGTCCTCGGAGGGCGGTATCGCGGGCGGAGCGACCAACAGCTGGGCGGGCCGGTACGCCACCCCGCCGGCCGGCACGCCGACCTTCTACGGCATGTACTACGACCCGGCGCCCGTCTACCACGACCCGCCGTCCAACCAGTGGTTCGGCTTCCAGGCGTGGTCGATGGAGCGCGTCGCCGAGTACTACCAGCAGACGGGCAGCACGGCCGCGAAGACGGTCCTCGACAAGTGGGTGAAGTGGGCGCTGTCCAAGACCACGGTCAACCCGGACGGCACGTACCTCATCCCCTCCACGCTCCAGTGGACCGGGCAGCCGGACACCTGGAACGCGTCGAGTCCCGGCGCCAACACGGGACTGCACGTCACCGTCGCCGACTACACCGACGACGTCGGTGTGGCCGCCGCCTACGCCAAGAGTCTGACGTACTACGCCGCCAAGTCCGGTGACACACAGGCGAAGACGACGGCGAAGGCGCTGCTCGACGGCATGTGGAAGAACTACCGGGACGCGCTCGGTGTGGCCGTTCCGGAGACCCGCGCCGACTACAGCCGGTTCGACGACAGCGTGTACGTGCCGAGCGGCTGGAGCGGCACGATGCCGAACGGCGACAGGATCGACTCCGCGTCGACGTTCGCCTCCCTGCGGTCCTTCTACAAGAACGACCCGGCCTGGTCGAAGATCGAGGCCTATCTGAAGGGCGGCGCGGCGCCGGTGTTCACGTACCACAGGTTCTGGGCCCAGGCGGACATCGCACTCGCCATGGGTTCGTACGCGGAGCTCCTCGAATAGTCCCCGCTCTCCGCGTACACGCCGGGCGGCCCCGACCTCCCTGGGGCCGCCCGGTTCTCTCACGCCCTCCCCGACGTCATCGTCCAGCACGACACCGGTCCGCACCCGGGAGGCCCTGCACCGGCTCGCCGACGACCTCGGCCTGGACTGGTCGGAGGAGATCGACGAGCCGGACGCTCACGGCGCGTAGAGCGCGGCCGTGGCGGTCAGCGCGGCCAGGACGGCGGCGGTACGGCTTCTGCGGTGTCGGGTGCGCGGGTGCGGGTGCGGGTGGTCCATACGGTCCTCCTACGGGGGGAGCCGACAGGTGCCACCCGCTGGTCGCCGCCGGCGAAGGGAAGGTTGCCGGGTCTACGCCGGCTTGCGGAACGCGCGCAGCGTGAACTCCGGGTCGGGGCGGGGCCGGTCCTGGTCCGGCAGCTCGGCGAGCCGGGCCGCGTAGCGCTCGGTGAGCGGCCGGCCGGGCGGCAGCGTGACGAACCAGCCGCGGCGCAGGTCGGCGATCGTACGGCGCGGACTGCGGCCTTGACCGCGTCCGGTGAACCGGGCCCGGCCCGCCGGGACCAGGCCGTGCTCGACGGCGTACTTCTGGACCTGGTCGGAGGCGTCGCGGGCCTCGCTGGGCGGCCGGGAGGCGAGGACGGCGTCGATGTCGCTGCCCACGTTGTGCGCGGCGGCCTTGTCGACCGTAGTGACGTACACCCCGCCGGGTGCGAGGACCCGGGCGCACTCGGCGACGACGGCGCGCACATCCTCGGGTGTGTCCAGCAGGTGCAGCAGCCACACGCCGGCGACCGCGTCGAACGCGGCGCGCGCGAAGGGCAGGCGGCGCGTGTCGGCGCGTATGACGGCGCCGGGCAGACGGGCGGCCGCGTGCCGGGTCATGGTGTGCGCCAGGTCGGCGCCGGTGACGGCGAGGCCCGGGCGGGCGGCGGACAGCCGGCGTGTGACAATGCCGGTGCCGCAGGCGACGTCGAGCATCCGGCGGGCGGTCGGCGGTACGAGGCTCAGCACGGCGTCCGCCGCCGCGGCCGCGCGGGGTTCGCCGCCGCGCAGGGCGTCGTAGCGCTCCGCTTCCTTGTCGTAGTCCAGCACCGCCCGCTCCCCCCTCGTCCGCGTGTGTGCCGGTCAGTCGGCCCCGTGGCCTGCGGCCAGGTCCTGGACGCGGCGTGCCAGCTCGAAGTCGAGCGCGGTGACCGCGCCGCCGGCGCTGTGTGTGCTCACCGTGAGGGAGACGGTGTTGTAGCCGAGGGTCAGGTCGGAGTGGTGGTTCAGCTCGTCCTGCACCTGGGCGATGTGGATGACCATCGCGGTCGCCGCGAAGTGGGAGGCCAGCCGGTAGGAGCGGGCGAGGCGGTCCCCGTCGAGGGACCAGCCGGGCAGCTCGGCCAGCCGGTCCTCGATCTCCTTCTGCGACAGCGGTTCGACGGCCATGCCGGGCTCCCTTCAGCGGTGTCGCGTACGCGTCCAGCCTGCCACAACGCGGCGCGGCGAGCGCCGGTCGACGCGGTGCGTCCGGCGAACTCCACCGGGCAGCCGAGTGCGTCCCCGAGCGCCCCGCCCCGGCGGACCTCGGCTACCGTCCTCCCCATGACCCCTGTCGCCTCCGGCACCACCGTCTCCGCCGGCGCCCCCACCGGCCAGGGCATCGGCCCGCTGTTGCGGGCCTGGCGGGTGCGGCGGCGGATCAGTCAGCTGGAGCTGGCGCTGCGCGCCGACTCCTCCGCCCGGCACATCTCCTTCATCGAGACGGGCCGCTCCCGGCCGAGCGAGGAGATGGTGCTGCGGCTGGCGGAGCACCTGGAGGTGCCGGTGCGGGAGATCAACGCGCTGCTGCTGGCGGCCGGTTACGCCCCGCGCTACCGGCAGACCCCGCTGGACGACCCGGCGCTCGGTGCGCTGCGGGACGGCATGGAGCGCCTGATCCAGGGCTACGAGCCGTATCCGGCGCTGGTGGTGGACGGGCTGTACACGGTTCAAGCGGCGAATCGGGGCATCATGATGTTCCTGGACGGGGTGGAGGAGCAGTTGCTCGAACCGCCGTTGAACGCGATGCGGTTGACACTGCACCCTCGGGGCATGGCGCCGCGCATCCGGAACCTGCGCGAGTGGCGCGGCCATCTGCTGGCGCAGATGGAACGGCAGATCGCGCTGCAGCGCTCGGAGGAACTGCGGGAGCTGTACGCGGAAGTGGCGGCCTACCCGGTGCCCGAGGCGTCCGCGGCGGACACCGACCCGGAGGAGCCCTACCCGTACTTCGCGCTGCCGCTGCGGATCGAGCACGAGGGCCGGGTGCTGTCGTTCATCTCGTCGATCTCCACGTTCAACACGCCGATGGACATCACGGTCGCCGAGCTGGCGATCGAGACGTTCCTCCCGGCCGACCCCGCCACGGTGAAGTACCTTCATTCACTGGGTGATTGACGAGACACGGCACTGCGGAGGACGGCGTGAGTGAGCGGCGGCCCGCGCCCACGGTGGGCCAGGTGGTGCTCGGCAGGCGGTTGCAGGAGCTGCGGGAGGCGGCCGGTCTCAAACGCGAGGAGGCCGCGCAGGTGCTGCGGGTGGCCGCGGCGACCGTGCGGCGGATGGAGACGGCCGAGGTCGCGCTGAAGATCCCGTATGTGCAGGTGCTGCTGCAGACGTACGGCGTCGGTGCCACGGAGGTCGCCGAGTTCGTGGCGCTGGCCGAGGAGGCCAACCGGCCCGGCTGGTGGCAGCGCTTCCACGATGTGCTGCCGGACTGGTTCAGCCTGTTCGTCAGCCTGGAGGGTGCGGCGCGGCTGATGCGCTCCTACGAGCCGCACTTCGTGCCGGGCCTGCTGCAGACGGAGGGCTACGCGCGTGCCGTGCTGGAGTCCGGCACGATCGGGCGGCGCAGCCCTCAGGCCACGGAGCGGCATGTGACGCTGCGCATGGAGCGGCAGCGGCTGCTGGAGCGCGCGGACGCCCCGCATCTGTGGGTGGTCATGGACGAGACGGTGCTGCTGCGCCCGGTGGGTGACGACCCGGCGGTCATGCGGGAGCAATTGGAGAAACTGCTGGAGTTCGGCGAGCGCGACAAGGTCACGCTGCAGGTCGCCGAGTTCGCCTCCGGCCCGCACCCGGGGACGTACGCGCCGTTCTCCCTGTTCCGCTTCGCGGAGCCGGAGCTGCCCGACATGGTGGTCTCCGAGTACCTCAGCGGCGCGCTGTACCTGGACTCCCGCTCGGAGGTGTCGGTGCATCTGGAGGTGCTCGACCATCTGACGACGCACGCCGCGTCGGCCGAGCGCACGAAGAAGATCCTCACACACCACCGTGACCGACTGAGCTAGGTCCTGTCGTTCGGATCAGGCCGGCTATGAGGTGCGGTAGCTCTGGGTCGACCCGAGCGGGGCCCGGTGCGTGCAGCTGCAAGGCGGAGCAGGGAGTCGACGCGGAGCGTCGGGGACCGACGACAACGCCGCAGATGGGCGTGCCAGGCCCCACGACGCCGGAGTGATCCGAACGACAGGGCCTAGGAGAGCCCCGAGCATGACCGGATCCGACACCGCGGCGTCCCGCATCGACACCAGCCGGCCGCACCCGGCCCGGGTGTACGACTGGTGGCTGGGCGGCAAGGACAACTACCCGGTGGACGAGGAGCTGGCCCGCCGGATCCTCGCCGTCGACGGCACCGTGGTGCGCGGCGCCCGCGCCAATCGCCAGTTCATGCACCGGGCCGTGCGCACGGTGGCCGAGGCGGGCGTCCGCCAGTTCCTGGACATCGGCACCGGCATCCCGACCGAGCCCAACCTGCACCAGGTCGCGCAGGGCGTGGCTCCGGAGGCGAAGGTGGTGTACGCGGACAACGACCCGATCGTGCTGCGGCACGCCGAGGTGCTGCTGCGCGGCACGGCGGAGGGCTCCACGGACTATGTGCACGCCGACGTCCGGGACGTGGACACACTGCTCGCCCGGGCCGCCGAGTCGCTGGACCTGGACCGGCCGGTCGCGCTGTCGCTGGTCGCCCTCACCCACTACCTGTGCGCGGACCCCGCCGGGACGACGTCCACGGCCTGGTCAAGCGGTACGTCGACGCGCTCGCCCCGGGCAGCCATCTGATCCTGTCCCAGTCACCCCGGACCTGAACCCGGAGGCGATCGAGAAGGCCGCCGAGAACTTCCGGCGCAGCGGCACCCGTTCTTCCCGCGCCCGCTCGCCGAGTTCTCCCGCTTCTTCGACGGGCTGGAGCTGCTGGGCCCGGGGGTGATCCCGGTGACCGGCTGGCGCCCGGAGCCGGTGGACGTGGCCGTCCAGGCGGAGGGCATCGTCCCGGTGTACGCGGGGGTCGCCCGCAAGCCCTGACGGATGCGCCCGCGCCGCCTGCCTCACGCGGACCCAGCTCGCCGTACCGGTCCCGCTGACCCGTACGGATGCGCTGAACAGGTGCCTCCTGCCGCCCGCCCCTAGCGTCGAGCCTGACGGTGAGCGAGGGAGGGCCTGTGACCGACACGCGGATACCGCCCACCGAGCCGGGCGCGGCCCTGCTGCGCGCCGGCCGGTTCTTCCGGCCGGGCACGCCCGCCCCGGACCTGCACAGCGTCCGGCTCACCGGCGGCCGGCAGGCCGACGCCTTCTACCGGGACCGCTGGAGCCACGACAAGGTCGTCGACTCCCCGCACGGCGTGAACTTCACGGGCTCGTGCCGCTGGAAGGTGTACGTCAAGGACGGCATCATCACCTGGGAGACGCGAGCGACGGACTACCCGTCGGTGGGCCCCGACCGCCCCGAGTACGAGCCGCGGGGCTGCCCGCGCGGGGCGGCGTTCTCCTGGGACACCTACTCCCCCACCCGGGTGCGCGCTCCCACATGCGGGCGCTCAACCTCGGCGAGGAACCGGACGCGGCCGTCGCCGCCGCCGTCGGGATGCAACCGGACGAGATCGAGGCGATGTACCGGCTGCTGGCGATCGCCAAGTACGAGGAGCGGTACGTCATCCCGACGACCGCCGTCGGTGACGCGCGCCGGCTGGAGGAGTCCGCGCTGCCCGACGAGTGTTCCCTGGAGTTCCACGGCGGTCCCGGCATATGGGGCGACGGCCCGTTCGGCGGGGACTCCGGGCGCCGCACGCTCCCCCTGGTGTCCGTGGAGAACTTGCACCTGCTGCGCCGTAGGCAGACCGCGGACGACGAAGCCGAGGTGGCCGACCCGAAGGAGGCACCCTGATGCCCTCGGACGCCGTGCTGTACCAGGCGGCCGCGCTCTGCCTGACCTATCCCGACGACGACCTGTTCGCCCGGCTGCCGCTGCTGCGCGAGGCGGCTCCGCAGCTGCGCGCGTTCACCGACCACGCGGCCGTCACCGAACCGCGGGAGCTGGCCGCGCACTACGTGCAGGTCTTCGACCTGAAGAACCGGCACAGCCTGTACCTCAGCTGGTGGCACGAGGGCGACACCCGGCGCCGCGGGATGTCGCTGGTCCGCTTCAAGGAGCAGTACCGGGCGCACGGTCTGGAGTTCACCGACGAGGAGCTGCCGGACTTCCTGCCCGCGGTGCTGGAGTTCACCGCTCGCACCGGCGACACCGGCCTGCTGACCGAGTACCGCGACGCTCTGGAGCAGCTCCGGACCCGGCTGACCGCCTTCGGCACCCCCTACGCGGCCGTCCTGGACGCCGTGTGCGCCGCACTGCCGCCCTCCCGCACCGAGGTGCGCCGATGACCACCGTGCTCTGGGGCGCCCTGCCCTGCATCGCTCTTCCACTACGGCATCCTGTTCGTCCTCGCCGGACACCTGGCCGGCCTGTTCGTCCCGCTGTCGTGGACGAGCGCGCTCGGGGTGAGCGAGCACGCCTACTGTCGCTGTACGGAGGCACCGCGGCCGGAGTGCTGACGGTCACCGGGATCGCTCTGCTGGTGTACCGGCGGCGCACCAAGGCTCCGGTGTTCCGGGCGACCACGGTGAACGACAAGCTGATGCACCTGGTCCTGGTGGCCGCGATCGTGCTCGGCATGGTCGCCAAGCTCACCCACGCCTCCGGCGACGGCTACGACTGCCGCACCACGATCGGCCCCTGGGCGCGCAGCCTGTTCACCCTCCAGCCGAAGACGCAGCTGATGGAGGGCGTGCCGGTGCTGTACCAGGTACACGCGCTGATCGCGCTGGTGCCGTACACGCGGCTGGTGCACATGTTCAGCGCGCCGGTGCAGTACCTGTTCCGCCCCTACGTCGTCTACCGCAGCCGCGACCCGCGCCGGCTGGGGCCGCGCCCGGAGCGGCGGGCTGGGAGCGGACGGGCGGCTGAAGCACGTCCCCTTGGTAGTGTGCCGAGGACCGCCGATCGTCCGTCCCCGGGGGAACACATGGCCCGCGCCCGCTCGGCGCTCGTCCTGATCGATCTGCAACGGTGGATCGTCGACATGCCGTGGCAGCCGATCAGCGGTGACGCCGTGGCCGACGCGTGCGGAAGGCTGCGCGAGCACTTCGCGAACGCCGACTCCTCGACCGTCGTCCTCGTCCGGCACGTGCGGGCCGACGGCGCCGACGGCGGCACCGGTGCCGCGCCCAACCGGCTGGTCCCCGCCTGCGCACCGCGCGCCGGCGACCACGTGGTGACCAAGAACGGTCTCGACGCCTTCGAGGGCACCGAACTCGGCGACGTCCTGCGCCGCGAGGGGGTGACAGAGGCGGTGGTCGCCGGGCTGTCCACCGCGCACGGCGTCGCCGCGACGGCTGCGACAGCGGTGCGGCTGGGCCATGACGTGGTCGTCGTCTTAGACGCCACCGCGAGCGTGGACGAGGCGCAGCACCGCGAGGCGCTCGACCGGCTCACCGCGCTCGGCGCGCGCACCGCCACGTCCGCGGAGATCCTGGCCGCGAGGACTGCCGCGAACTGATCCGGCGGGCCTGCGGCCGGGCCGCTCGTCGAGCAGGGCGAAAACGCCGGCGCGGACCGTCCCCGGCACTCAGGGGACGGTCCGCGCCGGTGTACCGGGTGCGGGCGCGGACTCAGGCGAGCTTGGCGTCCAGCGTCATCGGTACGGCCTTCAGGGCCTGGCTGACCGGGCAGTTGGCCTTGGCGTCCTGCGCGGCGGCGACGAAAGCGTCGTTGTCGATACCGGGGACGGTGCCCTCGACCGTGAGGTGGATGCCGGTGATCCCCTCACCGGGCTGGAAGGTGACGTCGGCCGAGGTGACGAGCTTGGTGGGCGCGTTGCCGGCCCCGGCCAGAGCGTGCGACAGAGCCATGGAGAAGCAGCTGGAGTGGGCGGCGGCGATCAGCTCCTCCGGGCTGGTCTTGCCGTTCGCCTGCTCGGCGCGCGACGGCCACGACACCGGCTGCTGACCGATGCCGGAGGAGTCGAAGGTGACGACACCGTTGCCCTCGAGCAGGTTGCCTTCCCAGACGGTGTGTGCGGAACGCGTGGTGGCCACGTTTGCTTCCTTTCACGTGTGGTCCCGCCCAAGCGGGGTTCCCTAGGCCTCCATCCGATCACATTTCGGCACGCCGCACGCGCAGGTCCGGCCTCTCACGCCCCGCCGCGCTGCCGCCGCGCCGCGAGCCACGCGTACACGGGGACGCCCGCGAACAGGAACAGCACCCCCTGGTAGACGGCGGCGTAACCGGCACCCGCGACGAGCCACAGGGAGAAGCCGAAGGCGAGCGCGGCGAGGACCGCGTCGCGCACCAGGCGCACCCGGTCGACCTGCTCGCCCCGGGCGAGATGGTGGATCTGCGCGGCGGTGGCCAGCAGGTACGGGACGGTCGCGGTGAAGGTGGTGACCAGGACGAGGACCTCGAAGACCCGCGCCGAGCCGGCCGTGTAGTTGTAGATCGTCAGCAGGGAGGCGAGGACGACGGTGACGCCGACACCGACGGTCGGCACACCGCGCCGCTTGCGGGTGAACGCGGCCGGGAACAGCCCGTCGCGGGCCGCCGCGTAGGGCGTCTGGGCGCTCAGCAGAGTCCAGCCGTTGAGGCAGCCGGTCATCGACACCAGTGCGGCGAGCGCGACGGCCCAGCCGCCCCAGGAGCCGCCGAACATGGCGTTCACGGCGTCGGAGAACGGGGCGGTGGAGTGCACCAGCTTCTCGTGGGCGACCGTGCCGAACACGGCGAGGGTGCCGAGCAGGTAGACCAGGGCGGCGCCGGTGGTGCCGATCACGGTGGCGCGGCCGACGTTGCGGCGCGGGTCGCGGACCTCGCCGGCGCTGACCGCTGCGGACTCCACGCCCAGGTAGGAGAAGAGCAGGATCGCGGCGGAGGCGGAGATCGCGCCGAGCGTGCTGCCGCCGCCCTCCTGGAAGGGCCCGAGGTTGTGCGCGTCGAAGTGGAACAGGCCGCCGACCGCCACGAGCAGCAGCGGGGCGAACTTCAGCACGGTGGAGATCAGCTGGACGGCTCCGACGTACCTGCTGCCGGCGAAGTTGGACAGGGCGGGCAGCCACTGGATGACCAGTGCGGCCAGGCACGCGCTCCACTTGTGGTCGTTCACCGGGATCAGCACGTCGAGGTAGCCGACGGCGGCGACGGCGAGGGCCGCGTTGGAGACCCAGGTGGTGATCCAGTACGCCCACGCGGCGAGGAAGCCGGCGAAGTCGCCGAAGGCCTCGCGGGCGTAGACGTAGGGGCCGCCGGTGCGCGGGTCGCGCTCGGCGAGCCGGCCGAAGACCAGGGCCAGCGCGATCGCGCCGAGCGTCAGGACGCCGAAGGCGAGCAGGCTGACGGTGCCGAAGGGGGCCACGGAGGCCGGGAGGAGGAAGATGCCGCCGCCGATGATGTTGCCCATGACGAGGGCGGTGGCGACGGGGAGCCCGAAGCGCCGGGCGTGCTTCTCGGATGCCGAAGCGGACCGGGGTGCGGTCGCCTCGGGGGCCGGAGCCTGGACGGATCCGGTGTCGTGCATGGGGTGGTGCGCCTCTCGTCGTGCTGGTGCCCGGGATCGCCGGGCTCCCCGCTGAGCCGCGGGGCGGGTGCCCGGGGTCGCCGGACGACCGCCCATGGTCGGTCACGGGTTCGAGGCGCTCCAAATCACGCGCTTTTGTCCTGTACGGCCGGGTCGGGCGCCGTAAAAGGTGCGCTCTCGAGGGCCTCGTACCGGGAATCGTCCACCGGCACCTGCGGGCCGTCCGCCTCGCGCAGCCAGCGCCGCAGCACCCGGTGGACGTGCTCGGCGCCGACGAGATCCGCCCCGTCGGCCACGGGCGCGGACAGCACCAGGGGCGACAGCAGGAAGGGACGGTTCTGGGCGCCGCCGAGGCCGCCGTGGGAGCCGATCTGCTCCTCGAAGGCGAGCACCTCGCCGTCGGCGGGGTCGTGGAAGGAGTTGACCATGATGTCGGCGGCGTGGGGGAAGGAGTGGGTGCGGCGCACCGCGTCGGCGGCGCCGGGCCCGAAGGCGGCGAGCGGCCCGCGGCCGTCCGCCAGCTCGCCGACGGGTATCTCGGCCCCCCGCGCACCGAGCACCACCCCACCGTGCTCCTCACTGCGCACGAGCAGGAACCCGACACCGGGATGGTTGGCGAGGGTGGCCAGCAGCGCGGGGTGGCGGGCGTCGATCTCCTCGCGGGTCATACGGTGGGGGACGTCCGGGAAGGAGACCAGGCCGAGGTTGCCGGAGGCGAGCACGATGGGCTCGGAACGCCGCCCGGAGGGCCGGTGCTGCTCACCGCCCTCCTCCACGGGCCGGCGCAGCGCGGCGCGCACGGCGTTGCGGGCCTCGGCCCCGCTGCGTGTCCGCCGGGCGCGGCGCGGCACGGGCAGCCCGCACCCGGCCCGCACCAGGTCACCGAGGGTGAGCCCGTACCGGGAGCGGAAGGTCTCCCCCGGGCTCTGCCCGTGATCGGACAGGACGACGATCCGGTACGGCCGAGGGGCGTGCTCGGCGGCCTTCTCGATCAGTGCCAGCGACCGGTCGAGCCGCTGCAGCACCTTCTCGGCGTCCCGGCTCGCCGGGCCGGAGTGGTGGGCGACCTCGTCGTAGGCGACGAGGTCGGCGTAGACGGTGGTGCGGCCGGCGAGCAGGTCGCCCATGACGGCGGCGACGACGACGTCGCGTTCGACGACGGTGGCGAAGGCGCGCACGAAGGGGTAGAGGCCGCCGCGGCTCACCCGCGGCCGCTGCTTGCGCAGCCGGGCCCGTACGGACTGACCGATCTCCCGGCCGGCCTCGGCGACGAAGGAGAGGGCGGTGCGGACGGCGTTGGCGGGGTCGGAGAAGTAGGCGAAGTAGCCGGCGCGGGAGCGGTTGGCGCGGCCGATGCGGGCGGAGACGGACAGCACCAGGGCGTTCTCGTCGGCCCCGCCGCTGAAGAGGTTGCCGCGGCCGGCGCCGTCGGCGCTGAGCAGCCCCCCGTCGTGGGTGCGGGCGACGGCGCGGCGCTGGAGCTCGGCGGCGGAGGAGGGCCGGTTGCACACCATGACCTCCCCCGTGTCCTTCTCGTACCAGCGGAAGGCGGGCACGTCGTGGTTGGAGCCGTGCAGGATGCCGAGCTGGCTGGCGCCGGTCTGGCTGGACCAGTCGGTGCGCCAGGGGGTGAGCCGGTGGGTGGGCTCGCCGAGCCAGCGGGCGACGGTCGGCATCAGCTCCTTGGCCACGGCGCCCCGGAGCACGTCGTGGCCGACGCCGTCCAGCTGGAGGAAGACGGTGCCGGGCCCGGCCGGGCAGGGCGGCCCGTGCCGGCGCCGACGCGTGGCGAGCCGGAGCAGCCGGCGCCGGTAGGCGTCGTCGTCGCGCACCGCGAGGGCGGCGCCGGTCGCGGAGGCCACGGCGGACATCACGGCGGCGACGATGACGGCGGTCTCGGGAGCGGCGGCGCTGTCGCCGGAGGGGTTGATCCGCAGGGCGAGCCACAGCAGCGACCCGTTGAGGAAGAACACCAGCAGCCCGAGCAGCAGGGCCGGCACGAGCAGCAGCAGCCGCACGAGCAGCGGCCACACCAGAGCCGACAGCAGACCGAACGCCCCGGCACCGAGCGCGGCGGTCACGGCGATACGGGTCGCGCTGTCACCGTCGGCGGACTGCAACTGGAAGTCGGGCAGCAGCCCGGCGAGCGCGAGCATGGTCACGGTGGACGCGGCCCACACGACGACGCTGCGCCCCACCTGTCCGGCCACTCCGGCCCAACGCCCACCGCCCGACAAGCCCCACGCCTCCCTTCCCCGGCCCGCACCCGGCGCGGGCCCACCCCGTACACCCTGTCATACCGGTTTGTCCGGGTGGGGGTGTGGTGGGCGCCGGCAGGTGGACGCCTGCGGCAACCAACCCTGCCGAGAGCGAACATCCTTGGTCGCGGGCCGTGTTGTGTGAAAGCTGGGAGAACGCATCCCGCATCCCGGAGGCCTTCCATGAGCGCCGAGCACACGAACACCCTGTACGAGGCCGTGGGTGGCGCCGACGCGCTGCGCCGGCTCTCCGAGACGTTCTACGAGGGGGTTCTGGCCGACCCCCTCCTCGCACCCGTCTTCGCCGACTTCACCGCCACCCACGTGGAGCACGTGGCCGTGTGGCTGGTGGAGGTCTTCTCGGGACCGGCCCTGTTCACGGCGGAGCACGGCGGACACCAGGCCCTGCTCCGCGCCCATCTCGGGCTAGGCATCACCGAGGAGCAGCGGCTCCGCTGGATGGAGCTGATGACGGCGGCCGTGGAGAAGGAACTGCCGGACGACGCCCTGCTGCGCCGCAGGGTGATGGAGTACTTCGACTGGGGCACGCGGATCGCCAAGGACGTCTCGGCCTCGGCCCCGGACACGGACCTGGGGGCCCCGGGCCCCACCCCGCGCTGGGGCTGGGACGGCCTGGCCTGACCCCGCCACCGCCCCGGGGCCGTGGCGGAGCCCCGCGCCGGTGTCTCCCGCGCAACCGAGGCAGCCGAGGCAACCACCCGGGGGCCGGGGCGCAGCCCCGGGGACGGTGACGCCGGCCGGCCGAGCCGTCAGCGACCGTCGTACCCGGCTGTCGGCATCGACAGCCGCCGATGCACCCGCGCCTTCATCTGCGCGTCGTACGCGGGCTCGGCGCAGCCGACCGTCTCCACCCGCACCCCCCGCCGCGCGCACTCCGCGGTGAACTCCTCCACGGAGGACAGGGCGGACTCAAGCACCCGCCTGCTCGGGGCGACGAACACGTCCCGCCCGGCCCGCACCCCGTCCCACAGCACGCGGTGGTCGGCCCGCAGCCCCCGGACGAGCAGTTCACGCGCGACGACGTAGCCGCGCTCGGCGGCCCAGCGGGCGCACATCGCGAACTGGCTGCGGGAGTCCACCAGAAAGGGGTCGCTGTCCAGCTCCTCCAGCGGCGTCAGACCGGCGATCGCCGTGACGCGGACCTGGGCCGGCCGGCCGAAGGCCCCCCGCACCTCTCCCATGGCGTCCCCCTCACCTCCGGGTTTCGCCGCCGACCCTACTCCTGCCCGTAGGCTTCGGGGGAGTCGCGCGAAGGAGGCATTGAGGTGCCGGTGGAGATCACCTGGTGGGGTCACGCCACCTGCACGGTGGAGGACTCGGACACCCGTGTGCTCACCGATCCCCTGTTCACCCGCCGGCTGGCGCATCTGCGGCGCAGGCGCGGGGCGCTGCCGCCGCCGGACGCCTGGCGCGCGGACGTCGCACTGGTCTCCCACCTGCACGCCGACCACCTCCACGTGCCCTCCCTGGAGCGGCTCGCGCCGGGCACGCGCCTGCTGGTGCCCCGAGGTGCGCCGCGTGCCGTACCGGGACTACGGCGTCTGACGCATCTGCGTCTGCGCGAGATGGCTCCGGGCGACGAGACCCGGGCCGGCGATCTGGCGATCCGCGCGGTGCCGGCCGAGCACGACGGCCGCCGGCTGCCGTTCGGCCCGCACCGCTCCCCCGCCCTCGGATACGTCGTCGAGGGCGAGGCGCGCACCTACTTCGCCGGGGACACCGGGCTGTTCGAGTCGATGGCGAAGGAGGTCGGCCCGATCGAGGTGGCGCTGCTGCCGGTGGGCGGCTGGGGGCCGTACCTCGGGGAGGGCCATCTGGACGCGGGGCGGGCGGCGCAGGCGCTGGCCCGGCTGGCGCCTCGCTGCGCGATACCGGTGCACTACGGCACGTACTGGCCGATCGGGATGGACGCGGTGCGCCCGCACGAGTTCCACGCGCCCGGCGAGGAGTTCGTGCGGCTCGCGGCGCACTGGGCCCCGGACGTGGCCGTGCACCGGTTGGCGCACGGCGAGAGCGTGCGGCCGGCGGTCGCCCCGTGAGCGGGCTGGCCGCGGCGGTGACGGCGGTCCCGACGGAGTCCACGCAGCAGGCGCTCGGCTATCCCTCGCTGTTCCTGCTGGTGCTGATCGGGGCGCTGGTGCCGGTGGTGCCGACGGGCGCGCTGGTGAGTTCGGCGGCGGTGGTGGCCTTCCACCAGACGGCGCCGTTCTCGCTGGCGCTGGTCTTCGTCACGGCGTCGCTGGCCGCGTTCTGCGGGGACGCGGCGCTGTACTGGCTGGGCCGGCGCGGGATGCGCTCGCACAGCGGCTCGCGCTGGCTGGAGGCGATCCGCGCGCGGGCGCCGCAGGAGCGGCTGACGCAGGCCCAGGACAAGCTGGCGGAGCACGGGGTGGCGGTGCTGGTGCTGTCCCGGCTGGTGCCGGCGGGCCGTATCCCGGTGATGCTGGCGTGCCTGCTGGCGAAGTGGCCCCTGCGGAGGTTCGCGCGGGGCAACCTGCCGGCCTGTCTCGCGTGGGCGTTGACCTATCAGCTGATCGGCATCCTCGGCGGCTCGCTCTTCCCCGAGCCGTGGGAGGGCGTCGTGGCGGCGATCGGCCTGACCCTGCTCGCCGGTGCCCTGCCCAGTGTGTGGAGGCGCGTGCAGCGGTAGGCCCGCCGTCGTACGGCCGGCACGGGCCGGCCGGGGCCGGTCGCGTGGCTCCCCGCCCCTTCAGGGGCGCTCCAGCACCCGGGACGCCCCCACCGCCAGGTCCCACAGGTCGTCGCGGTCCAGCCCGGCCCTCTCCCACGCCTCCCGCACCCGCGTCAGCGGTTCCAGGACGGGTTCCGCGGAGAGGATGAACGTCCCCCAGTGCATCGGGGCCATTCTGCGCGCGCCGAGGTCCAAGGCGGCCTGCACGGCCTCCTCCGGGTCGCAGTGGACGTCGCTGAGCCACCAGCGCGGGTCGTAGGCGCCGATCGGGAGCAGGGCGAGGTCGATGCCAAGGTAGCGGCGGCCGATACGGCTGAACCAGTGGCCGTATCCGGTGTCACCGGCGAAGTACAGCCGCCGGCCGTCGGGCGCGGTGAGCACCCAGCCGCCCCACAGGCTGCGGCAGGTGTCGGTGAGGGTGCGCTTGGACCAGTGGTGGGCCGGGACGAAGTCGAAGCGGACCCCGGACAGTTCGGCGCCCTCCCACCAGTCCAGCTCGGTGATGCGGGTGAACCGGCGCCTCTCGAACCAGCGTCCCAGCCCGGCGGGCGCGAACACGGGGGTGTCGCGCGGCAGTCGGCGCAGCGTGGGGGCGTCGAGGTGGTCGTAGTGGTTGTGGCTGATGACGACGGCGTCGATGCGCGGCAGCTCCTCCCACGGCACGCCGACGGGCGTGATGCGGGCCGGGGTGCCGAGGATGCGGCGCGACCAGACCGGGTCGGTGAGCACGGTCAGTCCGCCGACCTGGACGATCCAGCTGGCGTGTCCCGCCCAGGTGACGGCGAGGGTGCGGGCGTCGACGCGGGGCAGCGGAGCGGGAGCGTAGGGCAGGCGGGGGATGTCGGCGAGGCCCTCCTTGCCGGGGCGCACCGCGCCCTCGCGGGCGAAGCGGGCGATCGCCTTGAGGCCGGGCAGCGGTGCGGTGAGCCGGTCGTGGAAGGTCCGCGGCCACACCCGCCGTTCTCCCAGCGGGCGGGGTTCGGCCAGGGGCGGGAACGGGGGCGCGAAGGAGGGCGGGGCGGCGGCCGGGGGTGCCGGGGCGTCGGGGGCCGGGGACGGGGTTGTGACGGGGGCCGGGGACGGCGTCGTGCTCGTGACCGCGCCGGTGGCGGGCGACTCGGACTGCTGCGTCATCGAGGAGGCTCCCATCGCTGGGCGTCGTCGCGGAGGTCGTCGAAGACGGACCGCACCGTGCTCAACGCGCGGTGCACGTGTGGCAGTTCCAACGGCGCGGGGGACGTGAGGCATTCCGCGCGCTCGGCGTCCGTGCCGCCCAGCAGCGGACCGGTGGTCAGCCGCACGCGCAGCGCGGCGAGGTCGTCTCCGAAGCGGTGGCCGCCCGGCGCGGGCATGCCGAGCCGGGCGGAGAGGTACTCCTCCAGATCCTGCGCGTCGCCCACCCCGTGCACGGCGAGCGCCGCGCGCAGCGGGCCCAGGTCGGCGTACAGGTGGCGACCCGCCTGCGGCGGCCTGGCGAGGGCGCCCGCGGCGACGACGGCGTGGTGCACGGCGGCGGCCACCCGCGCGTGCAGCGCGACGGTGGCCGCGACCCGGTCCGCGACCGGCTGGGGTTCGGTCAGCGCGTACGCGGCGGCGGCGGCGACGGGCGCGGCGATGCGGGCGTCGAGTGCGGTGAGGATGTCCCGTACGCGCGCGTGCAGTTCGCCGCCGCGGCCGTCCGCCGGGAACCGGGCGACCGCGGCGGGCCAGCCGGCCGGCAGCAGCGCACCGGCCAGGTCGGTGACGACGGTGACCCGACCGGGCAGCATCTCGGCGGGGCTGAGCAGCACGGTGTCGTGCCGGGCGTGCAGGGTGTCGCGCCAGGTCTCGTCGCTGACCAGGTGCAGCCCCTCTCCGGCGGCCGCCTCCACCGTCTCGTGCAGCAACTCCGGCGGGACGACGGTGCCGGTCGGATCGTCGGCGAGCGACAGCACCAGCAACCGCGGGTCGCCGCCCTCGGCGCGGACCCGGCGGACGGTCTCCAGCAGCGCGTAGGGGTCGGGCACACCACCGGACTCGGCGGGTGTGGGCACGTGGAAGAGGGGTCTGCCCAGCACGCGCGCGTACGGCGCCCACCAGGCCGCGCAGGGCCGGGGCACCAGGACGTCACCGCCGAGGGCCGCGGTGAGCGCCAGCAGCAACGCGGGCGCGCCGGACGCCGCGGCGACACGGCCGGGTTCGGTGGCAAGGCCCCGCCGCTCCCAGTAGCCGCAGGCCGCCTCGGTGACGGCGGGTGAGCCGCCCACGGGTTCGGCGTCGGCCCGGTCGGCGGCGGCGCAGATCCGGGCGGTCAGTTCGGGGAGCACCGGCAGTCCGGTGCCGGGCAGTGGGGGGCCGTAGCGGACGGGGCCGTGCCCTTCGGGGTCGGTCCGCCGCATGCGTGCCTCCGCGCAGTCGCTCGTGCCGTGGGGTGGGCCGGTGCCGCGTCACCGCCTCGCCGGTCCGCCTCCAAGTACCCACGTCGTGCGCCCCCCATGGCTCGGGGCGCGGGTTGCGCCGGTCACATCCCCCGCTCGCTCAGGGGCGGTCCCGCTCGCGCTGCCGCAGCCGGTGCGCGGCGGCCCCGGCCGCGCCCAGGATGAGCAGGCCGCCGGCCACCAGGGCGGGCGCCGAGGTGGTGAAGGTGCCGCCCTCGCCCGCGTGCACGCCGTGCTCGATCGCCGGGGGCCGCGCGGGCTGGGCGGTGGGCTGCTGCCGGCCGGGTTCCTGCGCGGGCGGTGCGGGCTTCTCACCCTCGTCCCCCTTGCCTTCCTTGTCTCCCTTGTCCCCGCAGGGGGTGAGGGAGGGCTCGGGGCAGGCCGGGGCGGCGGTGGCGCCGTGGGAGGCGTGGGCGAGGTCGACCGTGGTGCTCCAGGGCCGGCCCTTGCCGCCCGGCGGTGCCGGGCAGGTGCCGTCCACGGTCCAGCCGGCGCCGGGTCCGCCGCCGGCCAGGCCCTCGAGGTCCTCGGCGGGGACGATCTTCGCGGTGCCCTTGTAGGAGGGCCCGGACAGTTCGTCGTCCCCGCCGGGCACCTTCTGCAGCTTCACGGTGCCGTCCGCGAAGGCCGCCTCGGAGCTGGCGTCGATGCTCTCGGGCGCGGGCCCGCCCGTCGGGTCGCAGGTCACGGACACGGTGACGGTGCCGCCCGGCTCCACCGAGGCGGGGCTG
Source organism: Streptomyces sp. NPDC049915 (assembly GCF_040656475.1). Lineage (NCBI taxonomy): Bacteria > Bacillati > Actinomycetota > Actinomycetes > Kitasatosporales > Streptomycetaceae > Streptomyces > Streptomyces sp. NPDC049915. Next base: position 162,503 of record NZ_JBFAMH010000001.1, read on the forward strand.
ATCTGCGCGGCCGGCGTGGCCGGGTCGCCCGGGCCCGCCTGCACGGCCGTGTCCAGCGGGTCGGCCGGGTCGGCCGGGTCATCCGCGGCCGCGGCCGGTGCGGCACCGGCCAGCACGACCAGCGCGGCGACGGACAGGGCACGGGCGGTGCGGCGCATGGGGAGAACTCCTTCGGCCGTACGACTGCGGGCACGGGGGTGTCGTGCCGTACAGCCATGACAGCCGCCGAAGGACGAGGCCGCGCGCGGCCGGACGCCGTTAGGGGGACGGCTGAGAGCCGACGGAGTGATTCAGCCGACGTCGAGGCCAGTGCGGGCAGGCGCGCGGGAAACTGCGCGACCAGCCACCGACCCCCCGCCCCCGGCATCGAAGAGAGACCCCCACGGCGCTACTCCGCATCCGCCAGGATCTCCGACCGCATCCGCCCACAGCACCGGCTGATCAGCCGGGACACATGCATCTGCGAGATCCCCAGCTCCTCCGCGATCCGGCTCTGCGTCATGTCCCCGAAGAACCGCATGTACAGGATCGCCCGCTCCCGCTCCGGCAGCGCCGCCAGCCGCGGCCGTACCGCCTCGCGGTCCACGACCGTGTCCAGCGCCCCGTCGGGTGAGCCGAGTGTGTCGGTCAGTGCGTAGCCGCCCTCGGTGCCCGTCATCTCGGCGTCCAGGGACAGCGCGGTGAAGCTCTCCAGCGCCTCCAGACCGGCCTTGACGTCCTCCTCGCTCAGCTGCGCGCGTTCGGCGATCTGCTCGACGGTGGGCCGCTCGCCGGAGACGGTCTGGGACAGCTCCTGGACGGCGGCGCGGACCCGGTTGCGCAGGTCCTGGACGCGGCGCGGCACGTGCAGGGTCCACATGTGGTCGCGGAAGTGCCGCTTGATCTCGCCGGTGATGGTGGGCACGGCGTAGCTCTCGAAGGCGTTGCCGAGCTCGGGGTCGTAGCGGTCGACGGCCTTGACCAGGCCGAGGGCGGCGACCTGGCGCAGGTCGTCGTAGGACTCGCCGCGGTTGCGGAAGCGTCCGGCGAGGCGTTCGGCCATCGGCAGCCAGACCTCGGTGATCTCGGCGCGCAGGGCGTCGCGTTCGGGCCCCGGCTCGAGCGCGGCGAGCCTGCGGAAGGCGTCGGCGGTGTCGGGGGCGTCGTCGTGCGGGTGTGTGCCGGTTCGGGTTCGCATGGTGCGTCGCTCTCCCCTGGGTGCTCTGGGTGGACGGTCACCGAGGGAATGGCGCAGGCCCGGACGGGGTACGCCGGGGCCACGTGCAGCCGTTCCCACGGACGTGCCTCCGTTCCGAAGCACTGATCCTGCGCCTGCCCTGGAGGTCGGCCGGCAAACCCGGGCTCAGGTTTTCCGGGATGCCTGCGGGTGACTCGTTCCGTGCTGACGCCCCCCGATGCCGATGCGACCTGGAGGTCCTTCATGAGCAGCAAGGTGTCCGACTACGTCCTCGAGCGGCTGCGCGACTGGGGCGTGGACTGTGTGTTCGGCTATCCGGGTGACGGCATCAACGGACTGCTCGCCGCCTGGGGACGCGCCGAGGACAAGCCCCGCTTCATCCAGTCCCGGCACGAGGAGATGTCCGCGTTCGAGGCGGTCGGATACGCCAAGTTCAGCGGCCGGCTGGGGGTGTGCGCGGCCACTTCGGGACCCGGCGCGATCCACCTGCTGAACGGGCTGTACGACGCGAAGCTGGACCATGTGCCCGTCGTGGCGATCGTCGGCCAGACGCACCGCACCGCGATGGGCGGCTCCTACCAGCAGGAAGTCGACCTGCACACGCTCTACAAGGACGTCGCCTCCGACTTCGTGGAGACGGTGACGGTGCCCGAGCAGCTGCCGAACGTGCTGGACCGGGCCATCCGCACCGCGTACGCGCGGCGCGCCCCGACGGCCGTGATCATCCCGGGGGACGTGCAGGAACTGGACTACTCGCCGCCGGGCCACGCGTTCAAGATGGTGCCCTCCAGCCTGGACCGCAGTTCGTGGACGGCGATCCCCTCGGAGGAGTCGCTGCGCCGGGCGGCGGAGGTGCTGAACGCCGGTGACAAGGTGGCGATCCTGGTCGGGCAGGGCGCGGCGCACGCGCGCGAGGAGGTGCAGCACATCGCGGAGCTGCTCGGCGCGGGCGTGGCGAAGGCGCTGCTCGGCAAGGACGTCCTCAGTGACGAGCTGCCGTATGTCACCGGCTCGATCGGGCTGCTGGGCACCCGCCCGAGCTATGAGCTGATGCGGGACTGCGACACGCTGCTGACGATCGGCTCGTCGTTCCCGTACTCGCAGTTCCTGCCGGAGTTCGGCAAGGCCCGGGCGGTGCAGATCGACATCGATCCGCACATGGTGGGCATGCGTTACCCGTACGAGGTGAACCTGGTCGGTGACGCGAAGGCGACGCTGGACCGGCTGATCCCGATGATCGACTCGGGCCGCGGGCGGGAGTGGTTCGACACGGTGTGCGACAACGTGCAGCGCTGGCAGCAGGTGATGGAGCGGCGCGCGAACCTCTCCGCCGACCCGATCAATCCGGAGTACGTCGCCGCCGCGCTGGACCCGCTGCTGCCGGACGACGCGATCGTCACCTCCGACTCGGGATCGACCGCGAACTGGTACGCCCGGCACATCACGATGCGCGGCACCATGCGCGGTTCGCTGTCCGGCACGCTGGCGACGATGGGCCCCGGGGTGCCGTACGCGATCGGCGCGAAGTTCGCCCACCCGGACCGGCCGGTGGTCGCCCTGGTCGGTGACGGCGCGATGCAGATGAACGGCCTCGCGGAGATGATCACTGCGGCGAAGTACGCCGACCGCTGGCAGGACCGGCGGCTGGTGGTGGCCGTGTGGAACAACCAGGACCTCAACCAGGTGACGTGGGAGATGCGGGCCATGGAGGGTGCGCCGTCCTTCGTTCAGTCGCAGGCGATCCCGGACGTGCAGTACGCGGCGTTCGCCCGCTCGCTGGGCCTGACCGGCGTGCGGGTGGAGAAGCCGGAGGACGTGGAGGCGGGCTGGCGGGCCGGTCTGGAAGCCGACGGGCCGGCGGTGATCGAGTTCCTCACCGACCCCGCGGTGCCGCCGGTCCCGCCGCACGCCACCTGGGAGCAGATGGAGGCCACGATCGCGTCGATCCTCAAGGGCGACGCCGACCGGGGCTCGATGGTCAAGCAGGGCTTCAAGGCGAAGGTGCAGGAGTTCCTGCCGGGCCGGGACAAGAAGTAAGCCTCCGAAAGGAACGTGACATGCAGCGAGGCAGTGACCGGATGAGCGTGCACCGCGACAACGAGAGGAAGCACGAACTGCAGGGTCTGCTCCGGTCCGGCCACCCGACCCGGACCGAGGAGTGGCACGACCCGGAGCCGGCCGCCGACGACGACCCGCAGGTCTGGGGCGGCCCGGTGGCGCCCGGTGGCCTCGGCTCCTCCCTGGAGACCGTTCGCCTGGAGCTGGCGCGGATCCTGGGCCGCGGCTCGTTCCCGGCAGGCCCGCACGAACTGATCGGCGTGCTGCGCCGCAACAACGCGCCGGACCCGCTCGTGGACGCGCTGGAGCGCCTGCCCCGCAAGGCGCACTACGGCAACGTCCAGGAGCTGGCCGAGGCGGTCACCGGCACGCAGTCCACACGTACGAAGGGATGATCATGCGTATCGCTTTCCTGGCAGCCCCCGAGGGCGTCGAGCAGGTCGAGCTGACCGACCCGTGGCAGGCGGCGAAGGACGCCGGGCACGAGCCGGTGCTGGTGTCGACCGAGTCCGGCGAGATCCAGGCGTTCAACCACCTGGACAAGGCCGACACCTTCCCCGTCGACGAGGTCGTCCAGGACGCCTCGGCCGACTCCTTCGGCGGGCTGGTGCTGCCCGGTGGTGTCGCCAACCCGGACTTCCTGCGGATGGAGGACAAGGCGGTGGCGTTCGTCAAGGACTTCTTCACGCAGGGCCGCCCGGTCGCCGCGATCTGCCACGCCCCGTGGACGCTGGTCGAGGCCGACGTCGTACGCGGGCGGGTGCTGACGTCGTGGCCGAGCCTTGAGACGGACATCCGCAATGCGGGCGGCACCTGGGTCGACGAGCAGGTCAAGGTCTGCGACCACGGACCCAACAAGCTGGTCACCAGCCGCAAGCCGGACGATCTGAAGGCCTTCTGCCAGACGTATCTGGAGGTGTTCGCGCAGGAGTCCCGGCAGGCCGCCTGAGCGGCCCGCGCGGGACTGGGACGGTCAGCAGGTCAGGAGCGGGGAGTCGCCGACTCCCCGCTTCCGCGTTCCCGGGCGCCTTCCCGGGTACGGCCGGCCGCGACAGGACGGCTCGGATTGCGGCGCAGGTACTCGCCCTCGAGTTGCGCCATGCGTTCGTTGTGGGCGCGCAGCGCGTCGTTCGAGCCGTACAGCAGGGTGTCGTGACGCGTGCGGTGGATGTTCTCCAGCTCCCTCATCAGCTGCTGGTCGTCCAGTCGCCCTGGGTCGACTCCGCTCATGGTGGCCCCGTCCGGTCGGTCGTGTTCGTTCATGCGGTCCGGGTACCCGCCCGTGAGCACTACCCCCGAGCTCATCACGGGAGGGAGCCATGGATCTCGCCTTTCTGCATCCACTCTATGAACACTCCGGCCCCTGGGCCTCCGTGTACGTCGACCTCTCACGCCATGCGGAGGACACGGCCCACGAACGGGAACTGACGGCGCAGGCGGTGGCGCGGGAGCTGGCCGGGCAAGGGGCGGACGAGGCGACCTGCCGTGCGGTGCGCGATGCCGTGGACGAGTTGCGCCATGCCAGTGATCCGCACGGACGCGCGCTGTTCGCGAGGGACGGTGAGGTGGTGCTGGACCCGCCACTGGCCCGGGCGCCGGTGCGGGGCAGCTCCGCGCAGTGGGCTCCGCTGCCGCGGGTGTCGCCGCTGCTGGAGCTCGCCGGGGAGGACCCGGTGTGCGTGGTGGCGTACATCGACCGCAAGGGCGCGGACTTCGAGCTGCGCTCGGGCCTGGGCAGCCAGGAGGCCGGCACGGTCAGCGGGCGGCAGTGGCCGGTGCACCGGACCGGCTCGGCCGACTGGTCGGAGCGCCACTTCCAGCTGCGGGTGGAGAACACCTGGGAGCACAACGCGGCGGAGATCGCCGACGCGCTCGCGGTGTGCCAGGAAGAGACCGGCGCCGACCTGCTGATCCTGGTGGGTGACGCGCGCGAGCGGCGGACCGTGCACGAGCGGCTGCCGCAGCGGCTGCGCGGGTGCGCGGTCGAGGCCGACCACGGCAGCGGCAGCCGGCTGCTCGCCGAGGAGGTGGAGCGGGCGCGCGCCGAGCATGTGCGGCGGCGGGCGCAGGAGGACCTGGATCGTTTCCTGGCCGCCCGCACCCCGGGCGGCGAGGGCCGCGCGGCCGCCGTGGAGGGTGTGCCCGCGCTGGTGGAGGCGGCCCGCGAGCACCGTATCGACGAGCTGCTGATCCGGCCGGACGGCCCGGACACGCACCGTGAGGTGTGGATCGGTGAGGACCCCGACCAGCTGGCGGTGCGCCGCACGGAGCTGAAGACGCTCGGTGAGCAGCACTCGTGGTCGACGCGGGCCGACGACGCCCTGCTGCGCTCGGTGGTCATGACGGGTGCCCCGGCCATCTCGGTCACCCCGGCCCTGCCGGAGCGCGGCGACGACACCCCGGCGGGTGGCCTCGGAGCCCTGCTGCGCTGGAGCTGAGGCCACTGACGGGTGGGGCGGGATCCGGACAGACCCTAGCGGGCCCGCTCCACCCGTCGTTCGTCCCACACCGGGTCCGCCGTCTCGCGGACGTGACCGTCCGTGCCGAAGACCAGGTAGCGGTCGAAGGAGCGGGCGAACCAGCGGTCGTGGGTGACGGCGAGGACCGTGCCCTCGAACGCCTCCAGGCCCTCCTGGAGGGCTTCCGCGGAATCCAGGTCGAGGTTGTCGGTGGGCTCGTCCAGGAGCAGGGCGGTGGCGCCGGCGAGTTCCAGCAGCAGGATCTGGAAGCGGGCCTGCTGGCCGCCGGAGAGGCGGTCGAAGGTCTGCTCGGCCTGCTGGGTCAGCTCGTAGCGGCGCAGCCGGGACATCGCCGCGCCCCGGTCCTGGGAGTGTTCCGTCCACAGGATGTCCAGGAGCGTGCGGCCCACCAGCTCCGGGTGGGCGTGGGTCTGCGCGAAGTGCCCGGGCACGACCCGCGCGCCCAGCTTCCACCGGCCCGTGTGCGCCACGCCCTCACCAGCGAGCAGGCGCAGGAAGTGCGACTTGCCGGAGCCGTTGGAGCCGAGGACGGCGACCCGCTCGCCGTAGAAGACCTCCAGGTCGAACGGTTTCATCAGGCCGGTGAGTTCGAGGCCCTCGCAGGTGAGAGCGCGTACGCCGGTGCGGCCGCCCTTGAGGCGCATGGTGATGTCCTGCTCGCGCGGCGGCTCGGGCGGCGGTCCGGCCTCCTCGAACTTGCGCAGCCGGGTCTGCGCCGCCGCGTAGCGGGAGGCCATCTCATGGCTGACGCTGGCGGCCTGGCGCAGGTTCAGCACCAGCTTCTTCAGCTGGGCGTGCTTCTCGTCCCAGCGGCGGCGCAGCTCCTCGAAGCGGGCGAAGCGTTCCCGGCGGGCCTCGTGATAAGTGGCGAAGCCGCCGCCGTGCACCCAGGCGTCGGCCCCCGCCGGCCCGGGCTCCACCGAGACGATCTTCTCGGCGGCGCGGGAGAGGAGCTCACGGTCGTGGGAAACGAACAGGACGGTCTTGCGGGTCTCCCGCAGCCGTTCCTCCAGCCAGCGCTTGCCGGGCACGTCGAGGTAGTTGTCCGGCTCGTCGAGCAGCAGCACCTCGTCGGTGCCGCGCAGCAGCGCCTCCAGCACCAGCCGCTTCTGCTCACCGCCGGACAGCGTGCGCACCTGCCGCCACTGTGTCTTCTCGTACGGCACGCCGAGCGCGGCCATGGTGCACATGTCCCACAGCGTCTCGGCCTCGTAGCCCCGCACCTCCGCCCAGTCGGCGAGGGCCTGCGCGTACTGCAGCTGGGCGGCCTCGTCGTCCACGGTGAGCAGGGCGTGCTCGGCGGAGTCGACGGCGGCCGCGGCCTCGCGGATACGGGGCGGCGCCACGGAGACCAGCAGGTCGCGTACGGTCGTGTCGTCCCGTACGGACCCGACGAACTGGCGCATCACGCCGAGCCCGCCGCTGACGGTGACGGAACCGCCGTGCGGTTTCAGCTCACCGGAGATCAGCCTGAGCAGCGTGGTCTTGCCGGCCCCGTTGGGGCCCACGAGCGCGACGGCGGCGCCTTCGCCGACCCGGAAGGACACGTCACCGAGCAGTGCCCTCCCGTCGGGGAGGTAGTACTCCAGGTGCGCGGCTTCCAGATGTCCCATGGGCAGGCATTCTCCGGTGCGGCATGCGGCGACGGCAAACTCTTAAGGCGGGGTCCGTGGTGCGGCCACGGAGGATCGTGTCATTCGGCGGCCGGGACGGCCTCCCCCGTCGGGCCCGCCTCGCCCGACGGCGCCACCGTCTCGTCCGCCCAGGTGAGTGCCGTCCAGCCGGTGGACGGGCTGCCCTCCAAGGCCACCGCGCCGGTGTTGCGCAGGGGATGGGCGGCGGCGAAAGGGATGTCGACGTTGGCCGCGCGGGCCGCGGTCCACAGACGGATCACGGCGCCGTGGCTGACCAGGGCGGCCGTCCCGGCGCCGGTCGCCGCGGCCTCGGCGACCACCGTGTCGAAGCGCTCCAGCACCTCCTCGCCGCTCTCACCGCCGGGCAGGCGCAGCGCGGTGTCCCCGGCCGCCCAGGCGAACACGGTCTTCATGTACAGCTCACCCTGGGGACTGTCACCGGGCAGCATCTCCAGGTCGCCGGCCGTGACCTCGCGGATGCCGTCACGCACGCGCACGTCGAGGCCGCGGGCGGCGGCCAGCGGGGCGGCGGTGAGCCGGGCGCGGACCAGGGGGGAGGCGTAGAGCGCCGTGATGTCCTCGCCCGCCAGCGCGTCGGGCAACGCGGCGGCCTGCTGTTCACCGAGGGCCGTCAGCGCGGGCCCCGGCGCCGCCGTGTCCAGCAGATGGCGCACGTTGGACGGGGTCTCGGCGTGGCGGACGAGCAGCAGACGCATACGGCGGTCTCCGTGCGGTGTGGCCCCCCGGTCGGCAAACGGCCACTTCAGGGTAATCGCCAGGGTATGAGTCCCGATGTCGACCTCACCGCGCCCCGGTCCAAGGGGCACCCCCTGCGGCAGAAGCTGCTCGCCCTGGACTGCCGTCTCTTCGAGTTCGCCGCCGAGCGGCACTGGCCGGCCGCCGAGCCGGTGCTGCCCCGGCTGAGCCGCAGCGCCAACCACGGACTGCTCTGGTTCGCGACGGCGGCCGCCATCGCGGCGAGCCGCACCCCCCGCGGCCGCCGGGCCGCCGCCCGCGGCGTGGCCTCGCTGGCGCTGGCCTCGCTGACCGTCAACACGCTCGGCAAGCGCTCGGTGCGCCGCGACCGCCCGGTGCTGGACCCGGTTCCGCTGGTGCGGCAGCTGAAGCGGCAGCCGATCACCACGTCGTTCCCGTCGGGCCACGCGGCGTCGGCGGCGGCGTTCGCGACCGGGGTGGCGCTGGAGTCCCCGGCCTGGGGCGCGGTCGTGGCGCCGGTGGCGTTCTCGGTGGCGATGTCCCGCGTCTACACCGGCGTCCACTTCCCGAGCGACGTGCTGGCGGGCGCGGCCCTCGGCGCGGGCGCCGCCTTCGCCGTACGGGGTCTGGCGCCCACCCGGGGGCAGCCGGCGCCGCCGGCCCGGCCGCGGGCGGACGCACCGGTGCTGCCGGACGGGCGGGGCCTGGTGCTGGTGGCGAACACCGCCGCGGGCACCGCCGACCGGGTGCGGGCGCTGCGGGACGCGCTGCCGGGCGCCGAGGTCGTGGAGTGCGCGCCGCAGGACGTGCCGGCGGAGCTGGAGAAGGCGGCGGCGCGGGCGGTCGCGCTCGGCGTGTGCGGCGGCGACGGCACGGTGAACACGGCCGCCGAGGTCGCCCTGCGCTACGGCCTGCCGCTCGCGGTGCTGCCCGGCGGCACACTGAACCACTTCGCCCTCGACCTGGGCCTGGAGGACGTCCGCGATCTGGCCGGGGCGCTGACGCGGGGCGAGGCGGTGCGCGTGGACGTGGGCCGGTTCACCTCAGGCGAGCAGCGCGGCATCTTCGTCAACACCCTCAGCCTCGGTGTGTATCCGGAGCTGGTGCGCGAGCGGGACCGCTGGGCGCGCCGCGTCGGCGGCTGGCCGGCCGGGGTGCTGGCGGCGCTGCGCGTGCTGCGCGCCGACCGGCATCCGCTGGAGGCGGAAGTGGGCGGCCGGCCGCACCCGCTGTGGCTGCTGTTCGTCGGCAACGGCACCTACCACCGCATGGGCCTCGCCCCGGGCCGCCGCCTGGACCTGGCGGACGGGCAGCTGGACGTGCGGGTCGTGCACGGCGGGCGCCACCCGGCCCTGAGGCTGCTGGCCGCCGCCGTCGCCGGCCCGCTGACCCGCTCCCCGGCACACGCCGCAGTGCAGGTGCCCCGGCTGCGGCTGGCCGGTGTGGCCCCGGGCACGCTGCTCGCGTACGACGGTGAAGTGGCCGAGGTGCACGGCGAGGTGGCGGTGGAGAAGCTGCCGCAGGCGCTGACCGTCTACCGGCCCGTGACCACGCGCTGACGCGCCGTCAGACCACATTGCGATACGCGCATCTCATCATGCGGCCGACGCGCGTACCGTGGCGAGCACCGGCCGGGGCATCCGGCCGGGGTTCGACGAGGAGGGGCACAGCCATGTCGGAAGCGCAGGAGACGGCCGTCTACACGCACGGGCACCACGCGTCGGTGCTGCGATCGCACACCTGGCGCACCGCCGCCAACTCGGCGGCCTACCTGCTCGGCGTACTGAAGCCCCACATGAGGATCCTGGACATCGGCTGCGGTCCCGGCACGATCACCGCCGACCTGGCCGCGCTGGTCCCCGACGGACACGTCACCGGCGTCGACCGGGCAGCGGGCGTCCTGGAGCAGGCGCGGACCGAGGCCGACCGGCGGGGCCTGACGAACGTCGACTTCGCCACCGCCGACGTCCACGCCCTGGACTACCCGGACGACACCTTCTGCGTGGTCCACGCCCACCAGGTGCTGCAGCACGTCAGCGACCCGGTCCAGGCGCTGCGGGAGATGACACGGGTCACCAAGCCCGGCGGCTTCATCGCGGTCCGCGACGCGGACTACGCGGCGATGACCTGGTATCCGCAGCTGCCCGCGCTGGACGACTGGCTGGCCCTGTACCACCGGGTCGCCCGCGCGGGCGGCGGCGAACCGGACGCGGGGCGCCGGCTGGCGGCGTGGGCGCGCGCGGCGGGCCTGACCGACGTCACCGCGTCGTCCGCCACCTGGACGTTCGCCACGCCCGAGGAACGGCAGTGGTGGAGCGGTCTGTGGGCGGAGCGCACGACGGCCTCCCAGTTCGCCGGGCTGGCCGTCGCCGGAGGGCACGCCACCGAGGCGGAGCTGGCCGCCGTGGCGGCCGGCTGGCGGGAATGGGGAAAGCGCGAGGACGGCTGGTTCGCGGTCCTGCACGGCGAAATTCTGTGCCGGAAGGACGTCTGAATCCCCTTTTTCGGGAAACCCGGAAAACAGGAGGTTCAGACTATGGTTCCCATCCTGCTGGTACTGCTTCTGGCGATCGTCCTTTTCGGTCTCGGATTCGCAGTGAAGGTTCTCTGGTGGATCGCGCTGGCGGTTCTGGTTGTGTGGCTGCTGGGGTTCCTGCTGCGGAGCACGGGCGCGGCGGGCGGCAGGGGCCGCTGGTACAGGTGGTGAGGTGACCGGGAGCCCGACTCCCGGCCGTGACCGGCCTCCCCGGGGCTTCCCCGGGGAGGTCAGTCGCGAGGAAGCAACGGTCCCAGCGGCCCGAGGTCCAGGTTGAGGTCCTCGGGCCGCAGTCCGTAGCGGTCGCGCAGTTCCGCCATGCGGTCCTCCAGCAGCATCAGGGTCAGCCCGATGCGCTCCTCCTGCTCCTCGCTCAGGTCGCCCTCGTCGAAGCGGCGCACGGCCTGGCGCTCCATGAGCTGGCGCAGCAGCTCCACGACGGTCAGGACGAGCTTGACCAGGTCCCGTTCCACCGTGTCGGGATCGAGGTCCATGCGACGGTCGGTCACGGCAGCTCCTTGCGCGACGGAACCAGAGGCTCGAACGGCGAGGGCACCTGGGCGTTCACCGAGCTGATCAGCGCGTTGAGGTCGATGCGCACCAGATCGACGTCGGCGATGCGCAGGGTGATGTCCCCCGTGATCACCACGCCGCCGGCCAGCAGCCGGTCCAGCAGGTCCACGAGCGCGATCTCACGGCGTTCGACGACGGTCACCCGGACCCCTCCCCCACCGGCCGCGGGGTCTCCACGAACGAATAGGCGGCCCAGGGGCCCGTGAGTTCCACGCGCATTCCCGGGACGTCGTCCTTGGTCCGGTCGACGAGTTCCACGAATTCCTCGGACGCCGCCCGCGGCACCAGATAGGCCGCATTGAGCACATTGCGTCCGGCGGCCCCGGAAAGCGCCGGGTTCTGTGGTGCGTGCACCCGGGAATCGTCGGCGTGCGCGGAAAGGGACTCATGGAGCCGCGTGGCGAATTCCTCGGCCTTTTGCCACATGTCCTCGTGCGCCCTGGCACTCATGCTGCGGCGGCGCAGATAGTCCCGCCCCGACGCGGCCGGCGCCGCCGTGGAGGAGGCCTGCGGTGACGGCACCCCGCGCTGCGCCTCCTCGCCCTGCGCCTCCGCGTACACCTTCACGCCCCACTCGACCTTGCCCTGGAGCCGGTCCAGGGTGCGCCGGAAGTCGCGCTCGCGGGCCTCCATCATGGTGCGCACCCCGCTGTCGTCGTGGAAGACGGTGCCCAGGCGCAGCGGCAGCGGGGTGGTGACCACGGTCAGCGCGTCGATGACGCCCTGGTGGGCGCGGGCCGTCTCGGTCACCCAGTCGAGGTCCTCCAGATGCGCGCGCAGCGGTTCCTCGGCGAAGTCCCGCGCCGGGACCTCGCTGTAGACGGCGACCAGGCCGTGGTGGGTCAGATGCCGGGGCGGCGCGCCGCCCACCCCGGTCAGCTGCGCCTGGAGTGGCGCGCTGAACGGGCGGCACACGGCGTAGACGTACCGCAGTCCGGTCATGGGGCCTCCTCCTGGCCTCGCCCGGGCTCCAGCTCCGCCAGCCGGGCCCGCAGCTCGGCGTTCTCGCGGGTGAGTTCGTCGCGGCGGGCACGGCTGGAGAGCGCCGGATCGGTCTCCCACCAGTCGATGCCCATCTCCTTGGCCTTGTCCACGGAGGCGACGATGAGCCGCAGCTTGATGGTGAGCAGTTCGATGTCGAGCAGGTTGATCCGGATATCACCCGCGATGACGATGCCCTTGTCCAGGACGCGCTCGAGGATGTCGGCGAGGTTGGCTCCGCTGCCGCCCCCGTAGGGCTCGGGCATCCGGCCCGCCATCGGGCTGGGTGTGGTCATCGCCGGCTCCCGGAGTACTCGTCCTCATCCTCCTCCTCTTCCTCGTACTCCTCATCGGCGTCCCCGGCGCCCTCGTCCTCGGAGCCCTCCTCGGGCTCGTCCTCGTGCTCGCCCTCCTCCTCGTCGTACGGCTCCTCTTCCTCGTCCTCCTCCTCGGGGGCCTGGTCCTCGGCCTCGGAGGTCTCCTCGCCGCCGTTCTCGTCCTCGGCCTCGTCGCCTTCCGCTTCCTCGGCCTCCAGCGCCTCCTCGTGGCTGCGGACGACCTCGCCGTCCTCGATCTCGCCGCGCCAGCCCTCGTCCACTTCTCCCTTGAGGGTGATGAAGCGGGCGTAGTTCTTCAGGTCGAGGCGGGCCCGGCGGCCCTGGGCGCGCCAGATGTTGCCGGTCTTCTCGAACAGGCCGGAGGGGTAGTACTCGATCACCAGCAGGACGCGGGTGAGGTTGTCCGCGAGCCGGTGGAAGGTGACCGCGCCCTTGGTGGTGCCCTTGGCGCCCTCCGACGTCCAGGCGATGCGCTGGTCGGGGATCTGCTCGGTGGTGGTCGCCTTCCAGCTGCGGCTGGACCAGAACACCTTGGCCTGCCAGTCGGAATGGGTGTCGTCGGCGCGGCTCGCGCTCTTGACGCCCTTGGCGAAGGTGCTGAAGTCCTGGTACCGGGTCCACTGGTCGTAGGCGGTGCGCAGCGGCACCCCGACGTCGATCTGCTCGATGATCACGGTCGGCTTGTTGCCGGCGCGCCCCTTGCCGCCCTTCTTGCCTCCGCCGAGGCCCTTCAGCTTGCCCATCACGCTGTCCTTGGCTCGGGAGGCGCCGAGTTCCAGCGCCGTGCGGACGGGGCCCTTGCCCTCGGCGATCTTGCGACCGCCGTCGAGAGCCAGCTTGGCGAAGCCCGGGCTCTTGCCCTCGGCGATGTCGTTCAGCTTCAGGGTGGTCTCGCCGAGCTTGTGCCCGACACCGCTGAGCATCCGGGTCGCCTGGGCGGCGAGGTAGTCCTGCAGTTCGGCCTTGAGCCGGTCGGCGGCTTCGCTGTGCGCCAGGTCGGTGAGCGGGTTCTTGCCCGCCGCGTTCCCGGCGGCGCCTGCCGCGTCCCGACCGGCGGAACCGGCCGCTCCCAGGGTATCGGTCATCGTTCACCGCCTCCCTTCGCCTGCCGGTCCCGGCCGACGGTCTTCTCGGCCGTCTTACCGGCCGAGGCGGTCTTCTTCGCTGCGGCGCCGGGGCCCGGCGCCCTCTTTGCGGTCTTCTTGGCGGGGGCGGCCTTCTTGGCCGGAGCCTTCTTGGCCGCCTTCTTGGCCTTCCGAGCCGAGCCGGTCGCCTTCTTCGCCCGGGCGTCGCGCTCGCCGCGCGACCTCTCCGGTTCGTCGTCGGCGCCCTCGTCGCGGTCTTCGTCCCGGTCCTCGGCTTCGTCCTCGTCGCGGTCCTCGGCGTCGTCCTCCGGCTCCTCGTCCTCCTCGTCCCGCTCGCCGCGGCCGGAGCCGCCGGAGGTCTGATCACGCAGATCGGCCGTACGGGAGTGCAGCCGGTCGGCGAGGGCGCCGATCTGCCGCTCGACGAGGGCGCCGGAGGCCGCCTTGCCCACGCCTCGCAGGTCACCGCGCAGCTGGTCCCCGATCTCCTTGACCTGGGGATTGTTCTTGAGCTGCTGATTCACCAGGTCCGCGACCATGCGCGGGCTGAGGTTCATCCGCTTGCCGGCGACCATGCTGCCGACGGCGATCGCCAGCTTCGCCTTCTTGGTACGTCCGAGGACGTATCCGGCCCCTACCGCGAGGCCCAGTCCGACTCGGTTCATTGCGCTGTCCACTCACCTGTTCCCGCGCTCGCGCGCGTCGCCGTCTCCAGCCGGTCGAGAAGCTCGTCCTCCTGACGGTCGAACTCTTCCTCGCTGATCTCTCCGGCTTCCAGCCGCTCTTCCAGGCGGGCCAGCTCGGTCCGGATGGTGGCCGGGTCGTAGTAGATCCGCTCCGCCTCCTGGAGCACCTGCCTCATCACCCACGCGCTGCCGCGCACCGGGGCGAACGGCAGCAGAAACACCTCACCGAGCAGGCCCATGCCGTCACCCCTCTTCGGTGTCCGTGCTGCCGGCCAGGGTGGCCGTGTGCTCGGCCGGGCCCGGGTCGACGAAGCTGTAGGGCGGCAGCGGGCCGTTGACGCGGATCTCCAGCTGCGGCATGTCCGTGCGGGCCTGCTCGACGGCGGCCAGGAACTGCTCGGCGCTGTCCTTCTCGACCAGGAACGACGTGTTGGCCAGCCAGCCGGTGGACTCCGGCCCCGCGCTGACCGCGTCGGCGGCCGGCTCCAGGAGCCGCTGCAGGGCGGTGCCGTCCTCGGCCTCCTTGGCCTTCACGGCGGCGGCGACCATCTCGCCGAGGCGCAGCTTGTCGTCGTAACTCCCGCCGCCCGCCTGCCGGTTGGCCTCCGCGAGGGTGCGGATCTCCGGGCTCTCGGACATCACCCGGTGCAGGACCGCCTCTTCCACATGGTTGGCCTTGACGTTGTACTCCACACGGCCGTCGAGGGCGCGCAGGCGTTCCTTGTAGTGGTCGGCGCGCTCGGTGAGCACCGAGGTGACGGTGTCGTCGTCGGGGGCGACGCTGCCGAACCGCATGGGCAGCACGCAGCCGGCCGCACCCGCCTCGGCGAGCACGTTCTGGTGGGCGAGCAGGTCGCGCCGCTTGGGCCGCAGCCCTTCGGGGGCGTCACTGACGACGGCCGCCAGCTCACCGGCCCTGAGGATGCGGACTGGCAGGGAGGGCTCGCCGACACCGTCCATACCCTCGGGGAGCTTCGGGTGGGAACTCGCCGTGATGCCGTAGACGTACGTGCTCACTCCTGCTCCTCCTTCCGGCGGGCGGCCGTGCTCTTGCGGGGCCGCCGCTCCTCGGTCTCACCCTCGCCGCGTGCTTCCTTGAACGCGTCCGAGATGGTCTGCGCGGCACCGGACAGGGCGCCCTTGGACTTGCCGCTCGCGCCGGACTCGGTGATCTCGCCGACCAGGTCGGGCAGGCCGGGGGCCTTGCGCGGCCCGGCCTCCAGGTCGAGCCGGTTGCACGCTTCGGCGAAGCGCAGGTAGGTGTCGACGCTGGCCACCACGACCCGTACGTCGATCTTCAGGATCTCGATGCCGACGAGGGACACCCGCACGAATGCGTCGATGACCAGCCCCCTGTCGAGGACGAGCTCGAGAACGTCGTAGAGGCCGCTGCTGCCGCCTCCGCCGCCGGACTGCTGTGCCGGGACAACGGTCATACGGACCGTGCCTCCTTCTGTCGTGATCGTGTGTGTTCGGTCGTCGAGAGCGAGCTGACTACCGGCCGCGGGCGTCCGCCCGGCCGCGCTCGTAACGACGGACCTTCCGGTAACCGGTGAGCTGCCCCTCGGGGTCCAGCTCCACCTGGTAGCTCGCCATCAGGCTCATCGTGTCGGGGACCCGAGCGAGTTCGAGGACCTCGACCTCCAGCGCCCAGCCGTCCTCCGTCTGCTCGAAGGACGACACGGACTCCGGATTCATACCGGTCAGCTCGGCGAGCTGGGCCCGTGCGTTGCGGAGCACCTCCATCGGACGGGGCCGCTCCTCTGCGGTCTCCCGCTCTTGTGCGGGCTTCCGCTCTTCTGCGGGCTGCCGCTCCTCGTCGGGTTCCCGCTCTTCGGGTTCGTTCGGTGAATTCTGCGAATCTCGCGTGTTCTTTGTGTTCGCCATGGCCACCTCTCTCCTCCGTGTGGCCGCTCGTGCCATGGCCAAACCTTCACGAGGGCAGGCGCAGGCGGCACGGGCGACTTCGATCGCACGGAGTGGCCCGTCAACCGCGCAGCGCGTCCAGGCGGCGCCGGGCGGGCCCCAGCGTGCGGCCCCTGTCCATCAGCCCGGCCCACGGGTTGGTGCGGGCCTGGTCGACGGCGTCGGCGATGGTCCAGCGGCGGGCGTCGACGCCTGGGTCGTCCAGCTGATCCCAGGTGAGGGGGACGGCGACGGGCGCACCGGGCAGGGCCCGCACGGTGAACGGGGCGACGGCGGTCTGCGCGTAGGCGTTGCGCTGGATGTCCAGGTACAGCCGGTCGCCGCGGTCCTTCTTGCGGGCGGCGGTGGTGAGCCGGCCGGGGTGCTCGGCGGCGAGCAGCTCGGCGACGTCGCGCGCGAACTGCCGTACGGTGTCGAAGTCCTGATGGCCGGCCAGGGGGACGACGACGTGCAGTCCTCTCGACCCGGTGGTCATCGGGGCGGACGGCAGGCGCAGCTCGTCGAGCAGGTCGCCCAGCCGGCGGGCGGCCTCCCGGACGGCCGCGAAGTCGTCACGGGAGGGGTCGAGGTCGAAGACCATCCGGTCGGGCGTGTCGATACTGCCGGTGCGCGAGAGCCAGCGGTGAAAGGTGAGACAGGCCTGGTCGGCGAGGTAGACGAGGCTGGAGATGTCGTCGCACACCGTGTGGCAGACCGTACCGTCCTCCTTCGGCAGCTCGACGCGGGTGATCCACTCCGGATAGTGCTCCGGCGTGTTCTTCTGCATGAACCGGGGCCCGTCGACGCCGTCGGGATGCCGCTCCAGCATCAGCGGCCGGCCGCGCAGATGCGGCAGCATGAACGCGGCGACGGACCGGTAGTAGTCGACGAGATCGCCCTTGGTGTACTCCTTGGCGCCCGAGTCGCCCGGGAAGAGCACCTTGCCGGGCCGGTGCACCGGCACACTCCGGCGCCCGGCCCGCACCGTGCGCGTGTCGCCGTCGCTCACCGCACGACCGCCTCCCCCACCAGCAGCCGCCCGGCCGCCGCGATGGACTCGGCGTCGATGCCGGCGGCGTGCAGCTGCTCCTCGGGCGTGGCCGAGCCCGGCATGTTCCGCACCCCCAGCCGGACCAGCCGCGGCACGGGCCGCCCGTCGGCGAAGGCCTCCGCCACTGCGTCGCCGAGCCCGCCCTCGGGGTGGTGGTCCTCGACGGTGAGCAGACAGCCGGTGTCCTCGGCGGCCCGCCGCAGCGTCTCGGCGTCCACGGGCTTGACCGAGTACAGATCGATCACCCGTACGGCGATGTCCTGCGCGGCCAGCGCGTCCGCGGCGGCGAGCGCCTCGGGCACGGTGACCCCGGCCGCGACGATCGTCAGCCGGTCCCGGCCGGAGGAGCGCAGCACCTTGCTGCCGCCGACGGGGAACTCCTCGTCGGGCCCGTAGAGCACCGCGCTCTTGCCGCGCGAGGTGCGCAGATAGCGGATGCCGTCCAGGTCGGCCATGGCGGCGACCAGCTTCGCCGTCTGGTTGGCGTCACAGGGGTACAGCACCGTGGAGCCGTGCACGGCCCGCATCATCGCCAGGTCCTCCAGGCCCATCTGGGACGGCCCGTCCTGCCCGATGGCCACCCCGGCGTGCGAACCGACGAGATTGATGCCGGAGCCGCTGACGGAGGCCATGCGCACGAAGTCGTGGGCGCGGGTGAGGAAGGCGGCGAACGTCGCGGCGTACGGCACCCAGCCGCGCGCGGCGACGCCGACGGCGGCCGCGACCATCTGCTGCTCGGCGATGTAGCACTCGATGTACCGCTCGGGGTGCTCCTTGGCGAACAGTTCCGCCCGCGTGGAGTCGCCGACCTCGCCGTCGAGCGCGACGATGTCGCCGCGCCCGTGTCCGAGGGCGGCGAGGGCCTTGCCGTAGGCGTCCCGCGTGGCGGCCTCCTCCCTCTTGTCCCAGCGGGGCAGCTCGTAGGGCGAGGTGGTCGCGGACCGCACCACGGTGACCGTCGGCGGCTCGTGCACCTGCACCCGCAGGTCGCGCTCCCCACCGAGCTGCTCGATGGCCTCCTCGGCCTCCGGCAGCGGCTTTCCGTGCAGCCCCTCCCGGTCCTGCACGCCCTCGACTCCCTTGCCCTTCAGGGTGCGGGCGATGATCGCGGTGGGCTGCCCGGCGGTGGACAGGGCTTCGCCGTAGGCCCGGTCGACGGCGTCGACGTCGTGGCCGTCGATCTCGATCGTGTGCCAGCCGAAGGCCTTGAAGCGGCGGGCGTAGGCGTCGAGGTCGTGGCCGTGCCGGGTGGGCCCGCGCTGCCCGAGCCGGTTGACGTCGACGATCGTGATCAGGTTGTCGAGATGCTCGTGGCCGGCGTGCTCGGCGGCCTCCCACACCGACCCCTCGGCGAGTTCACTGTCGCCGGTGAGGACCCATACGCGGTAGCCGTCGTGCTCCAGCCGCTTGCCGGACAGCGCGATGCCCACCCCGACGGGCAGGCCCTGCCCGAGCGAGCCGGTGGCGGTCTCCACCCAGGGCAGCCGCTGCGGGGTCGGATGCCCCTCGAGCCGGCTGCCGAGCTTGCGGAAGGTCAGCAGTTCCTCGTCGCCGATCGCCCCGGCGGCCTTGTACGCGGCGTACAGCAGCGGTGAGGCGTGGCCCTTGGAGAGCACGAAACGGTCGTTGCCGGGATGGTCGGGCCGGTCGAAGTCGTAGCGCAGATGGTGGGCGAGCAGGACGGCCATCAGATCGGCCGCGGACATCGAGGACGTCGGGTGCCCGGAGCCCGCGGCGGCGGCCGCGCGCACGCTGTCCACGCGCAACTGCTGGCCGAGTTCGACGAGTTCACCGGTGTTCATGTGTCTCCTTGAGCGTCGGTATCGGTTTCGTCGGTGCGGGTTTCTTCCGTGCGGGTTTCGTCGGTGCGCTTGACCGGACCGGGCGCGGGACGGTCCGCGTCGAGGGCGTCGGGCCCGGGCCGCTGGGCGGGCGCGGGCTCCTGCCGCCCGGGCGCCCCGGGTGTCCGGGCCAGCTCCGGGGAGGCCGTGTCCAGGGGCACCGACCAGGACCGTACGAGTCCCAACTGGACGCCCTGGCGGGGCAGTACGGCATCGAGCAGCCAGTCGGCGGCGACGCGCACCCGGTTGCCGGGCATCGCCGCTAGGTGGTAACCGCGGGTGACCAGCCCCGCGACCGGCCCGGACAGCGGAAGCCCCAGCGGATTGGCGGAGGCCTGCGCGCCGCCGAGGTCGACGACGAAGCCCAGGTCCCGGTGCCGGTAGGACCGCAGCGCGCCGCCGGTCAGCGAGGCGGCCACGTTCTGCGCGGCGACCTTGCCCTGCCGCCACGCGTGCTGGGCGGTCATCGGGGCGTACGACCCCGGCTCGTCCAGATCCGGTACGGCGGCGGCGTCACCGCAGGCGAACACCTCGGGGCGTCCCGGCACCCGGAGGGTGGGCTCGACGAGGAGCCGTCCGCGCTCCAGCGGCAGGCCCAGCGACTCGGCGAGCGGATCGGGCCGGACCCCGACGCACCACACCAGGGTCCGGGTGTCGACGAACTCGCCGTCGGTGAGCAGGACACCCCGCTCGGTGGCCTCCTTCACGGAGGTCCCCATCCGCACGTCGACGCCCCGCTCGCGCAGTACGCGGTCCGCGGTGCGCGACAGCCGTTCGTCCAGCTCGGGCAGGACACGTTCGGCGACGTCGAGCAGCAGCCAGCGCGGGCGCATGCCCTGACGCAAGGGGTGGTTGCGCACCAGCGCGTCGGTGAAGAGCTGCCCCTGCGCGGCGACCTCGGTACCGGTGTATCCGGCGCCGACGACCACGAAGGTGCAGCGGGCGGCACAGGCGGCGGGGTCGTCACCGCCGGCGGCCAGCTCGATCTGCCGGATCACGTGATCACGAAGATAAAGGGCCTCCGGCAGCCCACGGAAGCCGTGGGCGTGCTCGGCGACACCGGGGACGGGCAGCAGCTTGTTGACACTGCCGGCGGCCAGGACGAGCCGGTCGTACGGCACGGCACCGCTGTCGCCCTCGGGCCCGGTGTAGTGCACGGTCCGCGCGTCGAGATCGACCCGCCCGACCTCCCCGAGCACCAGCCGCACCCCACGCAGCGTCCCGGTCAGTGACACGGTCACCCGGCGCGCCTCGAGTATCCCGGCGGCGACCTGGGGCAGCAGCGGCAGATACAGGAAGTAGTCGGTCGGATTGACAAGCGTGATCTCGGCCCGCCCCCGGGCCATCCGCCCCAGCACCCGAGCGGCCCGGTACCCGGCGAACCCCCCACCGACAATCACCACCCGGGGTCGACCCACGACGTCCTCACCCTCTCCGTCTCGCACACAACGGACCGCCTCCCCGCGTTTCCCTCCGGGGGTTGGCCAAACGTGGCCCGGCGGGGGCGGCACGTGGTTGCCCAAGGGGTGGGCAGGACGTGGTCCCGGCCGGGGGGGGCACGTGGTTGCCCAAGGGGTGGGCAGGACGTGGTCCCGGCGAGGGGGGCACCTGGTTGCTCCGGTGAGCCGACCGTGGTCCCGGCGGGGTTGGGCGAGACGTGGCCCCGACGGGGGCAAGCGGACGCTGTCCGGCCGGGGGTGAGCGGACGCGGTCCCGCCAGGGGCGGGGGCGGAGGCTGTCTCGCCAGGGAGGGGGACGGACGCTGTCCCGCCGGAGCGGGTGGACGCACTCCGGCCGGGGCGGGTGGGCACTGTCCCGCCAAGGGCGAGCGGACGCGGCACCGCCGGGACAAGCGGACACGGTCCCGCCAGGAGCGGGTGGGGAGACGCGTCCGGCCGGGGCGGGTGGACAGGTCCCGCCAGGGCAAGCAGGCGCGGCCCCGACTGAGATGAGCGCACGGTGGCCCCGCCAGGGGCGGGTGGACGCTGTCCCGCCACGGGCTAACGGACGCGGCATCGCCGGGACAAGCGGACACGGTCCCGCCAGGGGCTGCCGGACGCTGTCCGGCCGGGGCGGGTGGACGCGCTCCCGCCCCCCGGGCGAGCTGACAGGTCCCGCCAGGGCAAGCGGAAGCGGCCCCGACTGGGATGAACGGACGCGGTCCCGCCAGGGGCTGGCGGACGCTGTCCCGCCACGGGCGAACGGACGCGGCATCGCCGGGACAAGCGGACACGGTCCCGCCAGGGGCTGCCGGACGCTGTCCGGCCGGGGCGGGTGGACGCGCTCCCGCCGCGAGCGAGCGGACAGGTCCCGCCGAGGCAAGCGGAGGGGGCCCGACTGGGATGAGCGGACGTGACCCCACCGCGGGCGAGCGGACGCGGTCCCGCCAGGGGGGTGGACGCTGTCCCGCCGGGGCGGGTGGGCAGGCCCCGCCGGGAGCGGGTGGACTCGCTCCCGCGAGTAGTGGGCGGACGCTGTCCCGCCGGGGCGGGTGGACGCGCTCCCGCCGCGGGCGGGTAGGCAGGCCCCGCCCCGGGCAAGCGGACACGGTCCGACTGGGACGGGCGGACGTGGCTCCGCCGATTGTGGGCCGGGTGGAGTGAGGGCTGCTCGTAGTCGGGGGCTCGGGGAGCCTGCCGGGGGATGCAGGGGGCGCCGCCCCCGCCGGGGCAAGGGGCGGAGCCCCTGAGGGGGTCCGGGGCGCAGCCCCGCGACGGCGCCTCCTGCCCAACCGAGACGGGCGGGCGGGCGGGCAAACACCCCCCGAAGGGAGACCGGGGGCGCAGCCCCAGCCAACCGCACCCACACCCCCGTTGCACCGGCGGAGCCCTGGGTACTCGCCCCACCGACCACCCACCCCACCCCCACCCCGGAGGCGCCGCCCATGCCCCAGTACGGCTACTTCCTCTCCTGCGAGCAGTACGGCCCCGCGGAGCTGATCGAGCAGGCCCGGATGGCCGAGCAGGCCGGTTTCCAGGCGCTGTGGATCTCGGACCACTACCACCCGTGGAACGACGCGCAGGGCCAGAGCCCGTTCGTGTGGTCGGTGATAGGCGCCCTCTCCGAAGCCGTCTCGCTGCCCATCGAGACGGCGGTCACCTGCCCCACCGTCCGCATCCACCCCGCCGTCGTCGCGCAGGCCGCCGCCACCAGCGCGGTCATGACGAACGGCCGCTTCCGCCTCGGCGTGGGCACCGGCGAGGCCCTCAACGAGCACATCGTCGGCGGCCCCTGGCCCGCGGCCCACGTACGCCTGGAGAAGCTGGAGGAAGCCATCCAGGTGATGCGCCGCCTGTTCATCGGCGAGGAGGTCAACCACCACGGCACGCACTACACCGTGGAGAACGCCCGTCTGTACACGGTCCCCGACGAGCCCGTGCCCATCGACATCTCCGGCTTCGGCCCGGCCGCCGTCAAGCTGGCCTCCCGCGTGGGCGACGGCTACATCACGGTCGCCCCGGACGCCTCGATGGTGGAGCAGTACCGCAAGGGCGGCGGCGGGGCGAAGCTCGTCAGCGGCGGCACCAAGGTCTGCTACGACACCGACCAGGACACCGCCGTCCGCACGGTCCACCGCCTGTGGGCGAACGAGCAGCTGCCCGGTGAACTCTCCCAGGTGCTCCCCTCCCCCAAGCACTTCGAACAGGCCCAGCAGCTCGTCACCGAGGACATGGTGCGCGAGAACCGGGTGTGCGGCGACGACGTGGACGAGCACGTCGCCGAGCTGCGCCAGTTCGCGGACGCCGGTTTCGACGCCGTCTACGTCAATCAGATCGGCCCGGACGTGCGCGGCTTCTTCGACTTCTACCGCACCAAGGTGCTGCCGCAGCTGACCTGAGACGTCCCGCGTGACAGGGGGCGTCCGCGCTCGCCGTCGGGCCAGGTGTCAGGCCCGATGGTGAGGCGAGGCGGGGTCGGCGTCGTCCGGGCGCGGCACGGCCGGCCCGGCCGCCCCGGGCTCCGGGGTGCCCGCGGCGGGGGCGACGGGCGGCATCGGCGGGTACGGAGGGGCCGCTCCGGGCTCCGGCGCGGGCGCGGCCGGCGCGGTGCCGACGGCGTGCTCGGCCTCGTCCCGCGGGCCGGCGGACGGCCGCGCGGCGCTCCGCAGCGCGTAGGCCGCGGCGCCCAGGATCGCGGCGGTGATCAGCGCGGCGGCCCAGCCGGGCAGGCCGAGGGCGAGCGCCAGTCCCACGGCGAGCGCGAATGCCGCCCCCGCGTACAGCGCGGCCGCGCCGGACGCCGCGTACAGCAGGGCGGTGCGGCGCCTCTCCCGCGTCTGGCGCCGCAGCTCGTCGCGGACGGTCTCGCGGGCCACCTGCGCCAGCTCGTCGACCAGGTGCTTGTCCAGATGCTCCAGGTGATCCAGCGGTTTCATACCGTTCGGGTACCCGGCGCCACAGGGCCGTAACGGCGTGCAGCCGGCCCGCCGGTCGTGGGGATCGGGTGAAACGATCACCGGCCCGCGCGCGCCCAACTAGGCTCTGCCGTATGGAGATCCAGGGTGCCTCACTCCGTGTCTGCGTAGACGACCTCGACACCGCCATCCCCTTCTACGAGCGGCTCGCGGGCGGCAGAGCCCTCCGCTTCGAGCGGGGTGGCGTCCAGGTCGCCGCCATCGGCTGTTTCCTGCTGATGAGTGGCCCGGCGGCGGAGATCGAAGTGCTGCGCAAGGTGGCGGCGACGATCGCGGTCGCCGACGTGGACGAGGCGCACACCGTCCTCGCCGAGCTGGGCGCGGAGATCGTGGCCGGCCCGGTGCCGACGCCGGTGGGCCGCAATCTGATCGCCCGCCACCCGGACGGCGCGGTGTACGAGTACGTGGACCGCCGCCGCCCGTGACAGCCGCCGCCCCGCGGCCCCGACGGCTCAGTACGGCCGCATCCGGAAGTCGTACCGCTGAGGGAGGGGTTCGCCGGCGATCCGGGCCCACAGCCGCCCGATCACCTCGTCCCCCTCCCTGAGGTCGGCGACCTCGAAGCCCGCGTCGAACACGCCCCGCGCCTCGCTCGTCCTGCCCTCGGCGAGCAGCAGGGCCGCCTCGATCAGCCGGAACCGGCCGCGTTCCCGGGTGCCGGGGTCCAGCCGCTCCCACACGGCACGCGCCGCGTCCGTACGTCCGTCGGCGAGCAGCGCTTCGATGGCCTCGCGGCCGAGCGCGGCGCCGGCGGCCGTCCACTCGGGGCCGGTGTCGCGCCGCTCCCGGCACAGGTCGTCGAAGGCCTCGGCGTACCGATCGGCGGCCCGCTCCCCGTGGCCGCCCTCCCGGTCGGCGACGGCGAGGCAGCGCAGCAGCGCCCACTGCGAGGGGGCGAGCGGCAGCGCCCGTTCCCAGCTGCGCACGGCCTGGGCGCGGTCGCCGGCGTGCCACTGAGCGACGCCGAGGTGGTACTCGGTGTGCGGACGGGCCGGTGCGGTCTCCAGCATGTCCCGCCAGTGCGGGGCGACGAGGCTCTCGCCGGGCGGCCGTTCCTCGCCCGGCTCGGGCAGCGCCCCGGTGTGCAGCAGCGCCAGCCAGGGTTCCTGTTCCTTCCCGAGGGTGGCCTGTGCGAAGGGGGTGCCGGGCAGCCTGAAGCCGCCGCGCAGGACCTCCAGCGCGCCCCAGCCGGAACCGACGGCGAGCGTCTCGGCGGGTTCGGTGTCGGCGTGCGGCAGCCATGCGGCGTAGGCGGCGTCGACGTCGGCGGGCGGCAGTACGGCCGCCAGGTGGGCCTCGGCCCGGTCGACGACGGCGTCCCACTCGCCCGCGGGATCGGCGTCGAACGGGCCGTACGCCTCCAGCCAGGAGACCTCGCTCTCCTCCGGCAGCCGCACATGCTCGAGTTGGGTGCGGGCGAGGCCGGCCTGGATCTCGCAGTAGCCGCCGGTGCCGGGTTCGGTGAGCCACTGCTGCCAGCGGCGGCCGCCGGGCAGATGGCCCCACACGAACAGCTTGCGGCCGCGCAGCACGTCGGTGGAGGTCTGCACCACCCCCTGGCCGCTCTCGTCCAGTGCGGCGATCCAGCGCCGGCGCCGCTCGGGCACGTCGTAGAAGTAGTCGGCGGCGTACGGGCTGCCCAGCGGGTGGCTGCGGTCCGCGCCGTCGTACGCCGGGACCGGGACCCGGCGCAGCCGGCGCTCGTAGCCGAAGTGGTAGGCCTCGCTCGCCGGGGCGAGGACCCGGCACTCCTCGGGGACGGCGATGTTGGACCACCAGTAGGTGGGCACGGGCCGCTCGTGCGGGTTGCGGACCCGGACGCCGACGTACAGGAAGTCGGAGCCCTCCGGCAGCCACAGGTCGACCTGGAAGGGCAGGTCGCGCAGCCGCTCCCACTCCCACAGCCGCAGCATGTCGGTGCCGTCGGGGCCGGGGACGCGGGCGGCGTGCAGGGGTGCGCAGGACAGGGCCGTGTGGCCGGTGGCGCCGATGTTCCACTCGATGCCGCCGGAGTACCAGGCGCCGTTGAGGGCGAAGTTGGCCGGCTGGAACACCGGGTTGCGGTAGAGGAGTTCGCGCCCGGTCGGCTTGTGCAGCAGGGAGACGATCCGGCCGCCGAGGCCGGGCAGGACGGTGGCGCGCAGGCGATCGTTCTCGATGACGAGGGCGTCGAGCCGGCGTGATGCGCGGTCGCGGCCGTAGCCGTCGCGCACCCGCACGGGCAGCAGGCTGGTCAGTGGGGCGTAGCCGATCTGCCGGGCCATGTCGCGCGGCAGGTCCTCCTTGTCGCGGTCGTCGATGCGGTGCATCTCGTCCAGGGGGCGCAGCGCGGGCAGCGGGTTGTCCGGGCCGAGGTCCGCGGCGGGCAGGGTCAGTACCTCACGTCGGATCGTCGTCACGATCACCATGGAAGCGGTTGCCCGGTGATCCGGCCAGGCCCGCCGCGGGTCAGGGTTGCGCAAAGACGCCGGGTTCTATCGGCGGCGGATCGCCCGAACAGTCCTCGACACGATGAAGATCAACTACAAGCGCGCATCTCGGCGGTGATCGCCCAGCGCTCGTGATCGCGCCACGCCCCGTCGATGAAGAGCATCTTCGGCGAGAACCCCTCGAGCCGGAAGCCGCAGGCGCGGGCGAGGCCGATGGAGGCGGCGTTGCCCGGCTGGACGTTGATCTCCAGCCGGTGCAGCCGCATGGGGCCGAAGGCGTGGCCGACGACGAGGTCGAGGCCCTCCTTCATCAGCCCGCGTCCGGCCGCGTGCGCGAAGGCGCCGTAGCCGAGGGCACCGCTGAGGAAGGCGCCCTCGACGATGTTGTTGATGTTGATGAAGCCGGAGATGTCCCCGCCGTCCTTCTCGCAGATCAGGAAGCCGGCCTTCGTGGGGTCCTCGATCAGCCGGGAGGCGTACGCCGTGTAGGCGTCGGCGCTGTCCGGCGGGAACAGCCACGGGTGGTGCAGATCCTTGCTCTGCCGGGCCCGTGCGGCGAACTCGGGGCCGTCGTCGTAGGCGAAGTGGCGTATGCCCACGCGGGGCCCTTCGGCGAGCCAGCGGGATGCATGGTGCGGCATTCGAACACTGTACGACGCGACCGGCGCCCGTGCGCGTCGTACCGCAGAGGCCCGTCAGGAGGACCGCGCGGGACCAGGGGCCCGGTCAGGTCAGCGCCGGCTCGTCCAGCGTCAACGTACCCGCCTCCGCGTCGAGTTCGGCCGTGACGCCGAACGGGATCGTCAACGCCCCCTGCCCGTGCCCGAATCCGAACTCCTCGGCGACGGGCACGCCGAGCCCGCCGAGCCGGTCGGCGAGCAACGCCCGCAGCTGCTCGTACGGGCCGCACTGTTCCCAGGAGCCGAGCAGCACCCCGTGTACGCCCTCCAGCCAGCCGGAGCGCAGGAGCTGGGTGAGGTAGCGGTCCAGGCGGTAGGTCTCCTCACCGGTGTCCTCCAGGCACAGCAGTCCGCCCCGCGCGGACGGCCGGGCGTGCGGGGTGCCCAGTTCGGCGGCGAGCAGGCACAGGCAGCCGCCCAGCAGCACGCCCCGCGACCGCCCGGGCACCAGCGCGCCGCCGCCCGAGGTGATCGTCCGGACCGTCTCCGGGGCGAACAGCGTGGCCCGCAGATGCTCCTGGGCGCGGGCGCTCTTGACGAAGTCGATCCCGGCGGCCATCGGCCCGTGCAGGGTGACCAGGCCGAGCCGGGTGGCGAACGCCTCGTGCAGCGCCGTGATGTCGCTGAAGCCGACGAACACCTTCGGTCCGGCGGCCGCCATCGCGTCCCAGTCGAGCAGGTCGGCCATGCGCTGCACGCCGTAGCCGCCCCGCGCGCACAGCACGGCGTCGACGGCCGGATCGCACCAGGCGGCCTGGAGGTCGGCGGCCCGGTCCGTGTCGGTCCCGGCGAGGTAGCCGAAGTCGCGGTGCCGGTCGAGCACATGGGGTGCGACGACCGGGTCCAGGTCCCAGCCGCGCAGCACGTCGAGCCCGGCCTGCAGCCGCTCCTCGGGCACGGGTCCGCTGGGTGCGACGACGGCCACGCGGGCGCCGGGAGCGAGGCGGCGGGGCCGCAGCAGCGGCTTCACCTGGTCAGCTCCAGCCGCGGGACGCCGGTCACATGCATCCCGAACACCTGGGCGTACAGGGACAGTTCGGCCTCCAGGGCGCGGATCATGGTCTCCGCCCGGCGGAAGCCGTGCCCCTCCCCCTCGAAGGCGATGTAGGCGTGCGGCAGCCGCCTCCCCTCGATGCGGGCGAGGAACCGCTCGCACTGCTCGGGCGGGCAGATCACGTCGTCGAGCCCCTGGAGCAGCAGGAAGGGCGCGGTGATCCGGTCGGCGTGCGTCAGGGGCGAGCGCTCGGCGTAACGTTCCGGGCTGAACGGTCCGACCAGGGAGTCGAGATAGCGGGACTCGAAGTCATGGGTGCCGCCCGACGCCCAGCCGATGAGGTCGAGCACGGGGTAGATGATCGTGCCGCAGGCGTAGACGTCGGTGGCCGCCAGGGAGGCGGCCGCGGTCCAGCCGCCGGCGCTGCCGCCCCGGATCGCCAGCCGGGCCCGGTCGGCGGTGCCCTCCTCGGCGAGGGCGAGCGCGACGGCCGCGCAGTCCTCGACGTCGACCACTCCCCACTGTTCCCGCAGCCGCTCGCGGTAGGCGCGCCCGTACCCGGTGGAGCCGCCGTAGTTGACCTCGGCCACTCCGATGCCGCGCGAGGTGAAGTAGGCGATCTCCAGGTCCAGCACGAGCGGGGACCGGCCGGTGGGCCCGCCGTGCGCCCACACGACGTACGGGGGCAGCTCGCCCTCCGGTGCCGCGCAGTGCGGGTGGTGGGGCGGGTACACATGGGCGTGGATCTCGCGTCCGCCGGGGCCGGTGAAGGTCCGGGCCTGCGGCTCGGGGCAGTAGGCGGGGTCGACGGCGTCCTCGTGGGCGGCGCCGATCACCCGGGCGCGTCCGGTGCAGGTGTCCAGCTCCACGACCTCGCCGCCGCCGCGCACACCGGCGCCGACGGCGAGGACCCGGTCGCCGTGCACGGCGAGGGTGGCGGCGAACTCGGTCCACGGGCCGACGGCGTCGACCAGGTCGCCGGTCTCCGGGTCGAGTATCCCGAGGACGGCGGGCCCCCGCCCGTGCAGCACGGCGATCAGTCCGCTCTCCAGCGGCGCGAACCAGCGCTGCCCCAGCTTCCACAGCGGCCCGCCGAGCTCCTCCTCGCGTGGGCACAGCGGCTCGCCGTCGCGGTAGAGGTTCCACCAGCCGGTGCGGTCACTGGCGTACAGCAGCCGCCCGTCCGCCGACCAGTCGGCCTGCGCGACGGACTCCTGCTCACCGCCCGCGACGACCCGCGGCTCCCCGAAGGTTCCGTCCGGGCCGACGTCGGCCACCAGCAGTTCGGTGCCGTCCCACGGCATCCGCGGATGGTCCCACCCCAGCCACGCGGCCCTGCGCCCGTCCGGCGCGAGCCGCGGCCCGGTGACGAACCGGTGCCGCTCACCGGCCAGTTCGCGCACCGCGCCGCGGTCCTCGGCGGCCGACCCGTCCAGCGGTACGGCGGCCAGGACGCGCCGCACGTCGGTGGGCGCCGGGCCGGTGAACTCCTCCAGCACGCACCACACCTCGCCGCGCGCGAGAAGGATCTGCGGTTCGGCCCAGCGCGGCCCGGCCGGGGTCAGCGGGCGGGGCTCACCACCGGGCTCGTACGCGTACAGCCGCTGGTCGGCGAAGTGCGTGAACACCACGAGCGGCCCGCCCTCGTGCAGCACACCGGCCCAGGGCCGTCCGCCGTACTCGATGACCCGGCTGCGCACGTTCCACGGCGCGGGCAGCACCGGCTCCTGCCGGCCGTCCGCGTGCCGCCGCACCAGGGTGCGCCGGCCGCCCTCGGTGGGGCGCGGCTCGGTCCACCAGGCCTCGTCGCCGACGAAGCCGACGTACTCGGGGTACCCGTCGTGGGCCGCTGCGAGCGCCGCGTCGACGGGCGACGGCCACGATCCGTACGGCAGGGTCTGCACGGTGTGTCTCTCCTAGGCGGTGCGCAGGAAGCGGTCGAGGACGCGGACGCCGAAGTGCAGTGCTTCGACGGGCACGCGCTCGTCGACGCCGTGGAAGAGAGCCTGGTAGTCGAAGCCCTCGGGCAGCTTCAGCGGCGTGAAGCCGTAGCCGGTGATGCCGAGCCGGGAGAACTGCTTGGCGTCCGTGCCGCCGGACATGCAGTACGGCACCACGTGCCCCTCCGGCGCGAACTCCTCGACGGCGGCGCGCATCTTCGCATACGTCGGCGAGTCCACCGGCGCCTGGAGGGCGACCTCGTGGTGGTGGAAGTCCCAGTCGACGTCCGGCCCGGTGAGGTCGTCGAGGGTCGCGCGGAACTCGTCCTCGTGGCCTGCCAGATGGCGTCCGTCGATATGGGCGACGGCTTCGCCGGGGATGACGTTGACCTTGTAACCGGCGTCCAGCATGGTCGGGTTGGCGCTGTTGCGGACCGTTGCCTCGACCAGCTGGGCGGCCGGGCCGAGCTTGCCCAGCAGCGCGTCCACGTCACCGAGGTCGGGCTCGACGCCGTACAGCGTGGCGAGTTCGGTGAGCGCGGCCCGCACGGTCGGGGTCAGGCGCGTCGGCCAGCTGTACTCACCGATGCGGGTGACGGCGGCGGCGAGCCGGGTCACCGCGTTCTCCGCGTTGACCTTGGAGCCGTGTCCGGCCCGGCCGCGCGCGGTGAGCTTCAGCCAGCCCGTGCCGCGCTCGCCCGCCGCGATGGGGTAGAGCTGCCGCCCGGAGCCGTCGTGGAAGGTGAAGGCGCCGGACTCGCTGACACCCTCGGTGCAGCCCTCGAACAGGTGCGGATGGTGGTCGGCGAGGAAGCCGGAGCCGTCCTCGGCGCTGGCCTCCTCATCGGCGGTGAACGCGACGACGATGTCCCGCCGGGGCCGGAAGCCCTCGCGGGCCCAGGCGCGCACGACGGCGAGGATCATCGCGTCCATGTTCTTCATGTCGACGGCCCCGCGCCCCCACACGACGCCGTCGCGCACCTCCCCGGAGAAGGGGTGCACGCTCCAGTCGCGCGTCTCGGCCGGTACGACGTCCAGGTGACCGTGGAGCAGCAGCGCGTCCGCGGACGGGTCGGTGCCCTCGATCCGGGCGACGACGTTGGTACGGCCCGGTGTCCGCTCCAGCAGCACGGGTTCGAGCCCCGCCCCGGCGAGCCGTTCGGCGGCGTACTCGGCGGCGGGCCGCTCCTGGCAGTCGCCGCCACCGCGGTTGGTGGTGTCGATGCGGATGAGGCCGGAGGTGAAGTCGACGACCTCGTGCAGGGCCTGCTGGTCAGCCATACTGCTCCTCCACGGCGGCCGAGGCGATGGTGGTGACCGCCTTGAACGTACGGATCCCCTCGTACATGGTGGCGCTGGTGTACGCCACCTTCCGCTCCCCGATCCGGCCGACGCCGGGCACGACGGTCGCGGCCATCGCCAGGTGCTCGGCGTCGAACTCGACGGCGACAGTGAACGGGCCGTCGTCCGCGGCTTCCTGACGCACCGCCAGCCGAGCGGCTTCCTTGGCGGCGGCGCGGATGTCGGCGGCGGTGCGGGCCGGGGTGCGGCACACGGCGGCGTACCGCGACACATGGTCCTTCACGGCGACCTTCAGCGCCTCGGGCGCGTAGCCGAGGGCGTCCTCGCAGGCGACGTCGTCCCCGGTCACCAGGATCACGGGCACCCCGTACTCGGCGACGACATGCGCGTTCAGCAGTCCCTCGCTCGCGCGTACGTCGTTCAGCCAGACGCCGGTGATCTGGTTGGCGAGGTAGGTGTGGGCCAGGACGCCCTCCATGCCGGCGCCCGCGTGGTAGCCGACGAACGCGATGCCGTCGAAGTCGCCGTGCTGCACGCCCTCGACCATGGACAGCGCCTTGTGCCGGCCGGTGAGCATCTGCGCCCGCTCGTCGAGCTGCTCCAGGAGCAGGTTGCGCATGGTCCAGTGGGCCTCGTTGATCAGCACCTCGTCGGCGCCGCCGTCGAAGAAGCCCTGCACGGCCGCGTTGACGTCGGACGTGAACATCGCCCGGCACCGCTCCCACTGCGGCGTCCCGGGCAGCACGTCCGCCGGCCACGTCACCCCCGTGGCGCCCTCCATGTCGGCGCTGATGAGGATCTTCATGCTGCGCCACGTTACGCGCCGACCGCCCCGGCGACCAGGCTCCGGCCCGGGTGTCCCCCCGCGACGCGCCGGAGCCCCCGCCGGACGCCACCGAGCGCGCGGGAGGACCCGCCCAGCACCTCGGGGTGCCCCGCGCCCACACCACAGGCGATCGAACCGGCCTTGGCCCCATCGCTGGGGCCACACCAGACCGCCGGGCCGCCCGAGCGCGGGACGACCCGCCCGCCGGGACCGTGACAGGCTCCCGGGCGGCCCGAACCGGGGCCTGTCCCTGGAGGACGGCGGCGGGCTATCGGGCCCCGAGCGGGCGGCCGGCCTCCGGGGAGTTGCCGTGGTCGACCGGCGGATGCCTGGGAGGGCCCGACCGTAGGCGGCGGCGCCACGTCGCCGGGTCACCCAGGAGCCGGAGGACCCCACCGCCGGTCACCCAGGAGCCGGAGGACCCTATCCCGGGGCGTCAGGCAGCCCGAGTGCGGGGTCCGTCCGCCGGAGGTGCCCGGCAGGCTGTCCGGCCGCCGTCCGCACACGCCGCCACCCGGCCGCGGGGGCGTGCGGCCGGGCAGTGCGCCGGTCCTGCGGTCCGCCGTGCCGGTGGTCAGGCCGCCAGGCCCAGCACCAGGGACGCCACCACGGGCGCCGCGTACACCAGCGGGAACGGCACGTGGGAGAACCAGCGGGCGCGGGCCACGGTGATCGCCGCGCCGAGGAAGTACAGGATCAGGCCGGCCGCGGCCAGCCGCCCGATCGCCGGCACGGCCAGGCCGACGAGCAGACCCGCCGCTCCGGCGGCCTTGGCCGCGCCCAGCCACGGCCACCAGCTGCGCGGGACGCCGTAGTCGGCCAGCGGCTTGACGGTCCACTCGGCGTGGAGGAAGACCGAGCCGGCGGAGAAGGCCGCCATGGCGGCCCCGAGGACCGTGACGACGAGGTAGGCGGTGGACATGGCTGCTGCTCCTTGGCGGTGACGACTGTGCTGCTCTGTCACCGGTCCGACGAGACACACGGCCCGGATGTGACCGGCACGGCGCAGCCAGGAGCTGTGACCGCGGTCACACCTGCCTGCGGGCCAGCACGAACCAGTGCGCGGGCAGCTCCAGCAGGCTGCCGTCGGGCAGGTACTCGGTCTGCGCCAGCGCCGTGTCGCCCTCGGCCAGGATCTCCAGGCCGGCCCCGCCCAGCAGGTGCCGGATCTCCTCGTCGGGGGCGTCGGCCGGCTTGAGTCCGTGCTCGAAGACCCGGCGCAGCTTGGGCCCCGGCCCGCCCGGCCCTTGCGCGGCCCGCTGCAGCACCGCGCGGGAGCCGGAGGTCAGCTCCACGACGAAGGCCCGGCCGCGGGCGCCGGTCAGCTCGGCGACGGCGGCCGCGACCGCGGACCGCGCCTCCGGCTCGCTCTGGTGGATGACCGCCCGCATATAGACGTTGGTGTCGCCCAGCCGCTCGTGCAGGGCGCGCACGGCGTCCGCGTCGGTCAGGTCGAGCTGCTGGAACTCCACCCCGTCGCCTTCCCCGCCGCGCCGCGCGTGCTCGACGGCCGCGTGGGACAGGTCGACGCCGACGGCCCGTGCGAACCGGGTGGCGAGATAGCGGGTCTGGGTGCCGTTGCCGCAGCCGAGGTCGACGACGGGCAGCGCCGGGTCGGCGTGGGGCAGCAGCAGCTCGGTGTGCGGGACGGCGGTCAGCTCCACACCGGCGTCCCATATCGCCTCGCCCGGCTCGTCGGAGGTCTTCTCCCAGTAACTCTCCCAGGCGTTGCGGTAGTTGTCCGAGACGTTCATGCGTGCTCCCCAGGGTCGGCGTCATGATCGACATATCGCGACGCCCGGGGGCACGACAAGGGGTCGGGGGCAGGCTTTCACCCGGTGTTCGAGGAGATGGTCAGGATGTCAACGCCTGTTCGAACCACACGGTCTTGCCGTTGCCCTGCACGCTGGCGCCCCACTCCCGGGCCAGCCGGCTGACCACGCGCAGCCCCCGCCCGTACTCCTGCTCCCGCCCGGAGTCGAGCAGGGCGGGCAGTTCGGCGCCTTCGTCGGTGACCTCGACGAGCAGCGCGTCCGCGAGGACGAGCCGCAGCCCGATCCGCCGTCCGCCGGTGTGCCGCACGGCATTGGTGACGACCTCGCTGACGAGCAGCTGTGCCGTCTCCACCGCGTCGGCCAGGTCCCAGCGCAGCAACTGGTCGCGGACCAGCCGGCGGGCGCGGCCCACCTCGCGCGGATCGTGGTCGAGCGGCCACTCGGCGATGTGACCGGCGGGGATGCCGTTGAGCCGGGCCATGAGGAGCGCGACGTCGTCCTTGCGTTCGCCGCGCGTGTTGAGGGCCCGGATGATGGTGTCGCAGGCGTCGTCCATGGACGCCGCGGGATGGGCGGCGGACTCGCACAGCGCGGCCAGCCCGTCCCCGATGTCCGCGCCGCGCACCTCGACGAGCCCGTCGGTGCACAGCACGAGCCGGTCACCGGGCGCCACCCGCACCACGGCGGTCCCGAAGGGGACGCCGCCGATGCCGATGGGTGCGCCGGTCGGCAGGTCGAGCAGCTCGCTGCGCCCGTCCTCGGCGCGTACCAGCACCGGCGGGATGTGCCCGGCGTTGGAGATCCTCAGCTCGCCGTGGATCGGGTCGTACACGGCGTACAGGCAGGTGGCGAGGTAGGTCTCGCCGAGCCGCCGGGCCAGGTCGTCGAGGTGGCGCAGCAGCTGCGCTGGTGGCACCTCCATGGCGGCCATGGTCTGCACGGCCGTACGCAACTGGCCCATCATGGCGGCGGAGTTCAGGCCGTGGCCCATCACGTCGCCGACGACGAGGGCGGTGCGGGCGCCCGGCAGTTTGATGGTGTCGAACCAGTCGCCGCCGACCCGGCCGAGGCGGGTGCCGGGCAGATAGCGGGTGGCGGTGTCGCAGCCCGCCATGCGCGGGGCGACCTGGGGCAGCATGCTGTCCTGGAGCGTCTCGGCGACGTTCTCCTGGTAGGTGTACATGCGGGCGTTGTCGAGCACGAGCCCTGCGCGGGCGGCGAGTTCGGCGCCGGTGGTGCGGTCCATGTCGTCGAACGCGGCGCGGTCGGGGCGGCGCATGAGCACCATGAAGCCGAGGACGACGTTGCGCGCCTTGAGCGGCACGATCAGCAGGGAGCGGCCGGTGATCAGCGGCCTGAGGTCGCGCTTTTCGAACTCGCCGGAGATCCGCTCACTCAGCTCGGGGCCGACCCGCTCGATGAGGACCGGTTCGCCCGTGACCATGCACCGGTAGAAGGGCGTGTGCTCGGGGAAGGCGAAGGTCTCACCGACCGGGACGGTGTCGTCCCAGCGGCCCGGTTCGTCGTTGTGCTCGACCCAGACGCGGTGCATCACCGTCTGGGCGTCCGGCGGCCCGTCCGGGAAGTCCTCACCGGCCAGGACGGCCGCGCGCAGATGGGTGCCGGCGAAGTCCGCGAAGCGGGGCACCGCGGCACTGGTGACCTCGCGGATCGTCGCGTCGAGGTCGAGGGAGGAGCCGATGCCCCGGCTGACCTCGTTGAGGAACTCCAGCCGCTCGCGTACGGCCGCGTACTCCAGGTCCTCCTCCGCGCCCGCCGGTACGGCCGCCGGCGCCACCGTCCGCGTTCGCTCGACGAGCGCCGGCGCGCCCCGGTCGGCGCGGCGCGGCACACCCCAGTCAGGAGTGACGGGCACGCGGTCGAACTGGCTGAACTCCAGGACCGGGTAGCCCAGTTCGAGTACCTGCGAGACGATCCGGGCGCTGGGACCGGGGCCCATGTTGGGCAGGATCTCCGGCAGCCGGCGGGCCAGGCCGCCGGCGTCGGGCAGTTCGGTGTGGCGGGCGAAGCCGGGGGAGATCCGCTCGATCACCTCGTCGTCGTAACCGCGTTCGGCGTGCAGCCGGGCCGCGTCGGCGGCGAGCACCAGCAGCCGGGCGGAGTCGGGGCCGACCAGTGGGTAGGCCCACCACAGGACGTCGAGGCGGTCGCCCTCACCGGGGTGGGCGACGCGCGCCCGGCCCGCCGCCGGGTAGGCCGTGCGGCCGCCGAGCGAGGCGCCCAGGTCGGGGCCGAGGCCGTCGTACGCGTCGTAGGCGTCCAGTGTCGGCCCGTCCTCCAGGTCCTCGGGCAGCGCGCCGGATACCGGCAGCAGATCGACGGCGGCGTGGCCGACGGCGTCCTCACGTGCGGTGCCGAACAGCCGCCGCGCGCCGGTGCTCCAGTGGGACACCAGGCCGCCCCGGTCGACGACGACCACGGCGAGCGGAATCCGCCCGGCGTCCGCCCGTGCGGTCTTGCCGCCGGCAGCGCGGCCGGGGTGCACGCCCGCTTCGGTGCCATGGTCCATGACCCAGGCCCCTTCTCCCCCTCGACGTCACGTGGGTTCCCCGTGGGTGCCGCGCACTCAAGATCTGCGCCGCTCTCCCACGGTACGGTGACCGCGCACCGCGGTGTACGGCAATCACAGGAATTGCCGCGACCGGATGCGCCGTCACGCGCCCGGCGGCTCAGTCCTCGTGGCCGAGTTGCAGGTCCCGTTCGGTGCGGCCACCGCCGGCCACCTGCAGGACGGTGGCGACGGGCGGGTAGCCGGCGGCGATGACGGTGTACTCGCCGGACGACAGGTCGACGAAGCGGAACGTGCCGTCCCCACCGGTGGTGAGGGTGTCGACGACGTTGCCGGCCGCGTCGAGCAGCGTCACGCGCGCGTCCTCCACCGGCCGGCCGCCGCTCGCCCGCACGGTGCCGCGCAGCACGGCGCCGCCCGCGAGTTCGACGTCCTGCCGGGTCTCGCGGGAGGCCTGCACGGTGACCGGGAGGGCGGCGGGGCGGAACGCGGGGGCGCTGGCGGCGAGGGTGTACTCGCCGGCGACGAGTTCGGTGATGACGTAGCCGCCCTCGCGTCCGCTGCGGGTGGTGGCGACGACCTCGCCGTGCACATTGGTGAGGGTGACGGTGGCGTCCCGCACGGGGGTGCCGTCGGCGGTGAGGACGCTGCCCGCGAGGCGTCCGGCGCCGCCGAGGACGACGTCCAGCTCGACGGGCCGCTCGCCGACGGTCACGGAGACGGCCTGCGGCTGGTGCCCGCCCGCGGCGGCGATCAGGACGTACGCGCCGGAGCCGGGCGTGGCCAGCGCGTACCGCCCGTCCTCGCCGCTGGCGCCCCGGCCGATCTGCTGCCCGGCGACGTCGATGAGGGTGAGCGCCGCGCGCGGTACGACGGTGCCGTCGGGGTGCTGCACCGTGCCGCAGACGGGGATGCCGGCGGCGTGGGGGGCGCGGGCCTGCGGGACGGCGGCGTGCACGGGCCCGGTCTCCGTCTCGGGGGCGGGAGCGTTGTGGGACTCTGCAGTGGTCAACAGGGGGGTCTCCTTGAGGAAGAAGGCGATGAGGAGGCCGAGGACGAGCACCGGCACCAGGTAGAGGAAGATGCGCGGCATGGCGTCGGCGTACGCCTGGATGTAGGCGTCGCGCAGGGCGGGCGGCAGCCGGTGGACGAGCTGCGGGGTGATGGACTCGGCGTCGGGCAGCGCGGCACCCGCGCGTGCCGGGAGGCGGTCGGCGAGGGCGTCGGTGAGCCGGTCGGCGAAGAGGGTGCCGAAGATCGCGGCGCCCACGCTGCCGCCGATCTGCCGGAAGTAGTTGTTGGCGCTGGTGGCGGTGCCGAGGTCGGCGGGGCGCACCGAGTTCTGCACGGCGAGCACCAGGACGGGCATGACCAGGCCGATGCCGGTGCCGAGCACGGCCATCCAGATGCTGTAGTGCAGCCGCGGGGTGTCCGCTTCGAGCCGGGACAGCAGCCACATGCCGAGCGCGGAGACGGCACCGCCGAGCACCGGGTAGAGCTTGTAGCGGCCGGTGTGGCTGATGAGCTGGCCGGAGACGACGGAGGCGACGACGATGCCGCCCATCATGGGCAGCATCAGCAGTCCGGACTCGGTGGCGGAGGCCCCGTCGACCATCTGCAGGAAGGTCGGCAGATAGCTGGCGGCGCCGAAGAGGGCGACGCCGATCACCAGGCCGACGAGCGCGGAGACGTTGAAGACGGAGTCGCGGAACAGCCGCAGCGGGATGAGGGGTTCGGCCGCGCGGTGCTCGGTGAGCAGGAACAGCGCGGCGGCGACGACCGCGCCTGCGCCGAGCCCGGCGATGACGCGCGAGCCCCAGGCGTATTCGGTGCCGCCCCAACTGGTCAGCAGCACCAGGCAGGTGGAGGCTGCGGCGAGCAGCAGGGTGCCGAGGACGTCGAAGCGGGGCCGGGCGGTGGGCTTGGGCAGTTTCAGCACGACGGTCACGACGGCGAGGGTGAGCAGGCCGAAGGGGACGTTGATGTAGAAGCACCAGCGCCAGGAGAGGTGGTCGGTGAAGTAGCCGCCGAGCAGCGGTCCGGCGACGGAGGCGAGGCCGAAGGCGGCGCCGATCAGGCCCATGAACCGGCCGCGCTGCCGGGGCGGCACGATGTCCGCGATGATCGCCTGGACGCCGATCATCAGGCCGCCCGCGCCGACGCCCTGCACGGCCCGGAAGGCGATCAGCTGATCCATGCTCTGCGCCCGTCCGGCGAGCGCGGAGCCGATGACGAAGACGACGATCGCGAACTGGAAGACACTCTTGCGGCCGAGCAGGTCGCCGAGTTTGCCGTAGACGGGCAGTCCGACGGTGGAGGTGAGCAGGTAGGCGGTGATCGCCCAGGACATCCGCT
This sequence comes from Streptomyces sp. NPDC049915, assembly GCF_040656475.1. Lineage (NCBI taxonomy): Bacteria > Bacillati > Actinomycetota > Actinomycetes > Kitasatosporales > Streptomycetaceae > Streptomyces > Streptomyces sp. NPDC049915. Next base: position 200,810 of record NZ_JBFAMH010000001.1, read on the forward strand.
CCAGGCCGTGCAGCTCGCCGACGATCTTCGGCAGGGCCGTGGCGACGATCATCTGCTCCAGCGCGGCGAGCAGCAGCGCGAGCATCAGCCCGAGGAAGACCAGGCGCACCTGGCGGGGGGTGAGCCCGGCCGGATCGCCGGGCTCGGGCGCGGGAGGGGCGGGCGGCGCCGCGACCGGCGGTTCCCGCAGCTCCTCCTGCGTCAGGGTGATCCCGCCCACGTGCCGCTCCCCTCGTCGCGCCTGCCACACAATTCCCGCGTAAGGCGACAACTACGGGCAGGCGAGACGAGTTACGGCGAATCGGCGCGTCGAACGGAGATCCACTCGAACCGGTGACGGAGTCAAGGCCCTTCGAGGGGCGTGGACTTGTCAGATTCCGGACCTCACCGGCGACCGGTCACTTCTCGGCCTCGGCGGCGAGCTTGGCGAGCATCGCGTCGTAGATCCGGGCGAGCCCCTTGGGCGCGAAGGTCTTCTCGAAGAAGCCGCCGATGCCGCCGGCGCCCTTCCAGGTGGTGGTCACCTGCACCCGGGACCTCCCCTCTCCGGCCGGGGTGACGGTCCAGGTGGTGACCATGGAGGAGTTGCGGTCCTTCTCCACCAGCTGTCCGTCGGTGGGCTCGGTGACCTCCAGCAGGCAGTCGCGGACGCGCTTGCTGGTGGCCTGGAGCTTCCAGTGGACGAGGGTGCCCTCGCCGTCGCCGCCCTCGCGCACCTCGTACTCGCTGAAGTGCTCGGGCAGCAGTTTCTCGCGCGCGCCGCTGTAGTCGGCGAGGGTGTCGAACACCTTCTCCGGGTCCGCCGCGACGACCCGCTCGGTAGTGGCCTCGACCTGCGCCATCGGATCCCTCCAGGACCTCGTGTTCTCGGGCTTGGGGCAAGCCAACCACCCCTCCGCACGGCCACCCAAATCGGGGTGCCGGAAGTGATCGATCGGGGGTCTTCGGATGACCGGAGATGACGCTCGCACGATCAAGGGAACAGATGTTCTATTCTGTCGCCGGAGGCACCGGGTCTTCGCCAGAGCTACCGAGGAGGCGTCATGCGCTGGGAGAACCTCACCGTGGACTCCGGCGAGCACGGCCGGGCCGAGGACGCCGCGCTGTTCGGCGCGGACGCGGTGGTCCGCCGGACGATCGAGTCGCCCGAGTTCCGCGGAATCACCTTCCACGAGATCCGGGCCCGCTCGATCATCAACCGGGTGCCCGGCGCCTCGCGCATGCCGTTCGAGTGGACGGTGAACCCCTACCGGGGCTGCTCGCACGCGTGCGTGTACTGCTTCGCCAGGAAGACGCACAGCTATCTGGACCTGGACACCGGCATCGGCTTCGACACCCAGATCGTGGTCAAGGTGAACGCTCCGGAGCTGCTGCGTCACCAGCTGGCCTCACCGCGCTGGCAGGGCGAGCACATCGCGATGGGCACGAACGTCGACTGCTACCAGCGCGCCGAGGGCCGCTACCGGCTGATGCCGGGCATCATCGGCGCCCTGCGCGACCGCGCGAACCCCTTCTCCATCCTGACCAAGGGCACGCTGATCCTGCGCGACCTGGAGCTGCTGAAGCAGGCGGCCGAGGTGACCGACGTCGGCATCTCCGTCTCGGTCGGCTTCGTCGACGGCGAGCTGTGGCGCACGGTGGAGCCGGGCACCCCCGCCCCGCAGCGGCGCCTGGAGGTCGTACGCACCCTGGCCGGACACGGCATCGGGTGCGGGGTGCTGATGGCGCCGGTGATCCCCTTCCTCGGCGACCGGCCCGAGCAGCTGCGGGCGACCGTGCGGGCCATCGCGGAGGCCGGCGCGACCTCGGTCACCCCGCTGACGCTGCACCTGCGGCCCGGGGCGCGGGAGTGGTTCATGACCTGGCTGCGGCAGCACCACGCGTATCTGGTGCCGCGCTACGAGCGGCTGTACGCCGCGGGCGCCTACGCGCCGAAGTGGTACCAGCGCCGGATCACCCGTCAGGTGCACGAGCTGGCCCAGGAGTACGGGATCGGTCCGGCCGGCCCGGGCCTGCCCCGCCGGGTCCGCCCTGCGCAGGCGACCGGCACCCCGGAGTCCGAGCCGACCCAACTGTCGCTGATCTGAGAGCGTTCGAGGGCATCCGGCGGCCCAATTGGGTCAAGTATCGCCGGAACACGTTCCCCGGGGGTCCCTTGCCGGGACGATGCGGCGTGGACCGTGAATCTCGCGGCCACCACCCTCCGTCCTGGGAGGACCCCCATGAGCAAACGCGCAGCCGCGCTGTGCGGCGCCGCCGCCGTACTGGCCGGAGCCCTCACGGCCGCACCCGCGCAGGCCGGAGCCGCGCACGGCGCACCCACCGCCCACGTCACCTGGAAGAAGTGCGGCACCACCGACTATCCGACGCTCCAGTGCGCGTCGCTGACGGTGCCGCTGGACCACTCGAACCCGGACGGGCGGCAGATCACCCTCGCGCTGTCCCGTGTCCCGCACACCGCCCCGGCGTACCAGGGCCCGCTGCTGGTCAACCCCGGCGGTCCCGGCGGCAGCGGGCTCACCCTCGCCGGGTTCGTCGCCTCCTCGCTGCCCAAGGCGGTGGCAGCGCAGTACGACGTCATCGGCTTCGACCCGCGCGGCGTCGGCAAGTCCCGCCCCGCCCTGGACTGCGAGCCCGGTCACTTCAAGCCGGTGCGCCCCGACTCGGTGCCGGCGACCGGCGCCCTGGAGCAGGCCGATCTGCGCCGGGCCGCCTCCTTCGCCGCGGCCTGCGGCAGGACGTACGCGGACCTGCTGCCCTACATGGACACGGTCAGTGCCGTGCGGGACATGGACGCCATCCGCGCGGCGGTCGGCGCGCCGAAGCTCAATTACTTCGGTTACTCCTACGGCACCTACCTGGGCGCCGTCTACGCCCGGCTGTTCCCCGAGCGGGTGCGCCGTCTGGTGCTGGACTCGATCGTCGACCCCGCCGGTGTGTGGTACGACGACAACCTCACGCAGGACTACGCCTTCAACGACCGCCACCGGGCGCTGATGTCCTGGATCGCCAAGTACGACGCCACCTACCACCTGGGCACCGACCCGGAGAAGGTGGAGGCGAAGTGGTACGCGATGCGGGCGGCCCTCGCCGGGAAGCCGGCCGAGGGGAAGGTGGGTGCCTCAGAGTTGGAGGACACCTACATCCCCGGCGGCTACTACAACGGCTACTGGCCCTACCTCGCCGAGGCCTTCTCCGCTTACGTCGCCAAGAAGGACACGGCGCCGCTGGTCGAGGCGTACGACAACTTCGGCGCGGTGGGCGCCTCCGGTGACAACGGCTACAGCGTCTACACCGCCGTGCAGTGCCGGGACGCCTCCTGGCCGCGCGACTGGCGGCAGTGGCGCAAGGACAACTGGGCGGTGTACGAGAAGGCGCCGTTCATGACATGGAACAACGCCTGGTACAACGCGCCGTGCGCGTTCTGGCCGACGTCCGCGCAGCAGCCGGTGCGTGTGGCCAACGACCGGCTGCCCCCGGCACTGCTGTTCCAGGCGACGAACGACGCGGCGACCCCGTACCGGGGCGGCGCGACCGTGCACCGCTTGCTGCGCCGCTCCAGCCTGGTGGTGGAGCAGGGCGGCGGCAACCACGGCATCACGCTCAGCGGCAACGGGTGCCTGGACCGGTATCTGTCGGCGTATCTGGCCGACGGCACGGTGCCGCGCGGCGGCGGGGGCGTGGACGCGGTGTGCGCGACGCTGCCCGACCCGAAGCCGCTCGGCACCAAGGAGGCGTCCAGCGGCTCGCGGGGCTCGGCGCTGCACGGGCTGCTCGGCTTCCGCAGCTGAGCGGGCCTTTGACGTCCCGTCGGGGACGGTGGTTGTCAGACCCGTGCTCCACGATGGACGCATGAGTGAGCTGACGAGAATCACCGCCCCCGGCGGAGTCGCGCCCGCGGCGCAGTACAGCCATGTCGTGATCGGCACCGGCCGCCTGGTCGCCGTCTCGGGGCAGCTGGCGCTGGCCGAGGACGGCAGCGTGGTCGGCGAGGGCGATCCGGCCGCGCAGGCCCGCCAGGTCTTCGACAACCTCCGCCGCTGCCTGGACGCGGCCGGGGCCACCTTCGACGACGTCGTCAAACTGACCTACTTCGTCACGGACATGGCCCATATGCCGGCGATCCGCGCGGCCCGTGCCGCACACATACCGGACGACCGTCTCCCGGCGTCCACGGCCGTCCAGGTGGCGGCGCTGGTGCGCCCGGAGTTCCTGATGGAGGTCGAGGCGCTGGCGATCACTCCGGCCTGATCTGCGCTCACCGCTGCGTGGGGATGCGGGCCAGCGCGTGGACCGCCGCTTCGGCGAGGGCCGGGTGGGCCAGGGCCTCGGTGAGGACCTCCCGGGCGCGGGCGTCGGCCAGGGTGCCGAGCCCTTCCACGCAGGCGAGGGCCACCCTGCGGTAGGGGTCGTGCGGGCTCAGGCGGCGGCGCAGCGTGGTGATCAGGGCCGGCACGGACTCCGGCGCGTCCAGGGCCGCCAGCAGGCGGACGGGGTGCAGGGCGTAGGCCACGCGCAGTTCGTTGGTGGCGAGGGCGGCGGCCGCGCGGGCGGTGCGCGGGTCACCGAGGCGGGCCAGGGCGTGTGCGGCGGACGCGCAGCGCTCGGGGTCGCGGTGGTTGAGCAGCAGGACGAGGGCCTCGAAGGCGCGCCGGTCGCCGGCCCGGCCCAGCCGGAAGGCGGCCAGCTCGCGGGCCCACAGCGGCTGTGCCGGGGCGGTCAGTACCCGGGCCAGCACATCGGAGTCGTCCGCGGTGAGCAGCCGCTCGAAGTCCGGGCCGCCTCCCGACTCCCGCCGTAAGCGCTCCGTGAGCGCTCGCAACTCTTCGTCCATGCCTGAGAGGGTAGGGCGCCCGGGGCGTCGAGGGACGTACATCACAAAGACCGAGGGCTGGCGTGCTCGTTACCCGCCGGTTAAGCTCAAGCGAGCGAGTTACCCACTCGCATTCCCCGTGGCGGTTTGGTGACGCAGCCCCACGGGAGCAGTCGGTTCGGTACTTCATGTACCGCAGTGCGACCCGGCCTCGGGACAGGGCCGGTCGGTTCTTCGCCGTTCCACGGGCGTGTGCACGCCCGCCCCGCTCTCGGGTCCGCCCGAGCGGGGTACCGGCGACGGCACCGGGCGTGTGCGCTCAGCAGCCCGGACATCACACCCGCACTCCTGCACGCACCCGGTGCGCCCCCGCGGCGCACCCGGGCGCTCCCCTCGTCGTCACCCTCATTCCTGGAGTCCCGCGATGGCCACTCCCCTGTCCCCCAGCTCTCCCTCCGCCCTGCAGAAGATCGCCGTCGTCGGTCTCGGCACCATGGGCACCGGTATCACCGAGGTCCTGGTCCGCGCCGGCCGCGAGGTGACCGGCATCGACATCAGCGAGGCGCAGGCGGCGAGTTGCGTCGCCGCCCTGGAGACGTCCACCGCCCGCGCGGTCGAGCGCGGCCGGCTGACCGAGCAGGAGCGCGCCGACGCTCTCGCCCGCTTCAGCACCGCCACCGAGCTGTCCGCGGCGGCCGACGCCGACCTCGTCATCGAGGTGGTGCCGGAGTCGTACGAGATCAAGCAGCAGATCTTCCGCGAGCTGGACGGGATCGTGCGTCCCGAGACCATCCTCGCGACCGGCACCAACGCCCTGTCCGTGACCCGGCTGGCCGCCGACTCGGCCCGCCCGGAGCGGGTGCTGGGCCTGCACTTCTTCAACCCGGCGCCGGCCATGAAGCTGGTCGAGGTCGTCTCCTGTGTGCTGACCGCGCCGCAGGCCGTCGCCGCGGTCACCGACCTGGCGATCGAGCTGGGCAAGGAGCCCGTCGCGGTCGGCGACCGCCCCGGGTTCGTGGCGGACGGGCTGCTGTTCGGCTACCTCAACCAGGCGGCCGCGATGTACGAGGCGAAGTACGCCTCCCGGGAGGACATCGACGCGGCGATGCGGCTCGGCTGCGGCCTGCCGATGGGTCCGCTCGCGCTGCTCGACCTGATCGGCATCGACACCGCGCGGACGGTCCTGGAGGCCATGTACGCCGCCTCCCGGGACCGGCTGCACGCCCCGGCGCCGATCCTGAAGCAGCTCAGCGAGGCGGGACTGACCGGCCGCAAGACGGGCCGCGGCTTCTACACCTACGAGGCCCCCGGCAGCGCCACCGTGGTGCGGGACGCCTTGACCCCGCTGGAGGGCAGCAGTCTCACCCCCGGCCGCCCGGTGCGCTCGGTCGGCGTCGCGGGCTCCGGCACCATGGCCTCCGGCATCGCCGAGGTCTTCGCCAAGGCCGGTTACGAGGTCGTGCTCGCCGCCCGCAGCGAGGAGAAGGCGCAGACGGCGAAGGCCCGTATCGGCAAGTCGCTGGCGCGCTCGGTCGACAAGGGCCGGATGACCGCCGAGGCCGCGTCTCAGACCCTGGAGCGGATCACCCCGGCGGGCTCCTACGACGCGTTCGCCGACGTCGACCTGGCGGTCGAGGCCGTCGCCGAGGACCTGGAGGTCAAGCGGCAGCTGTTCGCGGCCCTGGACAAGGTCTGCAAGCCGGGCGCGGTCCTGGCCACGACGACGTCCTCGCTGCCGGTCGTCGCCTGCGCCCGTGCCACCTCGCGCCCGCAGGACGTGATCGGCATGCATTTCTTCAACCCCGCGCCGGCGATGAAGCTGGTCGAGGTGGTCCGTACGGTGCTCACCGCCGACGACGTGCACGCCACCGTCCGCGAGGTCTGCGGCAAGATCAGGAAGCACGCCGTGGACTGCGGCGACCGTGCCGGGTTCATCGTCAACGCGCTGCTCTTCCCGTACCTGAACAACGCGATCAAGATGGTCCAGGAGCACTACGCCTCGCTCGACGACATCGACGCCGCGATGAAGCTGGGCGGCGGCTACCCGATGGGCCCCTTCGAGCTGCTGGACGTGGTCGGCCTGGACGTCTCGCTGGCCATCGAGAAGGTCCTGCACCGCGAGTTCCGCGACCCCGGTCTCGCGCCCGCGCCGCTCCTGGAGCACCTGGTGGCCGCGGGCTGCCTCGGCCGCAAGACGGGCCGCGGCTTCCGCGAATATGCCCGCCGCTGAGCATTCCGGCGACTGGTCCGGGGTGGACCGGGACCGTGCGGACTGGGGCGGGCTGCTCGATCCGGCCGCCCCTCCCCCGCCCTTCGAGGGCGGGGGAAGCCCCGGACCTGCACAGAGAGCTGCGCCCATGCAGTACGTTCGGGTCATGTCCCAGCCCGCCAAGTCCTCACGTACCTCCGCCACGCCCGACGCGCCGGAAACCGCCGCGGGCTCCCGCGCGGCTGCCCAGCGGCTGAAAATGCGCCGAGAACTGGCGGCCGCCGCGATGGAGCTCTTCGCGACGAAGGGGTACGAGGCGACCACCGTCGACGAGATCGCCGCCGCGGCAGGCGTCGCCCGCCGCACCTTTTTCCGCCACTTCCGCTCCAAGGAAGAGGCGATCTTCCCGGACCACGACGACACCCTGGTCCGCGCCGAGGCGGTGCTCAACGCGGCCCCGGCGCACGAGCACCCGCTGGACACGGTGTGCCGCGGCATCAAGGAAGTCATGAAGATGTACGCGGCCCGCCCGGAGATCTCCGTGGCCCGCTACAAGCTCACGCGCGAGGTGCCCACCCTGCGCGAGGCGGAGATCGCCTCGGTGGCCCGCTACGAGCGCCTGTTCACCCGCTATCTGCTCGGGCACTTCGACGAGCACGCGCACGACGACGACGCCAACGACGACCCGCTGCTGGCCGAGGTCGCCGCCTCGGCGGTGGTCACCGCGCACAACCACGTCCTGCGGCGCTGGCTGCGGGCCGGCGCCCAGGGGGACGTGGAGGCGCAGCTCGACCACGCCTTCGCGATCGTGCGCAAGACGTTCGGTACGGGGATCATGGCCGGGCGTTCCGCGCCGCCCGCGCCCCCGACCGCGGCGACGACGTCCGCACAGGGGGAGGTGCTGGTGACGGTCGCCCGCACCGACGCGCCCCTGGAGGAGGTCATGCGGACCATCGAGCAGGCCCTGAAGGAGCGCTGACCGCCCGCTCCGCCGCTGTGACAACGGCCACCCGTTCCGGGTGGCCGTTTTGGCGTATCCGGAGCCGTTTTCGACCGGCTTTCCACCCGCCTTCCAGGGTCATTCGATCGATCATCGCTCATTTGTTACGTAAAGATTTCATCTGAGAGCAAGTTCTGGCACTCAGTGCCTTGTCACCTGACACGCTGTGCCATACGTTGAGAGTGTTCCGGGCGGCCGGCGCACAGCGAAACCGCGATGTGCCGGCTGTCCCCGCAAGCCCCTGGCCTGCGCGCCCGGACGCCTGCGTCACAGGCACCCTCCCGCGCCACAAAGCGCTGCCGAACAGCACCACCCGCCGAACCGACGGCACACCCTCGACCCTCAGCAGCACCGACGTACCCCTCAGCGTCCCTCCCTCAGGGCGCTCACCGCCGGAGGCAATACCGTGACCGTGAAGGACATCCTGGCCGCGATCCAGTCGCCCGAGACCACCTCGGCCGACTTCGCCAACCTGACGCTCCCCGAGTCGTACCGCGCGATCACCGTCCACAAGGACGAGACGGAGATGTTCGCGGGCCTGGACACCCGCGACAAGGACCCGCGCAAGTCGATCCACCTGGACGAGGTCCCGGTGCCGGAACTCGGCCCGGGTGAGGCCCTGGTGGCCGTCATGGCCTCCTCGGTCAACTACAACTCGGTGTGGACCTCGATCTTCGAGCCGGTGTCGACCTTCGCCTTCCTGGAGCGCTACGGCAAGCTGTCCCCGCTGACCAAGCGGCACGACCTGCCGTACCACATCATCGGCTCCGACCTGGCCGGCGTCGTCCTGCGCACCGGCCCCGGCGTCAACGCCTGGCAGCCCGGCGACGAGGTCGTCGCCCACTGCCTGAGCGTCGAGCTGGAGTCCCCCGACGGACACGACGACACCATGCTCGACCCCGAGCAGCGCATCTGGGGCTTCGAGACCAACTTCGGCGGCCTCGCCGAGATCGCGCTGGTCAAGTCCAACCAGCTGATGCCCAAGCCCAAGCACCTGAGCTGGGAGGAGGCCGCCGCCCCGGGTCTGGTCAACTCCACCGCCTACCGGCAGCTGGTCTCCCGCAACGGCGCGGCGATGAAGCAGGGCGACAACGTCCTGATCTGGGGCGCGAGCGGCGGCCTCGGCTCCTACGCCACCCAGTTCGCGCTGGCCGGCGGCGCCAACCCGATCTGTGTCGTCTCCTCGCCGCAGAAGGCGGAGATCTGCCGGAAGATGGGCGCCACGGCGATCATCGACCGCAACGCCGAGGGCTACAAGTTCTGGAAGGACGAGCACACCCAGGACCCCAAGGAGTGGAAGCGCTTCGGCAAGCGCATCCGTGAGCTCACCGGGGGCGAGGACATCGACATCGTCTTCGAGCACCCCGGCCGCGAGACCTTCGGCGCCTCGGTCTACGTCACCCGCAAGGGCGGCACCATCACCACCTGCGCCTCGACCTCGGGCTACATGCACGAGTACGACAACCGCTACCTGTGGATGTCCCTGAAGCGCATCATCGGCTCGCACTTCGCCAACTACCGCGAGGCCTACGAGGCCAACCGTCTGATCGCCAAGGGCAAGATCCACCCGACGCTGTCGAAGACGTACTCCCTGGAGGAGACCGGCCAGGCGGCCTACGACGTGCACCGCAACCTGCACCAGGGCAAGGTCGGCGTGCTGTGCCTGGCGCCCGAGGAGGGCCTGGGCGTGCGCGACCAGGAGATGCGCGCGCAGCACATCGACGCCATCAACCGCTTCCGGAACGTCTGAGGGAGCGAGGGCCCAGATGACTGAGCGTCAGCCCGCCGAAGGCAGGCGGGAGAAGGACCGGCCGTGGCTCATGCGCACGTACGCCGGTCACTCCACGGCCGAGGCGTCCAACGAGCTGTACCGGCGCAACCTCGCCAAGGGCCAGACGGGCCTGTCGGTGGCGTTCGACCTGCCGACGCAGACCGGCTACGACTCCGACCACATCCTCGCCCGCGGCGAGGTCGGCCGGGTGGGCGTGCCCGTCGCGCACCTCGGTGACATGCGCCGGCTGTTCCAGGACATCCCCCTGGAGCAGATGAACACCTCGATGACGATCAACGCCACCGCCATGTGGCTGCTGGCGCTCTACCAGGTCGTCGCCGAGGAGCAGGGCGCGGACATCACCAAGCTCCAGGGCACGACCCAGAACGACATCGTCAAGGAGTACCTGTCCCGCGGGACGCACGTCTTCCCGCCGGGTCCGTCGCTCCGGCTGACGACGGACATGATCGCGTACACGGTCTCCCACATCCCGAAGTGGAACCCGATCAACATCTGCAGCTACCACCTGCAGGAGGCCGGGGCCACGCCGGTGCAGGAGATCGCGTACGCGATGTCCACCGCGATCGCCGTGCTCGACGCCGTGCGCGACTCCGGCCAGGTGCCGCAGGAGCGCATGGGCGATGTGGTCGCCCGGATCTCCTTCTTCGTCAACGCGGGCGTCCGCTTCGTCGAGGAGATGTGCAAGATGCGCGCCTTCGGCCGCATCTGGGACAAGATCACCCGCGAGCGGTACGGCATCGAGAACCCCAAGCAGCGCCGCTTCCGCTACGGCGTCCAGGTCAACTCGCTCGGTCTGACCGAGGCGCAGCCGGAGAACAACGTCCAGCGGATCGTGCTGGAGATGCTGGCCGTCACCCTCTCCAAGGACGCACGCGCGCGTGCCGTGCAGCTGCCCGCCTGGAACGAGGCCCTCGGCCTGCCCCGGCCCTGGGACCAGCAGTGGAGCCTGCGCATCCAGCAGGTCCTGGCCTACGAGAGCGACCTGCTGGAGTACGACGACATCTTCGAGGGCTCGAAGGTGATCGAGGCGAAGGTCGACGAGCTGGTCGAGGCCTCCCTCGCGGAGATCGAGCGGATCGAGGAGATGGGCGGCGCGATGGCCGCCGTCGAGTCCGGCTACCTGAAGTCGCAGCTGGTCGCCTCGCACGCCGAGCGCCGGGCCCGGATCGAGTCCGGGCAGGAGAAGATCGTCGGCGTCAACGTCTTCGAGTCGACCGAGCCCAACCCGCTCACCGCCGATCTCGACACGGCGATCCAGACGGTCGACCCGGCGGTCGAGGCCCAGGTCATCGCCTCGCTGCAGCACTGGCGGGACACCCGCTACCAGCCGCCCTTCAACCACCCGCGCCCGTGCAAGGCGCTGGAGAAGCTGAAGGAGGCGGCGCGCGGCAGCGACAACCTCATGGAGGCCACCCTGGAGTGCGCCCGCGCCGGCGTGACGACCGGCGAGTGGGCCGGGGCGCTGCGCGAGGTGTTCGGCGAGTTCCGGGCTCCGACGGGTGTGTCGTCGGCGCCGGTGGCGGTCCCCGCCGAAGAGGGCTCGGCCATGTCCGAGGTGCGCCGCAAGGTCGACCTGACAGCGAAGGACCTCGGCGTCGGCAAGCTCCGCTTCCTGGTCGGCAAGCCGGGCCTGGACGGGCACTCCAACGGCGCCGAGCAGATCGCGGTGCGCGCCCGTGACGCCGGGTTCGAGGTGGTCTACCAGGGCATCCGGCTCACGCCCGAGCAGATCGTGGACGCGGCCCTGGCCGAGGACGTGCACGCGGTGGGGCTGTCCATCCTGTCCGGCTCGCACGCGCAGCTGGTGCCGGACGTGCTGGACCGGCTGCGTGTGGCCGGTGCCACAGATATACCCGTGATCGCAGGTGGCATCATCCCCAGCGGGGACGCCGCGCAGCTCAGGGCCGCCGGAGTGGCCGCCGTCTTCACCCCGAAGGACTTCGACATCACCGGGATCATCGGCCGCATCGTCGACGAGATCCGGACAGCGAACAAGCTCGACCCCCTGGAGGTCCCCGCATGACCACGCCTGTCAACCGCCTTCGCCCGCGGCGTTCCTGCCTGGCGGTGCCGGGCTCGAACCCGCGCTTCCTGGAGAAGGCCCAGGGCCTCCCCGCCGACCAGGTCTTCCTCGACCTGGAGGACGCGTGCGCGCCGCTCGCCAAGCCCGAGGCGCGGCACACCATCGTCAAGTTCCTCAACGAGGGTGACTGGACCGGCAAGACGCGCGTGGTCCGCGTCAACGACTGGACGACCGAGTGGACCTACCGGGACGTCGTGACGGTGGTCGAGGGCGCCGGCCAGAACCTCGACTGCATCATGCTGCCGAAGGTGCAGAGCGCCGAGCAGATCGTCGCCCTCGACCTGCTGCTGACGCAGATCGAGAAGACGATGGGCTTCGAGGTCGGCAAGATCGGCATCGAGGCGCAGATCGAGAACGCGCAGGGCCTGAACAACGTCAACGCGATCGCGCAGGCCTCCCCGCGCGTCGAGACGATCATCTTCGGCCCGGCCGACTTCATGGCGTCGATCAACATGAAGTCGCTCGTCGTGGGCGAGCAGCCGCCCGGCTACCCGGCGGACGCCTACCACTACATCCTGATGAAGATCCTGATGGCCGCCCGCGCCAACAACCTCCAGGCGATCGACGGCCCCTACCTGCAGATCCGCAACATCGACGGCTACCGCGAGGTCGCCCAGCGCGCCGCCGCCCTCGGTTTCGACGGCAAGTGGGTGCTGCACCCGGGCCAGGTCGAGGCGTCCAACGAGATCTTCTCGCCCTCGCAGGAGGACTACGACCACGCCGAGCTGATCCTGGACGCGTACGACTACTACACGTCCGAGGCGGGCGGCAAGAAGGGCTCCGCGATGCTCGGCGACGAGATGATCGACGAGGCCAGCCGCAAGATGGCGCTCGTGATCTCCGGCAAGGGGCGCGCCGCCGGCATGCAGCGCACCAGCAAGTTCGAGATTCCGGAGGCGTGAGCATGCAGTTCGGGCGCACCTACGAGGAGTTCGAGGTCGGGGCGACGTACAAGCACTGGCCGGGCAAGACGGTCACGGAGTACGACGACCACCTGTTCTGTCTCCTCACCATGAACCACCACCCGCTCCACATGGACACCAACTATGCGGAGAAGACGACGGACTTCGGCAAGAACGTCGTCGTCGGGAACTACATCTACTCCCTGCTGCTCGGCATGAGCGTGCCGGACATCTCCGGCAAGGCGATCGCCAACCTGGAGATCGAGTCGCTCAAGCACGTGGCGCCGACCTTCCACGGCGACACGATCTACGGCCAGACGACCGTGCTGGACAAGTGGCCGTCGAAGTCGAAGAACGACCGCGGCATCGTCTACGTCGAGACCAAGGGCTACAAGCAGGACGGCACCCTGGTGTGCGTCTTCCGCCGCAAGGTCATGGTGCCGACCGAGACGTACATCAAGGAGCGCGGCGGCGAGCAGCCCGGCCGCCCCGAGCTCAAGGAGCAGGAGAAGTAAGCCATGGCCCGTCTCGCCCAGACCGCCGGTCTGACCGACGTCCAGCAGGAGATCCTCTCCACCGTCCGGGACTTTGTCGACAAGGAGATCATTCCTGTCGCGACGGAGCTGGAGCACCGTGACGAGTACCCGCAGCAGATCGTCGACGGGCTCAAGGAGCTCGGTCTCTTCGGTCTGATGATCCCCGAGGAGTACGGGGGTCTGGGCGAGTCGCTGCTCACCTACGCCCTGTGCGTGGAGGAGATCGCCCGCGGCTGGATGAGTGTCTCCGGCATCATCAACACGCACTTCATCGTGGCGTACATGCTCAAGCAGCACGGCACGCAGGAGCAGAAGGAGCACTTCCTGCCGAGGATGGCGGCCGGCGACATCCGCGGCGCCTTCTCGATGTCGGAGCCGGCCCTGGGCTCCGACGTGTCGGCCATCACGTCGAAGGCGGTGAAGGACGGCGACGAGTACGTCCTGAACGGCCAGAAGATGTGGCTGACCAACGGCGGCACCTCCTCGCTCGTGGCCGTCCTCGTCCGCAGTGACGAAGGACACCCCGAGGGCACGGCCCCGCACAAGTCGATGACCACGTTCCTCGTCGAGAAGGAGCCCGGCTTCGGTGAGGTCCGCCCCGGCCTGACCATCCCGGGCAAGATCGACAAGATGGGCTACAAGGGTGTCGACACCACCGAGCTGATCATGGACGGCCTGCGCATTCCGGCCGACCGGGTGCTCGGCGGGGTCACCGGCCGAGGTTTTTACCAAATGATGGACGGCGTCGAGGTCGGCCGCGTCAACGTCGCGGCGCGTGGCTGCGGTGTCGCCCAGCGCGCCTTCGAGCTGGGCGTGCAGTACGCGCAGCAGCGCCACACGTTCGGCAAGCCGATCGCCCAGCACCAGGCGATCCAGTTCAAGCTCGCCGAGATGGCCACCAAGGTGGAGGCCGCGCATGCGATGATGGTGAACGCAGCGCGCAAAAAGGACTCCGGTGAACGAAACGACCTCGAGGCAGGGATGGCGAAGTACCTCGCCTCCGAGTACTGCAAGGAGGTCGTGGAGGATGCCTTCCGGATCCACGGCGGCTACGGCTTCTCCAAGGAGTACGAGATCGAGCGCCTCTACCGTGAGGCCCCGATGCTGCTCATCGGTGAAGGTACCGCCGAGATCCAGAAAATGATCATCGGGCGCAGACTGCTCGAAGAGTATCGGTTCCAGGGCTGATTGTCCGGGTACGGGGTGTTATCTCCGGGAGGAAGATCACACCCCGTAGGCACTCTTCGGACGCCGACTCGGCTTCCTGCCTTACCCAGTTGTGCCCGTGAACCGCTACGATCGCGGAAGGCCGCCGTCCCCCTCCTGAAGCGCGGCATCATCCGCTACGAAGGTCATCCATGCCCCACAGCCAAACCTCTGCACCTCGCGACAGCCGAGCCGGCGTACGCCTCGCGCGCGGAGCATCGCCGTGGCTTCTCCCGACCGTCGCCACCGCAGCCCTCAGCCTCGCCCGGGCGCGCCGCTCCGGCGCCGCCAGGGCCGTCGCCGTTCCCGCCACCGCGCTCGCGGCGGGGATGCTGTGGTTCTTCCGCGACCCCGAGCGCGAGATCGCCCAGGGCCGGGTCATCTCCCCGGCCGACGGCGTGGTGCAGAGCATCATGCCGTGGAAGGACGGGCGGACTCGCGTCGCGATCTTCATGAGCCCGCTCAACGTCCACGTGAACCGCGCCCCGCTGGCCGGCACCGTGACGTCGGTCGAGCACATCCCCGGGGGCTTTGTTCCGGCTTTCAACAAGGAGAGCGAGAACAACGAGCGCGTAGTCTGGCATTTCGACACCGAACTCGGCGACATCGAGATGATCCAGATCGCCGGCGCGGTGGCCCGTCGCATCGTGCCGTACATCCCGCAGGGGACGAAGGTCGAGCAGGGCGACCGGATCGGGCTGATCCGCTTCGGCTCGCGTGTCGACCTCTACCTGCCGGAGGGTGTGGAGGTCGCGGTCGAGGTCGGTCAGAAGACCGTGGCTGGGGTGACTCGCATTGACCGTGATTGATCCGCAGACTCAGTCGGGCTGGGTGCCCGAGGCGGCCGAGGAGGACGAGGAGGAGATGCCTCTCTCCCTCCGCCTCTCAATAGCGGACACCCTCACCCTCGGTAACGCCACGTGCGGCTTCATGGCGGTGTACTTCACCACCACCGGCATCCTGATCCCGCACCTGACCGGCAGCCAGGAGTCCGGCATGGCTCGCCACAGCGCGGCCACGGCGGTCATCCTGATGCTCTGCGCGGCGGTCTTCGACCTGTTCGACGGCCTGGTGGCGCGCAAGCTGCGCTCCTCCCCCATGGGCGCGGAACTGGACAACCTGTCCGACCTGATCAGCTTCGGCCTGGCCCCGGCGTACTTCGTCCTGGTCTACGGCATGGTCGCCGACGACGCCCACCAGAGAGTGGCCGCGGTCGGCGCGATCGTCGTTCTGCTGGCGGTCGTGCTGCGGCTGGCGCGCTTCTCGTGCGTGACGATGAAGGACGGCATGTTCCAGGGCATGCCGAGCCCCTTCGGGGCGCTCACGGTCGTGGCGATCGTGCTGCTGGAGCTGCCGTTCGCGGCGACGCTGCTGGCGATCATCGGTACGGCGTGGCTGATGGTGAGCCGCGTGGAGTACCCCAAGCCGCGCGGGCGTCTCGCGGTGGCGATGCTCTCCTGGATCGTGCTCAGCATGGGTTTGCTGGCCGCGTGGGCCTTCGGCGCACCGAGCGGGCAGCTGCTGCTGCAGAGCGGGTGCGCGCTGCAGCTGGTGACGGGGGCGGTGATCCCGCTCTTCGCCACGGCGCGGCGGGTGAACAACTTCCGCGACAATCGGCGCGAGGCGCGTGCCGCGCAGCTTCCGTAACGGCGTTCTTGAAGGGCCCCGGACCGTTGGGTTCGGGGCCCTTTGCCGTGTGCGTGGCCGGTGCGGGGGTCGCTGTCCTGGGGGCTCCGCCCACAGACCCCCGTGAGGGTTTCCCACCCGCCGGTCTCGTTCGGCTGGAAGGTGCCGTGGAGGGTCGGACGGGTGGGCGCCGGTGGAAGGGCCCGGGCCGGGTGCGGCGCCCCACGGCCCGGGACGGCGCCCGTGGCGCGGCGCCGTGACAAAGTTCGGCGAGCGGGCTGCGGAGCCGATGCGCACGAGCCGGGCCCGGAGCCGGCGCAAGCACGGTGCAGACCCCGCCGGCAGCGACCGCGGGCGTCACCGGGAGCCACGGCACCCCGGGGCAGCGCCCGGGGGCGCCCCACGGCCCGGGACGGCGCCCGTGGCGCGGCGCCGTGACGGAGTTCGGCGAGCGGGATGCGGAGCCGATGTGCACGAGCCGGGCCCGGAGCCGGCGCAAGCACAGTGCGGGCCCTGTGCTTGACCCCGCCGGCAGCGACCGCGGGCGTCACCCGGAGCCACGGCACCCCGGGGCAGCGCCCGGCACCCCGGGACGGCACCCGGGACAGCGCCCGCCGACAGTGAGCCCAGGCGGCCCCGAGCACGGCGCCCGGGAACGGCGACGGGGCGGCGCCCGGACAGCGTCCGGCGGCCGGGGCGGCGCCGAGAGAACGGCGACCCCGGGGACGGCGTCGGTGAGGACGCGTCCCCGGGGTCGCCGCCGGAGGACGTGGGCTCTGGGCCTGCAGTCACCGCCGGAGGACGAGGGCCGGGGGCCCCAGTCCGCGCCGGAGGGCGAGGGCTCCGGGCCGCAGTCACCGCCGGAAGACGAGGCCTCCAGGCCCGCAGTCACCGCCGCAGGCCGAGGGCCCCGGGCCCGCAGGCGCCCCCCGGAGGACGACGGCCCCAGGCCGGCAGCACCGCCGGAAGACGAGAGCTCCGGGGCCCCAGTCACCGCCGGAAGACGAGGGCCCCGGGCCCCCAGACACCACTGGAGGACGAGAGCCCCGGGCCCGCAGTCGCCGACGCCGGGCCCGTGCCCCGCGCCGGGGTCACCGACTCCGGGGTCCGGTTCCCCAAGGCTCAGCTCAGGTAGTCCTTCGCGATCTGTTCCGCCACCCGCTCCAGGATCGGGCCCGCGTCCGCGATGCACTTCGCGACGTCCGGCTCGATCTCCGTCAGGGGGTACGCGCGGCGGATGCCGGCGCGGCCCAGGGCCTCGTGCGGGAGGGCGAGGCGGCCGCAGACCGCGACGACCTCCTTGTCCGCCGCCCGCGCCGCCGCAGCGACGCCCGCCGGGGCCTTGCCGTGCAGGGTCTGCTCGTCCAGGGAGCCCTCGCCGGTGATCACCAGCGTGGCCCGCTCCAGGGCCGGGGCGAAGCCGAGCACGTCCAGCATCAGCTCGATGCCGGGGCGAAAGCTCGCGCCGAGCAGCAGGGCGCCATAGCCGATGCCGCCCGCGCCGCCGGCGCCCGGCGACGCGGCGAGTTCGGCGGCCCTGGGGCCGATGGCCTTCTCCAGTACCTGCGCGTAGTGGGCGAGGGCCGCGTCGAGGGTCGCCACGTCCTCCTCGGAGGCGCCCTTCTGCGGTCCGTACACCGCCGCGCAGCCCTTGGGGCCGGTGAGCGGGTTGTCCACGTCACTGGCGAGGACGAATTCCACGTCGGCGAAGCGGGGGTCCACGCCCGACAGGTCGGCCGAGGCGAGGTCCGCCAGGGCGCCGCCGCCCGGACCGACCGGCTCGCCGTCGGCGTCCAGGAAGACCGCGCCCAGCGCGGCCAGCATGCCGGCGCCGCCGTCGGTGGTGGCGCTGCCGCCCACGCCGAAGACGATGGTGCGGGCGCCCGCGTCGAGGGCGGCCTTCAGCACCTCGCCGGAGCCGTAGGTGGTGGCGGTCAGGGGGGCGAAGACGCCCGCCGGGAGCAGCTGCAGGCCCGAGGCCTCGGCCATCTCCACCACCGCGGTGCCGTCGCGCAGGGCGAAGGCAGCCGTGACCGGCTCGCCGAGCGGGCCGGTGACCCGGACCTCCCGGCGTTCGAAACCGGCCGCGACGGCGGCCGCGACCGTGCCGTCACCGCCGTCCGCGACGGGGAGGGTCTCGACCTCCACGCCGGGTACGACCCGCCGCAGCCCGGCCGTCACCCGCTGGGCGACCTCCACCGCCGTCAGCGAGCCCTTGAACTTGTCCGCGGCAACGAGCACCCGCCGGGTGCCCTCCACAGCAGCGTCCGCCACCTTGCTATCCCCTTGCTCTCCGGGCCCGACGCACGTCGGGGCCAGTCGCGCCGCTGCGACCATAACCGGAGGACACCCCCGGCGTCATGCCCCGCCCGCTCCCTGGAACGCCCGCTGCCTGCGCAGACCCGGCCGCGAGCGGGTACCCCTCCCCCATGACCGCTGTGGGCACGAGACCGGAACTGGCCGACCACATCCTCGGAGGCTGGCTGGGCCGGATCGCGGGCAACATGCTCGGCAAGCCGGTGGAGCAGGGCGAGGTGTGGACCCGGGACCGCATCGACCGCTATCTGCGGCGGGCCGCCGCGCTCCCGCTGACCGACTACCTGCCCGAGCCCGCGGACGGCGGTGAGCACGATCCGCCGCTGCGCCCCGAGTGGCGCGACTGCGTGCGCGGCCGCATCCACGGCAGCTGCCGTGACGACGACATCGACTACGCGATCCTCGGTCTGCACCTGCTGGAGACGTACGGCTTCGCCTTCAGCACCGAGCAGGTTGGCGACCTGTGGCTGCTGCGACTGCCGTACCTGCAGACGTTCACGGCGGAGCGGGCGGCGTACCGCAATCTCGCCAACGGGCTCAAGCCGCCGCTGACGGCGACCTTCGACAACCCCTACCAGGAGTGGATCGGTGCGCTGATCCGCGCCGACGTCTTCGGCTGGACCTGTCCCGGCGCCCCGCGCCGCGCGGCCCTGCTGGCCCGCCGGGACGCGGTGCTGTCGCACACCGGCAACGGCGTGTACGGCGCGATGTTCGCGGCCGCGCTGATCTCCGCCGCGTTCGGCGCGCCCGGCGTGCGGGACGCGCTGGAGAGCGCGCTGGCGGTCGTACCGGCGAGCAGCCGGCTGGCCCGGACCGTACGGCGGGTGATGTCGCTGCACGAGACGCGGCTGCCCTGGGAGGACACCCTGGCCACGGTCGAGGAGGAGACCGCCGGGCTGGGCTGGATCCACACCGTGCCCAACGCCGCGGTGCTCACCGCGGGCCTGCTCTACGGCGACGGGGACTTCTCCCGCACCATCGCGCTCACCGTGCGCGGTGGCCTGGACACCGACTCCAACGGGGCGACGGCGGGGTCGGTGGCCGGGGTGCTGGCGGGTGCCGCGGCGATCCCGGCGCAGTGGAAGGAGCCCCTGGAGGACACTGTGCGCAGTGCGGTGTTCGGCTTCGACGGGGTGCGGATCAGCGAGCTGGCCGAGCGGACGTTGCGGCTGGCCGGAACGGAGGTCTGACGCGCGCGAAGGCTGGTTACCCTTCCTGGATGACCACAGCTGACTTCGCGACGTACATCGCCTCCCTCCCGCGCGTGCTGGCCGGGGCCGCCGCGCTGTTCCGGGATGCCGAGGGCCGGGTGCTGCTGGTGGAGCCCAACTACCGCGAGGGGTGGGCGCTGCCGGGCGGGACGATCGAGTCCGACGACGGTGAGACGCCGCGGCAGGGTGCGCGGCGCGAGACGCTGGAGGAGATCGGTCTGGACCGGCCGCTGGGCCGGCTGCTCGCCGTGGACTGGGTGCACGGCCCGGGCCGCCCGCCGCTGGTGGCCTATCTGTACGACGGCGGTGTGCTGACCGAGGACGACCTCAAGGCGATCCGCCTGCAGGAGGAGGAACTGCTGTCCTGGCGGCTGGTGCCGCGCGAGGAGCTGGCCGACCACCTCCTCGACGCCCTGGGCCGTCGTGTCCTGGTCGCCCTCGACGTCCTGGCGGAGGGCTCCGGCACGGCCGAGCTGGAGAACGGCCACCGGGTCGGGTGAGCGGCGGCGTGCTCAGCCGTCGGTGTGCCGGGGCTTGACGTCCACCTCGCGCAGCGCCTCGTCCGGGGTCGCGGTGCGGGCCTCGGTGCGGTGGCCGCGCTCGACGTAGTCGCGCACGACCAGCTCGACGGCGTCCTGGGGGCTGCCCACGCCCGCGAGGACCATGACCTCGACGACGAGTTCGGCGTCGAGCGAGACGGTGACCTTGGCCATGCGCGGACCCTAACACCGAGCGTCCGCGCGGGGAATGTGTTCCGGGGAGCATCCTCAGCGGTGCGCGGAGGGGGCGGGGAGGCGGTACACGACGCTCCGGCGCAGTGGGCCGTCGGGCACGCCCGGGTCGTCGAAGTCATCTGCCGGGTCGTGGGTCATGCCGAGCCGGCGCATGACGGCCTGCGAGCGGACGTTGGCGGCCGCGGTCACCGCGAGGATCTCCGGGAGCCCGAGACGCGCGAAGCCGAAGTCCAGCACCGCGCGGGCGGCCTCGGTGGCGTAGCCGTGCCCCCACGCCGGGCGGGCCAGCCGCCACCCGGCCTCCACGCCGGTGAACGGCATGTCCTCCTCCACCGGGTCCAGCCCGGCGAATCCGATGAACGCGCCGGTGGCCCGCACCTCGACCGCCCACCAGCCCCAGCCCCGCCGGTCGAGGTCGGCCTGGAAACGCGCCACGGACGCGTCGCTCCGCTCGGGAGTGAGGACGTCGGGGAAGTAGGCGCGGACCTCGGCGTCGGCGTTCATGGCCGCCCACGGGGGGAGGTCGGACGCGCGCCAGTGGCGCAGCAGAAGCCGGTCGGTCGTCAGCTCGGACATCGGGCCAAGCTAACGCGGCCACCTGCTCCCGGACGACCGGTTATCGCCGCCCCCGGTCCGGGCCTTCCCCGCTCGGACGCCGCGCGGATACTCGCTCGCTCCTGAACCGGCGGGCGTCCTAGTCTCGGCCCATGACCAGGCCCCTCGTAGCGATTCTCAGTGGCGCGGGCATCTCGACCGACTCCGGCATCCCCGACTACCGCGGCCCCCGGGGGCTGTGGCGGCGCGATCCGGACGCCGAGAAACTCGTGACCTACTCGTACTACATGGCGGATCCGGAGATCCGGCGGCGCTCCTGGCGGATGCGGCGCGAGAACGGCGCGCTCCAGGCGCGGCCCAACGCCGCGCACCGGGCCGTCGCGGAGCTGGAGCGGGCCGGGGTGCCGGTGCGGGTGATCACGCAGAACGTGGACGGGCTGCACCAGCTGGCCGGGATGCCCGCCCGCAAGGTGCTCGAACTGCACGGCAGCGCCCGCAGCGTGGTGTGCACCGCGTGTCATGCGCGCGGTTCGATGCAGGACGCGCTCGCGCGGGTCGACGCCGGTGAGGAGGATTCGCCCTGCCGGGACTGCGGCGGCATCCTGAAGCCGGCGACCGTCATGTTCGGCGAGCGGCTCGACCCGATGGTGCTCGGTGAGGCGGCCGCGATCAGCAAGGCGTGCCAGGTGTTCATCGCCGTCGGCACCTCTCTCCAGGTGCAGCCGGCGGCCGGGCTCGCGGGTGTCGCCGCCGACCACGGGGCGCGGCTGATCATCGTCAACGCCGAGCCGACGCCGTACGACGAGCCGGCGGACGAGGTGATCCGCGAGCCCATCGGTACGGCCCTGCCCGCGCTGCTCCGCCGGATCGGCGGCGGCGAGAACGGGTGACGCCCGCGGCCTTCGACCACACCGGTTCCGGAGCAGTCGAAGGTCACGGGCGTCAGCCGTCGGTCAGAGCGCGATCTCGACGCAGGACTCGGCCTGCAGGCACGCCTCGCCGGTGCCGGCGGCGCCGACGGCGAGCCCGGCGCCGAGGCCCCCACCGGCGTGCACGGCGAGACCACCGGCGACGTTGTCGAGTTCGGCCTCGGAGATCTCGGCGGTCTCGACCTGGTAAACGGAGTTCATGACTGTTCCCTTTCGTACTGGCTGCCGAAAGATCCAAACACGCATGCGGAGGGTTACCGGCCGGTCCAGGGGGGTCTGCGGTGAATCTGCACAGCACATGCGCACGGCGGTCAGAACAGCGCCGCACCGCCTTCGAAGTCCAGCAGTTGGCGCTTGCGGGGCAGGCCGCCGCCGTAGCCGGTGAGGCCGCCGTCCGCGCCGACGACACGGTGACAGGGGACGATGATGCCGATCGGGTTCTTGCCGTTGGCGAGGCCGACCGCGCGGGAGGCACTCGGGGCACCGAGGGCGGCGGCCAGCTCGCCGTAGGTGCGCCGCTCGCCGTACGGGATGGCTCGCAGCTGTTCCCACACACTGCGCTGGAACGGCGTGCCGTGCAGGCGCAGTTCGAGGGTGAACTCCCTCAACTGACCCGCGAAGTACGCCTTGAGCTGCTCCTCCGCCTCGGCGAACGGGGTCGGGTCGCGGTCGCCGAAGGTCTCCTCGGGCGGGCGGTGGCGCTGTGCGGTCATGTACAGCCCGCACAGGACGCCGTCGTCGGCGACGAGGGTGAGCGGGCCGCACGGGCTGTCGATGACGGTGTGCTGCTTCATGAACGTCCTCACACGGGCAGGAAGTTGATGGGGTGGTCGTCGGTCGCCCACAGGTACTGCACGGCGTACGCCCGCCACGGGCGCCAGGCCGTCGCGCGGGCGGTGAGGGCGGCCGGAGTGGCGGGCAGGCCCAGCTCGGCGGCCGCGCGCCGGATGCCGAGGTCGGTGGGGAGGAAGGCGTCGGGGTCGCCGAGGGCGCGCATGGCGATGACGTCGACGGTCCAGGGGCCGAAGCCGGGCAGGTCCAGCAGGCGGGCTCGGGTCTCGGCCCAGTCGCTCTCGACGCCCAGATGGAGGGAGCCGTCGGCCAGGTGACGGACCAGGGTGGTGAGCGTGGTGCGGCGGGTGCGGGGCATCGCCAGGGTCTCGGGGTCCACCGCCGCGAGGGCCCGCGGGGACGGGAAGAGATGGGTCAGGCCGCCCTCCGGGTCGGTGACCGGCTCGCCGTGCGCCGTGGTGAGCCGGGCGGCGTGGGTGCGGGCGGCCGCGGTGGACACCTGCTGCCCGAGCACGGCCCGCACGGCGAACTCCGCCTCGTCGACCGTACGCGGCACGCGCCGCCCGGGCGCCTTGTCGACCAGGGGCGCGAGCAGCGGATCGATGCGCAGCGCGTCGTCGACGGCGACCGGGTCGGCGTCCAGGTCGAGCAGACGGCGGCAGCGGCTGATCGCGACGGTGAGGTCGCGCAGGTCGGTGAGGGTGAGGCGGCAGGCGATGTGGTCTGGGCGCGGGGTGAGGGCGGCGATGCCGTGCCCGTACGGCAGCCGCAGCGTGCGCCGGTAGGAGCCGTCCCGCCACTCCTCCACGCCGGGTACGGCGGTCGCGGCGAGGTGCCCGAAGAGGTTGTCGGGGTTCAGCGGGGCCCGGAACGGCAGGCGCAGCGACAGGGTGCCGGGGGCGGCCGGCGCGGCGCTCTTCGGCGCATGGGCGCGCAGGTCGCTCGGGGCGAGGGCGAAGACCTCGCGGACGGTGTCGTTGAAGGTGCGGATGGAGGAGAAGCCGGCGGCGAAGGCGATGTCCGCCATCGGCAGCTGTGTCGTCTCGATGAGCAGGCGCGCGGTCTGGGCGCGCTGGGCGCGGGCCAGGGCGAGGGGTCCCGCGCCCAGTTCGGCGAGCAGTTGGCGTTCGACCTGGCGGGTGCTGTAGCCGAGGCGGGCGGCGAGGCCGGGCACGCCCTCACGGTCCACGACGCCGTCGGCGATCAGCCGCATGGCGCGGGCAGTGAGGTCGGCGCGCTGGTTCCACTCGGGTGAGCCGGGGCTGGTGTCGGGGCGGCAGCGCTTGCAGGCGCGGAAACCGGCCTGCTGGCAGGCGGCCGCGCTCGGGTGGAAGGTCATGTTCTCGGGTTTCGGCGGCACGGCCGGGCAGCTGGGCCGGCAGTAGATGCCGGTGGTCAGGACGGCGGTGAAGAACCAGCCGTCGAAGCGCGCGTCCTTGGACTGGACGGCGCGCACGCACCGCTCCCGGTCGGTGTGCATCCCGTTCTGCATGCCTCCAGCATCGGCCACGCACGGGGCCCGGGCTGGCGGGAATCCGACATCGACGCGGCGTGGGCTGCGCCGGGACCGATCGCTGCCGGACGCGTTCACCGGATGCCGCGGCGTCGTTACGATACGGCCATGGCCCATGGTGTCGTCCCCACCCGCCGGCCGGCACGCGGAGCACACCCGGTCGGGCAGCGGTGACGCCGCCGGGTGAGCCGGCGCCGCGCCGGGCGATGTGGCCGCTGTACGCGGCCGGCTTCACCACCGCCTTCGGCGCGCACGGCATCGCGGCCAACCTCGGCGCGGCCGACGCGGACGCGGTCACCTCCCTGCTGGTCCTCGGCGGGCTGCTCGCGCTGTACGACGGCGCGGAGGTGCTGCTCAAGCCGCTGTTCGGCACGCTGGCCGACCGGGTCGGGGCGCGCCCGGTGCTGCTGGGCGGGCTGCTCGCCTTCGCGGCCGCGTCCGCGCTGTACGTCGCCGTGGACCGCCCCGGCTGGCTGTGGGCGGCGCGGCTCGGTCAGGGCGCGGCGGCCTCCGCCTTCTCGCCGTCGGCGTCGGCGCTGGTGTCCCGGCTGAACCCGGCGGTGGGGCAGGGGCGTGCCTTCGGCAGCTACGGCTTCTTCAAGTCCGTCGGCTACACGCTGGGCCCGCTGCTGGGCGGGCTGCTGGTCTGGGCCGGGGGGCTGCGGCTGCTGTTCGGGGTGCTCGCGGTGCTCGGCGCCGGGGTCGCGCTGTGGGCGTGGGTGGCCGTGCCGGTCGTACCGCCGCTGCCCAAGGAGCGGCAGACGGTGCTGGATCTGGCGCGGCGGCTTGCCGATCCGGTGTTCCTGGTGCCTACGGCGGCGCTGGCGGGGGCGACGGCCGCGCTGTCGGTCGGGGTGGGTTTCCTGCCGGTGTCCGGGCGGGCGGCCGGGCTCGGGCCGGTGGCGACGGGCGCGGCGGTGTCGGTGCTGGCGGCGTGCGCGGCCGTCGTGCAGCCGCGGGCCGGGCGGGCACTGGACGCCGGGCGGCTGCGCACGGGGGCCGGGCTGGGCGCGGGGCTGCTGCTGGCGGCGGCCGGGGCGGGGTGCGCGATGCTGCCGGGGCTCACGGGGGTGCTGCTCGCCGCCGCGCTGATCGGGGTCGGCACCGGGCTGGTCACACCGCTGGGGTTCGCCGCGCTGGCCGCGGGGACGCCGAAGGAGCGGCTGGGGCAGACCATGGGGGCGGCGGAGCTGGGGCGGGAACTGGGCGACGCGGGCGGGCCGTTGCTGGTCGCGGGGGTGGCGTCGGCGGCGACCCTGACGTACGGGTACGCCGCGCTGGCGGTGCTGCTGGCGCTGGGGCCGGTGCTCGCCCGGGTGGGGCGAGCACCGGTGCGGCGCGCCGGAAGCCGGACGGACGCGCGCTAGAAGTTGATCATGTGGCCGGCGAGTCCGTGGACGGCCTCCTTGACCGCCTCGCCCAGCGTCGGGTGGGCGTGGACGTTGCGGGCGACCTCGTGGACGGTGAGGTCCCACTGCTGGGCCAGGGTCAGCTCGGGCAGCAGCTCGGTGACGTCGGGGCCGATGAGGTGGCCGCCGATCAGCTCGCCGTACTTGGCGTCGCTGATCAGCTTGACGAAGCCGGTGGAGTCACCGAGGCCGTGCGCCTTGCCGTTCGCGGTGAAGGGGAACTTGGCCACCTTCACGTCGTAGCCGAGGTCGCGGGCCTGGGCCTCGGTGTAGCCGAAGCTGGCGATCTGGGGCTGGCAGTAGGTGGCGCGCGGGATCATCACGTACTCCAGCTCCATGGTCTCGGCGTCCGCGATGGTCTCGGCGGCGACCACGCCCATGGCCTCGGCGGCGTGCGCCAGCATCAGCTTGGCGGTGACGTCGCCGATGGCGTAGATGTGCGGCACGGAGGTGCGGCAGCGGCCGTCGACGTCGATCGCGCCGCGGTCGGTGACCTTGACGCCGGTGTTCTCCAGGCCGTAGCCCTCGACGTTCGGGGCGAAGCCGATGGCCTGGAGCACCTTGTCGGCCTCCAGCACCTGCTGGGAGCCGTCCTTGGCGGTGACGGTGACGCGGACCTGGGGGCCGGACTCGTCGATGGCGTCCACGCGGGTGGAGGTGAGCACGTCGATGCCGAGCTTGCGGTACTGCTTGGCAGCTCGGCGGAGACCTCGGCGTCCTCCAGCGGGGCGACGCGGTCCAGGAACTCGACGATGGTGACCTTCACGCCGTAGTTGTGCAGCACGTAGGCGAACTCGATGCCGATCGCGCCGGCGCCCGCGATGACGATCGACTGCGGGAGGTCCTCGGCGAGGATCTGCTCCTCGTACGTCACCACGCGCGCGGTGCGCTTGGTGCCGGGCAGCAGCTTGGGGGTGGCGCCGGTGGCGATGATGCAGTTGTCGAAGCCGATCGTGCGCGTGTTGCCGTCGTAGTCGGCGACCTGGAGGGTGTTCGCGTCGAGGAAGGTGCCCCGGCCGTCGAACTCCGTGATCTTGTTCTTCTTCATCAGGTAGTGGACGCCCTTGACCCGGCCGTCGGCGACGCGGCGGCTGCGGCCGAAGGCCTCGCCGTAGTCGAAGGAGATGGGGCTGTCCGACTTGATGCCGAAGGTCTTCGCCTCACGGGTGACGATGCGCGCGAGCTCGGCGTTGCGCAGCAGCGCCTTGGTGGGGATGCAGCCGACGTTCAGGCAGACGCCGCCCCAGTACTTCTCCTCGACGACGGCGACGCGCTTGCCCAGCTGGGCGGCGCGGATCGCGGCGACGTAGCCGCCGGGGCCCGCGCCGAGGACCACGACGTCGAAGCGCTCGTCCTGCTCGACCATGAGGACTTCCTTTTCGGGTGTGCCGTGAAGTGCTGACCCACGGATTCTTTCTCCCCCACAGCCTCCCCGCCACGCCGATCACACATCTCACCCGGACCAGGGGTGTGATCTTGCTCCTTGCCACGACGTGACGGAGAAGGCCTTCACCCTGGAGGCCGCCCGGGTCAGCCGGCTGCGGTCGGTCGCCGCGACAGTGCCGTCGCCAGGTTCACGTCCGTGACGGGCCGCAGGCGGTAGGTGTACGTGTAGTCGCGGTCGGCGAAGAGTTTGTACGCGTCGTGGGTGTGGGCGCCCCAGCTGTTGTCTCCGCCGACGCCCATCTGGCGGTGGTTGACCCGCAGGACGACCTCCTTGCGGGGGCTGAGCTGGTAGTCGTGGCGGACGCCGAGGGACAGGTCCTCCGGGGTGAAGTGGGACGCGTTGACCTCGATCAGCGGCTCTCCCGCCACCAGCAGGCCGCGGCCGGCGCCGTCCGTGAGGGCGGCCCAGCGCACGTCGGTCTTGTTGCCGTTCTCCTGGGGGCGGATGTACGAGGTCCACTGCTCGGAGACGGTGCCGGAGTACAGACCGACGTCGGTGCCGTCCTTGCGGTCCCAGTAGTTGTCCTCGGGGCCGCGCCCGTAGTAGTGCAGGTGCTCCAGCCGCTCCGGCAGGAACAGCATCGTGCCGACCTCCGGGATGTACGGCAGGCTCGCGGCGCCCGGATGCAGGGTGTGGTCGACGCGGATCTCGCCGTTGCCGAACACGGTGTAGGTGGTGGAGTACGCCGATGCCACCGTCGTGGGCAGGGTGCCGGCCACCTTGATCTCGACGGCGCGGTCGCGCAGGGGCCGCACGGTCACACCGGTCACGGCACGGCGGGCGCCCGCGTCGCGCCAGGTCTGGTTGCGGGTGTGCTGGCCGTTGCCGCGGTCGTTGTCGGTGGGTGCGCGCCAGTGGTTGGGCACCGGCCCGGAGGTGAGCAGGCGCATTCCGGCGGCCTCGTAGGAGGTGATCAGGCCGGTGCGCTTGTCGACGACGACGGTGAGGTCGTCGCCGGTGACGGTGACGGACTCCGCCGTGTCGCTGTACCGCAGCGCCGGGACGGTGCTCAGCGGGACCGGGGTCACCGCGGGGCTGCCGGCGTCGAGGGGGATCTGCTGCCGGGCCACTTCGAAGCCGGCCTTCGCCCAGGGCGTGGCCTCCTTGGTGGTGAAGGACAGCCGGAGGAAGTACTCCGTGCCGGGCGCGGGGCTCGCCGGCAGGGTCAGCGGCACGGTGACGTCCTTGTGCGCGAGGGGAGCCAGGTCCAGCTGGTCGCGGCTCAGCTTCCCCTTCTGCACCACGACGCCGTCGGCGAGCAGGGACCAACTTCCGTCGAATGCACGGACGTTGGTGAACAGATACTCGTTGGTGAGCGTCACCCGGCGCGGGTCGCCGCCGGCCGGGGCGGCGTTGATCGCCTGGTAGATCCGCTTGACCTCGGCGGCCTTGCCGGTGTGGCCGCGGTCGGCGGTGACGATGCCGTCGGCGACGAAGGCGCCGTCGTTGGGGTTGTCGCCCCAGTCGCCGCCGTACGCGAAGAAGGTCTTGTCCTCCGGCTCGGCCTCGGCGTGTTCCACGGTGGCCGCGTCGAACCAGAACCGCACCCCCGCGTCCCCCGGCCCGCGCCCCTCGGCGGCCAGCTCACCGGCGCCCAGCGCACGGGCGTAGACCCGTGCCCGCCGGATCGTGCCGCTGAACTCGCGGGTCATGTTGTCCACGTCGGTGGCGAGGGAGAGCGGTGCCGTGGTGCCGGTGGGCCGCAGGGTGGTGGTCCGCGTGGCCTTCGCCGCGCCGTCGACGTACAGCGTCACCGTGCCCGCGTCCGCGTCGAAGACGCCGGCGACATGGTGTTCGCGGCCGGTCCAGTCCGCGGGCAGCGCCCAGCTCGCGGTGTTCCACTGGCCGGCGCTGTGGATGAAGAACTCCAGGTTCCCGTCGGTCTGTTTGAGGGCGTACTGGGTGTCGCCCTTGGCGAGGATCGGCTGGTGGTAGCCGGTGACGCGCGGGGTGATCCACGCCTCCAATGTGAGCGAACCGGTGAGGTCGAGACTGTCGTCGCGAGCGAAGACGGTGGCGCCGCTCAGGCCCCTGGCGCGGTCGAAGGAACCGGCGGGAGCGAGGATCTCTCCGCGCAGCCGGCCCGGCCCGGTCTCGGTGAGGAGCGTGCGCGCGGGGGTCGGCCAGCTCAGCGACTGGTCGACGAAGTCCCAGATCCAGCCGCCCTGCAGGACGTCATGGCGGCGGATGAGATCCCAGTACTCCTTCAGGTTGCCGTTGGAGTTCCCCATCGCGTGGGCGTACTCGATCATCACGTACGGCCGGGTGTCGGCGGTGTCCTCGGCCCGCTGCCCGACGCGCGCGGGGCTGTCGTACATCTCCGAGCGGATGTCGCTGACGCCGGGGCGGTCGTCGCCCTCGTACTGGATGACGCGGGTGGGGTCGTAGGAGCGGATCCAGTCGTGCATGGCGGAGAACGTGCTGCCGCCGCCGGCCTCGTTGCCGAGGGACCAGATGACCACCGAGGCGTGGTTCTTGTCGCGGTGCACCATGTTCTGCGCGCGGGCGACGCAGGCGGCGGTCCACTCGGGGTGGCTGCCGGGGTACTGGCCGCGGATGCCGTGCGTCTCGAGGTTGGTCTCGTCGACGAGGTAGAGGCCGTACTCGTCCGCGAGTTCCAGCCACTGCGGGTTGTTCGGGTAGTGGGAGGTGCGGACGGAGTTGATGTTCATCCGCTTGATGATCTCGATGTCGCGCACCAGGTCGGCGCGGGTGAGCGCGGTGCCGCGGTCGGGGTGCATCTCGTGGCGGTTGGTGCCGCGGAAGGACACCGGCTGCCCGTTGATGCGCATCAGGCCGTCCTTGAGCGCGAACTCCCGCAGCCCCACCCGGTGCGAGAGCGTCTCGGTCACCTTCCCGGCCGCGTCGCGCAGTCGCAGGACGGCGGTGTAGAGATACGGCCGCTCGGCCGACCACAGCTTCGGATCGGGTACGGCTCTGGCGGCCTGTACGGTCAGCTCGCCGCCGGAGCCGAGGTCGGCGCTCTGCTGCAGGGGCCGGGGCCACACGGGGTGGCCGGCCGCGTCGTACAGCATCGTCTCGACGGTGTACCGGCCGCCGCCCTCACCGGCGTAGTCGCGCACGCTCGCGGTCACCTTCAGCTCCGCCGACCGGTAGCCGTCGCCGAGCGGGGTGTCCAGCTTGAAGTCGCGCAGGTGCACGTTCGGCGTGGAGTACAGGTAGACCGAGCGGAAGATGCCGCTCAGCCGGATCATGTCCTGGTCCTCCAGCCAGTCGCCGTCGGAGTAGCGGTAGACCTCTACGGCGATCTGGTTGGTGCCGGGCTTCAGATGGTCGGTGATGTCGTACTCGGCGGGCGTGTAGGAGTCCTCGTGGTAGCCGACGAGCTGTCCGTTGATCCACACGTAGTGCGCGGACTTGACGCCCTCGAAGTGCAGGAAGGTGCGGCGGCCTGACCAGTCCTCGGGGACGGTGAAGGTGCGCCGGTACTGGCCGACGGGGTTGTAGCGGGTCGGCGCGGCGGGCGGCTGCACCTCCTCGCCGAGGCCGTTGGGACCCCAGTAGGGGTAGGTGATGTTGACGTAGATCGGGAAGTCGTGGCCGTGCAGCTGCCACACGGAGGGGACGGGGATGGTCTCCCAGTCCCGGTCGTCGAGGTCGGTGCGGTGGAAGTCGGCGTCCCGGTCGTCGGGGCGGTCGGCGTAGGCGAACTTCCAGGTCCCGTCGAGACTGCGCCGGTACGGCGAGGCGGTGCGGTCGGCCTTCAGCGCCTGGGCGAGGTTCGCGTACGGCATGAGCGTGGTGTGCGGTGGCTCGGTGCCGACCTGGAACAGGTTCATGTGCCCGTTCCACTCCGGGCGGTCGCCCGCTGCCTCGCGCGGTCCTGCGGCACGCGCGGTGGCGGACGGTCCGGACAGGGCGAGCGCGCCGAGCACGGCGGCGGAGGACTCCAGGAGACGACGGCGGCTGACGACCGTGCGCTCGGGACGGGCGGACGGGGACGCGTTCGGGTGCGGCATGACCAGGGCCTTCCTGACGACCGACACGCAACTCATGGTGACTGAGGGCTTACTGAGCCCCCGTCACCCTAGAACCCGAACACATTCCTATCAATGATTCTGTCGGAGTTTGTGCGATCCTGATGGGCACGCTTCGCCCATCAGGATCAGCGGCACGTGGCGTGTCCGGCTCGGGCCGCGCGGAACCGGCGGCACCTCGGCGCGGAACGGCTACGCCCCGACCTCGGCCTTCACACCGGCGAGCGTCGCCTCGATGCCGGTGCGCAGCAGGGCGAGCCGGCCCTCGATGATCTGCTCCTCACGCTCCGGATACTTCTCCACGAATTCCTGCAGCGGGCCGCGGCCGGGACCGATGCGCATGCCGTGCCGCAGCCGGGTGGCCGTCCCGTCGGCGACCGACTCCAGGGTGTACGTCCACAGGGCGAGCGCCTCTTCGTCCGGGTTGCTGTGCCGGACGACCTCCCAGGTGAAGGTGCGCGGCTCCTCGAGCGCCGTGATGCGGCTGACGGTGCGCCACTCCCCGATGCTCTCGTTGTGGTTGCGGCCGGAGAAGCGCGCGCCGACGGCCGGCCCGCGCGCCCCGTCGAGCCACTCCACCTCCTGCAGCTCCGGGCTGTACTTCGCCGAGGTGGCGATGTCCGTGACGACCTTCCACACCTGCTCCGGCGCGGCGGCTATCTCGATCTCACATTCGACGCCGGGACCATCGGAAAAACGCATCGCTTCGACCTCCGGAAAAGGGGAACGGCTCCATGCCGCGCGGCCGGTGAACGATCACCGGCTGCACGGCGCGGCCAGGCTAGCGCGCGCCTCTGACGCACCGTCAACGACGGGGGCCTTCGGGCGCGCCGCCGCGTCAGCCCAGTTGCCGGGCGAACGCCTCGTACGCGCGGTCGTCGAAGAGGACGAAGCGGACCTCTTCCACCGCCGTGGGGGTGGCGCGGACCGTCTCCACCGCGATGCGGGCCGCGTCGTCCATCGGCCAGCGGTAGACGCCCGTGGAGATCGCCGGGAAGGCGACGGTCTTCGCGCCGAGTTCGTCGGCCACGCGCAGGGACTCCCGGTAGCAGGAGGCGAGCAGGCCGGAGCGGTCCTCGCTGCCGCTGTGGACCGGGCCGACCGTGTGGATCACCCAGCGGGCGTCCAGCTCGCCCGCGGTGGTGGCGACCGCCTGGCCGGTGGGCAGGCCCTTGCCGTAGGAGGAGGCGCGCAGCTTGCGGCAGTCCTCGAGGATCGCCGGGCCGCCGCGGCGGTGGATCGCGCCGTCGACACCTCCGCCGCCCAGCAGGGAGGAGTTGGCCGCGTTGACGAGGGCGTCGGCGCTCTGCCGGGTGATGTCTCCCTGGGCCAGGGTGATCCTGGTCATTCCTGCCTCAGCCTCCTCCACACGGCCTTGGCCGCGTTGTGCCCCGACATGCCGTGCACGCCCGGACCCGGCGGGGTGGCCGACGAGCAGATGAAGACCGCCGGATGCGGGGTGGCGTACGGGAACAGGGACAGTCTGGGGCGCAGCAGCGTCTGGAGTCCGGACACCGCGCCGGAGGCGATGTCACCGCCTACGTAGTTGGCGTTGCGGGCGGCCAGTTCGGGCGGGCCGGCGGTGGCGCGGGCGAGGACGCGGTCGCGGAACCCGGGGGCGAACCGCTCCAGTTGGCGTTCCAGCGCGTCGGTGAGGTCGCCGGTCCAGCCGTTCGGGACATGACCGTAGGCCCAGAAGACGTGCCGGCCCTCGGGCGCGCGGGTGGGGTCGACCACGCTCGGCTGCACGGTGATCAGGAACGGCCGCTCGGGGGCGCGGCCCTCGCGGGAGGCAGCGCGCAGGGCCGCGCCGATCTCCGCGCTGTTCGCCCCGATCTGCACCGTGCCGGCGGTGCGGGCCTCCGGCGCGGTCCATGGGACCGGGCCGTCCAGGGCGTAGTCGATCTTGAAGGCGGCGGGGCCGTAGCGGAAGCCGTCGTAGTAGCGGCCGAATCCCGCGATGCGGGCCAGGGCGGTGGGTGAGGTGTCGAAGACGTAGGCGCGGGCCGGGGGCAGGTCGTCGAGCCGCTTGACCTCGTAGTCGGTGTGGACCTCGCCGCCCAGGTCCGTCAGGTAGGCGGCGAGCGCGTCGGAGATTGACTGGGAGCCGCCGCGGGCGACGGGCCACCCGCGGGCGTGTGCGGCGAGCGCGAAGACCAGGCCGATGGCACTGGTGGCGACGCCGCTGAGCGGGGCCATGACGTGCGCGACGAGACCGGCGAACAGCGTCTTGGCCTTCTCGTCGCGGAAGCGGCGGGTCAGCCAGGTGGACGGGGGCAGACCGGCCAGGCCGAAGCGGGCGAGCGTCACCGGGTCGCGGGGCAGCGAGGTCAGCGGCAGGGACATGAAGTCCCGGGCGAGGGTGTCCCATCTGTGCAGGAACGGCTCCACCAGCCGGCGGTAGGCGCCGGCGTCGCGCGGGCCGAAGGACGCGGCGGTCTCGGCGACCGAGCGGGCGAGCACGGCCGCGCTGCCGTCCGGGAAGGGGTGCGCCATGGGCAGCTCGGGGTGCAGCCACTCGAGCCCGTAGCGATCCAGCGGCATGGCGCGGAAGGCGGGCGAGTTGACAGCGAGGGGGTGCGCCGCGGCGCACGGGTCGTGGCGGAAGCCGGGCAGCGTCAGCTCCTCGGTGCGCGAGCCGCCGCCGACGGTGTCGCGGGCCTCGAACAGGGCGACGGAGAAGCCGCGGCGGGCCAGCTCCACGGCTGCGGTCAGTCCGTTCGGCCCCGCACCCACCACGACCGCATCGAGCATCGACGGCACCTTCGGACCCCTTCGTCAGCCGATGGCCTGCCTGAGGGGATCAGGATATGCCGGGGCACCGACGGGCCCGGCGGCGCGGTCGGCTCCCACCCCGCGGGCCTTGCCCGCCGGCCCCCTGCCACGGCACCGCTCCCCCCCCTTACGCCCCCTGCTGCGGCACCGCTCCTCCCCTTACGTCCGTCTGCGTCAGCAGGGCCTGTATCCGGCGCGCCGTGGCCGCGTCGCGGGCCGCGGTGAAGGGCAGGGCGTTGCCGCCGGTGATGCGGAACGGCTCTCCGGTGATCGTCAGGTGGGTGCCGCCCGCCTCCTCGACCAGCAGCAGGCCCGCCGCGTGGTCCCAGGCCGCCTCCCAGGAAAAGGCGACACCGTCGGACTCGCCGCGCGCGACGGCCAGATACTCCAGGCCCGCCGAACCGCAGGCGCGCGGCGCGACGCCCGGCGTCCACAGGCCCAGCAGGGCGCGCTTCTGCTCATCGGTGGTGTAGTCGGGGTGCGAGGTGGCGACCCGCAGGTCCCTCCCGGAGACCGGCGGTCCGGCGTACAGCCGCTGTCCGTCGAGGTGGGCGCCACCGCCCCGTACCGCGGTGGCGAACTGGCCGCGGGCGGGCGCGAACGTCCACGAGGCGCACAGGACGCCGCCGTGGGCGAGCGCGACCAGGGTGCAGAAGCCGTCCTCGCCGCGCACGAACTGCCGCGTGCCGTCGACGGGGTCGACGATCCACACCGGCGCCTCGCCCCGTATCGCCTCGTACGTCGCCGGGTTGGCGTGGACGGCCTCCTCGCCGACCACCACGGAGCCGGGCAGCAGGGCGCGCAGGCTCTCGGTGAGATACAGCTCGGCCTTGCGGTCGGCGTCCGTCACCAGGTCGTGCGGCCCGCTCTTGACGTCCACCTCGTGGTCGGCGAGCTGCCGCCAGCGGGGCATGATCTCGGCCGCGGCGGCCTCGCGGACCGCCTCCTCCACGTCGGCCGAGCGGCGGGCGAGAAACTCCTCGATGGTTCCCGTGTCTTGGATCATGCCTCCATCACAGCATGCGGCACTGACATTCCTCACTCGCCCCGTGCACATCGGGTGGAATCGGTATGAACGTGCGGCTCCGCACCTCCTGCACGAAACCGCGGAAGTTCAGCGTCCCACCGCGTACCCCTGCATCCCCCGCGGGTTCGCCGCCGCCGACAGCACGCCGGTGCGCGGGTCCCGGGCGACCGCGCAGAGCCGGCCCTCGGACCAGGGCGGGCCGACGGTGACGTCATGGCCGCGGCGGCGCAGCCCGGCGACGACGCCGGGGTCCGTGCGGGACTCGACGGTCAGGGCGCCCGGCCGCATGGCGCGCGGGTAGAAGGAGCCGGGGAAGCTGTCGTGGTGCCAGTTCGGGGCGTCGATGGCACCCTGCAGGTCGAGTCCGCCGCGCACCGGGGAGCGCAGGGCCGCGGCGAGGAAGAAGTGCAGCTGCCACTGGTCCTGCTGGTCGCCGCCGGGGGTGCCGAAGGCGAGGACGGGCACGCCGTCGCGCAGCGCGAGGGACGGCGTGAGGGTGGTGCGCGGGCGGCGTCCGGGCGTCAGGGAGTTCGGCAGCCCCTCCTCCAGCCAGGTCATCTGCAGCCGGGTGCCGAGCGGGAAGCCCAGCTCGGGCACGACGGGGTTGGACTGCAGCCAGCCTCCGCTGGGTGTGGCGGAGACCATGTTGCCCCAGCGGTCGACGATGTCGAGATGGCAGGTGTCGCCGCGTGTGGTGCCGTCCGCGGTCACCAGCGGCTCGCCCGGCACCGGGGAGGTGACCGGCTTGGCGACGGTGGGCTCGCCGACACCGAGCGCGGCCAGTGGATCGGAGCCCGGCCGGACCGTGGCGGCCACGCGCGCGTGCGCGCTGAGCCGTGGGGTGCGGCCGCCGGGGCTGCCGGGCCGCAGCTCGGTGGAGGCGGTGTCGCCGATCAGGGCCCGGCGGGCCGCGTTGTAGTCCTCGGAGAGCAGCTCGTCGACGGGCACGCCGGCGGCGTCGCCGTACCAGGCCTCGCGGTCGGCCATCGCGAGCTTGCAGCCCTCGACGAGCAGGTGGACGTAGTCGGCGGAGCCGTGGGGCGGCAGCTCCGGCGGGAGCAGGGCGAGTTGCTGGAGCAGGACGGGTCCCTGGCTCCAGGGGCCGGCCTTGCACAGGGTCCAGCCGTTCCAGTCGTACGTCACGGGCGCCTCGTAGGTCGCGGACCAGCCGGCGAGGTCGGCGAGCGTGAGGGTGCCGGTGTGGCGCTCACCGCTGGTGTCCAGCGTCGGCCGGCCGGCCTGGCGTACCAGCGCCTCGGCGATGAAGCCGCAGCGCCATACCTCCCGCGCGGCCTCGATCCGCTCCTGACGGTCCCCCGCCCCGGCGGTCTCGGCCAGCAGCCGCTTCCAGGTGGCCGCGAGCGCGGGGTTGCGCAGCAGTTCGCCGGGCCGGGGCGCGCGGCCGCCGGGCAGATAGACCTCCGCCGAGGACGTCCACTCGGTCTCGAACAGCTCCCGTACGGTCTCCACGGTCGCGCCGACGTTCTCCACGGGCGCGTGCCCGTGTTCGGCGTAGCCGACGGCGTACTTCAGGACGTCGGCGAGGGACTTGGTGCCGTGGTCGCGCAGCAGCAGCATCCACGCGTCGAAGGCGCCCGGCACGGCGGCGGCGAGCGGGCCGGTGCCGGGCACGAGGTCCAGGCCGAGCGCGCGGTAGTGCGCGACGCTCGCGCCCGCCGGGGCCACGCCCTGTCCGCACAGCACCCGCACCTCGCCGCCGGCCGGGGCGAGCAGGATCGGCACCTCGCCCGCCGGCCCGTTCAGGTGCGGCTCCACCACGTGCAGCACGAACGCCCCGGCCACGGCGGCGTCGAAGGCGTTGCCGCCGTCCTCCAGGACCGCCATGGCCGACTGGGAGGCCAGCCAGTGCGTGGAGGACACCATGCCGAAGGTGCCCTGCAGGGTGGGCCGGGTGGTGAACACGGGCGCCTCCTGGGTTCGGGGTACGTCTCCCGGGTGGATCGTACGAGCGTGATCACGCTCCGGGGAACACGGCGACGACCTGCGGCGTTGATCTCGTAGGCAGGAGGGGAGGCCCAGTGCACGGTGAGTACAAGGTGCCCGGCGGCAAGCTGGTTGTCGTGGACGTGGACGTGGCGGACGGCGTGCTGCGGCACGTGCGTGTAGCGGGCGACTTCTTCCTGGAGCCGGACGAGGCGCTGTACGCGGTGAACGGCGCGCTGGAGGGCGCCCCGGCGGACACCGACGCGGCGGGGGTCGCGGCCCGCGTCGACGCGGCGCTGCCCGAGGGCACCGTGATGTACGGGCTGACCTCCGAGGGCGTCGGCATCGCCGTGCGCCGCGCCCTCGCGCACGCCACGGACTGGACGGACTACGACTGGCAGCTGATCCACGACGGCCCGCAGTCACCGGCGCTGCACATGGCGCTGGACGAGGTGCTGACCGCCGAGGTGGCGGCCGGACATCGCCCTCCGACGCTGCGCGTGTGGGAGTGGGGCGCACCCGCGGTGATCATCGGCAGCTTCCAGTCCCTGCGCAACGAGGTCGACGCGGAGGGTGCCGCGCGCCATGGTGTCCAGGTCGTGCGCCGGATCTCCGGCGGCGGCGCGATGTTCGTCGAGCCGGGCAACACGATCACCTACTCGCTGTCGGTGCCGCAGGCGCTGGTACAGGGCCTGTCCTTCCAGGACAGCTACGCCTATCTCGACGACTGGGTGCTCGGCGCGCTCGGCGACATGGGCATCCGGGCCTGGTACCAGCCGCTGAACGACATCGCCACCGACCAGGGAAAGATCGCGGGCGCCGCACAGAAGCGGCTCGTGGCCCCGCACGGCGGGTCGGGAGCCGTCCTGCACCACGTGACCATGTCGTACGACATCGACGCCGACAAGATGGTGCAGGTGCTGCGCATCGGGCGGGAGAAGCTGTCCGACAAGGGGACCAGGAGCGCGAAGAAGCGGGTGGACCCGCTGCGCCGGCAGACCGGGCTGCCCCGCGAAGCCGTCATCGAGCGGATGGTCGACTCCTTCCGTACCCGGTACGGCCTGACCGAGGGCAAGGTCACGGACGAGGAGCTGGCACGCGCCGAGGAGCTGGCCCGCACCAAGTTCTCCTCACCCGAGTGGACCGCCCGGGTGCCCTGAGCATCCCGGCAGGAGCGGCTTTTCGCCCAAGTCCGGCGTCCGCCGACACGTCAGCGTCACCGCACCGGCACGGAGCGAGTTCGCCCTTCCGCCCCACGGGGAGTCATGTGACACTGTCGTCCCGTCCGCACTGCGGACCCCCCCTCACAGCCTCCCCCCATGAGAAGTGCGCCGTGCGTTTGCTTCCTCTGCCGCTCGCCCTGACCGCGCGCCTGTCCCCGGTGGCCGTGCTCGCCACGGCCGGCTGGGCGCTGTCGTCCGGCCCGCTCGCCCCGGCCCCGGCCGCGGGGCACGAACCCGTGCAGAACAAGACGGCCACCCAGTCGGCCACCGCCCCGTCGGCGACGACGGAGTCGAAGACGTACGCCACTGCGCCCGCGCCCTGCGACAGCATCGGCACCAAGACCATCACCGCGCTGGTGCCCGGCGCCAAGACGGGCGGCAAGGAGATCCCGTCCACCGACGCGAAGCTGCGCCGCACCTGCTCCTGGAACGCGCTCAAGGGCTACGACTACCGGTGGCTGGACGTCTCCTTCGAGGTCATGGGCTCCGGGGAGCAGGCGCAGAAGTCGTACCAGGAGCGCACGACGGAGAAGAGCGGCGGCGGTGCCGTGCCCGGTCTCGGGGACGAGGCCTACTCGGTGGTGAACCTGACCACCGAGGACAAGCAGCAGACCCGGGAGGGCGAGGTGATCGCCCGCGCCGACAACGCCCTGGTGGTGGTCACCTACAACGGCAGCGACTTCGAGACGAAGAAGGCGCCGAGCACCGACGAGATCAACAAGGGTGCGATCAAGGCGGCCAAAGAGGCGATGGCGGCGCTGAAGGGCGGCCAGGCCGGCTGACCGCCCTCGTGCGCTCACGCCTCGGCGTACGCGCGACGGCGGCGCGCCAGCATCAGCGCCAGGTACAGCACCAGGGAGGTGCCGAGGCCCACGGCCCAGCCGTAGTCCGCCAGATCGGCCAGCGCCGGGATTGGGCGGCCGTCGACGAGCGGGTGGAAGTCGGCGCCGCCGACGGCGAGTACCCCGCCCGCCGCGAAGGCGACCACGGCCCGCCAGTTCCAGCCGCCCGCGTACCAGTAGCGGCCGCCCGCCCGGTACAGGTCGGCGAGGTCGAGCCGGGCCCGGCGCAGGATCCAGTAGTCGGCGACGAGGATCCCGGCGACCGTGCCGAGCAGCCCGCCGACCAGGCCCAGCCACGTGAAGATGTAGCCCTGCGGGTCGGCGTACAGCTTCCACGGACAGATCAGCACGGCGAGCACGCAGGTGATCAGCGCGCCGGTGCGGAAACTCACCCGGCGCGGCGCGACGTTGGAGAAGTCGAACGCCGGGGAGACCAGGTTCGCCGCGACGTTCACGGACAGGGTCGCCACCAGGACCGTGACGAGGGCGTACAGCAGGCCGACCGTGTTGTCCGTCTTGGCGGCCAGCTGGACCGGGTCCCAGACCGGCTTGCCGTACACCGCCTGAGAGCCGGAGGTGACCAGCACGGACAGGAACGCGAACAGGGTCATCGTGGTGGGCAGGCCGAGCGCCTG
The DNA here is from genome assembly GCF_040656475.1 of Streptomyces sp. NPDC049915. Lineage (NCBI taxonomy): Bacteria > Bacillati > Actinomycetota > Actinomycetes > Kitasatosporales > Streptomycetaceae > Streptomyces > Streptomyces sp. NPDC049915. The sequence continues at coordinate 240,327 of NZ_JBFAMH010000001.1, forward strand.
GCCCCGGGTCTGCGCCTTCTGGCTGCGGCCGTAGCGGGTGAAGTCGGGGATGTTCAGCGACAGCGTGGACCAGAAACCGATCATGCCCATGAGCGAGGGCGCGAAGAGTTTCCAGAAGTCGGCGCCCCAGCCGAGCCTGGACGGCTGGTCGAAGAGCGGGCCGAGGCCGCCGGCCTTGTCGCTCATCCACCACAGCATGACGAACGCGCCGACCAGGACGAAGGGCGCCGCCCAGTTCTCGAAGCGGCGGATGGTCTCCATACCGCGGTGGATGATGGCGACCTGGAGCACCCAGAACAGCGCGAACGACAGCCACATGGTCCAGGCGTAGCCGCCGATGTGGGACGCCTGTGACCAGCCGGAACCGATCAGCTTCCCGGCCAGGAAGTAGATCGCCTCACCGCCGATCCAGGTCTGGATGCCGAACCAGCCGCACGCCACCAACGCCCGTACCACGGCGGGGAGGTTGGCGCCGCGCACGCCGAACGAGGCGCGCGCGAACACCGGGAACGGGATGCCGTACTTGGGTCCGGCGTGCCCGGTGAGCAGCATCGGCACGAGCACGATCACATTGGCCAGGGCGATGGTGAACACCGCCTGCTTCCAGTCCATCCCGACGGCGATCAGCCCGGAGGCCAGCGTCCAGGAGGCGGTGTTGTGGGCCATGCCGACCCACAGCGCGCAGAAGTTGTACGTCGTCCAGGTGCGCCGCGCCGCCGGGACCGGCAGCAGGTCCTCGTTGGCGTAACGGCCGGCGGGCGGCCCGGAGTCCGGCGCGAGCTCCACGCGGCCGTCGGGCAGGGTGACTTGGGTGGTCGAAGGTATCGCGGTGGGAGCGGTCTCGGTCATGGCAGCCCCATGGGGTGAGGTGGGTCGGGGTGTGTGCGGGCACCGGCCCCTCCCCCCGGGCGGCGGGGAGGGGCGACCAAGGGCATGAAGAAGGGGGGTTCAGGCGGTGAAGCGGTCAGGCGGTCAGTGCGGGGATGACGTGCTGCCCGTAGGCGTCGATGACGGCTTCCTGCGCGTCGTGCATGTCGTACACGGCGAACTGGTCGACGCCCAGCGCGCGCAGCGCCTGGAGCTTTTCGATGTGCCGCTCGACGGGGCCGATCAGGCAGAACCGGTCGACGATCTCGTCCGGTACGAAGGCGGTGTCGGGGTTGCCGCTGCGTCCGTGGTGGGCGTAGTCGTAGCCCTGGCGGGACTTGATGTAGTCGGTGAGTTCGTCGGGGACGGCCGCCGAGTGCTCGCCGTACTTGCCGACCAGGTCGGCGACGTGGTTGCCGACCATGCCGCCGAACCAGCGGCACTGCTCGCGGGCGTGGGCGAGGGCCTCGGGCGAGTCGTCGGCGGTGACATAGGCGGGGGCGGAGACGCAGACCGTCACCTCGGACGGGTCGCGTCCGGCGCCGGTGGCGGCGTCGCGGACGGCCTTGACCATGTACTCGGTCAGATACAGGTCGGCGAGCTGGAGGATGAAGCCGTCGGCCTCCTCCCCGGCCATCTTCAGCGCCTTGGGCCCGTAGGCGGCCATCCACACGGGCAGTTCGGCGCCGGGCCTGATCCAGGGGAACCGCACGACCGTGCCGCCGCCGAGGTCGGCCTCCCGGCCGCCGGCGAGGGCCCGGATGACCTTCATCGCCTCGCTGATCCGGGCGAGCGTGTTGGGCTTGCGGCCGGCGACGCGCATCGCGGAGTCGCCGCGGCCGATGCCGCACACCGTGCGGTTGCCGAACATGTCGTTGAGGGTGGCGAAGGTGGAGGCGGTGACCTCCCAGGTGCGCGTCCCGGGGTTCGTCACCATCGGCCCCACGGTCAGTGTCTCCGTGGCGGCCAGGATCTGGCTGTAGATCACGAACGGTTCCTGCCACAGCACGGCGGAGTCGAAGGTCCAGCCGTGGCTGAAGCCGTTGCGTTCGGCCCGTTTCATCAGGTCGATGACCCGGGATGCGGGCGGGTCGGTCTGCAGGACGAGTCCGAAATCCATGGGCGCCACTCCTCGTTCGACTAGTTCAGGTACTGGCAGGTGGAGCGGGGGAGATAGACGCCGTGACCGGCGTGTCCGGTGTACTCCCGCTGGTCGATGACGAGTTCGCCGCGCGAGAGAACGGTCTCGACACGGCCGGTGACCCGTTTGCCCTCGTACGCCGAGTAGTCGACGTTCATGTGGTGCGTCTCGGCGGAGATCACCTGCTCGGCGTGCGGGTCGTAGACCACGACGTCGGCGTCGGCGCCCGGGGCGATGGTGCCCTTTTTCGGGTACAGGCCGAACATCCGGGCCGGGGTGGCGCAGGCGATCTCGATCCAGCGGCGGCGCGAGATGTGCCCGTCGACGACGGCCTGGTGCAGCAGGTCCATCCGGTTCTCCACGCCCGGCAGGCCGTTGGGGATCTTGGAGAAGTCGCCCAGGCCCAGTTCCTTCTGGCCCTTGAAGCAGAACGGGCAGTGGTCGGTGGAGACGACCTGGAGGTCGTTGGTGCGCAGGCCCTTCCACAGCTGGGCCTGGTGCTCCTTCGGCCGCAGCGGCGTGGAGCAGACGTACTTGGCGCCCTCGAAGCCGGGCTCGGCGAGGTTGTCGGTGGACAGGAACAGGTACTGCGGGCAGGTCTCGCCGAACACCGGCAGCCCCTCGTCACGGGCCCGGGCCAGCTCGGCCACCGCTTCCGTCGCGGAGACGTGCACGACGTACAGGGGCGCCCCGGCCACCTGCGCGAGCCGGATCGCACGGTGGGTCGCCTCGGCCTCGAGCAGCGCCTTGCGGACCTCGCCGTGGTAGCGCGGGTCGCGCTCGCCGCGCTCCAGGGCCTGCTGCACGAGCACGTCGATCGCGATGCCGTTCTCGGCGTGCATCATGATCAGCCCGCCGTTGTCGGCGGAGCGCTGCATGGCGCGCAGGATCTGGCCGTCGTCGCTGTAGAAGACGCCCGGGTACGCCATGAACTGCTTGAAGGAGGTCACGCCCTCCTCCACCAGCAGGTCCATCTCCTTCAGCGTCTCGTCGTTGACGTCCGAGACGATCATGTGGAAGCCGTAGTCGATCGCGCAGTTGCCCTCCGCCTTGGCGTGCCAGGCGTCCAGCCCCTCCCGCAGGCTGTGCCCGACGCCCTGCACCGCGAAGTCGACGATCGTGGTCGTTCCGCCCCAGGCGGCGGCCCGGGTGCCGGTCTCGAAGGTGTCCGAGGCGAAGGTGCCGCCGAACGGCAGCTCCATGTGGGTGTGGGCGTCGACGCCGCCCGGCAGGACGTACTTCCCGGTGGCGTCGATCGTCCGCTCGGCCGTCCACGCCTCGGCGGCCGCGGTGCCGGAGGCGGCGAGGGCGGCGATGCGGCCGTCCTCGATCAGGACCTCGGCGTGGATCTCGTCGGACGCGGTGACGACGAGGCCACCGCGGATCACTGTCCGGTTGCTCATGTCTGGGTCGCTCCTCCCGGTGGGGACGTGTCGGTTGTCGGTGGCCGGTCGTGCCCGCGCGGCGGCAGCCGCGGATCGCCCGCGCCCCAGGGACCTTGCCCTCGGCGGCGCTCTACGGTGCCGTCAGCGGTTCGTACGCTCCCGGTGCGCGGTCCCGGTAGAACTGCCAGCGGTCGCGCACCTCGCGCAGCTTCGCCATGTCCAGGTCGCGGACGACCAGTTCGGCCTCCTTGTCACTCGCGACCTCTCCCACGAACTGGGCCTCGGGGTCGACGAAGTAGCTCGTGCCGTAGAAGTCGTTGTCGCCGAGGTCCTCGACACCGATCCGGTTGATCGCGCCGACGAAGTACTCGTTGGCCACGGCCGCCGCGGGCTGCTCCAGCTGCCACAGGTAGCGGGACAGGCCGCGCGAGGTGGCCGACGGGTTGAAGACGATCTCGGCGCCCGCGAGCCCGAGGGCGCGCCAGCCCTCCGGGAAGTGCCGGTCGTAGCAGATGTAGACGCCGATGCGGCCGGCGGCGGTGTCGAAGACGGGCCAGCCGCCGTTGCCGGGACGGAAGTAGAACTTCTCCCAGAACCCCTTGACCTGCGGGATGTGCGTCTTGCGGTACTTGCCGAGGTAGGAGCCGTCGGCGTCGATCACGGCGGCGGTGTTGTACAGGACGCCGGGCTGTTCCTCCTCGTACATCGGCAGGACGAGGACGATGCCTGCCTCCCGCGCGAGCGCCTGGAAGCGCTGCACGATCGGGCCGTCGGGGATCTGTTCGGCGTACGCGTAGAAGGCGGGGTCCTGGACCTGGCAGAAGTACGGCCCGTAGAACAGCTCCTGGAAGCACAGCACCTGGGCGCCCTGCGCGGCGGCGTCGCGCACCGCCTGCTCATGGACCTGGATCATGGACTCCTTGTCGCCCGTCCACGCGGTCTGGAAGAGGGCGGCGCGGATCACTCGGCTCATCACGTTCCTCCGCTCGGTCGGTGTGCGGCGAGCGTAGAAAGTCCGCGGGCGCGCGGTGAGGTACACGGTGTCACGTCCGCAGTGGTGCGGCGTGTCACCGTGTCACCCTTCGTCCGGGCCATGTTTCACCGCCGTTTTCCCAGGTGGTGGTCGTGTGTCAGGGGTGTTGCGCGTCGTGCGCGAGGAGGGCTATGTGCACCGAGACGGCCTGTTCGAAGTCGTCCAGGTCCACGCCGAGGCGGGTCTGTATCGCTTCCAGGCGGCGGTAGAGGGCGGGCCGGGAGACGTGGTGGAGCTGGGCGGTGCGGGATTTGTTGCGGCCGGTGGCGAGGTAGGTGCGCAGGACGGCGAGCAGGTCGTCGTCCGCGGCGCCGAGCAGCCCGTCCAGCTCCCGTTCCGCGAAGGACTGCACCTGCGGGTCGTCGCGCAGCAGCCGGATCAGGCCGCGCAGATGGACGTCCCGGAGGCGGACCACGGGCGGCAGGTCGAGGGGGGCGGTGGAGTCGGCGACGGCGTCGGCCACGTGCTGCGCCTCGCGCAGTCCGGCCGGTACGTCGTCCCAGGCGGTGCACGGGTCGGCGGCGGCGACCACCACCGGGGCCGCCTCGCGCAGCCGGGCCGCGAGGTGCGCGGTGAGCGCCTCGGCGTCCTGATCGCGGGCTAGGCTGAGGAGGACGGCGGTGGCCTTGCCGTCGGCTTCGGCGACGATTCCGGGGAGTCCCAACAGGCGCAGGAAACGGTCGAGTTCGCCTGGGCCGCGGTCGCGGACGACGAGCGGGACGAAGGTGCGCCGGTTGACCGGCAGCCCGGCGGCGCGCGCCCGGGGCAGCAGGTGCCGGGCCGGTACGGCGCCGGAGACCAGGTCGGTGAGCAGGCTCTGCGCGGACTGCTCCTCCCAGGTGCGGGCCGCGGGTCCGGCGAGCATGCGGTGCAGGACGAGGGCCTCGGCGGCCCGGTCGGCGAGGAGGCGGCCGACGGCCGGGTCGGTGCGGTGGCCGCACAGCACGAGGCGTCCCCAGCGTTCGCCGCGGCTGCCGAGTTCGGCGCGGATCCAGCCGTCGGCGTCACCGGCACCGGCCTGGCGCGCGATGCGGTCCCAGTCGCGCAGCACGTCGTCCACCGCGGGCCGCTCCCCCGCCGTGGCCAGCACCCGGTGGGCGAGGTTGGTGACGACGACGGGGCACCCGCTGTGCCGGGCGATCTCCTCCAGGAGGTGTTGCAGCGGGGCGCCGGAGGTGATCAGCGCGGTCAGCGCGGTGCGCACCGACTCCGACAGGCTGACCGCCGCGAACTTGCGCCGCACCAGCCGCGCCTGGACCTCCTCGGTCAGCTGGGCGAAGGGGAACGGCCGGTGCAGCACGACCAGCGGCAGCCCGCACCGCTCGGCCGCCCGGCGCATCGCCTCCGGCGCGGCCGGGAACGCCCGCCCGAGGCCCAGGACCACCGCGGCGGCCTCGGCGCGGTGCAGGGAGCGGATGTAGTCGGCCTGCTTGTCCTCGTCGCCGGCGAGGAGGACGCCGGTGGTGAGCACGAGTTCGCCGCCACTGAGCATCACGCCGACGTCGGGCGCCTCGGCGACGTGCACCCAGCGCACGGGACGGTCCAGCCGGCCGGCGCCGGCCACCACCTCGGGCTCCCCGGCGAGCACCCGCTCCAGGGTGAGGATCTGGCGTACCGACAGGGCCGGTTCCACGGGTTCCCAGGTGGTGGTCATGGCGCCTTCCCCGCTCAGTCTCGCCGCTCGGTTCCTGCCGCTCGGCTCCCCGCTCACCGCGCCGCTACTGAACGCTTCTCAGGGCGTCCTCGAGGATCGCGGCGCCCTCCTCGGCCTCCGCGACGGTCAGGGACAGCGGTGGGGCGATGCGCAGGGCGGCGGTGTTGTGCCCGCCGCCCTTGCCGATGAGCAGTCCCTGCGTGCGGCACGCCTCCAGGACGGCCGCGGCGGCCTGCGGATCGGCCTCGTCGGTACCGGGACGCACCAGCTCGACGCCGATCATCAGTCCGCGTCCGCGTACCTCCCGTACGGCCGGGTTCTGGGCGGCGATCGCCCGCAGCCGCTCCATGAGCAGGCCGCCGACGCGCCGGGCGTTGCCCTGCAGGTCGTGCTCCAGCAGGTAGCCCAGGTTGGCGAGGCCCGCGGCCATCGTGATCTGGGTGCCGCCGAAGGTGGAGATGCTGTTGGCGTCCAGGCAGTTCATGATCTCGGCGCGGGCGATCACGCCGCCGATGGACATGCCGTTGCCGATGCCCTTGGCGAAGGTGACGAGGTCCGGCGGGCCGCTGCGGGCGTGCGCCTGCCAGCCCCAGAAGTGGTCGCCGGTACGGCCCCAGCCGGTCTGCACCTCGTCGGCGATCCACAGGATGCCCCGCTCGGCGAGCACCTCGCGGAAGGCGGCGTACAGGCCGTCCGGCGGGGAGGTGAAGCCGCCGACGCCCTGGATCGGCTCGGCGATCAGCGCGGCGGGCGGGCGGGTGTGGCCGAGGAGGTCCTTCAGGTCGTCCACGCAGGCCGCGATGAAGTCGGCGTCGTTCAGGGAGGCGTAGGGCCCGCGGGTGCGCACCCCGCCGTGCACGTACAGCGTCTGCAGCGGGGACAGCGAGGTCGGTGACCAGCTGCGGTTGCCGGTGATGCCGACGGCGCTGAAGGAACGGCCGTGGTAGCTGTTGCGCATCGCGAGGATCGTGTTGCTGCGCCGGTGGGTCGTGGCAAGCAGCAGGGCGGTGTCGTTGGCCTCGGTGCCGGAGGTGGTGAAGAAGACACGGGCGTCGGGGATGCCGCTGAGCCGGGCGATGCGCTCGGCCAGCTCCACCATCGGGCGGTTGAGGTAGAGGGTGGAGGAGTGGATGATCCGCCCGGCCTGCTCGCTGACCGCCTTGGTCACCTCCGGCAGGGCGTGCGCGGTCATCGTCGTCAGGATGCCGCCGAAGAAGTCCAGGTAGCGGCGGCCGTCGGAGTCCCAGACATGGCGGCCCTCGCCGTGCGTGATCTCGATCGGGTCGTCGTAGTACAGCGCGAGCCAGTCCGGCATCACACTGCGGTGGCGGGCGTACAGGTCGCTCACGGCTCCACCAGTCCTTCGTAGGCGTCGGGGCGGCGGTCGCGGTAGAAGGCCCACTGCTGCCGCACCTGGTCGATCAGGTCGAAGTCGAGGTCGCGGACGACGAGTTCCTCCTTGGAGTCGGAGGCGGCCCCGCCGACGAACTGTCCTCGCGGGTCCACGAAGTAGCTCGTGCCGTAGAAGTCGTTGTCGCCGTAGGGCTCCTGGCCGACGCGGTTGATCGCCGCGACGAAGTACTCGTTGGCGACCGCGGCGGCGGGCTGCTCCAGGTGCCACAGATAGGACGACAGCCCTCGGTGGGTGGCCGACGGGTTGTAGACCAGCTGGGCGCCGTTGAGCCCGAGTTGCCGCCAGCCTTCCGGGAAGTGCCGGTCGTAGCAGATGTAGACGCCGACCTTGCCGACGGCCGTGTCGAAGACGGGCCAGCCGAGGTTGCCGGGCTTGAAGTAGTACTTCTCCCAGAAGCCCCGAACCTGCGGGATGTGATGCTTTCTGTACTTCCCCAGATAGCTGCCGTCGGCGTCGATCACGGCCGCGGTGTTGTAGTAGAAGCCGGACTGCTCGACCTCGAACACGGGGACGACCATCACCATGCCGGTCTCGCGGGCGAGCTCCTGCATACGGCGCACGGTCGGCCCGTCGGGCACGGGCTCGGCCCAGCGGTAGTGCTCGGGCTCCTGGACCTGGCAGAAGTACGGGGCGTTGAAGACCTCCTGGAAGCCGATCACCTTGGCTCCCTGGCGGGCGGCCTCGCGGGCGTGCTCCTCGTGCTTCGCCACCATGGACTCGGTGTCGCCCGTCCAGGTGGCCTGGACCAGGGCGGCACGGACGACGTTCGCCATGAGCTGCTCCTTCGACGCGACGTCAGAGCCTCTACGCCCGTAGAAACAGGCTGTAGAGGGACGAACGTAAGCCTCTCGGACGGGCTTGCCAAGACCATCGTCGCCAACCCGCTGAGTCGAGCGCGTATGACACTCCTCTGGGTGATGTCCGGGGCTGGTGGGGCGGGTGTGGCGTCCAGCGCTCGGTTTGCGAGTCAGTGGGCGAGACCGGCGACCCGCAGGGCGTGCAGGAGGTCCCAGTGGCGTTCGTCGGAGACGCCCCGGGCGGCCTCGAGCAGCAGCGGCGCGAGCAGCCGGGGGTCGGGGGCGGCGCTGCGGGCGGCCTCCTCGGGGGCGCGGACGCGGACGTAGGCGCCGAGCAGCGCGCGCACGTCGCGGTGGCGGCCGCCCGCGTGCAGCGTGCGCACGGTGGCCCCGATCTCCTCGGCGGGCCGTACGACGCCCTGGCGCAGGATGTGCTCGCCGTCGGCGTCCCGGCCGGCCGCCACGAGCGCGTCCGCGGCGGCGACCAGCCGCTCGGCGGGCAGCGAGGCGGCCTCCCACAGCAGCGTCGTCCAGTCCGCGCCGAGCCCGGCCCGGTGCAGCGCGGCGGCGAGCAGCGGGAAGCGGGCGGCGGGCCAGTGGGCGAGCTCGACGAGCAGCGCATGCGCGTCACCGGTACGGCCGTCGGCGCGCAGCCGCGCCAGCCGGTCCACGGCGCCCTGGACCGCGCGACGGTCGGCGCCGTCCATCGGCTCGGCCGAGGGTGCGGGCGCGGCCACGGGCGCAGCCTCGGCGTGTTCCCCGGCCCCGGCGAACCGGGCCCCCCGTGGGGCACGTCCGGCAGCGGGAACGGGCGCCGGCTCGGCGAGAAGGGGAGCGTCCCCCTCGTCGACGGCACCGGCGAACCGGGCACCGCCACGGCGACGCTTGCGCGTCGTGGCGTCGGGGGGTGCCGGGCGGACGGAAGGCTCGGCGCCGGGAGCGGCGGCTGCAGGGGGCGGCACGGGACCGGGCTGCGCCGAGGAGACGGCCTGTACTCCGGGCGGGGTGGACGGGCCGGCACCGGGCTGTGCGGGGGTTTCGGCGAGCCGGTGCGGGGCGGGCGCGGCAACGGCGGGAGCGGGCGCGAGGGCCGAGGGGGCGGGGCCGGGCAGGGGTCCGGAGGGTGCCGGGCGAGCGTCGCGCCCCGGCCGGGAGGCGGTCGCACCATGCCCTGTGTGCGGTGCGGCACCGACGGGGGCCGTGACCTCCCGGCCGCCGGGGAGTGACCCGGCATGCGGAGTGGAGACCGGCGCGCGATGCCCGGCGCCTGCCGCCGCATCCGTCGCCGCCACAGGGTCGGCGCCGCCTGCGCCCGCACCCCTGGCCGCCACAAAGTCGGCGCCCCCTGCCGCCGCACCCCTCGCGGCCACAGGGCCGGCGCCCTCCGCGTCTCCCGCCGCGAACCAGGAACCTCCCTCCCCGGCACGAAGCGCGGCCGCGTGGGCGTCGGGTGCGACCGGGACGTGGCCTGCTTGCCCGAGCGCGTCCCCGAGGGGGCCGTCGTCCCGGGAAGGGCCACCGTTCCCCCTCCCCCGCATCCCCTGCGTCGGCAGCCCCCGCTCCAGTCGCGCCATCCGGGCCCGCAGTTCCGCGCAGCGGGCGGTCGCGCGTTCGTGGTCGTCGTCGGACCAGGCCAGGTCGAGGCGGAGGGCATCGGCCTCCTCGCGGGTCGCGGCGCGCGCAAGCGTCCGGGTCAGGACCGCGCGGCGCTCCGCCGCGTAGCGCTGTTCGCGGAGCATCACGTCGAGACGGTCCGCGAGCGCCTCCCGGCCACCGGGGCGGGCGTCGTACGCGGCGACCGCGGCGGCGTGCAGGACGCGGGCCCGCTCCGCCTCCCGTGCCGCGGCCTCCCGGCCGTGACGGGAGGCGAGGTCCTGCAGCAGCGCCGCGACCACGTCCCAGGGCGGCATCTCGCGGCCCTCCCGGCACGCGCGCATGCCGTCCGGGTCGCGTTGCCAGAAGACGCCGCACCAGCCGTCGGCCGTATCGAGACGCCCCAGCAGGGCGTCGAGGTACTCCACGAACTCCCGCATTTCGCCCGGGAGTTGCTCCACCGCCATCGCCCGACTCCCACCCGAGGGGAACACTCCGGCCTCGTAGCCAACACCAGGTGTGTTACGGCGCGGCTACGCGGAGTTTTCCCCCGGGGTGCTGGGACCTCAGTCCCGCACCCCGGCCACGGTGACGTTCAGGCGGCGGCGAGGTCCACCCCCGCCTGCGCACACCGGGCGGCCAGCTCGTCCAGGGACAGCCCGAGCGCGCCGGCCAGCGCGGCCACGGTGAAGAAGGCCGGCGTCGGGGCCCGTCCGGTCTCGATCTTCCGCAGCGTCTCCGCCGAGATCCCGGCATCGGCCGCGACCCGCGTCATGCTGCGGGCGCCGCGGGCCTCGCGCAGCAGCCGCCCGAGCCGCTCGCCGCGCTCGTGCTCTTCGGGTGTGAGAGGGGTACGCACCATGGCACCCATTCTAATACCGGTATAGTAATTGGCATGGTGGAACTGAAGACGGACACGTCGATCGATGCGATGTACGAGGCGGGCCAGGTCGTCGCCCGGGCCCTGACGGCCGTACGGGAGGCCGCGGACGTCGGCGTCTCCCTGCTGGAACTGAACGAGATCGCCCACGACGTGCTGCGCGAGGCGGGTGCGACGTCCCCCTTCCTGGGCTACCGGCCCTCCTTCGCGCCCACCGCGTTCCCGGCCGTGCTCTGCGCCTCCGTGAACGACGCGATCGTGCACGGCATCCCCACGACGTACCGCCTGCGGGACGGCGACCTCCTCTCCGCCGACTTCGGCGCCGAGCTGAACGGCTGGGTCGGCGACTCCGCGATCAGCTTCACGGTGGGCCGCCCGCGACCGGCGGACCTGAAGCTGATCGAGACCGCCGAGCGGGCCCTCGACGCCGCCATCGCCGCGGCCGTCGTCGGCAACCGCATCGGCGACATCGCCCACGCCGTCGGCACGGTGTGCCGCGCCGCCGGCTACGGCATCCCCGACGGCTTCGGCGGACACGGCATCGGCCGCCGTATGCACGAGGACCCGGGCGTCCCCAACGAGGGCCGTCCCGGCCGCGGCCTGCCGCTGCGCCACGGCATGGTCCTCGCGATCGAGCCGATGCTGATCGCCGGCGGCACGGACGCCTACCACGCGGATCCCGACGGCTGGACCCTGCGCACCAACGACGGCACCAGGGCAGCCCACGTGGAACACACGGTGGCGATCACGGAAAGCGGGCCCCGCGTCCTCACCCAGCGGTGAGATGACGTGCGCAAGGGGCGCGGCGCTGTATCGATATGCGGCTCCGCCGCGTGAGCGCGAGCAACCACCGAGGACCCGCACCCGCGAGACGAGAGAACACCCCGAGTCGGAAGGCGCACCCCCACAGAACATGCCATCGTGGGCATGACCGACCCCACCCCCGGTTACCCGCCTCCGGTACGTCTCAGCGAAGGAACGGAGCGCCATGACCAGCGGCTACCTCGGCCCGGAGGGCGACCCCTTCGGAGAATTCCTCGCCCGCTTCTTCGGTGGCCCCCGTCCGGGGCCCCGCCAGATCGACATCGGCCGTCTGCTCAGTCAGCCCGCCAGGGAACTGGTGCGCGGCGCCGCACAGTACGCCGCGGAACACGGCAGCCGGGATCTGGACACCGAGCACCTGCTGCGAGCGGCGCTGGCCAGCGAACCCACCCGCAGTCTGCTCAGCCGTGCCGGCGCGGACCCCGACTCGCTGGCCTCGGAGATCGACGAACGCTCGGGGCCGGTCCAGCACCCACCCGGCGAGGCGCCCGCGCCGACCTCGCTCTCGCTCACCCCGGCGGTCAAGCGGGCGCTGCTGGACGCGCACGAGATGGCGCGCTCCACCGGCGCCGGCTACATCGGCCCGGAGCACGTGCTCAGCGCGCTCGCCGCCAACCCGGACTCCGCCGCCGGGCACATCCTGAACGCGGCCCGCTTCGCTCCCTCGGGCCCGCCGTCGGCGCCGGAGGCCCCGCAGATGCCCCGGTCCGAGCGGGCGCGCCCGACGGGCACGCCGACCCTCGACAAGTACGGCCGTGACCTCACCGACCTGGCCCGGCAGGGCCGTATCGACCCGGTGATCGGACGCGACACGGAGATCGAGCAGACGATCGAGGTGCTCTCCCGGCGCGGCAAGAACAACCCCGTGCTGATCGGCGACGCGGGCGTCGGCAAGACCGCCATCGTCGAGGGGCTCGCGGAGCGCATCGCCGACGGCGACGTCCCGGACATCCTCATCGGGCGGCGGGTGGTCGCCCTGGATCTGACCGGGGTGGTCGCGGGCACGCGCTACCGCGGTGACTTCGAGGAGCGGCTGAACAACATCGTCGAGGAGATCCGCACCCACTCCGACCAGCTGATCGTCTTCATCGACGAGCTGCACACCGTCGTCGGCGCCGGGGGCGGCGGCGAGGGCGGCAGCATGGACGCGGGCAACATCCTCAAGCCCGCCCTGGCCCGCGGCGAGCTGCACATCGTCGGCGCGACCACGCTGGAGGAGTACCGGCGCATCGAGAAGGACGCGGCGCTCGCCCGCCGTTTCCAGCCGATCCTGGTGCCGGAGCCGTCCGTGCCGGACACCATCGAGATCCTGCGCGGGCTGCGCGACCGCTACGAGGCCCACCACCAGGTCCGCTACACCGACGAGGCGCTGGTGGCGGCCGTGGAGCTGTCCGACCGCTATCTGACCGACCGGCGGCTGCCGGACAAGGCGATCGACCTGATCGACCAGGCCGGCGCGCGGGTGCGGCTCCAGGCGCGCACCAAGGGCACGGACGTACGGGCCCTGGAGCGCGAGGTCGAGCAGCTCAGCCGGGACAAGGACCAGGCGGTCGCCGACGAGAGCTACGAGACGGCCACGCAGCTGCGTGACCGGATCACCGAGCTGAAGCAGCGGATCGCCGAGGCCGGCGGCGACGGCGAGGCGGACGAGGGGCAGAACCTCCAGGTCACCGCGGAGGCGATCGCCCAGGTGGTGTCCCGCCAGACCGGCATCCCGGTCAGCAGCCTCACCCAGGAGGAGAAGGAGCGCCTGCTGGGCCTGGAGGAACATCTGCACGAGCGGGTCGTCGGGCAGGAGGAGGCCGTCCGCGTCGTCTCCGAGGCGGTGCTGCGCAACCGCGCCGGTCTGTCCGCCCCGGGCCGGCCGATCGGCTCCTTCCTCTTCCTCGGCCCGACCGGCGTCGGCAAGACGGAGCTGGCGCGGGCGCTGGCGGAGGCGCTGTTCGGCAGCGAGGACCGCATGGTCCGCCTCGACATGAGCGAGTACCAGGAGCGGCACACCGTCTCCCGGCTGGTCGGCGCCCCGCCCGGGTACGTCGGCCACGAGGAGGCCGGCCAGCTCACCGAGGTGGTGCGCCGGCATCCGTACTCGCTGCTGCTGCTCGACGAGGTGGAGAAGGCGCACCCGGACGTCTTCAACATCCTGCTGCAGGTGCTGGACGACGGCCGGCTGACCGACTCGCAGGGACGCACGGTGGACTTCAGCAACACCGTGATCGTCATGACCAGCAACCTCGGTTCGGAGGCCATCACCCGGCGCGGCGCCGGCATCGGTTTCGGGGCGACCGGCACCGAGGCCGACGAGGAGGCGCGGCGCGAGCAGATCCTGCGGCCGCTGCGCGAGCACTTCCGGCCGGAGTTCCTCAACCGCATCGACGAGATCGTCGTCTTCCGTCAGCTGACCGGCGACGAACTGCGCCGGATCACCCAGCTGCTGCTGACGCAGACCCGCCGGCTGGTGCAGGCGCAGGGCGTCTCGGTGGACTTCACCGACGCGGCCGTGGACTGGCTCGCCGAGCGCGGCTACCAGCCGGAGTACGGCGCCCGGCCGCTGCGCCGCACCATTCAGCGGGAGGTCGACAACCAGTTCTCCCGGCTGCTGCTGAACGGCACGATCAGCGAGGGCGGCCGGGTGACCGTCGACGTCGAGGACGGGCGGCTCGCGTTCCGCACGCAGGAGCGGCCCGCCCCCGAGCTGTGACGGCTTGCGCTACGGCGCCGGGCGGACGACCATCGCCGAGCCGCCGCCGCGCCGTACCTTCTCGGCGGCGGCGAGCCAGCGGCCGTCCGGCAGCCGCTGCACGCCGGTCCCGGCACCGATCTCCGGGTTGAGCTTGAAGGAGTGCCCGAGCTTCTCCAGCTGCGCCCTCAGATCGCTGTTCCACAATCCGGGTTCAAGCTCCGTCTGGGCGGCGTTGCGCTGACTGGCGCGCGGCGCGGCGATCGCGTCGACCAGTGGCAGCCCGCGGTCGAGGAACTCGGTCAGGGTCTGCAGCACGGTGGTGATGATGGTCGCGCCACCGGGCGAACCGAGCGCCACGACCGGCTTGTCGTGGCGGTCCAGCACGATCGTCGGGGAGATCGACGAGCGCGGCCGCTTGCCGGGTCCCGGCAGGTTCGGGTCGTGCACGGCCGGGTTGGCCGGGGCGAAGGAGAAGTCGGTCAGCTCGTTGTTGAGCAGGAAGCCGCGGCCGGGCACGGTGATGCCGCTGCCGCCGGTCTGCTCGATGGTGAGCGTGTAGGCGACGACGTTGCCCCACTTGTCGGCGACGGTGAGGTGCGTGGTGTTCTCGCCCTCGTACGTCGTCGGGGCCGCGGTGCCCGGGGCGCCGCAGTCGGCGGGGTGGCGCGGGTCGCCGGGCGGCACGGGGCTGGTGAGCACCGCGTCGTCCTTGATCAGGCAGGCCCGCGAGTCGGCGTACCGCTGCGAGAGCAGTTCCTTCGTCGGTACGTCCTCGAAGGCGGGGTCGCCGACCCAGCGCCCGCGGTCGGCGAACGCGATCCGGCTCGCCTCGATGTAGCGGTGCAGGTACTGCGCCTCGGTGGCCTTCGACAGGTCGGTGTTCTCCAGGATGTTGAGCGCCTCGCCGACGGTGGTGCCGCCGGAGGAGGAGGGTGCGATGGAGTACACACCGAGTCCGCGGTACGACGTCTTCGTGGGCGCCTGGTACTTGGCGCGGTAGGCGGCCAGGTCCCGCTCGGACAGCTCACCCGGGCGCGCGTTCCAGCCGGAGGCCGGGTCGACGGGCGGGTGGTTGACGGTGTCGACGATGTCCCGGCCCAGGTCGCCGTGGTAGATCGCGCCGACGCCCTTGCGGGCCAGTTCGGCGTAGGTGGCGGCGAGGTCGGGGTTCTTGAACGTCGAGCCGACGGCGGGCAGTTGTCCGCCGGGCAGGAACAGTTTCGCGGTGTCCGGGAAGTAGCGGAACCGGGTCTCGTTGGCGGCCGTCTGCGAGCGGAAGGTGTCGTCGACGGTGAACCCGCCCCGGGCGAGCCGCTCGGCGGGCTTCAGCACGCTCGCCAGCCGCTTGCTGCCCCAGGCGTCCAGCGCCGCCTGCCAGGTGGCGGGCGTGCCCGGGGTGCCGACGCTCAGTCCGCTGCTGACGGCGTCGGCGAAGGCGAGCGGCTTGCCGTTCTCCGTGAACAGGTTCTGATCCGCGCTCAGCGAGGCGGTCTCGCGGCCGTCGATGGTGTGCACGGTGCGCGACTCGGCGTCGTAGTAGACGAAGTAGCCGCCCCCGCCGATACCGGCGGAGTAGGGCTCGGTGACGCCGAGCGCGGCGGCGGTGGCGACGGCCGCGTCGACCGCGTTGCCGCCCTTCTTCAGCACCTCGATGCCGGCCGCGGAGGCGTCCGCGTCGACGCTGGCGACGGCGCCGCCGTAGCCGACGGCGAGGGGTGACTTCGGGACGGGATCCCGGTGGGCGGTGGGCGGTGCTGCCGCCCCCACCGACACCACGGCGGCCGAGACCGCCAGAACGGACAGTTTCCGGGCAACAGGACGACGCATCCGCACCTCCGTTGAGGGACCGTTCGCGCAGCCTATTCCACCATCATGGTCACGTCAGTCACGTAGCATGCGCGCCCATGAACGACGACGTGCGCAACATCCTCCTCGGGGTGATAGCGGCCGGTATCAGCGCCGCGCTGGGATGGCTGTCCCGCACCTGGTTGTGGAACCGGAAACTCAGGCGCAAGCAGGCCTTCTTCGGGCTGCCGGACGACTCCGAGTCGCTGCTGGTGGTGAACCGGAACGCCGCCGGACCCGAACTGGCGGTGATGCGCCACGACGTGTTCGCCCTGCTCGAACTCGCCGCGCTGATCAAGGACTGCCGCGCCCACGCGCAGGTGCTGCCGCACGACACGGCCCGTCAGGGCTTCGGGGAGCGCACCGAGTTCTGCGTCGGCGGCCCGGCCTCCAACCGCCGTATGGCCGCGCACCTGTCCTCCCTGCTGCCCGGGGTGCGGATCAACGTGGACGCCGAACCCGGCCCGGACCGGGGCGTCTACCAGATCGGCTCCGAGCGCTACCGGCTGGAGGCCGGCCGCGTCGAGTACGTGCTGCTCGCGCGGCTCACCGTGGACGGCAGCCACGGCGACCGGCCGGTGTTCCTCTTCTGCGGCCAGACCGCGCTCACCAACCAGGCCGCCACCCGCTACCTCGCCCGCAACCACGAGCGGCTCGCCCGCAAGCACGGCAGGAACTCCTTCGTGCTGCTGCTGAAGGTCGTCAACTCGCAGGCGTACGGTCCTGACGTGGTGGAACTGGTCGCGGACGTCACCCGGGCCGCGCTGGCGCCGCTGCCGGCGTCGACGCCGAGGAACTCGCACCGGGCCCAGGCCTGACGCCGTATCGGCCGGGGAAGACGTCCCCGGAACGAGCACAACCCGACCGGCGCGCGGCTGACCTTCTCCTCGCGGCCAGCGGCCCCTGGCGTGGGTCGCTGCCGCCGCGAGCAGTGATCTGCGGCCGCGGCCGGGCGGGTATGGCCCTGTGTACTGCTGCCCCCTACGGACGAGGGGCCGTGGGGGAACCCACCCCCGGCAGCAGCGTTCGTGGTGCGGCCGCACCGGCGGGTACGGCCTCGGTCGTCACCACAGGGATGAACGGCACATCGTAGTTGAGAACCGCCGTGCGGGCACAAGCGGTACGGACCATGCGGAGCGCTCCTCGTTCGATTCCGCGCAGGGCTCGGCGCCCCGAGGGCCTGAACTCCCTCAGTGCTTGAGGATCTTGGAGAGGAAGTCCTTGGCCCGGTCGCTGCGCGGGTCGGTGAAGAACTCGTCGGGGCGGCGGTCCTCGACGATCCGGCCGTCCGCCATGAACACCACGCGGTTGGCGGCGGAGCGGGCGAAGCCCATCTCGTGGGTGACGACGACCATGGTCATGCCGTCGCGGGCGAGTTGCCGCATCACCTCCAGCACCTCGTTGATCATCTCCGGGTCCAGGGCGGAGGTCGGCTCGTCGAACAGCATCACCTTGGGGTCCATGGCGAGGGCCCGGGCGATGGCGACGCGCTGCTGCTGGCCGCCGGAAAGCTGCGCGGGGTACTTGTCGGCCTGTTCGGCCACCCCGACCCGGTCGAGCAGTTCGTGCGAGCGCCGGTCGGCCTCGGCCTTCTTGCGGCCGCGTACCTTGACCTGGCCGAGCGAGACGTTCTGCAGCACGGTCTTGTGGGCGAAGAGGTTGAAGGACTGGAAGACCATGCCGACCTCGGCGCGCAGCCGGGCGAGCGCCTTCCCCTCCCCCGGCAGCGGCTGCCCGTCCAGCAGGATGGTGCCCGAGTGGATGGGCTCCAGCCGGTTGACGGCCCGGCACAGCGTCGACTTGCCCGACCCGGACGGGCCGATGACCACGACCACCTCCCCCGTGCCTACCGAGAGGTCGATGTTTTGCAGGACGTGCAGCTCCCCGAAGTACTTGTTGACGTTCCGCAGCTCGATCAACGGTTCGACGGCCATGCGCAGCCCTACTCACTCTCAGCTGTGTCGTGGTTGCCGCAACCTATCCAGCGGCTCTGCCCCCGGAGAGACGACACGCACTTTCCGGGCATAAGCCGTATTTAAGCCGGAGGTTGGGCCATGACCTCACCCTCGGATCCCTCGGAGTCAGTCCTCGGCGACCTCCGCGTACAGCTGCGACAGCTCGGGAACCCCGCTCTCGGCCCAGTCCCGGCCCGCCGCCACCACGTCGATCTCGCGCCCCGAGGCGAGCCGGACCACCGGCGGCCCGCCGGAGCGGATCTCCCACACCGCGCCGGGCACCGTGCGCACGACCACCGTGCCGAGGTACAGACCCGCGTCGTTGCCGAGCCGGGGCAGCGTCTCCGCGTCGTCCCGCCAGCGCGGCACCAACTGGTCCAGCGCCTCCAGCGAGACCGCCGTGTCGTCGAGCCGTACACCCGCCTCGGCGGCCTGCGAACGCAGCAGCTCGCACTCCGACAGCAGCGCCGCCACCGCCTCCGGTGCCGCCGTGAACCGTGCCTCATCGGTCTTCCTGCGCCCGATGCCCAGAAAAGGGAGATTCATAGGGACAGCGTGGCATTCGCACCCCCGTGCGCACCACAGGCGCGCGGACCTCCTTTTCACCCGCGCACGGGCCCCGTACGGCCCATTTCGCGCCCCCACCCGCGCATGGCGCGTTGACGGGTCCCTGACGGGTTCCTAGCTTCGCGGTGCGCGGGCCTGCCAGGGTCCGTATGAGCGGGAGAACGCGGGGAGGAGCGGGTGCCGGTGACGCGCCGAGGCATCGGGGGGCCGGTGGCGGCTCTCGTCCTGGCCACGGCCGCACCGCTGCCGGCCGCCGCGGTCCCGGCGGCGGCCACCGTGCCGCTGCCGCTGGAGCGGCTGTACGACAATGCCGCGGTCAGCGACGACTCCCGGCCCGGCGGCGCGGACTTCGACGGTGCGGGGGCGTCCCTGTCGGCGCAGGATCTCGCGGCCGCTGGCTGGACACCGGGCCGGACGCTGACCGTGCAGGGCGCGCGGCTGGCCTGGCCGCGGCGGGCACCGGGCGAGGCGGACAACGTACGGTCCGCCGGGCAGTGGGTGCGCCTGTCGGGGCGTGGTGACGCATTGGCCTTCCTGGTGGCGGGGACGGCCGGGGACGCCACGGGCGGCACGGGCACGGTCCGCTACACGGACGGCACGACCGCCCCGTACCCGCTCACCGCGCCCGACTGGCGCACCGGCCCGCCCGCCACGAAGGCGGTCGCGCTCCCGCACGTCAACACGCCCGGCGGCCGGCTCGCCCGCCAGGCCCGGCTGTACGTCGTGACGGTGCCGCTCGCCCCGGGACGCGCCGTGGCGGCGGTACGGCTGCCCGTCGCGCCTGGGCTGCATGTGTTCGCGGTGTCGGTGCGCTCGCACGCGCCGGGCTGGACCGGCAGCTGGGCCGCGCCGACCGGCGGCTGTCCGGCCGTCGGCCCGTGGACGGACCGCACGCTGCGGCTGGTCGTGCACACCTCGGCGGGCGGTCCCCGGGTGCGCCTGCGCTTCGACAACACCTTCGCGGGGGCGCCGGTGCGCATCGGCGCGGCGACGGTGGCGCTGCGGGCGCCGGGAGCGGCGGGGGCGGTGCCCGCGGCGGCGCCGGTGGCGCTGTCCTTCGACGGGGCGGCCGGGGTGGTGATCCCGGCGGGGGCCCAGGCGGTCAGCGATCCGCTGGACTTCGCCGTGCCGGCCGGGGCCGATTTGCTGGTCAGCTTCCATCTGCCGGGTCCGGTGACGGCGGCGCCCGTGCACCGGCTCGGGCAGCAGCGGTCGTATCTGAGCGAGCCGGGCGACCACACCGCGGACGTCTCCCCGGCCGCGTACACCGCGACCCTGACCAGCCGGCCGCTGCTGACCGGGGTGGACGTCGGCGGCGGGCCCGGGGCCGTGGTCACCCTCGGCGACTCGATCACCGACGGCGACCGTTCGACGCCCGACACGAACCGGCGCTGGCCCGATGTCCTGGCCGCGCGTCTGCGGAGGCAGAGTGCCGTGCCGCGCTACGGCGTGCTGAATCAGGGCATTTCAGGCAACCGGGTGCTGACCGACCGCTACCCCGGCGACGGCGTCTCGGCCGAGCAGTCCGGGGTGAGCGCCCTGCACCGGCTGGACCGGGACGTGTTCGCGCAGACAGGTGTGCGCACGCTCGTCGTCTTCGAGGGCGTCAACGACCTGCTGGACGGTGTCACGGCCGCGCCGCTGATCGACGGGCTGCGCACGATCGCCGACCGGGCCCACGCCCGCGGGCTGCGCGTCCTCGCCGCGACCATCCTGCCCTGCGGGGGCCACTCCCGGTGCCCGGCCGCCGTGGACACCGAACGGACGGCGGTGAACGCCTGGATCCGCTCCACCGGGGCCTTCGACGGGTTACTGGACTTCGACGCCGTGATCCGCGACCCCGCGCACCCGGCGCGGATGCCGGCGGCCTACGACAGCGGCGACCACCTGCACCCCGGGGACGCGGGGCTGGCCGCGCTGGGCGAGTCCGTGGACCTGCGGCTGCTGTGAGCCAGGGCCCCTCGCTCGGCCGGGAGGATCCGACGACGGGACCTACACGTCCAGGTCGACGACGACCGGCGCGTGGTCCGAGGCGCCCTTGCCCTTGCGCTCCTCCCGGTCGACGTAGGCGTCCTTGACGGCCGTGGCGAACGGCTCGTTGCCGTAGACCAGGTCGATGCGCATGCCGCGGTTCTTCGGGAAACAGAGCTGGCGGTAGTCCCAGTAGGTGAACGGGTGCTCGTACTTCAGCGGGCGCGGCACCACGTCGTTCAGCCCGGCCTCGCGCAGGGAGGCGAGCGCGGCGCGCTCCGCCGGGGTGACATGGGTGGAGCCCTCGAAGGCGGCCGCGTCGAAGACGTCGTCGTCGGTCGGCGCGATGTTGTAGTCGCCCAGCACCGCGAAGGGGCGACCGCCCTGGGCGTCACCGGCGACGGCGGCTCTGAGGGCCTCCAGCCACTGGAGCTTGTACGCGTAGTGCGGGTGCTCCACCTCGCGGCCGTTCGGCACGTACACCGACCACACGCGGACCGGGCCGCAGGTCGCGGAGATCGCGCGCGGCTCGACCCCGCCGTCGAAACCCGGGTCGCCGGGCAGGCCCTTGACCACGTCCTCGATGCCGACGCGGGAGAGCACCGCCACGCCGTTCCACCGGCCGGTGGCGTGCACCGCCGCCTCGTAGCCCAGCTCGCGCAGCTGCTCGACGGGGAACTGCTCCTCGGCGACCTTGGCCTCCTGCAGGCACAGCACGTCGGTGCCGCTGCTCTCCAGCCAGGCCAGCAGCCTCGGAAGGCGAGCGGTGATCGAGTTCACGTTCCAGGTCGCGATGCGCATGCCTCACAACCTACCCGGCGGCACTGACAACGCGATCCCGCCCGGGTCGGTCCTAGACGTCGGTGCTGTCGCCGGGGGTCAGCCGCCGGTGGTCCGTGCCGCCGAGGGCGCCGATCTGGCGGTCGTAGATCGGGCGGGCGAGGTCGGTGAGGAGGGCGTCGTGGATGTCGTAGGCGCGCCGCGGCTTCACCTCGCGGACGTAGTCGATGACCTCGGAGATCTTGTTCCAGGGGGCCATGACCGGCAGCATCAGCGTCTCGACTCGGTGGTCGGGGACGGTGAGCGCGTCGCCGGGGTGGAAGACGGTGCCGTCGTCGATGAGATAGCCGACGTTGGTGATGCGCGGGATGTCCGGGTGGATCACGGCGTGCAGCTCGCCGTGGACCTGCACGTCGAAGCCGACGGCGGTGAAGGTGTCGCCGTGGCCGACGGTGTGCACCCGGCCCGGGAAGGCCGCGGAGATCTGCTCGGCGACCGAGCGCAGGGTCCAGATCTCGGCGGCGGGGTTGTGCTCCAGCGCGGCGCGCAGCCGCCCCTCGTCGAAGTGGTCCGGGTGCTCGTGCGTGACCAGGACGGCGTCCGCGCCGAGCGCGGCGTCCTCCTCGCTGAAACCGCCGGGGTCCAGGACGAGGGTCCGGCCGTCCTTCTCCAGGCGGACACAGGCGTGCGACATCTTCGTGAGCTTCATGCGTCCCATCCTGCATGCGCGGGGCGGGGTGCGGTGGCGCACCCCGCCCCGGGATCACTCCGCGAGGGTGGTCTCCTCGAGGATGACCTGCTGGGCCACGCGGAAGGCGCTGTTCGCCGCGGGGATGCCGCAGTAGACGGCCGCCTGGAGCAGGACCTCCTTGATCTCGTCCGGGGTGAGGCCGTTGCGCAGGGCCGCGCGGGTGTGGAAGGCGAGCTCTTCCAGGTGGCCGCCGACGACGAGCGCGGTCAGGGTGACGCAGCTGCGGGAGCGCCGGTCGAGGCCGGGTCTGTTCCACACCTCGCCCCAGGCGTAGCGGGTGAGAAGCTCCTGGAAGTCGCCGGAGAAGTCACCGGCCTGCGCCAGCTCCCGGTCGACATGTGCGTCGCCGAGCACCTCCCGGCGTACCTTGAGCCCCGCGTCGTACGGGTCGGGCCGCCCGGCGGGCTGGGGCTGCGCCACGGGCGGCGCGATCTCGGCGATCGGCGCCGTCGGCTGCGGCGGCGGTGCGGCCAGCACCGGCTTGACGGGCGCGGCCAGGATCGCGATCTGGCCGGTACCGGGGTCGATGAGGGGCTGCCAGGCGGTCGAGAAGTGCGTGACCAGCAGATCGGTCACCGCGGCCGGCTGTTCCACGGGAACCAGATGGGAGGCGCCGGGTACGACCGCGAGGCGGGCGTCGGGGATGCCGGCGACCAGCGTGCGCGCCTCGGCGGGGCCGGTGACCTGGTCCTCGGAGCCGACCAGCACCAGGGTCGGCACGCCGACCCGGCCCAGCTCGGGCCGCACGTCGAACGCGGCGAGCGCCTCGCAGGCGGCGATGTAGCAGCCGGGGTCGGTGGTGCGCACCATCTGCACGGCCCACTCGGTGATCGCGGGCTGGGCGGCGGCGAAGCCGTGCGTGAACCAGCGGTCGGGGGACGTACGGGCGATCGGGTCGAGGCCGTTGGTCCGGACGATCACCCCGCGCTGGCGGAACTCGTCGGCGGTGCCGAACCGGGGGGAGGCGGCGATCAGCACGAGCGAGGCGACCCGCTCGGGGTGGCGCAGCGCCAGCTCCACGCCGACGGCACCGCCGAGCGCGCATCCCGCGTAGCCGAAGCGCTGCACGCCGAGCGCGTCGAGGGTGGCGAGCAGACGGGCGGTCAGCTCGGCGACCGACCCCGCGGGGTGGGCGGGCGCGCCGCCGTGCCCCGGCAGGTCGAACCGCAGGACGCGCCACTGCTTGGCAAGCTCGGGGACCTGCCGGTCCCACATGTGCCATGTGGTACCCAGTGAGGGACCCAGGATCAGGACGGGGGCCTCTTCTGGCCCGTCAAAGCGGTATTGCAGGGTGTTCGACGGTGTCTCACTCACGCCCCAGACCCTCTCACGTCTCACGGACGCCCCTATAACGCGGGGGTGCGGGAAACCGGTCTGACCAGGCTGAAGACCTCGCGGGCTGCGTATCGCTTGAGGCATCGGACGATCTCACGTCGTGTCTTGCCCTCCTGCGTGCGGCGTTCGTAGTACGCCTGGGTGCGCGGGTCGTGACGCAGCCGGGTGAAGACGATGCGGTGCAGGGCGGCGTTGGCCTGGCGGTCGCCGCCATGGTTGAGCCGGCGCGTGCGCCGTCGGCCGGAGGAGTACTCGATGGGGCTGACTCCGCAAAGGGCAGCAAAGGACGCCTCGGTGTTCAGTCGCTCGGGGTTGTCTCCCATGGTGATCAGGAGAGTGACGGCGCTGTCCGGGCCGATGCCCACCGGTTCGAGTAGCTGTGGGGCGTGGCGTTCGACGAGCCGGGTAAGGCGTTGGTTCAGCTCATTGATCTGTCCGGTGAGCTGCTCGATGCGCTCGGCGAGCATGCGCAACGTCAGGTGGGTGGCCTGGGCCACCGCGTCCTCGTCTCCCCCACCGCCGGGTAGGCCGAGGCGTGCGCAGGTGCGGAACAGTTCGCGGTTGCCCAGGCTGGACAGCTGTTCCCGCAGGGCGGGGTCGGCGATAACCAGGACGGCTTTGAGCTGGTTGATCGCCTGGGTGCGGGCTTTGACCGCGGAGTCCTTGGCGAGCTTGAAGATCCGGGCGCTGTGCACCGGACCGTCGCCGGACTTGGCCCGGGCCCGGGCACGACCACTGAGCACGGCTCGCGCGGCGGCCTGCGCATCGAGCGGGTCCGACTTGCCGAGCAGACGGCGGGCCGTGCGGTCGGGCCGGTTCACCTCGTACACCTCGACCTGCTGGGTCAGCAGGTAGCGGGACAGGCCCGCGCCGAAGGTGCCGGTACCCTCCACGCCGGCCCGGCGCACCGTACCCCGCTTGCGGGCCCACACGAGCAACCGGCGATAGCCGGCGGCCGTCGCCGGAAAGGACTCGGTTCCAAGAACCTTCCCCAGCGGGGAGACCACGGCGGCGACATGCACCTCGCCGTGCGTGTCCACACCCAGGACGACCTCGCGCCGAACGGGCGGATCCGTGCTCGAGGAGGTGCTGCGTTGTCGGGTCGTCATGATGGTTCGCCTCCCACGTGGTGACGTGCTGGGTGGATGGCACCGGCCCGTATGGGCGGTCTGAACCGTGATGGCGCCTGGAACTCGGCAAGGCCCCTATAGGGACACGCCCTGTGGCTCGGTGACAGGAGTACGCATCCCGCAACGACGGTCGACATGCCTGTGACTGGACACTTCGGTCAAAGATCTCAAGAGTCAGACCCCCGTACGGGACGGCATCGCGCAACCGTCCCATCGATCCCGGCGCAGCAGCACCTCCCGACCACAGCCGGATGGCTTCGCCCGAACCAGTGCCCAACCTGGCTGAGGCAGGCTGAGAATGAGTCGAATCCCCGCCCACTCGTGACCGGCAATGACGGACAACCGCCTGACCCGCCACACGGTCCTCCCTTCATCGATCATCGCACGAACGGCTTCGAGTCTTCTCTCCGGTACACGGCTTTCCACAAGTCATGTGGCGGGCGCCGACGGTCCTCGACGCGCGAACTCGGCCCGCTGTCGGCGTTCCCGCACCTGGCGGGTCTGGCTTGGGCTGTCCACCACTGCCGTACGCGAGCCTCGACGGCTGGGATTTGGTTTCGGGCCACGGGCGCATCGACTGCGGAGCCCTGACACCCGGCCTGCTCCAGCAGTTCTCGGTATCCAGCCGCGTGGGCGGAGCTCCCCGGTGACGAGCACTTCCCACACAAGGGGGAGCACAGCGGGAACATGGGTATCCTGCTGCGTCCACTCCCAGGACCACCTCTCCTGCAGTTCGGCTCCGCACCGTCAAGGATGCGATCCTCCGCCGTCCCTCGACACGCATGGGTGTGTGGAAGGGGCGGGCCGCTCGACGGCCCGCCCCGCTCGACGGTCAGTCCAGCTGTGTAATCCCCGGTAGTGACCCCGTTGCGGCCGCGTTCGCGGCGGGCAGGGCGGTCGGATAGACGCGCACGTCGCTGACCGAGCCGTTGGCGTACTCGCCGTACGCGCTCTGGTAGAGCCGGCGGCCTATCTGCACCCCTCCGTCGGCGTTCCACGTCGTGCCCGCGTATGCCTTGGTGGCCGAGAGCTTGCCGTCGACGTACAGGAGCAGCTGGTCGGTGTCCGCGTCGTACACGCCGACGAGGTGTGTCCACTTGCCGACCACGGCCGATGTGCCGTACGCCGCGGTGAAGGCAGTGCTGGCCGTGTCGTCGTGGTGCCGGCCGAAGGCCCAGGCTTTGGCCCCCGAGGAGTAGTACAGCTGGAATCCGTTGGCGTTGCCCGCCCCGTCCGACTGTGAGACGAAGGTCGAGTTGCCGGTCGCCGAGGCCAGCTTGACCCAGGCGGAGACGGTGAAGCTGCCCGAGGTGTCCACGGCCGGTCCGGTCGTGGCGGCGTACCCGGTGGTTCCGGAGAGGGTGAGCACCTTCCCGCGGGTAGCGTCCGTGTTCCAGGCGTACGTGCCGGTCAGTGAGGCGTCGAGGGAGCCGGGGCCGTCGGCAGCCGAGACGCCCGCGCCCTCGTCGAGGAGCCACTCGTGGGTGGCGGTGTTGCCGACGGCGCCCAGTGAGGCGGGGGCGGCAAATGTGGCCGTGTTGCCCGTGGGCGTGGTGCCTGCGTACTCGATGAGCTGTCCGGCGGTGTCGACGGTGTACAGCTCGGGATGCCCGTCGGGGCCGCCCGCCGGGCTGTTGAGATCGCCCGGGGACGTCACTGCGGGGTACGTTCCCGACCAAAGGACCGGTGAGAGCGCGTCGGGCGGATTGGTCCCCCAGCCGGCGGCAGCTCCTGTGGTCCAGTTTTGGGCGGTGGTGCCGTTGCAGGTGTAGATCTGCAGTTGTGCGCCAGGGGTGTTACTGCCGTTCGGGATGTCCAGGCACTTCCCAGAATTGGGGTTGACCAGGCTCCCCGAGGCGCCGGCAGTCCACTTCTGGGCGGCGGTGCCATTGCAGGTCCACAGCCGTACCAGGGTTCCGTTGGCCGTCCCGCCTCCGGTGACGTCGAGGCAGCTGCCCAGCGCCCGGAGCGCGCCGTCCGACGTCAGCATCCAGTTCTGTGCGCGGGACTGGTTGCAGGTCCACGTCTGGACCTTGGTGCCGTTGGCGGTCTGCTGCTGGTAGACGTCCAGGCACAGTTTGCCCCCACCGGCCGCCGCCACCGCGGAGGTGAGGGCCGACCGCACCGGGGCATGCAGCAGCGACGGCACCAAGGTGTCGGGGGTGTAGCTGATCGGGAAGCTGAACAGCGAGCCGCTGGAGTCGTCCCGGGCCCACAGGACCGGCCCGGTGAGGTTGCCCTTGTCGTCGGTGCCCGTGGCGAGCGTGCCGGGCGCGATCAGGGTGTAGCCGGACCAGTCTCCGTCACCGAGGAGCAGCGGGTGCTTGAAGTGGCCACCGCCGTCGGCCTGGTAGATCCAGAGCTTCTTGTTCTCCAGGGTGATCACCGCTGGGTAGCCGGCGCTGTTGCCGTACAGGTTGCCGGCCGTGACGATCTGGTCGACGTTCCAGGCACTGGCGTTGTAGCCGGCGGTGCGGCAGCGGGTCTCGTCCGCGATCCGCTCGACGGGCTCACAGGCGTCCTTGGGCACGACGTCGAAGCGCTTGCCCATGAACCCAGGGTAGGTGGAGTAAGGCGAACGCGGGAAAGCGTCGTCGGCGGCGGGGTCGAGGTCGTTCTTGACGATGTACAGCTGGTGGGTCTGCTTGTTGTAGGCGAACAGGTCGTCGACGTCCGAGCCGTGCAGGTTGCCGCGGTGGGCGATGAGGTAGTTGTTCCAGCCCGTCCCGTCCGGAGACTGCGCCGCGGTCGAGACCGTCACCGGGCCCGTCGCCGGGGTGGCGGGACCGGTCTGCGGGGCGGTCTGTGCCGGGGCCATCGGCTGCGCGGCATCGGTGTTGCCCGGCAGCATGACCAAGTCACCGGTGCGGGTGGTGGCCAGCAGGTCGGCGATCCCGTCGCCGCTGACGTCCCCAGGTGTGATCTTGGTGGTCGGGTTCCACGGGACGGTGTATGTGTAGCCGACCGGGGACTGCGAGAGGTTGCCGGCCTTGTCCACGGCGGCGACGTACAGCGTGTGGACACCCCAGGCCGTGACAGGGACGGTCAGCTTCGCGGTGGCGTCGCCGGAGCTGTTGGTACCGCTCGCGGGGACGGAGGTTCCGGCCTGCGCGGTCGGTTGGGCGTCGAGCCGCCACACGAAGTGGTCCACGCCGCTCATGAGGCACGGGCCCGGGGTGCAGGTGGCGGCGGGAGCGTGGTCGCCCGCGGAGACGTCGAACTGCGTGCTATTGCCGGGGCCCGCGTAGACAAGCGGGTCGCCCGCACCCCCGCCCACCTGCGGGAAGGACGGGTTGGTGGCGATGTCCGGGGTTTCGGGTGGGCTGAAGTCCGTGCGGAACCAGCAGTGTGCGGAGACCGGCGAAGTCAGGTGCGGGGCGGCGTTGTCCTTGGCGTAGACGTCCCAGCCGTACTCGTGGCCGTCCTGGAGGGTGACCCCCACGGGAACGTCGGCGTCCGTACCGGAGGCGACGTACGGGCTGGCAGGTGTGGCGATGATGGTGCCATTGCCATTGGTGAGCACAGTGCGGTCCCACACCTCGTAGTTGGCGCTGGCCAGTTCACCCGTGACGTTCGTGGTGACCGTTGCGTGCAGTTGGAGGTTGCTGCCGGCCGCGCCGTACGTCGTGGCGCCGATCCAGCCGACCCCGCTGGTCACACAGGGACCCGACGCACCGGCGGCGGACGGGGCGGTGTGCAGGGCGGTCGGGGTGCTGGGAGGGATGTCGAAGGTCGTGGTCAGGGTGAGGACCGTGGACATCCGCAGGTAGTTGTCGTTGTCGCTGGATATCGACTCGTCGCCGAAGAGACCGACGGTCCACCAGTCGGTGCCCGCGTCGGCGATTTTCTGTGCCTGGCCGGTCACGATGAAGCTGGCGGTGTGGTTGCTGCAGCTGCTGCCGGGGTTCGCCGCGCTCGGGATGGTGGTCTTCACGGGCGCGTAGGTGCTGTCGTTGGTGGCCGGCTTGCTGTTCCAGTCGGTACTGGAGTTGATCGACGCTGTGGTGTGCAGGGTGATGGGCTGGTCCTTGGAACAGTCCCAGCTGGAGGCGTACGTCGAGGCCACGGTGACGATCGCTTTGGAGACCACCATCGTGGGGCTCAAACCGCTGGTGTTGATGGCGTAATACGAGCGCTCCAGGCCCGTGCCGCAGGCTCCGCCCCAGCGCTGGTAGCCCACGCCCTCGCCGTTGGACTGCGGCTTGTCGTACTGAGGGCTGTCCGCGCAGGTCGAGCTGGAATACACCTCGGTGAAGTGACCGGACTTGCTGGAGACCGGGTTGGTGTACGGGTCGATGTAGACCGGGTAGACGGTGCCTGGGTCGGTGAGCACGGACGAGTCCGGGCGCAGGGTGACCCCGCTCTGGGTGGTGGTCATCGGGACCTGGTCGACCAGTGCGCCCGGGCCGGGGCCGTCGACCGAGGAAGCGGGAGTGTCGCCGGCCCCGTCGACGGTCGTCGTCGCTGCGTATGAGGCCGGCTGCACCCCGGCGGTGGAGGTCTGCGGCGAAGCCGCCGGGGCGTCGGAGGTGGCGGAGTCCCACATCACCGGGCGCGGGGAGACGTAGTCGAGGGTGCCGTCGGCAGTCTTGGCCTCCATGCCCCCGGAGGGCGTCGGGTGGAGAGTCAGGCCGTTGGTGGTGGCAGTGAGCATCAACTCCTTGACGCGCGGGTCGGCGGCCGCGGCCGCGTCGTGGATGATCAGGATGTCGCTGAAGCCGCCCTGATCGGTGACGGAGACCGACAGGTCGACGCCGGGCAGGACCGCCGGGTAGAGGGCGGTGTCTCCAGAGACCTGCGGGGCCGGCAGCGGGAAGGGCATGGTCAGCGCGAGCTCGCTGCCGTCCTGGTGGGTGAGCCTGACCATGGGGCCGCTGCCGCCGCTGGAGAGGGCCACTGAGTGCGGGCTCGCCTTGGGGGACCAGCTGCCGTCGGGGTTGCGCTCGAGCGTGGCGTCCACCGGGACCCAGGCGCCGTCCTTATGAACCCGTACGGGCATGAGGCTGGCGACGCTCGTGAACGTGCCGTCCGGATATGCCGTCGTCTGGGTGGTCTCGGTGGTGAGCGCGTCCACGGGCACGGGCTTGCCCTCGGTGACCGCCTCCTGCTGCGCGGTGAACAGGGGCCCTGAGGTGACGGACTCGCCGTCCTGCGCGAACGCCGGCACGGCGGGTGTGGTCAGCGCCACAGCGGACAGGCCCAGCAGGACTCTCTGAGTCAGTGTCAGGCGTCTGAGTCGTCGCGGATGTCGATCAAGATGGAAAAGCACGCGTCAAGTTCCTCACAAATCGAGTGGTGCGGAATCATCGATTCCCCCATGCGTCAGGCAGCGATCGTGCGACGGCATGGACTAGCAGGCCCTGCGGTTTGTCTGGTTGACTGATTCTTTATCCCGCACAAATCGGGCAGTTCGCGTGGCCGGAATTACCAATTCCGAATCGAACTGGGGTTCTGGGCCACGGTATTGATCGAACCTCCTGAACATCAATAGCCTCCCGCAGGTCGCACGCGCCGTGTGATCGATGGATGCGGTGGCCTCAGCAGCCACCGTCGGGTGGGGGGATGGCACGTGGCCGATCGGCGTCGCTGGTTCGTGGGCAGGAGATTCCTAAGATGGGGTGGCAAGGGCCTGTTGACCGTGGGCCTCTTGGCCACGCTGTCGCTGCTGCTCCCGCTGGCGTTCTCCCAGGGTCTCGACCTGAACCTGCTCAATGCGGCTTCGAACGACGACTGGGAGGGCCGGGGAGGACAGGCCGGCCACTACCACTTCCGCGGTGAGGTCTGGCACCCGAAGGAGGTCTCCGACGTCGCTGGTGTCGGCGGTCATCCGCTCACGCCCGTCCCGCCTCCCACGGCGGGTCACCCCCGTGGTTACCGGCCGCTCAAGTCTCACCGGGTGGCGCGCCCCTCTTGGCCGGCCTCCGGCAGCGCGGTCGTGCATCTGGGCGCGCCTGGGACACGTGCCAAGGGCGCCCCGGCACCCGTGAAGGCGGGCCGCCTGCCCGTGTACGTGGCCCCGGCGAAACCGGCGGCCGGTCTTACTCCGCACAGCACCCACAGCGGCAAGCGCACTGGCACGGCGGCCGCCCCCGACGCCGTCCGCGTCAAGGTCGCCTCGCACGCGCAGGCCCTGCGGGCCGGTGCCAATGGCATGCTGATCTCCGTCGCGCCGGCAGATACGGCGAGAGCCGCCGGCAGGGTCCAGGTCGTCATCGACTACGGGGCGCTGGCCAAGGCTTACGGCGGCGGATACGGCTCCCGCCTCCAACTCGTGCGCATGCCGGCCTGCGCACTGACCAGCCCTCAGCTCGCCGCGTGCCGCACCCGCACCCCGATCCCCTTCACCAACCGGGCGACCTCCGACCAGCTCACTGCCACCATCCCGGTCGGCAGTCCGGCTCCTGCCAAGTCGGCGAAGTCGGCCATGGCCGCCACCACCGCCCAGTCTGCCGACAGCACCACCACCATCGGTGTCACCTCCGGCAGCGGCGGCTCGCAAGGCGACTACGGCGTCACTTCACTCAATCCCTCGGGCAACTGGCAGGCCAGCGGCACCGGCTCGTTCACCTACTCGTACCCCATCGACGTCCCGGCCGGCCTCGGCGGCAACGCGCCTTCGGTGGCCCTGGGCTACGACTCCCAGTCCGTGGACGGGGAGACCTCGGCCCGCAACTCCCAGTCGTCCTGGATCGGCGACGGCTGGAGTTACGACCCGGGCTTCGTCGAGCGCGCCTACCGCGCCTGCGGCAGTCTCCGCGACGCCGACGGCAACCGCGTCCTCAAAGGCTCCGGCGACGAGTGCTGGGGTGGCGCCAACGCACAGATCTCCTTCGGCTCCCACTCCGGGGTCCTGGTGCCGGCCACCAAGGACCCGAACGTCCCCGGCCTGCTCCGCCAGTGGACGCTGCGCGGCGACGACGGCACGATCGTCCAGGAGTTGTCCGGTGCGGCCAACGGCCTCCAGGACGGCACATACTTCCGTGTCCTGACCACCGACGGCTCCGCCGCGTACTTCGGCTCGGACCACGCCCCCGCCGGGGTCGGCACCGCCGGCGTCCCGCAGTCCGGCACACCCACCGACACCAGCACCAACTCCGCATGGGGTGTGCCGGTCTTCCACCCGCAGACCGGCGACCCGTGCTACGACACCGCCAAGGGCAAGGCGTCCCGCTGCGGCAAGCCCGAGGGCTGGCGCTGGAACCTGGACTTCGTCGTCTCACCCAACGGCCTGGTCCAGCGGTACGACTACACCACCGAAACCAACTACTACAGCCTCGGTGGCGGCCAGGCACCCGACGGCGACTTCGGCGCGCTCACCCCCTACGTCCGGGGCGGCACCCTGGCCAAGATCAGTTACGGCTACACGCTCGCTGACGCGCTCGCCCAACGCACCCCTTCGGCACAGGTGCTCTTCAACTCCGAGCAGCGCTGCCAGCAGACCGCGGACTTCACGGACTGCTCCGCCGGCAACCTCAAGGACGAGACCTCACCACACTGGCCGGACGTGCCGTGGGACCTGCACTGCGACTCCACAGACAGCACCACGATCCCCGACGGCTCGACCACCGTCCCGAAGGACGTCTGCGTGATCGCGGGCCCGACCTTCTGGTCGACCACGCGCCTGGACTCCATCACCACCCTCGTACACGTCAAGGACGACGCGAACAGCACCGACAAACTGATACCCGTCGACTCCTACCAGCTCGGGCACGTCTTCTCCGACGCCGGCGGCAGCGTCGACCCGGTCACCGGCACCTCGGTGGACCCGCAGAATTCAGGCTTCCTCCAAGCCGTGATGTGGCTCCAGACGATCCAGCACACCGGCAAGGACACGTACCAGAACGGGAACAGCGACATCACCTTGAACAAGGTGGCGTTCACGGGCACCGAGATCGACAACCGCGTCAACGACGTCTCGCCCTCAGCCCCTCCGCTGTACCACCCCCGGATCTCGACGGTCCAGACGGAGACAGGTGAGTCGATCGCGGTCGACTACAACCTCGATCCGTGCGCGGGCAAGAGCCTGTCGTTCGCCACCGCGGACACCAACACCAATTCCTGCTACCCCGTGTACTGGAACGTGCCCGGGGCCTCCAAACCGATCGAGGACTGGTTCAACAAGATCACCGTCCACACGGTGACCACCTCCGACCTCACCATCGCCTCCGCCTACAAGCCCGACGGAACGGCCGCCCCGGCCGGCTCGGCCATACGCGTGGCGACCTACGACTACGCGAGCGCCGCCTGGCACCGTGACGACTCGTCCTTCACCGACGACCAGTACCGAACGTGGGGCCAGTTCCGCGGGTTCCGCACAGTGACCGTCCGAACGGGACGCGCCCCCGAGCCGGTCACCCAGACCGTCTCCACGTACCTGCAGGGGATGGACGGCGACTACAAGGCCGACGGCACGCAGCGTTCGGTGAGTGTGGCCGCCAAGGTCGGCGGCTCGGTCGTGCAGACCGTCACCGACGCCGACCAGCTGGCGGGCACCGAGCTCCAGAAGGACGTCTACACCCAGGCCGGTGGCACGATCGCGGCCACATCCGTCAACGCGCCCTTCGCCTACACCAGCACCGCCAGCAGCCCCCAGACCGCCTGGACCGGCTGGGACACGGCCGACCACCCCGGCGAGACCAAGCCGGCCCTGTCCACGCTGCCGCCGCTGGCCGCATACCGGATGAACAGCACGCAGAGCCACGGGTACGCGAAACTCGCCGACGGCACCTGGCGGCACACCCGCACCGACACGGTGTACGACACCCAGGGCCGGGTCTCCACGGTCGACGCGCACGGCGACGTGAGCGACGCGAGCCAGGAGAAGTGCACGACCACCGCGTACGCCACCGCGCCCGCGAGCAACCCGGCGATGCTGTCGTACCCCGACCGGGTCACCACCGTGCATGGCCCGTGCGGCACCGCGGCCGACGCCTCCACCCTGCTGTCGGACCGGAAGATCTACTACAAGGGCGACGGCACCCTCACCGGCCTCGGCGCCTTCGGCGAGGTCTCACCCGGCGCCACTGCCACCGGCGTGCAGATCGCCACCGGATTCACCGGAACCACCGAGAACTGGCTGACCTCGGCCGCCATGAAGTACGACGGCGTCGGCCGGGTCACCGACGCTCTCGACGCCACAGGGCAGAACACCCACACCGACTACGCCCCGCCCTGGAGCGGCTCCGGCAACAACACCGCCCCCACCACGGTCACCACCACCAACAGCAAGGGCTGGAAGGTCACTTCCACCCATTCGCCGCTGCGCGGGCTGGAGACCCTGCACACCGACGCCAACGGCCGCAAGACCGAGATCACGTACGACGCGCTCGGTCGCCGTACCGCGGTGTGGCTGCCCGGCCGTGACAAGGGCGCGGGCCAGAGCGCCGACCGTGTCTTCTCGTACTCGGTCAACCCGGGCGCCGTCGCGGCCCCCGGCGGCACGGTCACACAGCCCGGCGCGCCCATCTCCGTCACCACCAAGACGCTGCGCGAGGACGGCACGTACAACGTCAGTGTCGCCATCTACGACGGCATGCTCCAGCCGCGCCAGACGCAGAGCACGCCGCAGGGCGACAGCGACACCGGCCGGATCGTCGCCGACACCTTCTACGACTCGCACGGCTGGCCCGTCACCTCGTACGCCCCGTACTACGAGCCGACCACCGGGCCCTCGGGCACGCTCTTCGCGGCGAACGAGAACCAGATCCCCTCGGAGAGCACCACCGCCTACGACGGCCAGGGCCGCGCCATCACCTCCACCCTGTGGCACCAGGCCGTAGAGCAGTGGCACAGCTCCACCTCGTACCCGGGCGCCGACCAGACGGACAGCACTCCCCCGGCGGGCGGTCGCACGACGTCCACCATCACCAACGCGCTCGGGCAGACCGTGCGTACCGTGGTCAAGAACACCGACGCCACCGTGATCGTGCGCGGCGGCGACGTGATCCCCTCCGGCTCTTCGCTCGCCTCCAACAGCGTGCGGCTGACCATGCAGGGGGACGGCAACCTGGTGCTGAGCGCCCTGGCCACCGGCAAGGTCGTGTGGTCCAGCGGCACTGCCGGAAATCCTGGGGCCTACGCCAAGTTCGGGACCGACGGCAACCTCGCCGTGTACACCACGACCGGGACCGTGAAGTGGACCACGGGCCTCGCCGCCTCGACGGGCTCCACTCTCCGGGTGGGGACCGACTCCACCGTCGCGGTCGTAGCGAGCGACAACAGCACAGTTCTATGGAAGCAGGGCACCGCGGGCGCGGTCCCGCCGGCCAACGCCACCACGGTGTACGCGTACACGCCGGGCGGCCAGATCAAGTCGGTCAAGGACAACGCCGGCAACACCTGGTCCTACAGCTACAACCTGCTCGGCCAGCCTCTCACCCAGACCGACCCCGACACCGGCACCGTCAGCTTCGACAAGTACGACGTGGCGGGCAACCTGCTACAGAGCACGGACGCCCGAGGCCAGATCCTGTCGTTCACCTACGACTGGAGCAACCGCCGCACCGGCGAGTACACCGGCGCCTGGCAGGCCGCGCCGGATCCGACCAAGCTGCAGGCGAGCTGGCTGTACGACACCCTCGCCAAGGGATACCCGACCTCCTCGACCCGCTACGTCGGCGGTTCGACGGGCAAGGCGTACACAAAGGAAGTCACCGGCTACAACACCGCCTATCAGCCGCTGGGCAGCACCCTGACCATCCCGGCCACCGACGGCTTCGCCGCGGCCGGCCAGTCCACGGCGCCGACGAGCGGGACGGTCACGTACAAGACGACCGCGGACTACACGCCCACGGTCGGCCTGCTGTCCACTACCCACTACCAGGCCGACGGCAACCTGCCGATGGAGGACGTGGACTACGGCTACACCCAGCAAGGGAACCTGGACGTCTTCGGCGGGTACATCAACGCCGCCAACACCCCGGCGTACCTCTCGAACACAGTCCACGACGCTTTCGGCCGTGTCCAGCAGACCAACTACGGCCTGAGCGGCAAGCAGATGGCGACCTTCGCCCAGTACGACGGCACCACCGGGCGGGTCCTTCAGACCAGCAGCATGGTGCAGACTTCGGCCACCGCGCTGGACGTCGTCAACTACCGCTACAACCAGGTCGGCGAGATCACCGCCACCGACGACCTGCAGAACAACACCACACACGACACGCAGTGCTTCACCTACGACTCCTTCCAGCGCCTGACTCAGGCATGGACGGACACCGCCGGGATCACCTCCCCGTCGGCGGCACCCGTCGGCGCGGTCGGCGGCTGCACCACCGGCAGCGTGCAGACCAGCAACAGCAGTGGGCAGATCAAGACCACGACGGTCGGCGGCCCCGCGCCGTACTGGCAGACGTACACCTACGACCAGCTCGGTGACCGCACCGGCATGGTCAGCCATGACCCGAACGGCAACGCGCTCGCCGACACCACGCAGTCCATCGCCTACCCGGGCACGGACGGCACGGTCGCGGCCACCCTGCCCAACCAGGCGGGCACCACGGTCAGCGCCAACCCCGGTGAGGGATCGGCGACGTGGACGAACACCTACACGGACCCCGCCTACAGCAACAAGAACGCCGGCAACACCATCACCCGCAAGGTCACCACCACCGGCCCCCTGAGTACCGGATTCACGCTCTCGGGCGGCGGCAAACTATGCGTCGAGACCGCCGGTGGCGCCGCCACCGCGGGCACCAAGGTCCAGATCAACACCTGCTCGAGCACCAGCACGGCTCAGAAGTGGACCATCGGCACGGACGGCACCGTCAAGGTGCTCGGCATGTGCCTGGACACCGCATCCAACGGCACCGCGGCCGGCACCCTCGTGGTGATCGACACCTGTAGCGCCGACGCCACCCAGAAGTGGAAGGCCACCACCACCGGCACTCTGGTAAACAACGCCAACAGCGCCGTGTGTCTGACGGATCCGGCCGCCAACGCCACCAAGGGCACCCAACTCACCCTGGCTGCCTGCGGTGCCGCGGGCCAGTTGTGGAAGACGGCACAGACCGGAGCCGTCCCGGCCGGCCAGACCCAGACTCTGTCCTACGACACCGAGGGCCACACCGCCTCGGTCACCACACCTACCGGCACCACCACCAACACCAGCAAGTACCTGTACGACGCCGACGGCCAACTGCTCCTGCAAACCAGCGCCGTGGGCGGGACCGACAAGACCCGGATCCTGTACCTGTTCGGCGGCGCCGAGCAGATCACCCTGAACGTCACGGCCAAGACCTGGACGGGCCTGCGCCACTACGAGGGTCCCGACGGCACCACCATCACCCGCACCAGCGGGGGCTCCGTCAGCTACCAGATCGCCAACGCACAGGGCACATCCACGACTTCGGTGGACGCGAGCAGCCTGCTCGCCACCCGCCGGTACTACGACCCGTACGGCAACGCCCGCGGGCCGAAGCCCACGTCGTGGGTGTCCCCTGACGAAAACCGTGGCTTCCTCGGCCAGCCGATGGACCAGGTCACCGGCCTGAACCTGCTGGGCGCACGCCACTACGACGCCGCCACCGGCCGCTTCCTGAGCCCGGACCCGGTGTTCCAGGCAGGCGACCCGAACCAGATGGGCGGGTACACGTACTCGGCCGACAACCCGGCCAGCAGCAGCGACCCCAGCGGCGCCTGTCCCAAGGACGTCTGCGACGGCTACGGCCAGAACCCTACCCATCCCTCCTCTCCCCCTGCGCCTACCAACACCACGACCACGACGGTCACGACGACCACCACGACCTCATCCGGCGGTGGTGGCAGCGACGATGACGACTGCGACGGGTTCTGGGGTTGCGCCGGTCACTTCCTGAAGAAGGCAGCGCCGATCATCGAGGCGGTCGTCGTGGTCGTGGTGGTCGTGGTGGTCGTCGCCACGGTCGCCAGCGCCTGCGCCGGCACGGTGGTTCTCGCGCCGGCCTGCCTCCTCGGCCTCGGCGAGGCCGCAGGCATCGCGGGCGGTGCGGCAGGAGCGGACTGCGCGGCAATGGGCTGCGCCGGTGCCGGCGGCTTCCATCCATCCGTTGAAGGCGAAGGAGCGGCGGCCGAAGGCGCCGCCGGCGCCGGGGGCAAGGCGTCCGGAGAGGCAGCCGGCGCGGGGGCGAAGGCGTCCGGAGAGGCGGCCGGCTCCGCCCCGAAGGGCGCGGCCACCGCGAGCGGTGCCGCCAAGGAGGCGGCCCACGATGCGGCCGGCAGCAACGCGGCGGCCCCGAAGAAGGCAACGACGCAGGACGCGGCGGAAGCCAGCTCAAGTACGGCAACACACGCGGACGAGCCGAGCACTGGCACCCCCGGCACAACCTGCAGCTTCTCGCCCGAGACGCCAGTCCTCATGGAGGACGGCACGGCGAAGCCGATCGTGGAGATAACCGCGGGCGACAAGGTCGAAGCGGCCGATCCGGACAACGGCAAGGACAAGGGCTCCCGCACGGTCGTGGCCACTTGGGCTCACGCCGACAGCGACCTGATCGACCTCACCGTCGAGGTCTCCCCCGGTGACGCCGAAACGCTCCACACCACGTCGGAGCACCCCTTCTGGGACGCGACGACCCACGCCTGGGTCCCGGCCGCGGGCCTGATCCCCGGCCACGCGCTCACAACCCCCGACGGGCGCGCGATCCACGTGCGCAAGGTCCAGCCGACCCCGGGCACGGCCACCCGGTACAACCTGACGGTCGACCAGCTGCACACGTACTACGTGCACGTGGGCTCGGTCTTCGTGCTCGTGCACAACAAGTGCGGAGACGCGGTCAGCGGGGATATTCCGACCAGAAGGCCTGCTGCCGTCGGCAGCGGCGCACCGGTAAGCGCGGACTACCGGGCCAATTTCTTTAACGCGAACCCAAGCGTGAAGGCGAGTAACGGATACTGGGTCCACCATGCAGTTGAGCGACAGGTCCTGAAAAGATACCCCGGGCTATTCAGCATTGACGAACTCAACGCACCGGAAAACCTGCGGGGGATCCCGAGCAGCGTCAACAGCGATCTCCACCTAAGCCGTATACGAATTCTATGGAACGGCTTTTACAACACGCATCCGACAGCCACTAGGCAGGAGATCCTGGACTATGCCACGTTCATCGACGATTTCGTCGGTGGAGAATTCGAGCCTCGGCTCCGCTAGTTGACCGAATGCTGTATGCTGTCGCGGAGTGAAGCTTAAGCGAAGGGAATCCCCGGTGTGGAAAGAGTTGGCTACCGAGGCCTACGTCGGCGCCGCGTTCAGGGACCCTGTCCCTTCCGTCGACCTTGAGGAAGCGGAGCGCTCGCTGGGGGAATCCCTTCCGCAGGAGCTGAAAAGCCTCTTGGCAGAGACCGATGGAATCATTGGACGCACGAGCTCGGACGCCGTTTGGCCCTTGGAGAGGATTGTCCGGGAGAACCTGAGGTTCCGTCGGGAGAGCTCCTTCATCGAGCTCTACATGCCCTTCGATCCGTTTCTCTTCTTCGGTGACAATGGAGGCGGGGACCAGTTCGCCTTCGTGCTCCGCCCGGCGCGACCAGACATCTTCGTCTGGCAGCACGAGAGTGACAGTCGCAAGTGGGTCGCCAACAATTTGCAGGACTACCTTTCCCGCCGACTGAGCCAGGGCGGGGACGACTGGTACGAGAGCTACTAGCAGGGGGCGGCGGGAGCCCAGGCCGCTTAGGCCGCAGCGGCGCCGACCGCATCGCGCCCGACAGCGCGGCCGATCTCATGACGAAGCCGCACCGGAGAGCTCCGGTGCGGCTTCGTCATCCCACGGCTCCGCGCCCAGGCCCCGCCAGGTTGGACCTCGACGGGACCTCGCCGTATCACCTGCCTATCACACAGCCATCACCAACTGGGCGGCCCCTCGCGGACCAGGAGGCCCTGACCTGCGATTCCATGCCCGCGCTGGATTGGCGTAGACTTCCCTGGACGGCTCCTACAACCTGTGCCATGTGGTACCCAGTGAGGGACCCAGGATCAGGACGGGGGCCTCTTCTGGCCCGTCAAAGCGGTATTGCAGGGTGTTCGACGGTGTCTCACTCACGCCCCAGACCCTCTCACGTCTCACGAAATCGCACACGGCCGGGGGAACCGGCGGCAGCCCGAACGCCACATGGCGGACAAGCCGCGTCTTCCGCCCGTAGGGGACTTGGGGCCGTACCCCGACCGCCCCTCCCCACTTGCGGCTACCGGTCCTCGGCCGGGCGGCCGGTCGACGTAGCCGGCGTTCCGTCGGACCGGGGCAACGACTTGCCCTGGGTGGGCGGCTGTACTGAGGTCAAAAACATCCCCCGTCGCAGAACTCGGTCTAGTGTGGCTCGGTCGGTGACGAGGCGGGGTGGCTATGGAGTGGCGGAAGTACGCCGAGCAGATGGCGGTGCTCGCGCGGCATCTGCTGGCCCAGGATTCGCTGCAGGCGACGCTGGATGAGATCGCGGCGTCGGCGGTGAAGCTGATCGAGGGCTGTGATGCGGCGGGGATCCTTGCGGTGCGCAAGGGACGGGCGGTGACGCTGGCGGCCTGCGGGGACATGGTTTACGAGTCCGACCGCCTGCAGGGCGAGCTGGACGAGGGGCCCTGTTTCGATCTCGCCCGGCACAAGGACGGCGAACGCGTGTACCGGATCGAGGACCTGAACCAGCCGCAGCCGGCATGGGAGCGTTTCGCCGCGGAGGCCCGCAAGCTGGGCATCGGCAGCATGACCGGCGTACTGCTCTACACCGACGAGGACGACTTCGGCGCACTGAACCTGTACGCACGCCGTCCCGGAGCCATGGGCAAGGACATCGAGACCGCGGGCTGGCTGCTGGCCTCACACGCAGCCGTCGCCCTGGACAGCGCCCGCACCATCGACCAGCTCGAGCACGCCATGGAGTCCCGGCACTCCATCGGTGAGGCCATGGGCATCCTCATGGAGCGCCACCAGTTGAGCGAGGACGACGCCTTCGACGTGCTGCGCCGCATCTCCCAGCAGCACAACATCAAACTCCGCGATGTCGCCCAGCGGGTACGGACCGGACGCACCGACCCGGCCTGAGCGGCAGCCCGCACGCCCTGGCCGACCGTCCGGGCACGGTGTCGGCGTCGCAGTCCAGGGCGATGCACCGCACTTGCCGGCAATTCACCTGAGGTGTGTGCGGTCGACAGGGGGGTACACGCGGGCCCGACAGCCGCAATGGACGGCAAGCACAACGAAAGAGCCCCGGATGGTCACCCCGCTTAGGAATCAGGCGGCGGATGAACAGGGCACGGGTGAGCCCGTCACGCTGCGCTGCAGCGTGACGTGGGACGGCGGAACGGCCCGCGTCAGTGACGCGCGCCATGCTTTGCGCGCCTTCCTCGCCTGCGTCCGGTACCGCACGCCCGTGCCGCCCCCACTGGTCCTGGACGCCGAGCTCGTCGTCAGTGAGCTCGTCACGAACGCGATCCGGCACGCCCCCGGCCCGTGCGGGCTGACCCTGCAGCTGTCCGACGAAGAGCTCGCGATCACCGTCCGGGACACCTCCACCGAGCGGCCGACAGTGCACCGACGCGACCCACAGCGCGTCGGCGGCCACGGACTGCACCTGGTCCACGCGGTCAGCGATCACGTCGCCGTCACACCCCATGCCGTGGGAAAGCAGATCACCGCCCGTCTGCGCCTCATCTCGCAGGACGACACCTGTGCCACGGATCGGGCCCGCCGCATCGAGACGGCGGGCCCTGCTTCCTCACCGCGGCCATGAGCGTGCGGCTCAGGGAAGGTCCTCGCGACGCCGCCTCACTCCGGCGCTGAGCCGAGCGCGGCCCGGCAGAGATCAGCCGGGCAGCTCCGTGTGCAGACGGATGGTGGTGCCCGTATCAGGGGTGGAACGTATCTCGACGAGGTCGCACAGCTGGTGTACGAGCCAGAGCCCGCGGCCGCCGATCTGCATGCCGTGGGGACGGGACCGGCCCACGAGGGGGTCCTTGATGTAGCCGGCGTCGCGGAACTCGCACACCATCCGGTGGTCCTCGCCCCAGGTCCGCAGCACGCCCTGGCCTCCGCCGTGCCGGATGCTGTTGGCGGCCACTTCGGTGGCGGCCAGATGCAGCTCGCGCAGCTTGCGACCGCTCAAGCCGTGCCGTTCGGCACAGCGCTCGATCTTCTCCCGCACCGCCGTCAGGTCACCACGGGCATAGACCAGTTCGTCGTACGGGTCGCAGGGATTGGTCAGCGGATCGAAGGCGAACGGTGTGTGCGGAGCGTAGTCCGTGCACGGCACGGTGCGGCCGTCCCTGCGGACCTCGGGGTGGCAGCGCGCCATCTCCTCCAGCACGGCCCCGTGGCCGGTGGTGTCGTACGGGCACAGCAGCCACCAGGCCGGGCCGTCGGCGAAGGCCTTGTTCAGCAGCCACTCGTGGTAGTGCAGTTCCTGCGCCTGGGCGCGGTTGCGGATCTCGTCCCAGGGGGATTCGCCGATCCCGCGCACCGGCCGCCCCTCGGCGACATGCTCCTTGATCCACTCCTGCCAGGCTCCGATGAGCCGGCCCGGATGGTGCGCCACCATGGTGGTGTCGACGTAGCGCACCGCCGCTTCGGCGGGAATCTCGGCCCGCAGCAAGGACACCTTGTCCTCGGGGACGGCCACGACGACGGCCTCGTCACCGTCCAGCGCCTCCTGGATGAAACCGAGGGTTCCCTCGACGAACTGGTCCCGGCCGCGGTACGGGTACAGCTCGTGCCGGTACCCGGCGTCGGAGGGTGTGGAGGCGGTGTGGGTGGAGGTCACGGCGCCATCACCACCGGAACGTCCCGCACGGCGAAGCCGGACAGTTCCCAGGCCAGCCGCACGGTGTCGTTGGTCCCTTCCAGAACGACCTTGCGGTCCGGCAGGCATCTGGCCGCGCCGGCCAGGGCGCTCATCCCGGCTGCGTCGAAGAACTCCAGGGCGTGGCAGAGCAGGCGCACTGTCGCTGTCTGCGCGAGCAGCGTGCGCAGGATGTTCCCGAAGGCCGGCGCGCCTTCGCTGTCGATGACCCCGTTCACCGTCCAGCCGTCCTTTCCTGTCCGGTACACCTGGAATGCGGGTGATGCCGGACGGCTGCCCAGGTGGTGAGGGTGCACGCACCTGACCTGTTCCAGTGTAGAAGCGTCCCAGTCACCACCGCTGTAGGCGCACACCACCAGAGCCCCGCTGTCGGTGGCGAACTCCTCCAGCTCGAGCTCGCTGCGCAACAGGTCCTCCGGCCGCTCCGTGCGGCCGCTGGGCGTCACGTGATGCAGCACCCGAAGCGAGCGGAAACCCTCACGGCCGGCGCTCACCGCCTCGCGCCGCACGGCGGCAAGGAGAGAGCCCTCCAGCCGGGAAGGGTCGAGCACCAGCTGGGCGAACTCGCCGCCTGTCCGCGGAGCCGGGCCGATGATCACCACTTTGTCGCCGAACAGCGCCCCGTCCGCGACGAAGGCCCGGCTGCGGTCCATGACATCGTCCGCAGGATCCAGCACCTGGCAGACATGATCACCAGGGTCGACCTCGTCCAGGGTCGCCAAAGTCCGCGCCGCTCTCACCGCTCCTCCCCTCGCCATCGCATGCCCACCCTACTGACCCGCACACCTGTCGCCGCCCAGAGGGCCGGGCGGCGACAGGGAAGATCCACCGTCGGGAAGTGGCTGGGCAGCGGGGTGGTGACCTCGTCTCGGGGCGCTCGTGCCGGCACCGGCGCCCACGAAGCGGACTTCCACACCTACCGGCTGGCGGAAGGCAGCGCCGTATGGATCCGGCCCGGCATGGTGCACCGCTGGAGCGACATCGACGCCTGCGACGGCCCGCTGGTCCTCTTCCGGCCCGGCTTCCTCCCCGGCCTCACCGCCGCGGAGGCCACCGCCCCGGCGTGCCGGCGCCTGGACCGGCAGCGGCTGGACCTGGCCCTGCTCGCGGCCGAACACCTCGGCCGCGAGCACGACACCGCAGCGCGCACCCCGCTCCTGGCATCTCCCGCACTGCTGTCCCACCTGCTGGCGGCGCTGGTCCTGCGCGTACTACCGGACGCGCCGGCCCGAACCGACGGAGTCCCGGCAGGCAACCGGTCCACGGACGTGTTCCGCGCCTACCGGGCCGCCGTCGAAGAACACTTCACCGACTGGCACCACGTGGCCGACTACGCCCGGGCACTCGGTTACGACGTACGCACCCTCACCCGGGCGACGCGCGCCGCCACCGGCACGGGCGCCAAGACCTTCCTCGACCAGCGCACCCTGTTGGAAGCCAAGAGGCTGCTCGCCCACACCGACCTGCCGGTCGCCGGCTGCGCCCGACGCCTCGGCTTCCGGGACGCCGGCAACTTCACCACCTTCTTCCGGCGTCAGGCAGCCACGACCCCCGCCGCCTGGCGCGACGCTTACGGCGCGGCCGACATCCGCGGGGTCTGATGTCGCCACGACCCGTCCCGATCAGGGACCCCGGGTCCGGCTCCCAGAGCAGCGAGTTCGCCGCAACGGCCACGGCGTGAGCAGGGGCGCTCACCGGGCAGCACGCAGGTTCCCCGTGCCCTACACAGAAGTGCGGCCGCGGAGGTCTCCGCCCGGGTCGTCCAGCAGGGTGATGCGGGCGGTGACGCGTTTGCCAGTCCGCTCGCGCTGGACCTCGAAGCCCTGTGTGACGGCCATGACGATCTCCAGACCGTGCTGTCCCACCCGTCCCGCGTCCGCGGCCCGCGCCACCGGCAGCACCGGATCGGAATCCCGCACCGCCACCTCGACCGCGTCCCCCGTGATCCGCACTTCCAGCAGCACCGGACCGGGCGCGTACTTACGGGCGTTGGTGACCAGCTCGCTCACCACCAGCTGCGTCACTTCCATGGCGCGCCGCGAGACCGGAAGGCCGTGCTCCGCCTGGACCCGGGTCAGGAAGTCCGCGGCCACGTGCCGGGCACGAGCGATGACGGAGCCGTCGCCGTCCAGGGCCGCCGTGACCTGGAGCGCCCGCGCGTC
Source organism: Streptomyces sp. NPDC049915 (assembly GCF_040656475.1). Classification (NCBI taxonomy): domain Bacteria; kingdom Bacillati; phylum Actinomycetota; class Actinomycetes; order Kitasatosporales; family Streptomycetaceae; genus Streptomyces; species Streptomyces sp. NPDC049915. The sequence goes on from NZ_JBFAMH010000001.1 coordinate 284,852, forward strand.
GGGCGTGGTGGGGTCCTCCTCCAGCGGAACTCGTTCCGTCACGGCCGCCTTCACCATCCCGTTCACGCCCACGCGCTCACCCGCGCCCGGTCGGCTGCACACCCCAGCCCCTGCGCCGGCTCCCGCGGCACGCGGACACCCGGTTCTTGCTGGCCGGCGCTTCGAGCGTGGGTCTCGGTGTGCCAGTATCACCGCTATGGCGGACGGACGAACGACGGACACCGAAACCACCGGGCAGCTCGGCGGGCTGTCCGTAACAGCCACGGCCGCCGGCGGCGCCCGCGTGCTGACCCTGGCCGGAGAGATCGACCATCACACCGCCGACACGCTCCGCGAGGCCCTGGACGTCACCGGCGCCCCGCGGCCGCGCCTCGTGATCGACATGCGCCAGGTCACCTTCATGGACTCCAGCGGCATCAACATCCTCATCGCCGCCTACCAGGCCGTCACCGCGGCCGGCGGCCGGCTGCGCCTGGCCGGACCCACCCTGCCCGTGCTGCGCACCCTCCAGCTCGTCGGCATCGACACTCTCATCGACTGCCACCCCACCCTCGACGACGCCCTCGCGTCCTGACCACTGCCGATCCGGTCCCGGGCACACGGCCGGGGCGAGCGTGAAGGCACCCCTGGGTGCGGCGAACCGCATCACCACCCGGTTGGCCCCGTGTCCGCGCGCTGATCCAGGGCATCCGGCTCTGGTCCCTGGGCGTAGGCCTCTCCCGCGCCCCGGGCGGTGGTGCCGCGGCCGATCCCCGAGTACGGACGCGGCACCACCCGGCCAGGGCCACGAGGTGAGCGGCGGTGTCCGTTGCGCTACTTCAGTTCGATCTCGACGAAGGCCAGCGCGGAGGTGCCGGCGTTGACGACCTCGTGTTCGCCGCCGGCCGGGCGCGCGTAGGACTCGCCCGCGCGCAGCTGCGACAAGGTGACCGTGCCGTCGGCGGTGATCACCTGGGTCTGCCCGTCGGTGACCGGCACGACGACGTAGTCGTACCCGTGCACATGACGGCCGGTGCTCTCTCCCGGCCGGAAGTCCCAGCGGGTCACCCGGATCCGCTCGTCCTCGTGCTGCACGGTGGCACGGGCGGTGCTCGCCATGAACGCCTCCTCTTCGTCGGTTGCCCCCACAGACAGGTGCGGCAACATCCCAGGTGGCAGGCTATCCGCCAGGCTCTGCCGTACTACGTGACGCGGGGCGTCGCCCGGGTCGTCCGCCTGCACCACCCGCCCCCCGCCGGCCACTGACAGGCGCCGGGCCCAGGCATCGGCGAGCGAGCATCGCGCCGCCGCACTCGCCCCCTCACACGGGTGACGACTTTCCCCCGCAGTGGGGAACCGGTTCCCGTGGCAGGGTGAAGGCCGGGCGCGTCGCGCGTCCTTGATCAACCCGGGCTTGGTTGATAGGGGCATGAGCAACACGGACACGAGCCCGATACTGACCACACCGGCCGAGAAGGCCGGGGCCGCACAGGGCGCGGACGCCGCGCCCGGGGACATACTCTCCCTGTCCTGCACCACACCCGACGCACGCACGGTGAAGGTGGTCGCGCGCGGGGAGGCCGACCACTTCGGCCTCGCTCCGCTGCGTGTCCTTCTGACCACCGCGGCCGTCTACGGTTACCGGCGACTGGTCCTCGACTGCCGGCACGTCACCTTCTGCGACAGCGCGCTCCTGGCCGCCTTCGATTCCTGGTACGCGGCGGGCGGGAGGGTCGTGATCCAGCACCCGCCGCCCCAGCTCGGGCTGCTCCAACCCCTGCTGCGGCGATTCCGGCCGGGGCCGCCGACGGGGGCACCCGGCGGCCGGCGAGCGGCGACGGCCGCCGGCTTCCTGCCGGGGACGTGAGCGGCGGGCGCCGAAGGGCGCTGTGGGAAAGGACCGCCTGCATGCACGGTGTGCATGAACCGTGTGCATGAGCCTTCGGCCCCTGGCCGATACGCGCACCTGATGAGGGCCCGGACCATCGCACGGGGTTCGGGCCCTCCCGCACGACCGGCCCGGGCCCAACGGGGCTGGTCCGGCGGCTGATCGGGTCGTCCCGGGGTGCCCGCTGCGGGTGCCCCTCTCCGCTGGGAGAAGCCAGATCGCGGAGGCAATGGATCACCCCGCCCACTCTCCGGGTAACGTCAAGGTATGAGTCATCCGCACCCCGAACTGAAAGCCGCCCCGCCCCTGCCCGAGGGAGGGCTGCGCGTCATCGCCCTGGGCGGCCTGGGGGAGATCGGCCGCAACATGACCGTCTTCGAGTACGCCGGCAAACTGCTCGTCGTCGACTGCGGTGTGCTGTTCCCCGAGGAAACCCAGCCCGGCGTGGACGTGATCCTGCCGGACTTCACCTCGATCCGGGACCGGCTGGACGACATCGTGGCCGTGGTGCTCACCCACGGTCACGAGGACCACATCGGTGGCGTGCCGTACCTGTTGCGCGAGCGGTCCGACATTCCCCTCGTCGGCTCCAAGCTGACGCTGGCGTTCCTGGAGGCCAAGCTCAAGGAACACGGCATCCGGCCGCGCACGGTGCGGGTGCGGGAGGGCGACCGGCGCGGCTTCGGGCCGTTCGACTGCGAGTTCGTGGCGGTCAACCACTCCATCCCCGACAGTCTCGCGGTCGCGATCCGCACCGGCGCCGGGATGGTGCTGCACACCGGTGACTTCAAGATGGACCAGTTCCCTCTGGACGACCGCATCACCGATCTGCGCGCCTTCGCCCGCCTCGGCGAGGAGGGCGTGGACCTGTTCCTCACCGACTCCACCAACGCCGAAGTGCCCGGCTTCACCACGTCCGAGCGTGAGCTGAATCCGGCGATCGAGCAGGTGATGCGCACCGCACCGCGCCGGGTCATCGTCTCCAGCTTCGCCAGCCATGTGCATCGCATCCAGCAGGTCCTGGACGCCGCCCACCAGCACGGCCGCAAGGTCGCCTTCGTCGGCCGGTCGATGGTCCGCAACATGGGCATCGCCCGTGACCTGGGTTATCTGAAGGTTCCGTCCGGTCTGGTCGTGAGCACGAAGGAGCTGGAGAAGCTCCCGGATCACAAGGTCACTCTGGTGTGCACCGGCTCCCAGGGCGAACCGATGGCCGCGCTGTCCCGGATGGCCAACCGCGACCACATGATCCGCATCGGCAAGGGCGACACCGTCCTGCTCGCCAGCTCCCTCATCCCCGGCAACGAGAACGCCATCTACCGGGTGATCAACGGACTCACCCGGTGGGGCGCCCACGTGGTCCACAAGGGCAACGCCAAGGTGCACGTCTCCGGGCACGCGAGCGCCGGCGAGCTCGTCTACTGCTACAACATCGTCAAGCCGCGCAACGTCATGCCCGTGCACGGTGAATGGCGGCACCTGCGGGCCAACGGCGACCTCGCCATCCGTACCGGCGTCGACCCCGACCGGGTCGTCATCGCCGAGGACGGTGTCGTCGTCGACCTCGTCGACGGGCGTGCGTCCATCACCGGCAAGGTCCCCGCCGGCAACGTCTACGTGGACGGCATGGAAGTCGGCGGCGCCACCGAGGCCTCCCTCAAGGACCGCCTCACCCTCGCCGCCGAAGGCGTGGTCACGGTGGTGGCGATCGTCGACGCGGACACCGGCGCGCTCGCCGAGGCCCCCGACTTCCTGGCCCGGGGCTTCGTCCACGACGACACCACCTTCGAGCCGGTCGTCCCCGTCATCGAGAAGACCCTGGCCACCGCGGCCCAGGAAGGCGTCGGGGACGCGCGCCAGCTCGAACAGCTCATCGCCCGTTCCGTGGCGAACTGGGCGTTCCGCACCTACCGCCGCAAGCCCCTCATCATCCCCGTCATCATCGACGCCTGAGGCGCAGCCCGGCAGCCGGGCGCCTGTGCGCACAGGCCATCTCACGACGAAGCCCCACCGGACGTTCTGGTGGGGCTTCGTCGGTTCACCGTCCGCGCAGAAGCTCATCAGCGAGATCCCCTTCGAGGACCGCGTCGGGTCCGGCGTCGTCGTCGCGGTGGGCCGGCAGCCGGCCGGTTCCGGGGCCGCTGACCTGCTGAGGGCCGTCACGGCGGCCGTCGGCATCAGGAGGCGGCCGGGAGCGCGAAGCGGACGCCGGTCAGCTGCCCGGACAGGTGCCACAGCCGGTCGGCGGTCTGCGGGTCGGTGGCCCGCCGGGCCAGTTCCACCTGGCGGGGGGCGCCCCGCAGTTCGCCGGGGCCGTCCGGACCGTACAACGCGCCGCCACGGGCGTCGGGCGCGGTCGCCGCGTACAACTGGGGCAGGGCGCCCTGGTCCGGGGACTGGGCGAGAGGCAGCAGGAGGCGGCCGAAGAGGAGTCTCACCCTCGCCACGGGGGCGCTGGTCTGGAGGCCGGTGGCGGTGTAGCCGGGGTGGGCCAGCACGCTGCGGACCGGACTGCCGGCCGCTGTCAGCCGGCGGTGCAGTGCGTACCCGAAGACGGCGCCCGCCAGCTTGGACTGGTTGTAGTGGCCCATCGGCGAGTACGACCGCTCGCCGGTCGGGTCGTCGAAGAAGATCCGCGCCCGGCGGTGGTTGGCCGACGTCACCGTCACCACGCGCGGGTCGTCGCCGTCGGTCATCGCCTCGAGCAGCAGGCCCGTGAGGGCGAAGTGGCCGAGGTGGTTGGCCGCGAACTGCAGCTCCACGCCCTCGGCGGTGAGCGTGCGGGGCGGCGCCATCACCCCGGCGTTGTTGACGAGGACGTCCGGGCGGACGCCGTCGGACTTCAGCCGGTCGGCGAAGGTGTGGATCGACGCGGTGTCGGTCAGGTCCAGCCGGCGTACCTCCAGGCGGGCGTCCGGACGCTCGGCCGTGATCTGCGCGACCGCTCTGCGTCCCTTGTCCTCGTCCCGCACGGCGAGGATCACGCGGGCCCCCTTGCGGGCGACGGCGCGGGTGGTCGCGAGGCCCAGGCCGCTGTTGGCTCCGGTGACGACGAAGATCCGTCCGTCCTGGTCCGGTATGTGCTCGGTGCTCCAGCGTTCTGCACTTGTCATGTGACTCAGCGTGCCGTTCGTGGCATTGAGTGTCAAGAACGACACCTGAGGCCACGCTCGGCACGCCGCGTACGATGGCGCCATGACCTCTCGCCCGGCAGAAACCCTGGCCCAGCGCAAACGGCAGCTCGTCGCGGACGAGTTGACGCAGGCCGCGCTGACCCTGCTGGCCCGTGACGGCTTCGACGCGGTCACGGTGGACGAGATCGCCGCAGCCGCGGGGGTCTCCAAGCGGACGTTCTTCCGCTACTTCGCCTCCAAGGAGGACGTGGTCGTGCAGTTCCTGGCCGGCATGGGCGCCGCCATGGGCGAGGAACTCGCGGGCCGCCCGGCCGCGGAATCACCGTCGGCTGCGCTGCGGGCCACGGTATGGCGCTCCATCGACGCCTGCGCGGGACACGCGGAGCGGGCCCTGCCCGTGGTGCGGCTGATCCTGCGGACACCCGCCCTGCTGGGCCGTTTCCTGGAACGCCAGGCGCAGTGGCGCGAGGTGCTCGCACAGGAGGTGGCCCGCCGCCTGCGGCTCGACCCGGTGACGAACCTGTATCCGCAGCTGGCCGCCGGGATGGCGCTGACGGCCTTCCACGCGGTGCTCCAGCGCTGGTGTGACAGCGACGGCGCCGAGGACCCCGCCGCGCTGACCGATCAAGCCTTCGCGGTCATCGCGCCGGCGCTGGACGCCGGTGCGGGAGCCGATCGGGCCCGTCTGCCGGGGCACCGATGAGTTTGTGCGCGGCGGACGGTCTTCTCACCGTTGACACCAACACGGGAGGACCCCGCCCCCATGACTCAGCTACTGCGTGTGCAGAACTTCAACGTCTCCAGTGACGGATTCGGTGCCGGGGAGGGCCAGAGCCTCGAGCGGCCGTTCGGCCACGCCGATCCGTCCCAGCTGTTCGCGTGGGCGGGCGCCACGGCGAGCTGGCCCATGCGCACCGATCCCGGCGGCAGCCGTGGCCTCGACGACTACTTCACCCGCGACTACGCCCGCAACATCGGTGCCGAGATCATGGGCCGTAACAAGTTCGGACCGCAGCGCGGGCCGTGGCAGAACCACGAGTGGCGCGGCTGGTGGGGTGACGAGCCGCCGTTCCGCACCCCGGTCTTCGTCATGACCCATCACCCGCGTCCTTCGTTCACGCTCTCCGACACCACCTTCCACTTCGTCGGCGGCGATCCGGCCGACGTCCTGGCGCAGGCGCGGGAGGCGGCGCAGGGCAAGGACGTCCGGCTCGGCGGCGGGGCGACGACCATCCGGGAGTTTCTGGACGCCGGCCTGGTCGACACCCTGCACGTGGTGGTCTCGCCGGTGAAGATCGGCTCCGGCGCACGGCTGTGGGAGTCTCCCGACGAGCTGCTCGACCGGTACCACCTGGACGTCGTGCCCAGCCCGAGCGGTGTCACGCACCATCTGTTCTGGCGCAGGTGAGACGAGGCGTTGCCGGGGCCACCGCATCCTGAGGTGCGGTGGCCCCGGCCCTCGCCGTCAGCCGGTGGCCAGCAGCGCCTCCACGGCCTCGGCGGTCTGCGGATGGCGGGCGAGCAGCGCCACTCCGTCCGGGGCCGGTTCCGCCGTCCGCCAGGGGCCCGCGCAGCCGAGCAGGTCCGCGACCGCGTCGCAGGTCGCGGGGTGGGCCGCCAACAGGGGCAGGCCGCGCGGGCCGGCCGCCCGGTCGCGGGACGCTCGCGCTGCCGTGGGGGCCGGGGCGGCCCGCCAGGGGGGTGTCCACGCGTCGAGCTCCGCCAGCCGGGCCGGGAAGATGCGGCCGGCCTCACGGATCAGCAAGGGCGCGAGGTCGGCACCGCCACCGCGCAGGGTGGTGATCAGGGTCGGCAGCCAGGGCAGCAGCACCGGGTCCGGCAGCTGCGCGAAGGCGTGGGACACGGCTTCGACGACGAAGTCGGCCAGGCCGGGCACCGGTTCCAGCGCGTGCAGGAAACCGCTGAGGTAGCGCGGATAGGCGGGCACCACCAGCGGGTTGCCCAGCAGCTCGGCGCACCGCGCCCGCAGCTGTGCCCGGGAGAGCCGGCCCAGCTGCGTCTGGGCCGCCCACAGCAGCGCCGTCTTGGCCGGGTCCCCGGGATGCGACTGGGCGACGGCCAGCTCCAGCTGGTTGCGGTCACAGCCGAGCGACAGGGCGAGGCTCTCCATGCTGAACAAGAAGCCCAGCATGGCCGCCACCTGGCCCACGCCCGCGTCGTCGTCGGTGAACGCCGTCGGCAGCAGCGTGCAGTAGTGCGCGTAACCGGCCTTGACGAACGACTCGATCCACGGCGGGAGCGTCGGCTCACTGGTGCGGTAGTACGCCAGCAGTGCGCGCACCCGGCGCAGCACCTCGGGCGCGCCGTCGACACTGCGCTCGGTCGCCAGCACCTCCAGGGCGCGCTGCCCCAGTTCGTCGGCCAGCCGGCGGCTGTTCAGGTAGAGGGTGGCGTCCTCGACGGCCTCGAGGACCCGCGCCGTGGTCGTCTGTGGGCCGTACGCGACGCGACGCAGCCGCTGTTCGAGGACCTGCTCGATGCTGACGCCCTCGTAGCCCAGCTCGATCAGCGCCCGCTGGTGGGTGCCGAGGGCGAGGTCCCAGGACTCCTGGATGGGGCGTTCGCCGAGCCGCCGCTCGCCCATGATGGGCCGGGCGGCGCCGTGCGGCATCAGATACCGCAGCATCCACAGCACGTCGGAGCACTGCGCCAGCTCCGGCCGGGACGCCATGTCGAGCAGAGCCCGCTGCACGCCGCGCTGTTGCAGCTTGAGGTTCAGCGGCGCCAGCCGGTCGTGCACGTCACGGGCGAGCGGGGGCAGGGCGTCGTAGCCGACCTGCCCGACGCGGTCGCCGCCGAGCATGATCTCCACCAGCCGGCGCACATCCCGCCGGCCCGGCACGGTGTCCTTCTCGATGCAGGTGACCGCCGCGTCCTGGAAGTCGTACGGCGTCGGCTTGGCGCGTTCACGCATCCCGGCCAGCAGGATCGACGTCTCGAACACCGCGATGGCGTCGGCGGTGGACGCGAGGTAGCCGTTGCGGCGGGCGGCGCGCACGATCTCCACGGACCAGCCGAGCAGTTCCGCCTCGTCGAGACGGTCCAGGACAGGCGGCCGTTGTAGGAAACCGGTGAGCTTGTCGGGCGCGTCGAGCGGTGCGGCGGGGACCGCGGCGGGCACGGCCTTGGCCGCCTTCTTCGGCGTCCTGGTGCCCGCCTGCCCGGCGAGCCGATACGGCTTGACCCGGGTGCGCTTGAGGTTCTTCGCCCACTCGGTCGCGGCGATGGACACCGAGCCGGCGGCGAGGCCGAACTGCGCCTCGATCGCCGCGTGGCTGGACGGGATCAGACCGTGCTGCCACTTGGTGGCACTCGGCGGGCTGATCTCGAAGGTGTCGGCGCCCTGAACGCCGAACTCCTCGACGCGGCCGGCGGCGTGGAAGGCGCCGCACACGTAGAGCGCGTCCGCGGGGTCGGTGCCGGTCGCGGCGAGGTGGGCACGCATCCGTGTCCACATGTACCGTTCGCGGTCCTCGTCCACCCGCACCCGGCCCGGATCGCCGGGGGCCAGGCGGCGGAAGAGGCTGCCGATCAGCAGCATGACCTGCCGGTAGGTGTCGTGGTCGGCGTCCCCGAGGGGCAGTTCGACGTACTGGTGCCACCACTCCGACCAGTGCCGCACCCGCCCGTGCCGCAGCAGGTGCTCCTCCAGCTCGGCGAAGCGCGGGCGCAGGTCGCCGATCTCCACACCGACCGCGTCGCCGTGCAGCGCCGCCTCCTCCTCGGCGGGCGGTGCGTCCGGGCCGGCCGCATCGGCCGTGTCACCGGAGTTCTCCTGCCACTGGAAGACGTGGTCGGAGGAACGGTCGACGAGGACCAGCTCGACGCCGGGGGTGTCCAGGGCGTAGGCGATCGCCTGGTACTCGGCGGACGCCTCGGTGATCGGGGCGACCACCGACAGCGGCGCCCACTCGGCGGGGAAGCCGTCGACCTCGGTCGCGAACGCCTGCACCGCGACGGGGAGCCGGCAGTTGCGCAGCTCGGTCAGCAGCGGCGCCATGTCCTCGCACAGCTCCAGGTACACCACCTTGGGCTGCTTCTCGCGCAGCCGGCGCGCCATGGCGAGCGCCGAGGCGGGTGAGTGGTGGCAGACCGGGAAGATCTCCAGCGGTTCGCGCACCGCGCGGTCGACGTCGTCGACGATGCCGAGGAGGATGCCCTGAAGCGCGTCGGGGCCGTCGGCGAACGCGGTCGCCGCTTGCTGAAGTTGACCGCGCAGGGCGGCGAAGGTTCCCTCGGTCATGGCGCTCACGACAGGGTGGCGATCGCGTCGCGGCCGCCCTCGTAGAACTCCGGCCAGGAACCGCCCTCCTCCTTGCCGCGCGGCTCGACGACGCCGTGCAGGTACTTGTTGAGGATCGCCAGGTCCTCGGGTTCGCGCCGGGCGAGCGAGCCGACGAGCGAGGAGGCGAGAGTACGGGCGGTCAGGGCGCGCTCGCCGAAGAAGTTGCTGTGCAGGATGGCGTCCTCGAGCACGCCGATCTGCTCGGCGGTGGACAGCGCCGACTCCAGTTTCTCGTCGTCGCTCGCGGCGGCGGCCGCGGAGGCGCGCAGGTCGGCGAAGCTCTGCAGCAGCACGTCCAGCAGCGTGGGCGGCACGTCCAGCTCTATCCGGTGGCGGCGCAGCAGTTCCTCGGTGCGGAAGCGGACGATCTCCGCCTCGCTCTTCTTGTTCGTCACCACGGGGATGCGGACGAAGTTGAAACGGCGCTTGAGGGCGGAGGACAGGTCGTTGACGCCGCGGTCGCGGCTGTTGGCGGTGGCGATGACGGAGAAGCCGGGCTTGGCGAAGACGATGTTGTCACTGTCGAGTTCGGGAACCGAGATGTACTTCTCGGACAGGATGGAGATCAGTGCGTCCTGGACGTCGCTGGTGGAACGGGTCAGCTCCTCGAAGCGGCCGATGACGCCGGCCTCCATCGCCGTCATGATCGGCGAGGGGATCATCGACTCCCGCGACTGTCCCTTGGCGATGACCATGGACACGTTCCACGAGTACTTGATGTGGTCCTCGGTGGTGCCGGCCGTGCCCTGCACCACGAGCGTGGAGTTGCGGCAGACGGCGGCGGCCAGCAGCTCGGCCAGCCAGCTCTTGCCGGTACCGGGGTCGCCGATCAGCAGCAGGCCGCGGTCGGAGGCGAGGGTGACGATGGCGCGCTCGACGATGCTGCGCTCACCGAACCACTTCTGGGAGATCTCCCGGTCGAGGCCGTCGGCCCGCTCGGAGCCCAGGATGAATAGCCGGATCATCTTCGGCGACAGCCGCCAGGAGAAGGGCTTGGGGTTGTCGTCGACGGACTCCAGCCAGTCCAGCTCCTCGGCGTACTTGATCTCGGCGGGGGCGCGCAACAGGTCGGACACGTCAAGGCCTTTCGATGAGGAAGCTGAGAAAGAGAAGAAGGGGGAGGCCGCGAGCGGAGGGGCCTAGGTGAGGAACGTCTTCAGCTCGTGCACGAGCTTGCGGATGTGGCCGGATATGACCGGCGTACCGAGGTCCTTGAAGCGGTCCTTGAACCACGGGTTGACGCTGCCGCGGCCGGCGCTGGTCACCGAGCCGACCGGGATGAACTTCGCCCCGGAGCGGTGGATGGCCGCCATGCGCTCGAACAGCGGCTCGCAGCGCCATTCGTAGAAGTCGGAGATCCACACCACGACGGTGTTGCGCGGTTCGGCGATCTTCGGCTGGGCCAGGGCCATGGCGACCGTGCCGTCCGTGCCGCCGCCGAGCTGGGTGCGCAGCAGGGTCTCGAAGGGGTCGTTCACCCACGGGGTGAGGTCGAGCGCCTGGGTGTCGTAGGCGATCAGGCGGACGTCGACCTTGGGCAGTCCGGCGAAGATCGACGCCAGAATGGTGCAGTTGACCATCGAGTCGACCATGGAGCCCGACTGGTCGACGACCACGATCAGCCGCTGCGGTGTGGTCTTGCGGGCGGTGTGCCGGTAGTAGAGGCGGTCGACATAGAGCCGCTCCTCCTCCGGGTCCCAGTTGGTGAGGTTCTTCCAGATGGTGCGGTCGAGGTCGAGGTTGCGGAAGACCCGCTTGGGCGGGACCGACCGGTCCAGGGCGCCCACGGACGCCTTCTCGACCTGGGTGCGCAGCACTTCGGCGACCTCGTCGACGAAGCGGCGGATCAGCGCCTTGGCATTGGCGAGGGCGACGCCGGAGAGGTTGTTCTTGTCGCGCAGCAGCTGCTCGATGAGCGACATGCTCGGCGTGAGCTGCGCGGCGAGCCGGGGGTCGGCGAGGACTTCGCGCAGCCGCATGCGCTTGACCATGTCGGCCTCGATGGTGCCGAGTTCGGGTCCGATCGCCGGGATCAGCGTGCTGAGGTCGGGCGTCGGGACGCCGGTTGCGGTGCCGGTCGGGCTCACTCCCCCGCCCGCCCCCGCCCGGGCTGCGCCGCTGCCCGCGCCGCGGCCGCCGCGCAGGTCGCCGGGGGTGCAGCCCAGGGCCCGCTCCAGCCAGCCGGCGTCGGCCTGCCAGCGGGCGAGCTGCCCGGCGGTGACCGTGCCGCTGCCGGAGGCGAAGACGTTGAGCAGCACCTTGGACGCCAGCGCGGCCCGCCGTACCTCGGCGGCCCGGTCGCGGCCCTCCTCCTCCGGTTCGGGCACCATCAGGCCGTCGAACTCGGCGGCCAGCTCGGGGTGACGCTGCACGATGGCGTCGACGGAGGCCTGCGGGTCCAGCAGGGCGGGCGGCAGCCCGATGTCCTCGACGACGGCGAGGGAGGCGGACTCCAGACCGGCCTGCTCCTCGGGGTCGAAGAGACGGGCGAGCAGGCGCCAGTACAGGACCTGGCGGCGGTTCTCGTCGGGGGTGGGCAGCGGGGGTGTTCCGGCAGCGGGGACCGCCACCTGCTCGGCGCCGGGGCCGTCCTGGCCGGTGGTGGGACCGGTCGGCTCGGCGCCGGTGCCGACCTGCGCGGTGGTGTGACCGGTCGGCTCGGTGGTGTGGTCGACCTGCCCGGTGGTGTGACCGGTCGGCTCGGTGGTGTGGTGGGTCATTTGCGCAGCAGCCTTCCGGCGCGTTCGCGCAGTACGGCCACCGCGTCGGTGGCGGCCTTCTCCGCCTTGACCCCGGCCTTGTCGGTCGTGCCCCCGGTCCAGGCGCCGGCGTGCACCGCGACGGTCTTCTTGCGCACGCTGGTCTCCACGGCGAGCGGCTGCAGGACCCACCGCCCGGCGTCCCAGCGCAGCAACCCGATGCACGCGCTGGAGGTGGCGACGGCCTGCGAGGTGAGCGGTCCGGCGACCGGGACACGGTCGGTGTCGACAGCCAGGCGGTGCCCGGTGAAGGTGAACGCGACCGTGTCGTCGTCCTGTTCGATGCCGTAGCCCTCCAGGAACACGGGGTGAGCCAGGCGGACCGGGTGCCGGTCCAGGGGTACGCACTGGGGGGCGGTGGCGGTGGGCAGGGCGACGCGGCCGGTGGCGAAGGGGTCGGCGCTCTCGCCGGGGCGGGCGTGTTCGTCCTGCCAGAGCAGGTCGCCTTCGGCGGTGACGGGCATGTCGGTGAGGTCCATGCAGCGGCCCTCGCCGACGGCGGCCAGGAGCGACATGTGCGGGCGCAGCAGCTGCCAGACCCCGGCACCGATGACCGTGTCCGGCTTCGGCGCGGACACACTCGCGCGCACCAGCCGGGGCGCGGTGCCGTCGGCGGGTTCGAGTACCGCGTGCACCTGGGCCTGGGCGGCGGTGGCGTGCTCCTGGAGGTCGACCCCGAGGGGCAGCAGCCGGCCGGTGACGGTCTGCGTGGCGGGCGCGGCGGCGGCACCCGGCACCGTGAGAAGCATGCCGCGCGCCCACAGGTCGGCCCAGCGGCGCACGGGCACGCGGTCCAGCAAGGCTCCCGGACAGGATGCGGCGAGTTCCGCGGCGAAGCCGTCGAGGAGGGTCGCGAGGCGCCGCAGCGCGAGGTCCGGGAGCATCGCGGAGACCACCTGGGCGGAGCCGGAGACCACGTCGTGGTCGAGGCCCTGCCAGCCGGTGCGGGCCAGGTCGCAGAGCCAGGAGCGGGCGGCCGCGAGCAGGTTCGGCGCCTGCTCCCCGGCGGCGGCCGGGGCGGGCGCCTCGGCGCGGGTACGGCCGGTGGCCTCGTCGGCGCGCGTGGCGAGCGCGTCGTGCGCGGCGCCGAGCAGGGCGGTGCGGGCCGCGGCAAGGGAGAGGAAGTGGTCCTCGCTCGCGGCGCCGGCCGCGGCCTTCTCGGCGGCTTCGGCGACGCGGCCGGCGAGCGGGCTCGCGGCGACCGCGTCGGCGAGCGCCGTCAGCCCCTCGGTCTGGGCGGGCTGCGGGCGCAGGAGGCCGCCGAGCAGGGTCCGGTCGAAAGCGTCGACGGCGGCCAGGGTCTCGTCGAGACCGTCGACCGGTTCGGTGAGCAGATCCATCCGCATCAGGCCACCGCCCTCGTCGGCGGGAACCACTGCATCTCCGGCAACGGCGCGGTGGTGGACGCCAGTTCGAGATACGCCAGGTGGCGCAGGAAGCGGCTGAAGACGGAGGCGGCGGCCTTGCTGTCGGCCGGGGAGGGGCGGGTGGTGCTCATCGTGAGGCGGATCGCCTGCGCGCCGGCCTCGCTCTCCCCGAGGTCGACCCGCAGATAGCGGGCGACGCGCTCGGCGCCGTACTGGAGCACCGATTCGTTGATCAGCGCGCCGATGTGGTTGCAGAAACCGCCGCGGGCGCCGCCGCAGGGGCGGTTGTTGTTGGTGCTGCACGCGTAGGCGTACGTCCCGGCGGCGACCGACGAGACGTAGACCCGCTCGATGTCCGAGCCGCTGGAGACGACGCCCTGCAGGCGCCCGTCGGCCAGTTCCACGAACGGCACCTTGGCCAGCTTGCGCGGCCGGGCGGGCGGGATCACCCGCGTCGTGCTCGACCTCTCGACGTCGGACAACGCACCATCTCCTTTGCAGCACAAGGGAAGCCCTTCGCCGGATCGGCGGGACACCAACGAATTTAGCGGGGACCACTGACAACGCCCCTTCGCTGGACGGCCGGTGGGCTCAGCCGCGCAGGACGGGGCCGGGGCGGGGTCGGCCAGAGGGCACTGATGGGCTCACCGGCACAAGGCTGGAGCCGGGTGCGGTCGGTCAGACGTCGTCGGTGGTGCCGAGGCCCGTGAGGGCGCCGACCGGGTCGAGGTCGGGGATGCCGCGCGGCCACCAGTCGTCGGCGCCCGGCTCGGACTCGTAGGCGTACCACAAGCCGTCGCGGCCCAGCCGGAGTTGGACATGCCCGCGAGGGTGGGTGAGGCGGTTGCGCCACGGGCGGAACGCCGGGTGGTCGGCGGCCAGGAGGGCCGGACGGGCCCGGTCGAAGCGTCCCGCCGGGGGATCCCAGGGCTCCTCCTCGAGCACGGCGAGCCCGTCCGGGCCGCCCTGGCGCCACGCGGCGACCGCGCGCGCCAGCTCGGCGGGGGTGCGGCCGGCGGCGGAGGCGAGCGAGGAGTACAGGGCGCGCGAGCCGGCGGTGAGACCGGAGCCGGGCCGGGCCGCCGCCAGCCGTACCGCGTCCTGCCACAGCGTCAGCTCGCCCACGTCGTCCCGGCCGGTGGCGAGCAGGGCGTGGGCGCGGGCGGCCGCGTCGGTGGCCAACTGGTCCAGCGCGATCGGGTCGGGTCCGCCGGGGGCCGCCGGGTAGGCGGGCGGCTGCTCCGGGTGCGGCGGGAGGGGCAACGGCGCGGGCAGCGGCGGGAGTTGGCGGGGCGCGAGGGCTTCGGCGGCCCGGACGCCGGGCAACGGGGCGGGTTCCCGGTCCTGGGCGGCTCTGGCCGCGCGCGTGGCGCTGAGCCGGGCGAGCGCGTCGAGCAGTTCCCGCTCGCCGCGGCCGCGCAGCAGGAGCAGCACGAAGGGGTCGGCGTCCAGCAGGCGGGCGGTCTGGTAGCACAGGGCAGCGGCGTGTTTGCAGGGGTGGCCGCGGTCGGGGCAACTGCAGCGTGGCTCCAGGTCGCCGGGGCCGGGCAGCAGCGGGATGCCGCAGTCGGCGAGGGAGTGCGGCATCTCCTTGTCGAGCAGGGCGGCGATGTGCCCGGGCCGCTCGGCCGCGGCGTCCAGGAAACGCGCCCAGTCGGCGTCGTCGAGGGTGCGCAGCCGCACCTGCACACGGTACGGACGCGGCCGGCTGCCCTTCACGTACGCGAGTACCGAGCCCGGGGTGACGGTGATCGCGTCCACGTGGCCCTGCTCGGCGTAATCCCGCCCGCGGGCCAGTCTCTTCGGGTCGAGCGCGCCCTCCTCCAGCGCCGTCACCCAGGCGTTGCCCCACCAGGTCTCGGCGAACCGGGAGTCCTCACCCGCCGGCCGGGGCGCCAAGGCCGGGAAGGTGCGGCGCAGGTCGCCGTCCCGCGCGGGCACGGCCATGGAGCGGGGCAGGCGGGGCGCCGGGGCGGGGGCTTCGGGCGGTGCGGGACGGGCGGGGGCGTCGTCGTGCGCGGGCCGCGGCTCCACCGGCGGCGGGGTGGTCCGACTTGCCTGCTCACCGGGGCCGCCGGTCTCCCCGGCAACCTCCTCCGTGGTCGCGTCGGTTGGCATGCGGAAGGCGTCCGTCAGCAACTGCCGCAGTTCCCGGGCCCGTTGGCCGGCTCGCGGGTTGCCGGAGGGATGGCTGGGGTGCCGGGTGGCCGCGGGCTCGGCGGAGCGGGACGGTCTGCGCCGCGGGGAGGACGTGCGGTCCGTCTGTTCCGCTTCGGCCGCCTTGCGCTGTGCCTCGGCGCGGGCCGCCCGCAGCGCCTCGCGGGCGCGGTCCGCGGGGGCCGCGTCATCGGCCTCGGGTCCCGGCTCCGCCGGTGCCGCGGCGGCCTGCTCGTCGGGCGGGGCCGGATGCTCCACGGCATCGTCGTCGGCCGGCACCGCCGTGCGCCGCTGGGCCACCGCGCGGCGCAGCGCCTCGCGCGCGACGTCCCCCGGCCGAGGCTGCTGCCGCCCACCGGACGGCCGTACGGCGTCGGTGGCGGCCGTGTGTTCCGGCCGTCCGGCATCGGCAGCGGCCGCATGCTCCGGATGTACGGCGTCGGTGACTGCAGCATGCTCCGGCCGTACGGCGTCGGTGGCCGGCGCATGCTCCGGCGGTACGGCGTCCGTGACTGCAGCATGCTCCGGCCGTACGGCGTCGGCGGCTGGCGCATGCTCCGGCCGCGCGGCCTCGTCCTCGTGCCCGGGGCTGCGCCGCTCCCCCGCGCCGGTCCCCTCCGCCGTCGCCGCGCCCCGCCCCCGCGCCTCACGCAGGGCCCGGCGTGCCGCCTCCGCGGGGCCAGGGCCGTGGGCGTCGTCCGTGCCGTCGTCCGTCGGTGTCATCACGCCTCCCTCCGCAGCGAGACCAGGTCGGAGAGCTCACGGTCCGTCAGTTCCGTCAGCGCGGACTCGCCGGAGCCGAGAATGGCGTCGGCCAGGGCGCGTTTCACGGCGAGCATCTCGGCGATGCGGTCCTCGACGGTGCCCTCCGTGATCAGCCGGTGGACCTGCACCGGCTGGGTCTGGCCGATGCGGTAGGCGCGGTCGGTGGCCTGCTCCTCCACGGCCGGGTTCCACCAGCGGTCGAAGTGCACGACATGGCCGGCGCGGGTGAGGTTCAGGCCGGTGCCGGCGGCCTTGAGGGACAGGACCAGGACGGGTGTCGTACCGGCTTGGAAGCGGTCGACCATGCGCTCGCGTTCGGGGACGGGGGTGCCGCCGTGCAGCAGGTCGACGGGGACCGCGCGGGCGGCGAGGTGCGCGGTGATCAGGCGGGCCATGCCGACGTACTGCGTGAAGACCAGGGCGGAGCCGTCCTCGGCCAGCAGGGTGTCCAGCAGCTCGTCGAGCAGGGCCAGTTTGCCGGAGCGGGCGGCGAGCCGGTCGCCGACGGCCGGGCCGTGGTCCTCCTTGAGGTACAGCGCCGGGTGGTCGCAGATCTGCTTCAGCGAGGTGAGCAGCTTCAGCACCAGGCCGCGGCGGCCCATGCCCTCGGCGGTCTCGATGGCGAGCATCGACTCGCGCACCACCGCCTCATAGAGCGCGGCCTGTTCACGGGTGAGCGGCACCGGGTGGTCCGTCTCCGTCTTGGGCGGCAGCTCGGGCACGATGCCGGGGTCGGACTTCTTGCGCCGCAGCAGGAACGGGCGGACCAGGCGGGCCAGCCGCTGCACGGCCTCCTCGTCCTCGCCGGTCTCCACGGCCCGCGCGTGCCGGGCGCGGAAGGACTTCAGGGGGCCGAGCAGGCCGGGGGTCGTCCAGTCGAGCAGCGCCCACAGTTCGGAGAGGTTGTTCTCGACCGGGGTGCCGGTCAGCGCCACGCGTGCGGGGGTCGGGAGGGTGCGCAGCGCCTTGGCCGTCGCCGAGTACGGGTTCTTCACATGCTGGGCCTCGTCGGCGACCACCATGCCCCACGGCTGCTCGGCCAGGGCGGGCGCGGCCGAGCGCATGGTGCCGTACGTGGTGAGGACGAAACCGCCGTCGAGGTCGTCCAGGCTGCGGTCCGGGCCGTGGTAGCGGCGGACCGGGACGCCGGGTGCGAACCGGGTGATCTCCCGCTGCCAGTTGCCGAGCAGGGACGCCGGGCACACGACCAGGGTGGGTTCGCTGCGGGCTCGTTTGAGGTGCAGGGCGATCACGGTGATGGTCTTGCCGAGGCCCATGTCGTCGGCGAGGCAGCCGCCGAGGCCGAGGGAGGTCATCAGTTCCAGCCAGGCCAGTCCGCGCAGCTGGTAGTCGCGCAGGGTGGCGTGCAGCCCGGCGGGCGGGACGGCCGGGGCGACTCCGGCGGTGAGGCGGTCGCGCAGGGCGGCCAGCGCGCCGGCCGGGACCGCCTCGACCGTCTCGCCGTCGACCTCGGCGGTGCCGGTGAGGGCGACGGAGAGCGCGTCGACCGGGTCGAGCAGACCCAGGTCGCGCTTGCGTGCCTTGCGGACGAGCGCCGGGTCGACGAGGACCCACTGGTCGCGCAGCCGCACGACCGGCCGGTGGGCCTCGGCGAGGGTGTCCATCTCGGTCTCGGAGAGCGGGTCGCCGCCGAGGGCGAGCTGCCAGCGGAACCGCAGCAGGTCCTCGCTCTCGAAGAAGCCGGTGCCGTCGGTCGCCGAGCCCGGCGCGGGCCGGACCACCGCGCTCGCGGTGAGGTCATGCGCCAGGTCACGCGGCCAGTGCACGGCGACCCCGGCGGCCGCGAGCCGGGTGGCGGCCACGCCGAGCAGGTCGCCCAGCTCGTCCTCGGACAGCGCCAGCACATCGGGGGCGTCCTGTTCGGTGAGCCGGGCGAGCGGGGGCCACACGCGGGCCGCGCGCCGTACGGCGAGCGCGGCGTCGACCCGCGCGCGGGGGCCGAAGGCGGCGTCGGCCTCGCCCGCCCACAGCGCTGCCGCGTCGGTGACCAGGGTGGGGTCGGCGAGGCTGTGCACCTGCACGATCGCCGCTCCGGCGCCGCGCGCGCCCGCGCCGCCCGACCCCTGGTCGAACAGGTCGTACGCCGACAGGTCCAGGCGCAGTGAGATCCGCACTCCCGCGTCCATGCCGGCGGCGACCTCGGCGGCCCAGTCCTGCGCGCCGGGCAGCCGGACCGGCTCGCGGGCGGCGAACGGCCTGCCGGAGGCGTACGGCGCGGCCGGCGTGCGGGGCAGGGTGTCGGCGACCGCGTCGAGGAACGCGCGCAGGAGCGCCTCCGGGTCGGGCAGCCGCAGCGGGCCCGGGCCGGGCAGCGGAGCGGCGTGCCCCTCGGCGGGCAGCGCGGCGGCGATGGCGCGCAGGTGGGCGATGTCGTCCGGGTCGAGCGGGCCGGCCCGCCAGGCGTCGTGGCCGGTCGGGGTGAGGCCGGGCAGCAGGCGCCCGCGGGCGGTGAGCCGCAGCGCGTGCAGCGCGGCCGCGCCCCAGCAGGCGGTGGCGGGATGGGCGGCCGGGTCGCGGCGGGCGCGCACCAGCAGGGGCAGGGCGGCATCGAGCGGAAGGGACAGCGCCGGGGTCTGCCGGCGGCGGACGGACGCGCCGTGCGGACGGACGACGGTCAGGTCGACCGGCTCCCCGGCGGTCTGCTCGGGCAGGGGGCCGTCGTCCGGGTTCCAGAAGGCGACGCGGCTGTCGCGCGGCACAGGGGCGGGCTGGAACAGGGCCGCGAGCCGCACGGGCACGCCTTCGGCCGTCGCGGGCCGGCCGGCCGTGCGCTCCGCTCCGCGTTCCGCCACCGCGGGCACCTCACCCATACGCTCTGCCACCTCCCGTCCACGCGTCAGGATCAGACGTCTTCGACTCTACGGGCGGGGTCTGACAATCGGCTCCGGCGGCCAGGGCGAGCCGGGACGCCGTACGGGCGCCGGCCGGGCTCAGGGCACCGTGCGGGAGACGACGTACACCATCGGGTGGTCCGGGTCGGCCGTGTTCACGACGATGTCCTGGGTGGGTGCCGGGTTCTTCTGCTCGTGCACCAGACCGCTCCACGGACCGGGGCCGCTGAACTTCCACCCGGTGACCTTCTGGTCGCGGTCGCTGATGGCGATGTCGTTCGGGCGCAGCTCGCCGCGGTGGGCGCCGATCCATCGCAGGAAGTTGTCCAGATTGGCCGCGGAGGTCCGGAACTGCACGTAGAGACGGCTGGTCTTCCAGTTGTTCGTCTCGTAGTAGGCGACCTCGTACGACTGCCTGGGGATCGGCACCTGGTACAGACGGCGCTGCACGCTGGATGGCCAGCCCGCGGTCAGGCCGGTCGCCGAGTACTTCGCCTCCTTGTCCTTTCCGCTGTCGCGGCTCTGGTTCGCCGAGATCACCAGGTAGCCCGCCGGGACGCCGATGAGCAGCACGATGATCAGCAGGGTGAGTGCCCGACGGCGGATCTTGTGCCGGCGGTCCTCGCCCGGCTGCTCCGGCTCGTCCGCCGGGGTCGCCTGGTGGGGAAGCGAGGCCGTCATGCGGAGTCCCGGGCCGCGCGGCGCGCCTCGACGTACCGCTCGTAGCGCTCGTGGCGCTCCACGCGGCGCCGGTTGGCGCGCCGGAACCGGCGGGCGACCAGCCGCGCCAGGTCGGCGGCGCCCACCATGCCGGCCTCGGGGCCGAGCTGGGCCCGCACGATGCGCGCCTCGGGGCGGTAGCCGCGCCCGGTCAGGTGCCGTTTGAAGGCGTCCCGCGCGGGGCCGATCAGCAGGTCGTCGGCCGCGGAGACGCCGCCGCCGATGACGAAGCAGGAGGGGTCGAGGGCGGCGGCCAGGTTGGCGATGCCGACGCCGAGCCACTGGCCGATGTCCTGCAGCAGCTCCACGCACATCGCGTCGCCGTCGCGGGCCAGCTCGGTGATCATCGGGCCGTTGATGTCGGCGATGTTGCCCTTGACGTGCTCGATGACCCCGTACGCCACCGGGGAGTCCGCGGCGGCCAGCTCCCTGGCCTCCCGGACGAGGGCGTTGCCGGAGCTGTACTGCTCCCAGCAGCCGCGGTTGCCGCACGGGCAGCGGTGGCCGCCGGGCACGACCTGCATATGGCCGAACTCGCCGGCGACGCCGTACTTGCCCCGCTTGACCTGGCCGTCCTCGAGGATCGCGCCGCCGATGCCGGTACCGAGCGTGATCATGACGAGGTGGTCCTCGCCGCGGCCGGCGCCGAAGCGCCACTCGGCCCACGCGGCGGTGTTGGCGTCGTTGTCGACCAGCACCGGCACCGACAGGCGGTCGGCGAGGCGGTCGCGCAGCGGCTCGTTGCGCCAGGACAGGTGGGGGGCGAACAGGACGCGGTTGCGGTCGGCGTCGACCCAGCCGGCCGCGCCGATGCCGACGGCGTGCACGTCGTGCCGGTCGGACAGGTCCAGCACCAGCTCGACGATGGTGTCCTCGACGACCTTGGGGCTCTTGGACTTGTCCGGGGTCTCCGTGCGGAGCTTCTCCAGGATGTTGCCGTCGGCGTCCACGACACCGGCCATCACCTTCGTGCCACCGATGTCGATGCCGACGGTGGGCACGCGCGGGGCGGTCAGGTGGGACCGGCGCTCGCGGGTGCCGACCGTCCGCAGCGCGGTGGCTCGGCGGGAGCCGATGGGGGCCGTGAAGTTGCCGTAGGTGCTCATCGCCGCCGATTCTGCCGCACGGGTGCCTTCGACGACCAACGGGGAATCGAGAGGGTTGTTGATCATTTCCGCCGAGTGCGGCGCCGTTGTGGCTGGTCGCGCCCACGCGGCGGAGCCGCATATCGACACAGCCCCGCGCACCTAGGTCCGCTGCAGTTCGTGGCGTAGTTCGTCCAGGTCGCTTCCGCCTGCCATTTGCTGGGTCAGCTCGTCCAGGGTGATCTCGTCGCGTGTGTGGTTGCCCACCATCGTGCCGCGCTTGAGCAGGACGAAGCGGTCGCCGACCAAGTACGCGTGGTGCGGGTTGTGGGTGATCAGTACGACACCGAGACCCTCGTCACGTGCCGCCGCCACGTACTTGAGGACCACGCCGGACTGCTTCACGCCCAGCGCCGCCGTCGGCTCGTCCAGGACCAGGACCTTCGCGCCGAAGTGGACCGCCCGCGCGATCGCCACGCACTGGCGTTCGCCGCCGGACAGGGTGCCGATGGGCTGGTCCACGTCGCGCAGGTCGATGCCCATGCGCAGCAGCTCCGCGCGCGTGGTGCGGCGCATGTGGTCGACGTCCATGCGCTTGAAGGGGCCGACGCCCTTGCGCGGCTCGGAGCCGAGGAAGAAGTTGCGCCACACCGGCATGAGCGGGACGACGGCGAGGTCCTGGTAGACCGTGGCGATGCCGCGGTCCAGGGCTTCGCGGGGCGAGGAGAGACGGGTCTCCGCGCCATCGATGCGCAGGACACCGCCGTCATGCTGGTGCAGGCCGGCGATCATCTTGATCAACGTTGACTTGCCGGCGCCGTTGTCGCCGAGGACGCAGGTGATCTCCCCCGCGTGGACTTCCAGGGACACGCCCTCCAGGGCGCGGATGTTCCCGTAGTGCTTGCTGACGTCCGACAGCTCGACGAGTGCCGTCCGGGCCTCGGTCCGCGTCATGTCGTGGCCTCCGCGCGCTTGCGGACCCATGCGTTGAGCAGGGTCGCGAGGAGCAGCATCGCTCCGAGGAAGAACTTGAACCAGTCGGGGTTCCACTCGGCGAAGACGATGCCCTTGCTCGTCATGCCGAAGATGAACGCGCCGACGGCGGACCCGACCGCGCTGCCGTAGCCGCCGGTGATCAGGCAGCCGCCGATGACGGCCGCGATGATGTAGATCAACTCGTTGCCGACGCCCTCGCCGGACTGGACGACGTCATAGCTGAACAGCAAGTGCTGACCGGCGATCCAGGCACCGAAGGCCACGCCCATGTACAGGCCGATCTTGGTCTTCGCGACGGGGACGCCGACCGCGCGGGCCGCGTCCTGATTGCCGCCCACCGCGAAGATCCAGTTGCCCGTGCGGGTGCGCAGCAGGATCCAGGAGGCGAGGGCGACCAGGGCGAGCCACCACAGGATGGTGACCTTGATGTCGACACCACCGACGGTCAGCGTCGAGGCGAAGACGTCGTGCGCGGTCGGGAAGCCCTCCATGTCGGCAATGGTCTTCGTCGACACCGTGCCGTCGATCAACTTGGTGAAGCCGAGATTCATGCCGGTCAACATCAGGAACGTGCCCAGCGTGATGATGAAGCTGGGCAGCTTGGTGCGGGTCAGCATGAACCCGTTGAAGGCGCCGATGGCCAGCGTGACCAGCAGGGACACACCGACGCCGACCCAGACGTTCGTGGTCGTCTGGAAGCTGAACATGGACGAGATCAATGCCGACGACGTCACCATGACGCCGGCCGACAGGTCGAACTCGCCGCCGATCATCAGCAGCGCGACCGGGACGGCCATGATGCCGATGGTCGAGGACGCGTAGAGCACCGTGCTGAGGCTGGAGGCGCGCAGGAAGCTGTCGGCGAAGAACGCGAAGAAGACGAAGACCGCGATCGCGCCGACCACCGAGCCCAGCTCGGGACGGGCGAGCAGCGTGCGCAGCGGCGACGTCCGAAGGAGCCGTTCGTCCGCGGTGGTGGCGGTCATCGGGTGCCCCGCTTCGCGTACTCCTGCAGCGCGGCCCCCTGGTCCTTGGTGATGATCTGCGGGCCGGTGAGGACCGGGCGCCCGCCGCCGAGGACGTCGTTGTTGTACTTGTACAGCCACAGCAGGTCGACGGCCTGGTAGCCCTGGAGGTAGGGCTGCTGGTCGACGGCGAAGCCGAGGGTGCCGTCCTGGAGCTCGGTGGCGACCTTGGCGTTGAGGTCGAAGGTGTCGATCTCGGCCTTGCTGCCCGCGTCCGCCTTGGCCTTCACGGCGGTGTCGGCGTAGGGGGCGCCGAGCGTGACGACGGCGTCGATGGAGGGGTCGGCCTGGAGCTTGGCCCCGATGCCGGACTGCACGTCGGGCATGTTGGTGCCGTTGACGTAGACGCGCTGCAGGGTGCCGTGGAAGGTCTTGCCGATGCCGTCGCAGCGCTGTTCGTGGCCGACGTTGCCCTGCTCGTGCAGCACGCACAGGGCCTTCTTCCTGCCGCGCTTGTTCAGCTCCTCGCCGACGGCCTCACCGGCGATCGTCTCGTCCTGCCCGACGTGGGTGAGCGCGCCGAACGCCTTGGATTCGGCGGAGCCGGAGTTCACGGTGATCACCGGGATGCCGGCCTTCTCGGCGCGGGCGACGGCGGCCTTCATGGCGTCGGGCTTGGCGAGCGTGACGATGATGCCGTCGACCTTCTTGTCGACGGCGGCGTCGACGAGCTGCGCCTGCTGCTGGGCCTCGTCGTCGTGCGAGTACAGGAAGTTGATGTTGTCCTTGACGGCGGCCTGCTTGGCGCCGCTCTGGACGATGTCCCAGAAGGTGTCGCCGTCGCCGGAGTGCGTGATCATCGCGAAGGTCCAGCGGGGCGTGTTCACCGCCGCGCGGCCCTGCGCGGCCGCGGCCTTGCGGGCGTCCTCGGCGCGTTTGCCGCCGGTGCTGCTGCACGCCGACAGGGACGCGCACAGTGCCCCCGCCAACGCGATCCCTGCCCAGGTCCGAAACCGTGCCACGAGGCCGTGCCCTTCTTGCTGTCTGCTGTGCGGTGTCCTGCGACGGGCCCGGTGGTGTCTCAGCAATCCCAAGGGTCACACCGGCCCCAAACGCCCCAGTATCCGGCACGGGTCATCGCCGTCGTGCGCCTGGGGAGCACTCGGCCGTCTTATTGTCCGGACATGCCGACGAGACCCGGGCGCCGAACGGCGGCAGCGGGCTCAGGACCTCACGAGCAGCTGGAACTCGAAGGAGTAGCGGCTCGGGCGGTAGATGTGGTCGCCGAACTCCACCGCGCGTCCGGTGTCGTCGAAGGTGGTGCGCTGCATCGTCAGCAGCGGGGCGCCCTCGCTCTCGGCGAGCCGCTCGGCCTCGTCGGCGGTGGCGCCGCGGGCCCCGATGGACTGGCGGGCGCTGTGCAGGGTGATCCCGGCACTGCGCATCAGCCGGTACAGGCCGGTGGCCTCCAGCTGCGCGGTGTCCAGCTCGAGCAGCCCGGTCGGCAGGTGGTTGCACAGGTACGCCATCGGCTCGCCGTGCGCGAGCCGCAGCCGCTCCACCCGGTGGACGTCACCGCCCTCGGTGACCCCGAGTGCGGCCGCGACCTCGGCGGACGCCGGGACGACCGCGTTGACCAGGACCTTGGTCGCCGGACGCTGTCCGGCCGCCTCCAGGTCGTCGTAGAGGCTGCTGAGCTCCAGCGGCCGCTTGACCTGGCTGTGCACGACCTGGGTGCCGACCCCGCGGCGGCGCACCAGCAGCCCCTTGTCGACCAGGGACTGGATGGCCTGGCGCACCGTCGGCCGGGACAGGCCGAGCCGTGCGGCGAGCTCGATCTCGTTGCCGAGCAGGCTGCCCGGGGTGAGGGTGCCGTGCTCGATCGCGGCCTCGAGCTGCTGGGAGAGCTGGAAGTACAGCGGCACGGGAGAGCTGCGGTCCACACGGAGTTCGAGCTGCACGGTCGGGTCCACTTCTGGTTTCGGCACGGCCCGAGCGTAGCTCTGTGCGCTGTTGACGGGAAGTTGTGTAGTTCGGTTGTCCGGACATACGCATTGACAGGGACCGGATCGCGACCTCACTTTGTTTCCATGCGCATCGGGGTCATCGGTACGGGCCGGATCGGCACCATCCACGCGAACACCCTCAGTCGCCATCGCGACGTCGGTTCGCTGATCCTCACGGACGTCGACCCGGCGCGGGCCCAGGAGCTCGCGCTGCGGCTGGGCGAGACGGCGGCGCCAGGGGTGGACGAGATCTTCACATGGGGCGTGGACGCCGTGGTGATCACGACGGCGACGCAGGCGCACGCGGAACTGATCGGCCGGGCGGCGCGCTCGGGGCTGCCCGTGTTCTGCGAGAAGCCGATCGCGCTCGACCTGCCGGGCACACTGCAGGCGATCGCGGAGGTGGAGGCGGCCGGCACGGTGCTGCAGATGGGTTTCCAGCGCCGTTTCGACGCCGGCTACCTCGGCGCCCGGGAGGCGGTGCGCTCGGGGCGGCTCGGGCGGCTGCACACCGTGCGGGCGGTCACCTCCGACCAGGTGCCGCCGCCCGCCGCGTGGCTGCCCCTGTCCGGCGGCCTGTACCGGGACACGCTGATCCACGACTTCGACATCCTGCGCTGGGTCACCGGCCGGGAGGTGTCCGACGTGTACGCCGCGGGGTCCGACGCCGGCCCGGCGATGTTCCGTGAGGCGGGCGACGTGGACACCGCCGCGGTGCTGCTGACCCTGGACGACGGCACGCTCGCCACCGCCACGGCGACCCGGCTGAACGGCGCCGGGTACGACGTGCGCATGGAACTCGCCGGTGAGCGGGACCAGATCGTCGTCGGGCTGGACGACCGCACGCCGATCGCGTCCACGGAGCCGACCGGGCCGCCGGCCGCTGACAAACCGTGGACCGGCTTCCTGGAGCGCTTCGCGCCCGCGTACGAGGCGGAGCTGATGGCGTTCGTCGAGGTGGTGCGGGGAGAGCGGGCCAACCCCTGCGACGGGCGCGAGGCCCTGCAGGCGCTGCGGATCGCCGAGGCCTGCGAGGCGTCGCGACGCGAGCGGCGGCCGGTGCGGTTGAGGGAGGTGGCCGGGGCGTAGGCCGGGGCGGCGGTGCACGGGCGGGGCGCTGCGCCCACACCGATATGGCCACGCGAGCGGCAACACGGCCACCTGTCCCCCGCCGACCGATCGCGCACCGACCGCAGTACGGCCTTGTCTCCTTCCAACGCGCGAGTGGGGCCGTCAGTGCCCGCTGCCGCCGGTTTCGTCGACCAGTCCGGCGTCGTACGCCAACAGGGCGATCTGCACGCGGTTGTTGAGGCCGAGGCGGGCCAGGATGCGCGAGACGTGCGCCTTGACGGTGGCGACGCTCATGAACAGCTCGGCGGCGATCTCCGCGTTGGGCAGACCCCGGCCCACCGCGACGGCGACCTCGCGTTCCCGTTCGGCCAGCGCGGCGAGCCGTTCACGCGCGCGTGCGCCGCGGGTGTCCGCGGCGGTGCCGGCCGCGTGGAGCATCAACTGCCGGGTGACGGCGGGTGACAGGACCGGGTCCCCGGCGGCGACCTTGCGGACCGCGTCGATGATCTCGGCGGGCGGGGTGTCCTTCAGCACGAATCCGGCGGCGCCCGCGCGCAGGGCGCGCAGGACCTGGTCGTCGGCGTGGAAGGTGGTGAGCAGCACGACCTGCGGCGCGTCCGCATGGCCGCGCAGCCGTTCGGTGGCGGCCAGTCCGTCCACGGACGGCATGCGGATGTCCATGAGCACGACGTCCGGGCGCGTGCTGTCCACCAGTTCGGCCACCTCGCCGCCGTCGCCCGCCTCACCGACGACTCTGATGTCGTCGGCCCCTCCCAGCATCAGCGACAGACCGGCCCGCACCAGCGGGTCGTCGTCGACGAGAAGCACCCTGATCGCAGTCATGGCCCTACGAAACCACGGCGCTCAGGCGCTCAGTGCGCGGTTTGAGACGCGGGCACCGCCACGCGAGGCTCACCCCACGGCAGCCACGCGCGTACCTCGAAACCGCCGTCCGCGCGCGGGCCGTGTTCCAGGTGGCCGCCCGCGAGTGTGGCGCGTTCGGTGAGGCCGATCAGGCCCTGGCCGGAGCTGGGGACCGGTGGGGGTTCGTGGTCCGGGGCCGGGTTGCGTACGGCGATGGTGAGGCCGTCGCCCGGGGCGCCGGTGACCGCGACGGTGACCTCCGTGCCGGGGGCGTGCTTGCGGGCGTTGGTCAGGCTTTCCTGGGCGATGCGGTAGGCGGTGCGGCCCACCGAGGCGGGAACGCCGGCGGCGTCGGTGACGTGCTGGTCGAGCGTGACCTTCATGCCGGCCTCACGGGACTCGGCGACCAGCGCCTCCAGCGCGGCGAGCGTGGGCTGCGGGCGGCCCGCGTCGTCGGCGTCGCCCGCCCGCAGGACGCCGATGATCTCCCGCAGGTCCTGCAGGGCCTCATGGGCGCTCTCCCGGATGACGCCGGCCGCCCGCGCGATCTCCTCGCCGGGGGCGTCGGGGCGGAACTCCAGCGCCCCGGCGTGCACGCTGAGCAGGGTGAGCCGGTGAGCGAGCACGTCGTGCATCTCGCGGGCGATGGCCTCGCGGGCGAGCCGCTGCGCCTGATCGGCGCGCAGCCGCGCCTCCGTCTCGGCTCGCCGCGCCCGGTCCCGCAGGCTCAGCAGCAGCTGCCGCTTGGAGCGCACGAACATGCCCCAGCCGACGACGGCGACGGTGAGCACATAGACGAAGGCGACGGCGGCGGGGTAGGACAGGTCGGCGTCGGGCCGTGCCCAGTAGTAGAGCGGGATGACGGCCAGCTCGGCAGCGCCCACCCAGGCCACGTACCGGAAGGGCCGGTGGACGGCGAGAGTGAACAGGGCGATGAGGTAGGCACCGCCGGCGGTGTCGGAGACGAAGTTGACCGCGGTCAGCGCGATGGCGAGGGCGACGGGCCAGCGGCGGCGCAGCCAGACGGCCGCGCAGGCCGCCACGCCGAGCAGTTGGTCGGCGACGGCCAGCGCGTGCGAGACGTGCGGGTTGTCGCCCACCGACTCGGCGGCTGCCAGGCCGATGGCGACGGCCAGCGCGAAGCAGGAGAAGTCGACGGCCCAGTCGCGCGCGGTGCGCCGGGGCCGTCCGGCGCGGCCGGTGACCGCGTCCAGTTCATGGGTCAGGGCCGACGGCAGCCACCACCGCCGGCCGGGCAGGACCGGCGCGGGCGCCGACCCGTCGTCACTCGCAGTCCGCCTCACGAGCGACCAATCTACGGAGCGCGGGCGGGCCGCACCCGCCGGTGCGGGCGGTCGTCGACCGAAGTCGCCCGGCCGCCGACTTTGGTCGTACCCGCCGCCCGGCACTGCGCCACCTGCGTCGGGCGCGAGTCACCGTGTGGCCGATGCGGGCGGGGAGTGCGCGGGGCGAGGCTCGTGCCCATGAAGACGTTGCTCGAGACTCTCGGTTTCCTGCCCTGGTGCAGGGCGCCATGGGCCTGCTGCACGAGTTCACGGACTGGCATGTGGGCCTGGTGCAGCGGATCGGCCTGCTCGACGGCCACGAGGTGTACGCGAGCGTCGCGCTGATCGTGCTGGCGATCGCCCTGTTCGCGGCCGCCGAGCGCTGCGAAGCCGACTGAGGCCGGGCCGGTGGCTCAGCAGGTGTGGTCGACCAGGTCGAACGTGGCGTAGTGGTCGGCGGTGTAGTAGTCCTCCTGGCGCTCCTCACCGGTGACGATGCGGCGGGCGCCGCGGGTGGGAGAGCCGGGCGTGATCACCGTGTACTCGTGGTAGTAGCCGCTGGTCCGGCTCGGCAGGACTCCTTCCCTGTTCTGGAAGACGACGCCGTCCTGGTCGTACGGGAAGGGGCCGCCCTGTGCGATCAGGTTCAGGGTGTCGTGCGCCTGGGACGGCAGGTCGCTGTAGCAGATGCTGCCGACGGACGCGGCGGTGGCGCCGGCCGGGGTGGCGGAGACGGTGCCGCCCATGAGGAGGGCGGACAGGACCGCGGCTGTGGCGCCGAGCTGCGAGATGCGTGGGGGGAATCTCATGTCGGCATGATGACGCGCGTAGAGACTGGCATGTCAATGACAATCACGGGGTCTCCCCTTTCCCTCCCGTGTGTTCGCGGACCGTTAACCCGGACCTGCCGCCGCCGCATTCGACGTCCGTTGCGGCCACGCGGCCTGACCGGGCAACTCGCCGCCGGACGGGTACACGCGCGTGGGGCGCACCGGTGCTGTCAGGCCGGTGCGCCCCACGGGTCCTTCAGGAGGCTGTGCGTCAGCCGCCCAGTTCCTGGTGGCGGGCCGCAAGGCGGGTCGCGCCGGCCTCGGTCAGGGAGCCGAACAGGCGCAGGCGGGAGATGCCGCCGTCGGGGAAGATGTCCACGCGCGCGTGCGTGCCGACGGCCCGCTGCGGCAGGACGAAGCGGTGGTTGGTGTCGGGCTGCATGCGGGTGCGCGGGAGGATCTCGACCCACTCACCGCTCTCGCCGTCCTTGACGGACACCGACGCCCAGCCGGCGCTGTTGCCCTTGAGGTAGGCGGTGTCGATCTCGATGGCGCGGATCTCGGACTGCGCGACCAGCTGGTAGCGGATCCAGTCGTTGCCCTGGTCGCGCCGGCGGCGGGTCTCCCAGCCGTCGTCCATCTTCCGGGAGCGGCCCGGCTGGATGGTGTTGGTGGCCGGCGAGTAGAAGAGGTTGGAGGCGTCCTCGACCCGGCCGCCGTTCTCCAGGGCGACCACGTCGAACGTGCCGAGCACCTCGAGCCACGTCGGGTCGGGTACGACCTCGCCGTACACCCGCAGGCGCGCGATGCCGCCGTCGGGGTGCTGCTTGAGCCGCAGGTGCGTGAAGCGCTGCTCGACGTCGACCGCGAAGCCGTTGGCCGCGTGGCCGCCGACCGGGGTGCGCGGGACCAGCGTCGTCCACTTCACGTCGTCGGCGAGCAGCTCCTCGGGCGACGGCGAGCCCGGGACGGAGGCGGCCTCGACGGAGACCGCCTGCGGGTAGTTGCCACGGAAGTGGGCGGTGTCGACGACGATGCCGCGGACGACGCCGGGCGCGCCGAGGCGGATCAGCGCCCAGTCGTGGTCGTCCTCGGTCGGCCACGGGTGGTCGGCGGAGGCACCGCGCCGGCGGCGGGTCTCCCAGCCGTCCATGACCTTGCCCTTGTGCCCGAAGTGCTCGGGGTCGAACTCCGCGGCCTCCGGGACCAGCAGGTTCTCGCGCTGGGCGAAGAACTCGTCGTTGGCGGCGATGACACCGGCGCCGAGCTGCCGGTCGGCGAGGTTGGCGTGGTGGGTGAAGGGGAAGTCGGCGGTGCGGTAGTCCGCGTACGGGTCGCCGCCGGAGAAGGGGTTCGCGTCGCCGGTGAAGCTGGGTATCGCCGTCACGGTGATCAGGTCCTGCCTTTCGGTTCGAGAAGTCGCTACGGGGTGGGAGTGGTCGATGACGCCCCTTCGGTCAGGCGGACCGGGTGAGCAGACGGCCCCTGGGCTCGGTGAACTCGCCGTCGGCGACGATCCGCTCGCCGCGCAGCCAGGTCGACTTGACCACCCCGTACAGGGTCCGGCCGGCGTAGGCGGTGACGCGGTTGCGGTGCTGGAGAGCGGCCGGGTCGACGGTGAAGGTCTCCTCGGGGGCGAGTACGGCGAAGTCGGCGTCCCGGCCGGCCTCGATGGCGCCCTTGGAGCCGAGGCCGACGAGGGCGGCCGTACGCTCCGACATCCACCGGACGACGTCCTCCAGGCCGTGGCCGCGCTCGCGGGCGGCGGTCCACACGGCGGGCAGGCTGACCTGGAGGCCGGAGATGCCGCCCCAGGCGGTGAGGAAGTCGTCGGTCTTGAGGTCGGCGGTGGACGGCGAGTGGTCGGTGACGATGCAGTCGATCGTGCCGTCGGCGAGCGCCTCCCACAGCAGGTCCTGGTTGGCGGCCTCGCGAATGGGCGGGCAGCACTTGAACTCGCTGGCGCCGTCCGGGACCTCCTCGGCGGTGAGGGCCAGGTAGTGCGGGCAGGTCTCGACGGTGATCGCCACGCCCTCCGCCTTGGCGGCGCGGATCAGCGGCAGCGCGTCACTGGAGGACAGGTGCAGGACGTGCACGCGCGCGTTGAGGCGCTTGGCCTGCGCGATGAGGTTCGCGATGGCGGTGTCCTCGGCGTCGCGCGGGCGGGAGGCGAGGAAGTCCGTGTACTTGGGGCCGCCGTGCTGCGGGGCCGCGTCGAGGTGGTGCGGGTCCTCGGCGTGCACGATCAGCAGGCCGTCGAAGCCGGCGATCTCGGCGAGGGACTGGGCGAGCTGGTCCTGGTCGAGATGCGGGAACTCGTCCACGCCGGACGGCGACAGGAAGCACTTGAAGCCGAAGACGCCGGCGTCGTGCAGCGGGCGCAGGTCCTTGACGTTGTCGGGCAGGGCGCCGCCCCAGAAGCCGACGTCGATGTGCGCCTTGTCGCGGGCCACGTCCTGCTTGATCCGCAGATTGCCGGCGGTCGTGGTGGGCGGCAGGGAGTTGAGCGGCATGTCGATCAGGGTCGTGATGCCGCCGGCGGCGGCCGCGCGGGTGGCGGTCCAGAAGCCCTCCCACTCGGTCCGGCCCGGGTCGTTGACGTGCACGTGCGTGTCGACCAGGCCGGGCAGCAGGACGTCGTCGCCGAAGTCCTCCAGGCGGGCCGTGGCCGGTAGGTCCGCGTCATGGGGGAGTACGGCGGTGATCGTGCCGTCGGCGACCACGACGGACGCGGGCCGCGTCCCCTCGGGAGTGATGACGCGCCTCGAACGCAGGACCAGTTCAGCGTCGGACACCCGGACCCCTCTCTCTGCCGCCGTGGCCGCCTCGGAGGCTTCGGCGGCCTCCGCGCGTCTTCCACACAGCGGAATTTCAACGAACTGTTGAAGCTACTTCGGGAGTCTTCACTCCCGTCTTCGCGTCGTCAAGGGCACACTCATCCACAGTGCACCCGATCCGCCCACCCTGGACGTTTCCACAAAGCGGAATTAGAATTCCATCAGATAGAACGTAGCTACGCACAAGCAGGGAGTCAACCGACTGCCGGGTAGGCTGCTGCCTCTTCAGTCAGTCCCGAAAGGAACGCGCCGTGCCGACGTCCAGCGCCAGCACCACCGACTCCGCCAAACCCGCCGCCACGGGGGGTGTCCAGTCCCTGGAGCGCGCCTTCGACCTGCTGGAGCGCATGGCGGACGCCGGCGGCGAAGTCGGGCTGAGTGAGCTGTCCGCGAGCAGCGGACTGCCCCTGCCGACCATCCACCGCCTCATGCGCACGCTGGTCGCGTGCGGGTACGTCCGCCAACAGACCAACCGGCGTTACGCCCTCGGCCCGCGCCTGATCCGTCTCGGCGAGTCCGCGTCGCGACTGCTCGGCACGTGGGCGCGACCGTACCTGGCCCGCCTGGTGGAGGAGACCGGCGAGACGGCGAACATGGCGCTGCTGGACGGCGACGAGATCGTGTACGTGGCACAGGTGCCGTCCAAGCACTCGATGCGGATGTTCACCGAGGTCGGCCGGCGGGTGCTGCCGCACTCCACGGGCGTGGGCAAGGCGCTGCTCGCCGGCTACCCGCCGGAGGAGGTGCGCGCCCTGCTGTACCGCACGGGGATGCCGGCGGCGACGGACAAGACGATCACCACGCCGGACGACTTCCTGGCCTCCCTGGAGGAGGTACGCCGGCTCGGTTACGCCATCGACGACAGCGAGCAGGAGATCGGCGTCCGCTGCCTCGCGGTCTCCGTACCGAACTCCCCCACGGCGGCGGCCATCTCCATCTCGGGCCCGGCGGGCCGCGTCACGGAAGCCGCCACGGACAAGATCGTCCCGGTCCTGCAGCAGGTGGCCGTGGAACTCTCCGAGGCCCTGACCAGCTCGACCAACAACGGCGGCTGACCCCAGCCGCGCGCTGGCAGCCACCGCCCCCGCCCGGCACGCGTGCGGTTGCCCGGGGGCGTGGGGCCGGAACCCACAGACCGCCGAGGGCGCGGGCACGGGGCGAGGGCATGGACGCGGGGCGAAGGCACGTGCGCGAGGTGTCGAGGCCGCGCAGCCGGGCCGGATGCCACACGGCAGGCACCGGCCGCCGAAGGCGGGCACTGGGCGAAGGCTCGGGCGCGAGGCGAAGGCACGCGCCCGAGGCGCCGGGGCCGCGCAGCCGGGCCGGATGCCACACGGCAGGCACCGGCCGCCGAAGGAGGGCACTGGGCGAAGGCTCGGGCGCGAGGCGAAGGCACGCGCCCGAGGTGTCGAGGCCGCGCAGCCGGGCCGGATGCCGCACGGCAGGCACCGGCCGCCGAAGGAGGGCACTGGGCGAAGGCTCGGGCGCGAGGCGAAGGCACGCGCCCGAGGCGCCGGGGCCGAGCAGCCCGGCCGGATGCCACACGGCAGGCACCGGCCGCCGAAGGCGCGGGCGTACACCACCACGGGGCACGAGCGCCGGTCTCCCCGGCCGCGGGCAGACACGGACGCCGGGGCGCGACAACGTGAAGCCCGGCGCAGGACACCGCCGGGCACAGGCCATTCGGCGGGGCGGGCGCGTGATGCCGAGGGCGCGGCGGGCACCGGCCCGCGAGGGCGGTGCCCGGCGCGGGGCGCAAGGGCCGCCGGTTGGAGACGCGGCGCTGAGGCCGCACGGCAAGCACGCAGATCCATGGGCCCAGGTCGGACCCCCAGCCCGCCCGCACGGGCATCCGCACAGAGCCGCCCCACCCCGAGCCCGCCCGCCGCCGCGCAGGGCACGCGCCCCGGCCCCGTGACGTGCCCGCGCCCCGCGGACCCCGCGCGCCCGAACCATGAACGCCCCACCGCCGGAGGCCACCGCAAGGATCAGGATTCGAGAAGCGCTCGTCCCCCGGTTCCACGTAGCGTGAGCGGCACGGGCATCCGGACGGCGCCGGTCGGGCCGGCGGGCGCGGAGGGTGGCCGTGATCGAGGGTCTGAACGGATGGAGACGCCATGACCAAGGCAACGGGGACCGGCCACGCCGCCGACAGCCACGACCTGATCCGCGTGCACGGCGCGCGCGAGAACAACCTCAAGGACATCAGCGTCGAGCTCCCCAAGCGCCGGCTGACGGTCTTCACGGGTGTCTCCGGCTCGGGCAAGAGCTCCCTGGTCTTCGACACGATCGCCGCCGAGTCGCAGCGGATGATCAACGAGACCTACAGCGCCTTCGTCCAGGGCTTCATGCCGACCCTCGCCCGCCCCGACGTCGACGTACTGGACGGTCTGACCACCGCGATCACCGTCGACCAGCAGCGCATGGGCGCCGACCCGCGCTCCACCGTCGGCACCGCCACCGACGCCAACGCGATGCTGCGCATCCTCTTCAGCCGCCTCGGCAGGCCCCACCTCGGCTCCCCCAAGGCGTTCTCCTTCAACGTCGCCTCGATCAGCGGCGCCGGCGCGGTCACCGTGCAGCGCGGCGGGCAGACGGTGAAGGAGCGCCGCCAGTTCAGCATCACCGGCGGCATGTGCCCCCGCTGCGAGGGCCGCGGCTCGGTCACCGACCTCGACCTCACCCAGCTCTACGACGACAGCAAGTCCCTGAACGAGGGCGCGCTGAGCGTCCCCGGCTACAAGTCGGGCGGCTGGAACCACCGCCTCTACACCGAGTCCGGCCTCTACGACGCCGACAAGCCGATCCGGAAGTTCACCAAGAGGGAACTGCAGGACTTCCTGTACCGCGAGCCGACCCGGATGAAGATCGCCGGCATCAACATGACCTACGAGGGTCTGGTCCCGCGCATCCAGAAGTCGATGCTCGCCAAGGACAAGGAGGCGATGCAGCCGCACATCCGGGAGTTCGTGGAGCGGGCGGTCACCTTCACCACCTGCCCCGAGTGCGAGGGCACCCGGCTCAACGAGGGCGCCCGGTCCTCCAAGATCAAGGGTCTGAGCATCGCCGACGTCTGCGCGATGCAGATCAGCGACCTGGCCGCCTGGGTGCGCGGCCTGGACGAGCCGTCGGTCGCGCCGTTGCTCGCCTCCCTGCGCGACACCCTCGACGCCTTCGTGGAGATCGGCCTCGGCTACCTCTCGCTCGACCGGCCGGCCGGCACCCTCTCGGGCGGCGAGGCACAGCGCGTGAAGATGATCCGCCACCTCGGCTCCTCCCTGACCGACGTGACGTACGTCTTCGACGAGCCCAGCATCGGTCTGCACCCGCACGACATCCAGCGCATGAACGAGCTGCTGCTGCAGCTGCGGGACAAGGGCAACACGGTGCTCGTCGTGGAGCACAAGCCGGAGATGATCGCGATCGCGGACCACGTCGTCGACCTCGGCCCCGGCGCCGGCACGGCGGGCGGCACGGTCTGCTTCGAGGGCACCGTGGAGGAGCTGCGGGCCGGCGGCACCCTCACCGGACGCCACCTGGACGACCGGGCGCGTGTGAAGGAGACGGTCCGCACGCCCACCGGGAAGCTGGCGATCCGCGACGCGACCACGCACAACCTGCAGTCCGTGGACGTCGACATCCCGCTCGGCGTGCTGGTCGTCGTCACGGGTGTCGCCGGCTCCGGCAAGAGCTCGCTCGTGCACGGGTCGATGCCCGCCGACGCCGGAGTGGTCTCCATCGACCAGACCCCGATCCGCGGCTCACGGCGCAGCAACCCGGCGACGTACACCGGACTGCTCGAGCCGATCCGCAAGGCGTTCGCCAAGGCCAACGGCGTCAAGCCGGCGCTGTTCAGCGCGAACTCGGAGGGCGCCTGCCCCACCTGCAACGGCGCCGGAGTCGTCTACACCGACCTGGCGATGATGGCCGGGGTCGCCACCACCTGCGAGGAGTGCGAGGGCAAGCGCTTCGAGGCGTCGGTGCTGGAGTACAAGCTCGGCGGCCGCGACATCAGCGAGGTGCTGGCGATGTCGGTGGGGCAGGCGGAGGAGTTCTTCGGCGACGGGGAGGCGCGTACGCCCGCGGCGCACAAGATCCTTGACCGGCTGTCCGACGTCGGGCTCGGCTACCTCACGCTCGGCCAGCCGCTCACCACGCTGTCGGGTGGCGAGCGGCAGCGGCTGAAGCTGGCGACGCAGATGGGCGACAAGGGCGGCGTCTACGTCCTGGACGAGCCGACCACCGGTCTGCACCTGGCCGACGTCGAGCAGCTGCTCGGCCTGCTGGACCGGCTGGTCGACTCCGGGAAGTCGGTGATCGTGGTCGAGCACCACCAGGCCGTCATGGCCCACGCGGACTGGATCATCGACCTGGGGCCGGGCGCGGGGCATGACGGAGGGCGGGTCGTCTTCGAGGGGACGCCGGCGGAGTTGATCGCGGCGCGGTCGACCCTCACCGGGCAGCACCTTGCGACGTACGTGGGCGGCTAGCGCCTTCTCGTCCGCCGGGTTCTCCTGTCAGGCGGGCGCGCGGGCGGATTGTGGCCGGTCGCGCCGGTGGATTGTGGCCGGTCGCCCCCGCGGCGGCGCGCCGGTGGATCGTGGCCGGTCGCGCCCCCGCGGCGGAGCCGCACATCGATCCAGCCCCGCGCGCCGTCAGGGCGCTGCCGTGCCCGGCGCGTCAAGGCGCCCGGGTTGCGGTGGTTCGCTGAACAGATCCACCGCCGCGCGGACCTCTCTCATCGCCCCCGACAGCGCGCTCACCGAGCCGATCGCGCCCGCTATCAGCAGCAGGGAGCGGTGCAGCGGGGCCGGCTCGGGGGTGCCCCGGGTGGCCATGGCCGTCAGTGCGGCCAGCTCTTCCTCCGCTATGTCCCGGTCGCGTAACTCGGCCGGGTAAGCGGCCAGTTCGCGGTGCAGCCGGGACGCCGCCGCGCGCAGCCGACTCGCGCGCAGGTCCCCTTCGCCGCCGGTGACCGGCTTGTGCTGAACGCTCCGCAACACAGCCCTCCCCTTCGCACTCCGTCGTGCGATCTCCCTGAGCCGTCCGGTCCGCGCCGGTGCGGTGAGCCGGGGCGGGGGAGACAGTAAACGACACCTCGCCCGCGCCGCGCCAGTCCGCTGCGTCATCGAGTTGCTGCGCTGCGTGAACCCGTGGCCCTGCGCGGTGCGGTATGCAGGGCGTATGACGACACCCCGCACCGCAGGCATGGAAAATCCCACGGACGCCGTCGCCGGGCTGCTGCTCGCCGCCGGAGGTGGCCGGCGGCTCGGCGGACGCCCCAAGGCCCTGCTGGAGCACCGGGGGCGGCCGTTGATCGAGCACGCCGTCGGGGTGCTGCGGGCGGCCGGGTGCACGCGCGTGCACGTGGTGCTGGGGGCGGCCGCCGACGCCGTACGGGAGCGGGCGCGGCTCGCGGGGTGTGTGCTCGTGGAGAACCCGGAGTGGGAGCAGGGGATGGGGTCCTCGCTGCGGGCCGGGCTCGCCTCGCTGGCCGGGACCGGGGCACGGGGCGCGCTCGTGTCGCTCGTGGACCAGCCGGGGATCGGTGCGGAGGCCGTCGCGCGGGTGCTCGGCGCCTTCGAGGACGAGCACACGCTCGCGTCGGCCGCCTACAGCGGCGTGCGCGGGCATCCGGTGCTGTTCGGCGCGGCCCACTGGGCGGGCATCGCGGCGACTGCCACCGGCGACCGGGGGGCACGCGCGTATCTGCGCGAGCACGCGCGTGAGATACGGCTCATCGAGTGCGGGGAGGTGGCACAGCCGTACGACATCGACACCGAGGCCGACCTGGGCCACCTTCAGTGAACGCGGTGGCACCGAGCGCCACCTTTGCTCGACTCAGAGAATCTCGACATCAACAAACCATTGAACTTCCACCATGCGATAACTACTATCCACTGTTCAGAAGCACCCGACCGCACAGCGGGTGCGAACCGCCCCCTTTCTGCCTGTAGGCACCGCGTGCCAGGGCAGAGTGGCGTTGCACGTGGTTCGCTGAAACAGCCCCCCGTAAGGAAGTGACCGCTCATGTCCGCACCAGCGCCGTCCACGCTGGCCATCGTCGACGCCGAGCCCCTGCCCCGGCAGGAAGAGGTCCTCACCGACGCGGCGCTCGCCTTCGTGGCCGAGCTGCACCAGCGGTTCACGCCGCGCCGCGCGGAACTCCTCGCCCGCCGTGCCGAGCGCCGCGCCGAGATCGCCCGCACCTCCTCGCTCGACTTCCTGCCGGAGACGGCCGCCATCCGCGCGGACGACTCCTGGAAGGTCGCCCCGGCCCCGGCCGCGCTGCAGGACCGCCGTGTCGAGATCACCGGCCCGACGGACCGCAAGATGACCATCAACGCCCTGAACTCGGGCGCCAAGGTCTGGCTCGCGGACTTCGAGGACGCCTCCGCCCCCACCTGGGAGAACGTCGTCCTCGGCCAGCTCAACCTGATCGACGCCTACACCCGCAGCATCGACTTCACCGACCCGAAGTCGGGCAAGTCGTACGCGCTCAAGCCGAACGAGCAGCTCGCCACGGTCGTCATGCGGCCGCGCGGCTGGCACCTGAACGAGCGCCACCTCGTCGACGCCGACGGCACCCCGGTCCCGGGCGCCTTCGTCGACTTCGGCCTGTACTTCTTCCACAACGCCCAGCGCCTGCTCGACCTCGGCAAGGGCCCCTACTTCTACCTCCCGAAGACGGAGTCGCACCTGGAGGCCCGCCTCTGGAACGACGTGTTCGTCTTCGCGCAGGACTACCTCGGCATCCCGCAGGGCACCGTCCGCGCCACCGTCCTGATCGAGACGATCACCGCGGCGTACGAGATGGAGGAGATCCTCTACGAGCTGCGCGACCACGCCGCCGGTCTGAACGCCGGCCGCTGGGACTACCTGTTCTCCATCGTCAAGAACTTCCGTGACGGCGGCGAGAAGTTCGTCCTGCCGGACCGCAACGCGGTCACGATGACCGCCCCGTTCATGCGCGCGTACACCGAACTGCTGGTGCGCACCTGCCACAAGCGCGGCGCGCACGCGATCGGCGGCATGGCGGCGTTCATCCCGTCCCGCAAGGACGCCGAGGTCAACAAGGTGGCCTTCGAGAAGGTCCGCGCCGACAAGGACCGTGAGGCCGGCGACGGCTTCGACGGCTCCTGGGTCGCCCACCCCGACCTGGTGCCGATCGCCATGAAGTCCTTCGACAAGGTCCTCGGTGACAAGCCGAACCAGAAGGACCGCCTGCGCGAGGACGTCGACGTCAAGGCGGCCGACCTGATCGCCATCGACTCCCTGGACGCCAAGCCCAGCTACGACGGTCTGGTCAACGCCGTCCAGGTCGGCATCCGTTACATCGAGGCCTGGCTGCGCGGCCTCGGCGCCGTCGCGATCTTCAACCTGATGGAGGACGCGGCCACCGCCGAGATCTCCCGCTCCCAGATCTGGCAGTGGATCAATGCCGGTGTCGTCCTGGACAACGGCGAGAAGGTCACCGCCGACCTCGCCCGCAAGGTCGCCGCCGAGGAGCTGGAGAACATCCGCGAGGAGATCGGCGAGGAGGCCTTCGTCGCCGGCAACTGGCAGCGGGCGCACGACCTCCTGCTGCAGGTCTCCCTCGACGAGAACTACGCCGACTTCCTCACCCTGCCGGCGTACGAGCAGCTCAGGGGCTGAGACCCGACCGCGCTGATCCGAGTGGCCCCGGGCGATTTCCCGGGCCGCTCGGTCCGTTCAGCCCAGGTGTACCGACCAGTCCTGCTGCGCGGCGGGCTTGCCGTGCAGATCGGGGACCCGCTTCAGCCAGTCGGGGCGGCCGGCCTGGGTGCGCGCCGCCCGCCGGGCCTCGTCAGCGGCCAGCTCCTGAGGGCCGGGGAAGTCGGTGGGCAGCCACTTCCGCGAGGCCCGCACGCGCGCGTACAGATACGCCACGTACGCCTCGCGCATCTCGTCGGGGCTCCCGAGGTCGGTCAGCCAGGCGTCCGGGACCTCGGCGACGATCGCGCGCAGCAGCTCCTCGGTGACCTTGGGCGCGAGTTCGGCGTCGGCGGCACGCACGTCGGGGCCGTAGTGGCCGAGGGCGTGGTGGCGGAAGTCGTAGGCCTTCTCGGGGTCGGCGCCGTCCCAGCGGTGGTGGAAGACGAGGGCGGCGCCGTGGTCGATGAGCCACAGGCGCGGGGGCGCGACGCCCAGGGTCGGCCACACCATCAGGTTGGAGCTGTGGACCGTGCGGTCGACGTTCGCGGTGAGCGCGTCGAGCCAGACGATCCGGCCGGCCTCCAGCGGGTCCACGGGGAAGGACCGCGCGACCTCGGGCGTGAGGTCGACCGCGCCCGGCAGGTGGTCCATGCCGAGGTTCAGCCCGTGGCTGGCGCCGTGCAGGTCCCGTACCTCCTGGTGGGGTTCGTCGGCCGCGATCGCCGGGTCGAAGTGCACCAGCACCAGTTCGGGGAAGCGCAGCCCCAGCGCCCGGGCCAGCTCCCCCACGATCACCTCGGCGACCAGCGCCTTGGGCCCCTGCGCGGAGCCGGTGAACTTCACCACGTACGTGCCGTCGTCGTCGGCCTCGACGACCGCGGGCACGGAACCGCCCGACCTCAGCGGGGTCACGTATCGGACAGCGGTCACGTCGCGCAGCACACCGGCCAGCCTACGGCAGGTCAGGTGCGGGCCAGTGGGTTGGGCAGGGGCAGGTAGCGGGCCGCCGCGCCGTCCGCTCCGGTCCAGCGCAGCAGCAGGTTGGTCTTGCCGGGCAGGGTGGGCGAGGCCAGCAGCGCGGCGACCTCGGGCAGCTCGTGGCGGGCCAGTTCGCGGCGGGCCGCCGGCCACGGGTCCAGCCCTGGGTGGTGTTCGGCGAGCGCCGCGGCGACCTCGGTGAGGTGGTTGACGACCAGGCAGTACACCAGCCGTTCCCACCCGGCCGCCGGTGTCACCTCGGGCAGCAGCTTCACGCCCTCGGCGTCCCGGAAGAGAGCCTGGACGGGCATCCCGTCGCCGTCGACCGCGACCAGCGTGTTCTGCAGGTGTGCCTCCAGGACGACGCCGTGGTCGGCGTACGCGGCGAGGGCGGGCGGCACGACCGCGCGCAGATACGCCTCCCACCAGGCCGCCGGGTCGGCGGCGGCGGCGAGCGGGTTGCCGTCGAACCCCTCCACCAGGCCGGCCGCGAGCAGGGGCGTCGCGCCGGGCAGGACGGCCCCGCCCAGGCCGTCGCGGACGACGACGGCCAGTTCCTCGTGGGCGAAGCAGACGGTGCGGTGACCGCGGTCGCTCAGCCAGGCCGCCGGGCCGCCGAGCGCCGCGAAGGCGTGTGTGACGGCCTTGTCCGTACGGCGCAGCCTGCGCAGGTCGTGCTCCCACAGCCGGCGGATGTCGTTGGTGATGCGCACATCGAGGCTGAACTTGAGGAAGAGGTCCCGCTCCGGCGCGTACACGGTGCGGATCGCGGCCGTCGGCCACACCTCGAAGGCGCTCGCGCCCAGCCGGATCAGGCGCCCGTCGGCGAAGGCGTCCGCGAG
Source organism: Streptomyces sp. NPDC049915 (assembly GCF_040656475.1). Lineage (NCBI taxonomy): Bacteria > Bacillati > Actinomycetota > Actinomycetes > Kitasatosporales > Streptomycetaceae > Streptomyces > Streptomyces sp. NPDC049915. The sequence goes on from NZ_JBFAMH010000001.1 coordinate 326,156, forward strand.
GGCGGGCGCGGCCAGCCGAAGCTGCCAGGGGTGGGCGGGCAGCAGCCGGTAGCCGGGCGGGGCCTCGCCGAGCGCGTCGAGGGCGCCGGTGTCGCCCTCCTGCACGACCGTGTCCGCGCGCACGCCGAGCAGCTCCAGCGGGAAGCGGACGTGCGCCTCGGGCGCGTACGGCAGCCAGGCGGCCGGCGGGCCGCCGCCCCGCGCCTTCGGGGCGGGGTGGTGGGGGTGACCGGTGATCAGGGACTGCTCGGAGCGCAGATAGGCGTCGGCGGGCGCGGTGGCACCGGCACGCGCGGCCAGCAGGGCGGCGACGACGTCCCGGCTGTCGGTCATCTCGGCGGGCAGGACCGGATTGGCGAGCCCGGTGAGCCGGTACAGCTCGTCAGCGACGAGGGCGACCAGGTCACGGTGGTCCAGCGGCCGCCAGGTGCCGTCCGCCCCGACCTCGGGGCGGGCGGGCCGGCGTGTGCCGCGCACCCGCAGCAGCCGGCCCGACGCGGCCAGCCGGTGCACCCGCCAGGCGCCGTCGGCCCCGACCGGCTCGGCGGCCTCGCGCAGCAGGCAGTTCAGCAGGGGCGCCGCCGCGTGGGCGTCGGCCCGGGCCGCGAGGTCGTCGCGCGGCGGGAAATCGCCGATGGTGGGAGGCAGGAGGTCCACGCGATCCACTCGTTCCCTACGGTCCTGTCGGTCGGAGACGATCAGTATCCCCGCCGTCACGGTCCGCCGTGACGCCGTCCGCGTACCCGAGGAGCCCGCCCGTGCACCGACCCCCCACCGCCGAGGCGGAGGTCGCCGCCGAACTCGCCGCCGAGTGTCCCGGCCTGGTGCCCCGGTACCGGGCCGCGCTGCCCGGCGCGCGCGCCGCCGTGCTGACCCGCCTGTGGCGCGGCCTCGGCCACGAGCCACTGCCCTGGATCACGCGCCGGAAGGAGGGCGGCGACGGCCTCACCCTGCACCTGGCGGACGGCCGCCGGCTGCACGGCCCGGTGCCGGACGCGTACGCCACCGACGCCTACGTCGGCGCCGTACACCTCGACGGTGTGGCGTACGAGCGGCCGGAGCGGCTGATGACGGACCTGGCGGTGCCGCACGCGGCGGGTTTCGCGACCGAGCTGGGGCACAGCGTCGCCTCGCTCGCGCTGTCCCGGGCCGGGCAGCGGGGGTGCCCGCGGGAGCGGCCCGCGCAGGGCTGGGAGTGGGAGCAGCGGGTCGTCGACGGGCATCCCTACCATCCGTGCTGCCGCTCGCGGCCCGGTTTCTCGGTGGCGGAGCAGCTGGCGTACGCGCCCGAGCACCGGCCGGTGGTGGAGCTGGAGCTGCTGCCGGTGCCGGCGGCCGGGTGCCTGGTGAGCGGAGCGTGGCCCCAGTGGCTGCGGGACGGGGAGTGGCTGCTGCTGCCGGTGCATCCGTGGCAGGCCGAGCATGTGCTGAAGCGGACCGGTCAGGCCACGCTCGCCGCGCATCCGCTGATGGCGCTGCGCACGCTCGCGCTGCCCGGCGGCCCGCATGTGAAGACCGCGCTGAGCACCCGGCTGACGTCCTCGGTGCGGGACATCTCGGTCGGCTCGGTGCGCATGGCGGCCTCGCTGTCGGAGTTCGGCGAGCGGCTCGCCGCGCACACGGACGGGCTGCTGCACGTCACGCGCACGCTGGGTGCGGCCACCGCCCACTCCCCCGACCTGGCGGTCCAGCTGCGCGAGGCGCCGGAGGTGTACGCGGGGCCGGGTGAGGAGGTGGTGCCGGTGGCCGCTCTGGCCGGGCCGCACTCCCCCGCCTGGCTCGCTGACTTCGCCCGGCTGGCGCTGTCCGCGGGCCTGCGGCTGCTGGAGCTGGGCGCGGCGCTGGAGGCGCACGGGCAGAACCTGCTGGTGGTGCTGGGCCCGGCGGGCGAGCCGCGGCGGCTGGTCTACCGGGATCTGGCCGACATCCGGGTCAGCCCCGCCCGGCTGGCCCGGCACGGCATCGCGGTCCCCGGCGACCTCGCGGGCCGGATCGTCACGGACGACGTGACGGCGCTGCGGCGCAAGCTGTTCGGCTCCCTGGTGGCGGGTGCGCTGGCCGCCACCGCGGGCAACGGTCCCGCGCTGCGGGCGGCCCTGGCGGCGGCCGTACGGGATCTGCCGCGCACCGCCGACCTGGTGGCGCTGTGTCAGGATCCGTTGCCGGTGAAGGCGCTGACGCTGATGCGGCTGTCGCCGGACGCGCCCGGCGACCTGTGGACGCGGCTGCCGTCACCGCTCGCCTGACGGACCGTTTTGGAGCCGGGCGGCACAGATCAATAAGATCCGCCGATGATCAGAAGACAACGGCTGGCGGCGGGCGTCGGCGCCCTGCTCGCCGCGCTCGCGGCCGGGCTCGTGTTCCCGGCGGGGGCGGTCGCCGACGAAACCACCGCAAGCGCGCCGAAGGTCGACCTCGTGATCGACGTCAGCGGGTCGATGCGGACGCGGGACATCGACGGGCAGTCGCGCATGTCGGCGGCCAAGCAGGCGTTCAACGAGGTGCTGGACGCAACGCCCGAGGAGGTGCAGCTCGGCATCCGCACGCTGGGCGCCACCTACCCGGGCGACGACCGGCAGACCGGCTGCAAGGACACCGCGCAGCTGTACAAGGTCGGTCCGCTGGACCGCACCGAGGCCAAGACGGCGGTGGCCACGCTCAACCCGACCGGCTGGACGCCGATCGGGCCGGCCCTGCTCAAGGCGGCCGGGGACCTGGACGGCGGGACCGGCTCCAAGCGGATCGTGCTGATCAGTGACGGCGAGGACACCTGCGCCCCGCTCGACCCGTGCGAGGTGGCCCGCGAGATAGCCGCCAAGGGCATCGGCCTGACCATCGACACCCTCGGCCTGGTGCCGAACGTGAAGATGCGCCGGCAGCTCAGCTGCATCGCCGAGGCCACCGGCGGCACCTACACATCGGTGGAGCACTCCGGTGAACTCGCCGACAAGGTGAACCAGTTGGTGGACCGGGCGGCCGACCCGGTGGTCACGCCGGTCGCCACCGACGGCGCGTCCTCGTGCGCCAAGGCGCCGACGCTGAACTCGGGCCTGTACACCGACCGCGAGGAGTTCGGGCAGCGGCGCTGGTACCGGGTGGACGTGAAGCCCGGCCAGGAGCTGCGCGCATCGGTGAGCGTGGCCGCGGACCGCTCGATGCACCCGGACTACGGCGTGCTGCTGCGCGCGGTCACGGTGCACGGCCGGGAGATCGTGCGCGGTGAGGCGGCCGGCAACGGCCGTACGGATGTCGCCTCGACGGGTCTGCGCTACCCGAAGGCGGACAGCGACGACGAGAACGCGCCGGCGGAGACGGTGTGCCTCGCGGTGACGAACTCCTTCTCGGCGGCGCCCGGCGTCAAGGCCACGCCCGGCATGCCGCTGGAGCTGACCGTGGACGTGGTCGACGGCCCGTCGCAGGCGGACGACGTGGCGTCGTTCGGTCTCGGGCGCGGCTGGTGGCTGCTCGGCCTGCTGGTGCTGATCGGCTTCCTCGCGGGTGTGGTATGGGGCTGGCTGTCGCGCTGGCGTGTCGCGGTGTGGAGGACGAACTGATGAGGATCACCCAGGTGTTGGGCGCAGCCCTGCTGACGCTCGGCCTCGCCGCCGCCCCAGCGGCGGCCGACTCGTCCCCGTCACCGAGCCCGTCCGGCTCCACCGCGGCCCCGGCGTCGGCGGGCACGTCGTTCCGTACGGCGACGGAGGTGGAGCAGGGGCAGACCGCCACCGCGAGCGCCTCCACGGGTGACTACCTGTACTGGTCGTTCCCGGCGGACGCCGAGCAGCGGCCCACCGTGAAGGCGACGGTGAAGCTGCCGCAGACGCACACGGCACAGACCTGGCAGGTCGACGTGTACGACGGCCTCCGGCGCCGTCAGGCCTGCCAGTACGGCGCACAGACCCGCACGGCCGACGCGGGGACCTCCTCGCTGGAGCTGACGTGCGTGCTGCGCACGGTGCGCGCCTGGTCGGAGCCGTGGGCGAACGACCCGCTGCCGGGTACGTACTACGTCCGGCTGACCGCGGTGGGCGTGCAGACGGCCGACCTCGGGCAGCCGGTCAACGCCGAACTGCGCGTGCAGTCCAAGGACATCGGCGGCGCGGCGGCCGTGGGCGGCCGGCTGGCCGAGCCGCTGGTGCCCGGTGTCGCCGTCACGGCGCGGCAGGACAAGGACGACTCGAAGAAGGCGGCCGTGCTGGCGAGCGTCGAGCCGGACGGCGGCTGGTCGTCCGGCTGGTGGTCCGACCGCTGGGTGTGGACCGCGATCGGCGGCGTGCTGGCCGCGCTCGCGGGCATCGGCGGGTACGCGCTGACGCGGGGACGGGGACGCCCGTCCCCCGTGCCGCCGAACGCCTGACGGACCGTCGAGGGGCCCGCCGCATGGTCATGCGGCGGGCCCCTCGCGCAGTTCCTTGGCGAGGGCGCCGTCACCCGTCACCTCGACGCGGCCCGCGCGGATCGCTTCGGCGAGGCTCGTCTCGCCGCGGGAGAGCGCCGTACAGGTCGCGGAGTCCATGACCAGCCGGGCGTCGGGCTCGCCGGGCGCGGCGCCGTCGCCGTAGACCGGCCCCTCCTCGGCTCCGGCGTGCAGATGGAACACGCCCTCCTCCAGCCGCACTTCGACCAGTCCCGCGCCGTCGATCGCGCGCAGCAGCGGCAGGGCGAACCAGTGCGCGCGGACGGCGTCGGTGGGCCGCCGCTCCCCCAGTTCGGCCTCGCCCCAGGTGCCGAGGGCTTGCAGGACGGGCAGCAACTGCCGCCCGCGCGGCGTCAGTTCGTAGACGAAGGCGGCTCCCGGCGGCGGCAGCCGGCGCCGGGTGGCGAGGCCGCCCTGTTCCATATCCTTCAGTCGTGAGGCGAGCACGTCCGTGCTGACGCCCGGCAGGTCGGCGTGCAGGTCGGTGTAGCGGCGCGGTCCGGCGAGCAGCTCCCGGACGATCAGCAGGGTCCAGCGGTCGCCGACCACGTCGAGGGCGCGGGCGGCGGAGCAGTACTGGTCGTAACTGCGGCGGGTGCGGGGTGACATGCGACGCAGTCTAGACATGTTGTTGGACTTTCCAAGCTCCCACTTGGTAAAACCAAGCACCACGAGTTTCCGGAGGGGCGCATGGAGTTCCGGCAGTCGAACAAGCTCAGCGAGGTCTGTTACGAGATCCGCGGGCCGGTGATCGAGCACGCCAACGCGCTGGAGGAGGCCGGGCACAGCGTGCTGCGGCTGAACACCGGCAACCCGGCCCTCTTCGGCTTCGAAGCGCCGGAGGAGATCCTCCAGGACATGATCCGGATGCTGCCGCAGGCGCACGGCTACACCGACTCGCGGGGCATCCTCTCCGCCCGCCGCGCGGTCGCCCAGCGCTACCAGACCCTCGGCCTGGCGGTCGACGTCGACGACGTCTTCCTCGGCAACGGCGTCAGCGAACTGGTCTCCATGGCCGTACAGGCGCTGATCGAGGACGGCGACGAGATCCTCATCCCCGCCCCGGACTTCCCGCTGTGGACGGCCGTGACGACCCTCGCGGGCGGCAAGGCCGTCCACTACCTGTGCGACGAGCAGGCCGAGTGGTACCCCGACCTCGCCGACATGGAGTCGAAGATCACCGACCGCACCAAGGCGGTCGTCCTCATCAACCCCAACAACCCCACCGGCGCGGTCTACCCGAAGGAGATCGTCGAGGGCGTCCTCGACCTGGCCCGCCGGCACGGCCTGATGGTCTTCGCCGACGAGATCTACGACCAGATCCTGTACGACGACGCCGTGCACCACTCCGCCGCGGCCCTCGCCCCCGACCTGGTCGTCCTCACCTTCTGCGGCTTGTCCAAGACGTACCGGGTGGCCGGCTTCCGCTCCGGCTGGCTCGTGGTCACCGGCCCGAAGCAGCACGCGAAAAGCTACCTGGAGGGCCTGACCATGCTGGCCTCCATGCGCCTGTGCGCCAACGCGCCCGCCCAGTACGCCATCCAGGCCGCGCTCGGCGGCCGGCAGTCCATCCGCGAGCTGACCGCGCCCGGCGGGCGGCTGCGCGAGCAGCGGGACGTGGCGTGGGAGAGGCTGAACGAGATCCCCGGCGTGACCTGCGTGAAGCCCAAGGGGGCCCTGTACGCCTTCCCGCGCCTCGATCCCAAGGTCCACAAGATCCACGACGACGAGAAGTTCGTCCTCGACCTGCTGCTGCGCGAGAAGATCCAGGTCGTCCAGGGCACCGGCTTCAACTGGCCCACCCCCGACCACTTCCGCATCCTGACCCTGCCGCACGCGGAGGACCTGGAGGCGGCGATCGGCCGGATCGGGCGGTTTCTGAACGGGTACCGGCAGTAGGAGCACGGGCACCGAGCACGGCGTACGGTACGTCGCCGCGCACCACGACGGGCCCGCGCCGCTGCTCAGGATCGACCCGCGCAGAGTACTGCGGGAGCCGGACCTCGCGCGGCTCGAGGAGTGGGCCCGTAGCCTGTGAAGCGTGGGTGATCTCTTTCTGGTCCGGCACGGTGAGACCGAGTGGTCCCGTTCCGGGCGGCACACCGGGTGGACGGACGTCCCGCTGACCGAGCACGGGCGGGAGGAGGCACGGCGGCTGGTGCCGCTGATCCGCTCGCACCGGATCGGCGCCGCGTTCGTCAGCCCTCTGCAACGGGCGCGCGAGACGGCCGAGCTGATCGGGGTGCACGACGCGCGCGTGGACGCCGATCTGCGGGAGTGGGACTACGGCGGCTACGAGGGCGTCACCACCGTGGAGATCCAGCGCGACCGGCCGGGATGGTTCCTGTTCACGGACGGGGTCGTGCCCGGGCCGCCCGATCACCCTGGGGAGAGCCCGGAGCAGGTCGCCGAGCGCGCCGACCGGATGCTGGGCAAGGTGGACGCCGCCCTCGCCAACACGGAGGGGGTGGTGCTCCTCGTCGCCCACGGACACTTCCTGCGGGTGCTGACCGCCCGGCAGCTGGGCCTTCCGCCCGAGCACGGGGCGCTGTTCCAGCTGGCGACCGGGTCGCTGTGCCGGCTGGGCACCGAGCACGGGCGGCCGGTGATCGCCGGCTGGAATGTCAGACCCCCCGCGTAGCCTGCGAAGCGGTAGGCGCTCCTCGGGCAGGCACCCCGAGCTTTGGCCAACGGGGAGCGTGCCAGGCCCCGCGACGCCGGGGTGATCCGACGAGAGGGCCTGGATCCCGGCAGCGGGACCCGCGCAGGAAGGAGCACGCCGTGAGCCGACCGCCCACCGCCGCGCAGCGGCGTGTCATCGACGCCGCCGACCCGGTCACCGGGCGGCTGCGCGGGACGCCGGCACAGCTCGCGGCGCTGGTGAAGCACGGGCTGGCGTTCCGGCATCCACGGCCGCCGCACGACCATTTCCTCACGCCGGCCGGGCACCGGATACGGGAAACGCCCGTGACGGCGCCATCCGAACCGGCGCCCGCGCAGCCGTCGACCGGTGTCTTCACCGCGCGAGCGGGCGGCGAGGAGGAACCGCCGGACACCGGCCCGGGCCGGGCGCGCGAGGTGCACAGCGCCTGGCAGGGGCTGCTGGAGCTGCGCCGTATGACCAACCCCGACGGTGCGACCGGCCGGCCGTGCGGCTGGGAGCGCGCGCATCTGGTGCAGGCCGCGGCGCTGGCCCTGGAAGCGGCCGGGCATCGGCCTGCCGGGGGCGGGCAGGAGGGGTACCGGGTGCGGGCGACGCCCCAGCCGGAGGCCGTGGCGGTGCGGGCGGAGGACCCCTCGGCGCTGAGCGCCTGCGCGGCCGCGCTGGAGCGGGCGGGCTGGCAGACCGGCGAGTACACCGAGCCCCGCACCCGGGCCCGCTATCTGCTCGCCTCCCCGCGCCGGGTGTGAGGAGCCCCCGCGGCCGGTGGTGCGGGGCGTGCCAAGATCGGTGGTCACTGCAAGGAACGCGAAGGGGAAGTGATGAGCGAGCCGTTCTCCGTCCGGATCACCGTCCGCGGATACGAGACCGACGTCCAGGGGCACCTGAACCAGAGCGTGTACCTCAACTACGCCGAGCACGCGCGCTGGTCGCTGCTGCAGGCGGCCGGCATCACCCAGGCCGGGCTGATCGCGACGGGCGTCGGACCGGTCGCCCTGGAGACCACCATCCGCTACCAGCGCGAGCTGCTCGCCGGCGACGAGGTCGACGTGACGTGCGCCTTCGAGTGGGGCGAGGGCAAGACGTTCCGCATCCGGCAGACGATCCGCAAGACGGACGGCACGGTCGCCGCCGAGATCACAGCGGTCGGCGGCCTGCTGGACCTGAAGGCCCGCCGTCTGGTGGCGAACCCTCAGTCCCGCTTCAAGGAACTGGCCGAGAACCCCGGCCTGTTCGGTCTGTGACCCCGGGCAGGCTCAGACCACGCCCGGCGGGTAGCCGTAGTGCGGCCCGCCGCGGGCCAGGGCGCGCCAGGACTCCTCGCCGCCGGAGCGGTCGGGGAAGACCTCGACGCGCAAGCCGCTGGTCGCCTCCAGGGTCAGGGCGCCCGCGGCACCCTCATGGACGGTCTCGACCGTCGGACGGGCGCCGTCCAGCACGCGGTTGAGCAGCGCCGCACGGTCGTCGTACAGCGTGGCGAAGGCGTCGTCCTCCGCGCCGTCCCTGACGTACCCCATGTCGCGTGAGCCCAGCAGCACCTGGTCGCCGTGGACGATCCGGAAGGGGCACTGGACGTGCAGCCCGAGGAGTTCTCCGTGCGGACCGGTCAGTTCCAGCACGCCCATGTCCGCCGCGCGTCCGACGGAACGGATCTCCGCCCCGGTCAGCAGCCGCCGTACGTTCCCCACCTGCCTGTCGGCGTCCACCGAACCCCCTGGTCTCCTCGGTGATCCGATGGTAGCCGTGCCCATGGGAAGCGGCCGGGGGAGACGGTGGTCGTTCCGTCTCCCCCGGCCGTCAAGTCCCGACCGTCGCTCTCAGTGCGCAGCGGCGATCTCCTCCCCCGCCTCCATGGGGTGGGTGACGTCCTGGGCCGCTCGGTCCGTGCCGATGTGGTTGAAGAGGAGGTTGAGCACCACGGCCGTCACACAGCCCGTCGAGATGCCCGAGTCCAGGACGATCTTCGCGGTCTCGGGGAAGGAGTGGTAGAACTCCGGCGCGGTGATCGGGATGATGCCGACGGCGAGGGAGACGGCCACGATCAGGACGTTGTTGTCCCGCTCCAGGCCGGCCCGCACCAGGGTCTGGATGCCGCTCGCCGCGACCGATCCGAACAGCACCACGCCGGCGCCGCCGAGGACCGGGCGGGGCACGACCGCGATCAGCGAGGCGGCCATCGGGCACAGGCCCATCAGGACCAGGAAGCCGCCGCCGGTGGCGACGACGTACCGGCTGCGGATCTTCGTCATCGCGACCAGGCCGATGTTCTGCGCGAAGGCGCTGCACATGAAGCCGTTGAACAGCGGGCTGATCGCCGAGCCGAGGGTGTCAGCGCGCAGGCCGGCCGCGATGGTCTTCTCGTCGGCGGGACGCTCGACGATCTCACCGAGCGCCAGCATGTCGGCCGTCGACTCGGTCATCGAGACCACCATCACCACGCACAGGGAGAGGATCGCCGCGAGCTGGAACTGCGGGGCGCCGAAGTGGAACGGGGTCGGGAAGCCGACGACGTCGGCCTCGCCGACGGGGCTGAAGTCCGTGACGCCGAAGGGTATCGCGATGAGCGTGCCGATGATCAGGCCGAGCAGTACGGCGATCTGCTTGACGAAGCCGCGGGTGAAGCGGCGCAGCAGCAGCACGATCAGCAGGGTGATGCCGGCCAGGGTGAGGTAGGTCGTCGAACCGTAGTCGTCGGCTTTCGGGTTGGGGCCCTGGGCCCACCCGAAGGCGACCGGGAGCAGGGACACGCCGATCAAGGTGATCACGGAGCCCGTGACGACCGGCGGGAAGAAGCGGACCGCCTTGCAGAAGAGGGGGGCGGCGAGGAAGCCGAGCAGGCCGGCGACGATGACCGCGCCGAAGATGATCGGCAGGGCGTCGGACTTGTCGTGGGTGGAGGCGACCACCGCGGTCATGGGGGCGACACCGGCGAAGGTGACGCCGTTGACGAAGGGCAGCCGGGCACCGATCTTCCAGATGCCGAGGGTCTGCAGAAACGTGGCGAGGCCCGCGGTGAACAGGCAGGCGCCGGTGAGGAAGGTCAGGTCGGTGCCGGAGAGGCCTACGGCCGCGCCGACGATCAGGGGTGGTGCGACGACTCCGGCGTACATGGCGGCCACGTGCTGCAGGCCACTGGTCGCCATCTTGAGGGCGGGGAGTTTTTCGTCTACGGGATGGGCGGCCACAGCTGCTCCTCCGGGTGGCTGACACGTCGTGGGGCGACGTGGATTTCATGGAGGTGGTGCGGGGGTCGTGCGGGACCGTGACGGGGGGTGGCGCGGTGAGCGGTGACACCGTTCCGGGGCGCGCGCTCTCACGCGCGCCCCGGAGACGGCTGCCGTGGATCCCGCTCGGATCCACGGTTCCCGGCCGGGAGCCGTCCCTCTCGGCCGGAGACTTGGGGAGATCAGCCCTGCGTGCTGATCCGGGCGAGGCGCTGTGCCTCCTCGCGGGTGGAGCGGGCGACGGCGTCCTCGTCGACGGTCAGCAGGCGCCCGTCCTCGACGATCTGCCGGCCGTTCACGAAGGAGGCCGTGACCGGGGCGGCCGCGCCGAAGACCAGCGCGGTCACCGGATCGGCGATGGAGGCGTGGGCGAGGGTGTCCATCCTCCACAGCACCACGTCGGCCAGCTTGCCCGCCTCCAGTGAGCCGATCTGGTCGGCCCGGCCGAGCACCTGCGCGCCGCCGTGGGTGCCGAGCCGCAGCGCCTGGCGGGCGTTCAGCGCGGCCTCGCGGTGCGCGCCGAGGCGGTTGATCAGCAGGGCGTTGCGCAGCTCGGTGTGCAGTTCGCCGGACTCGTTGGAGGCGGTGCCGTCGACGCCGAGGCCGACCGGGACGCCCGAGGCGAGCAGGTCGGGGACGCGGGCGATGCCGGCCGCGAGGCGGGCGTTGGACGAGGGGCAGTGGGCGACGCCGGTCTTCGTGCGGGCGAACGCGGCGATGTCGGAGTCGGTCATATGGACGCAGTGCGCCATCCACACGTCCTCACCGAGCCAGCCCGTCGACTCGAAGTAGTCGGTCGGGCCCATGCCGAACAGCTCGTGGCAGAACTTCTCCTCCTCCACGGTCTCCGAGCCGTGGGTGTGCAGCCGCACCCCGAGGCGGCGGGCCAACTCCGCTCCCTCACGCATCAGTTCGGTGGAGACGGAGAACGGTGAGCAGGGCGCGACGGCCACCTGGGTCATCGCGTCGAAGGAGGCGTCGTGGTGCTTGTCGACGGTGTCCTCGGTCGCCGTGAGCGCGCCTTCCAGCGTCTCCACCGCGAAGTCCGGCGGCAGACCGCCGTCCTTGACGCTGCGGTCCATCGAGCCGCGGGCCAGCGTGAAGCGCACGCCCATCTCGGCCGCGGCCTTGATGATCGCGCCGGACAGGTCACCGCAGCCGTGCGGGAACACGTAGTGGTGGTCCATGGCGGTGGTGACACCGCCGCGGGCCATCATGGCGAGCGATCCCTGCGCGGCCGAGTAGCACATCTGCTCGTCGATGCGCGCCCACGTCGGGTACAGCGCGACCAGCCAGTCGAACAGGTTGTGGTCGGTGGCCAGACCCCGGGTGATCCACTGGTAGAAGTGGTGGTGGGTGTTGACCAGACCGGGCGTGGCCAGGTGGCCGCTCGCGTCGATCCGGCGCACCACGTTCTGCAGACCGTCGGGGGCCTTTCCGGCACCGACGGACTCGATCCTGTTCCCGGCGAGGACGAGGTGCCCGAAGGCGTACTCGGTGTCGTCCGCGTCCACGGTCGCGATCGCACAGTTGTCGATGACGATGCGCTGGGCTGCCGATGGTGCCATCGTGCTTCCTTGTCTTTCGGTGGCGGCCCGGGGACGCGGGGATGTCCACGGGGAGGGCACGGCAGGACCCTAGGAGGATTCGAGTGCCGGGGCTGTCTGGCCGCTCCGGGTGCCGAGATGGTGGAAGAAGAGGTTGAGCAGAACTGCGACGAGCGCGCCGGCGCTGATGCCGGAGCCGAGCACGGTCTGCGCCCAGGCGGGGAAGCCGGCGTAGAAGGTGGGGGCGGCCAGCGGGATGATGCCCGCGCCGAGCGCCACGGCCACCAGGATGATGTTGGAGCTGTCGTCCAGGCCCGCCTCCGACAGGGTGCGGATGCCGCTGACGGCGATCGAGCCGAACAGGACGATGCCCGCGCCGCCGAGGACCGGCATGGGGACCAGGGAGACGACCGCGCCGAGGACCGGGAAGGCGCCGAGGACCAGCAGGGCGGCGCCGGCGACGGCGACGACGTAGCGGCTGCGCACCCGGGTCAGCGAGACGACGCCGACGTTCTGGGCGAAGGCCGAGGTGGGGAAGCCGCCGAAGACGGGCCCGATCAGGGTGGCGATGCCGTCGGTGCGCAGGCCCCGGGTGATCGTCTTTGCGTGGGCGCGGCGGTCGCAGATCTCGCCGAGGGCGAGCATACCGGCGGACGACTCGGTCATCAGCACCAGCATCACGATGCACAGCGACAGGATCGCCGCGGGCTGGAACTCGGGCGCTCCGAAGGCGAACGGCGTGGGCAGCGCGGCCACGGGCGCCGACCTGAAGGCGCTGAAGTCGGCCATGCCGAACGGGATGGCGACCAGGGTGCCGACGAGCAGCCCGAAGAGCAGGGCGACCTGCTTGACGAAGCCCTTGCCGAAGCGCTGGATGAGCAGGATGACGGCGAGGGTGAAGCCGGCCAGCGCGAGGTACTTCATGGCGCCGAAGTCGGCGGCGGTCTTGTCGCCGCCCTGCGCCCAGCTGACGGGCACGGGCATCAGGGTGACGCCGATGAGCGTGATGACGACACCGGTGACCAGCGGCGGGAAGAAGCGCAGCAGCCGTCCGAAGAAGGGACCGACGCCCAGGCAGAAGACACCGGCGACCATCACCGCACCGTAGATCGCGGGGAGTTGATGGCCCTTGTCGTTGGTCTCGGCGATCGCCAGGATCGGCGCGATACCGGCGGAGGAGGCCGCGTTGACGAAGGGCAGCCGGTTGCCGACGAAGCCCTTGACGCCGATGGTCTGGAGAATGGTCGCGACGCCCGCGATGAGCAGGGAGGCGGCGATCAGCCGGGTGCGGGCCGCGATGTCGAGTCCGCAGGCCTGGCCGATGATGAGCGGAGGAGTGACAACGCCCGCGTACATGGCGGCGATGTGCTGGAGCGCGGCGGGGACGAGCCGCGAGAGGTGGAGCTTCTCGTCCACCGGGTGCACGGACGTGACGGCGTCCTCGGTGTGCACCGGCGGGGTGGAACAGGAGCCTTTCGCCGGCTCCATTGCAGGCTGTGCCATGGTGTTCCCTCCGGTGTGGCGTGTCCCCGGCCCCGGCGGCCGGGTCCGGGGACACGCGCCCCGCGTCAGAGGTTGGTCATGTCGACCGGGATGAGCTGCTCGGCGCCGTCCCGCAGGATGGTGGCCTCGATCAGGCCGTAGGGGCGGTCGGCGGCGTAGTACACGGCGCCGTCCTTCGCCTCGTTGTCGATCCCGAAGGGCGACAGATCCGAGCGGAAGTGGTGCTTGTTGGGCATCGAGAAGCGGATCTCGTCGACCTCGTCGCGGGAGTTCAGCACCCGCACACCCATCTCGAACAGGGTCTGCTGGAGCGAGTACGAGTAGGTCTCGGCGAACGCCTGCAGCGCGTGCTTGCGCACTCCGTTGTACGAGCGGTCCCAGTCCGGGGCGTGCGAGTCGATGCCGTCCCAGTTGTGCCGCCACCAGGTGGAGACGGTGGTGGCGAGGATCCGGTCGTAGTCCTCCTTCAGGGTGGTGTACTTGTCCTTCAGGTAGCCCCAGAACTCGGAGTTGGTCGTGTTCAGGACGGTCAGGTCCTTGAACCCGGTGAGCACCTGGATGCCGTGGCCGTCGTAGGTGACCTGCGCGACACGGGTCTCCTGGCCCTTGCGGACGAAGGAGTGGGCGATCTCGTCGGCGCCGACGAAGCGGGCGCCGGACTGCGAGGTCTCGATCCGCTCCCAGGCGTATTCCTCGACGCGGATACGGGCCTGGTGGATGGAGGCGGTGTTGTCCACGAAGTGGCGGGCGAGCTTGATGCCGAAGTCCTCGGCGCTCTCGATCCCGTGCTCCTTGGCGAAGGCGTACACCGTGTTCTTGGTGGTGTCGGTGGGCAGGACGTTCGCGTTGGAACCGCTCCGGTGGACCTCCTCCATGTCGCCGGACAGGGCGACGGAGACGTTCAGGTCCTTGATGTGGTGCGTGTCGCCGTCACGCGTGATCTTGACAACGCGGTTCTCTGCCTTGCCGTACTGGTTCTGTCCCAGGACGAAACGGGTCATGGTGTCGGTCAGCTCCCTCGGTAAACGGAGTAGCCGAACGGGTTGAGCAGCAGCGGAACGTGGTAGTGCTCACCGGGCACCACCGCGAAGGCGATGGAGACCTCGGGGAAGAACACCGGTCGGCTGTTCTCGCTGTCCCGGAGCGCGGGGGCGTCCTGCTGGGCCGCGGCTTGTTTCTTGGCGAAGTACGTCTCGGTGTCGAAGTCGAGCCGTACGTGGGTGGTCCCCTCCGGCAGGGCCGGGAGGTCCTTGCACCGCCCGTCCGCGTCGGTGGCCGAACCGCCGAGTGCCTGCCAGTCCGCGTCGTGCCCGGAGCGGGCCGAGAGGTGGACGGCGACGGCCTCGGCGGGCCGGCCGGCGGAGGTGTCCAGGATGTGCGTGGACACCGAGGCGGTGGTGCTGGTGCTCATGGCTGCTGTCAGTCCTCTTCGACGAGTCGTGCCAGTCGGATGCGGTTGATCTTGCCCAGCTCGGTGCGGACGATCTCCCGCTCCTGCTCCGGCGAGTTACCGATCCGCTCCTTGACGGCATCCCGCATCTGCTCACCGGTCCGGCCGGTGGCGCAGATCAGGAAGACATGGCCGAACTTCTCCTGGTAGGCCAGGTTCAGTTCGAGCATCTCCGCCCTGAGTTCCTCGGATGCGCCGGCCATGCCGCGCTGTTCCCGGGCCGAGGTGGGATCCCCCGGCTTGGGGCGGCCGATCGGCGGGTGCCCGGCCATGGCCTCCTCGAGGTCCTGCGCGGTCAGCTCCGCCATGGCGGCGTCGCTGGCTGCGTAGAGATCCTCGGGGACGGCGTAGGGGCGGGCCGCGAGCAACCGCTTGGCCCACGCCGTGGACGAGCACGCCTCGCGGAGTGCGGCGAGGGCCGTGTGCTCCTCGAGGGTGTTGAAGCGGGCCAGGCCCGGCGGCGTGGAAGTGGACGTCACGGGAGCCTCCGTGGCCGTAAAGGCCGTCGTGCTGAACGGGCGTGGCAGTAGCTAACGCCGTCCGAAACACCACGTCAACACTTTGTTGAAAAATTGGGGGGCCGAAAACTCCCGTACGCGCGCCGGTCAGGCGTCTTTCTCGCGGTTCAGGTAGTTGTAGACCGTGAAGCGGCTGACGCCGAGCGCCCCGGCCACGGTCTCCACGCCGTGCCGCACGGAGAACGCGCCGCGGGCCTCCAGTATGCGCACGACCTCCTGCTTGGCCTTGCGGTCCAGATCGGCCAGCGGTCTGCCCTTTCTGCGCTCCATGGCGGCCAGGATGTGGTCGAGGGAGTCCGCGAGCTGCGGCAGCCGTACCGCGACCGCGTCGCTGCCCTCCCAGGACAGCACGACGTCCTCCGGAGCGGCCTCGTCCGGCGGCAGCATCTCGCCGCCGATCGCGTCGACCAGCGGCTTCACCGCCGCGATGAACGGCTCGTCGCCGGTGCCGGTCACTCGTCCTCCCCGACCACGTTGACCTGGAGGGAGACGCGGGTCGCGCCGGCCTCGAGAGTCTTGCGCAGCAGCGCGTCCACGGCCGTGAGGACGGCGTCGGCACCGCCCTCCGCGGTGTTGCCGAACGGGCCGACGTCCACGGCCTCCAGCTCGGCCGTCTCGATGACCCGGCGGGCGACCACCGCATGCGCGGGCGCCTCGTCGAGGTCGAAGGGCTCGGTCGTGAACTCCACTCTCAATCGCACGCGCACAACCTAACCCGCGTCCCGGAGGTTCGGGCAGTTCCCGGCACATCCCGCGACGGACCGGCCGGCCCGCCGCGTAGAGCAGGTGACGGCACGACCACAGGGAGGGGTCACGACGTGGCTGGGCAGAGAGTGAGACGGGTGCGGGGTACGGCGCTCGCGGTGGCGGCGATGAGCGCACTGACCGCGTCGCAGGCGCCGGGGGCGGTGCCGGTGCGGGCCGCGGCGCCCGTGCCGCGGGCGCCCGCCGCACACGGTCCGAGCGTCTCCGGCGACACCCCCTACCGCACCGGGCTGCCACCGCTGCGCACACGCGGGCGGTCCCGAGCGGATGCTCCGGTGGCGGGTGGCGCGGTGCCCGTAAGCGTGTTCGCCGCCTACCGGCGGGCCGAGGCGCGGCTTGCGCGGGAGGCTCCCGGCTGCCGGCTGCGCTGGCAGCTGCTGGCGGCGATCGGGCAGGTGGAGTCCGGGCAGGCGCGGGGCGGCCGGGTGACGTCCGACGGTACGACGGTGACGCCGATCCTCGGGCCCCGGCTGACCGGCGGCGCCTTCGCCCTCGTGGCGGACACCGACGGCGGTGCGTACGACGGGGACCCGGTGTACGACCGCGCGGTCGGGCCGATGCAGTTCATCCCGTCGACCTGGGCCCGCTGGGGCGCCGACGGCAACGGCGACGGCCGCCGGGACCCGGGCAACATCCATGACGCGGCCCTCGCCGCCGGGCGCTACCTGTGCGCGGGAGGACGCGACCTGTCCGTCCCGGCCCAGCGGGACCGGGCGATCCTCGGCTACAACCACTCGACGGCGTATCTGCGCACGGTGCTGGCCTGGTACGGGTACTTCCTGCAAGGGCACCGCCTGGTGCCGGACGAGGGTTTCGGGGTGGCTCCCTCGACGTCCCCGCGCCCGCCCCGGCCCCGCAGCGAACCGACGCCGGAGCCGACGCCCGGGCCGACGCGCACGCACCCGCCCGCGCCGGTCCCCTCGGCCCGCTCCGGCGCAACCCCGTCGCCCACGCCGCCGGCGTCACCCTCACCCACCCCGCATGGAACGGAGGAACCCCCTCTCCCCCTGCCCACTCCCGTCACGGATCTGCCCGGTGGCCTGCTGCCCAGCGGTGATCCGCTGACCGGCAACGGTGCGGACACGATGGCCTCCGCCCCCTCCACAACCGCCGCTACCGGGCGGTAATGTCGCCTCCCGCCGGACGACACCAGCCCGGCGGGTGAGTGCGAAGGGGCCCTCATGGCGACGGACATGCCTGCGGACATACGGGCGGCCCAGGACCGCTGGGAGCGCATGTGGAGCCACCGCGAGCAGCTGCTCAAGGTGGCCCGGCGCCGGTCGATGAGCCAGGAGGACGCCGAGGACGCGGTGCACGAGGCGATGCTGCGCGCCGCGGAGCGGCCGGACCTGGACGACGAGCGTCTGGGCGCCTGGCTGACGACCGTGACCATGCGGCTGTGCGTCGACCGGTACCGCCAGGTCAACCGTGAGGACCAGGTGCGCACCAGCCCGACGCTCATCGCCCCCGGACCGGTGCCGGTGGAGGAGGCGGTGTGCGACCGGGCCGAGGCCAGATGGCTGGCCGTGCGCAGCGGTGAGCTGCCGGCCCGCCAGGCGGAGGCGCTGCGGCTGAAGTCCGAGGACCTCGACGTCGGCCAGGTCGCCACCCGGATGGGGCTGAGCTACCGGACCGTGGAGTCGCTGCTGGCGCGGGCCCGCCGGACGCTGCGCAACTCGCTGGCCGGGACGCTCGGCCTGGCCCTGTTCCTGGCCGGACGGGCCCGGCCGCGGCCCGGCGCAGGCAAGGCGCAGGCCGTCGCGGCGGCGTCGACGGCGGCCACGCTGGCGGTCGCCGGGTGGTTCGTCCTGCCGCACGCGGTCGACGCCGGCAGGTCTCCGGCGCCGCCGCGCCCCACCGTGTCCCTCGGCGCTCAGGTGCTGCGTTCCGACAGCAGCACCGGCACGGCCGCCGCCCCGCAGACGGGCGCGCCGCGTCCTTCGGCGACGGACGGCGGCCCCCGGGCGGCCGGCTCCCGCACCGGAGCATCGCTCCTGTCGCCGGCCGTTCCGTCCCTGCCGTCCCTGCCGTCCCTCCCGTCCGTTCCCTCGGTCCGCTCCGTGGCGCCCCTGCCCACGCTGGCGGCACCCGAGGTGCCGCGGGTACCCGGCGTCCCCGACGTCCCCGATGTCCCCGGCGTCCCCGCGCTGCCGACGGTGCTTACCCCGCCGCCGGCCCCGACGCCGCCCACGCTCCCGTCCACCCCCGCGGTCCCGTCCGCCCAGCTCCCCGTCCCCACGCCGACCTCACTGCCGTAAAGGCACGTCGCAAAAATTTCCGGTTCCCCGCGACGGACCCCCCGCCCCTCCCCGTAGAGCAGATGTCGGAGCTGCGCGGCGGGCTGAAGGGTGGACCGGATGGGTGTCGAGATCTGTGTGGAGGGGCTGACCAAGTCCTTCGGTCACCAGGTCATCTGGCAGGACGTGTCGCTGACGCTGCCCGCCGGGGAGGTCTCGGTCATGCTCGGCCCGTCCGGCACGGGCAAGTCCGTGTTCCTCAAGACGCTCGTCGGCCTGCTGAAGCCCGAGCGCGGCTCGATCACGATCCAGGGCCGGGACATCACGAAGCTGCGCGAGCACGAGCTGTACGAGGTGCGCAAGCTGTTCGGGGTGCTGTTCCAGGACGGCGCGCTGTTCGGGTCGATGAACCTGTACGACAACATCGCCTTCCCGTTGCGCGAGCACACCCGCAAGCCGGAGAGCGAGATCCGGCGGATCGTCCTCGAGAAGATGGACATGGTCGGGCTGATCGGCTCCGAGGGCAAGCTGCCCGGTGAGATCTCCGGCGGCATGCGCAAACGGGCGGGGCTCGCCCGGGCCCTGGTGCTCGACCCGGAGATCATCCTGTTCGACGAGCCCGACTCGGGCCTCGACCCGGTGCGCGTGGCCTACCTCAACCAGCTCATCGTCGACCTCAACGCGCAGATCGACGCCACCTTCCTGATCGTCACCCACGACATCGCCTCGGCCCGCCAGGTGCCGGACAACATCGGCCTGCTGTTCCGCCGTGAGCTGGTGATGTTCGGTCCCCGCGAGCAGCTGCTGACCAGCGACGAGCCGGTCGTGCGGCAGTTTTTGAACGGCCGGATGCAGGGCCCGATCGGCATGGCGGAGGAGAAGGACGCGGGGCAGGTCGAGCAGGAGCTGGCCGGTCTCGTGGACGGTCCCGTCGACCGGGAGCTGACGCCGCGGCTGCTGCCGGGTCCGGGCATCACGCGCCCGCCCCGCTGGCAGGCGATCGCCCGGCGCGAGGCCGAGCTGCGCGGGAAGGCGGTGGCCGACGCATGAGGCTGTCCCCGACCGGGGCGCTGAGGCACTCCGGGAACCTCTTCGCGATGGCCCTGGACGTCATCCGCACGCTGCCCCGGCGGCCTTTCCAGGCGCGGGAGTTCATCCAGCAGGCGTGGTTCGTCGCGAGCGTGACGATCCTGCCGACGGCGCTGGTGTCCATCCCCTTCGGCGCGGTCATCGCGCTGCAGATCGGCAGCCTGACCCGGCAGCTGGGCGCGCAGTCCTTCTCCGGGGCCGCCTCCGTGCTGGCGGTGCTCCGGGAGGCCTCGCCGATCGTCACCGCACTGCTGATCGCGGGCGCCGGCGGCACGGCGATCTGCGCGGACCTCGGGGCGCGGAAGATCCGCGAGGAGATCGACGCGATGCAGGTGCTGGGCATCGACCCGATCCACCGGCTGGTCGTGCCCCGCGTGCTGGCGTCGATGCTGGTGGCGGTGCTGCTCAACGGTCTGGTGTCGGTGGTCGGCGTGGCGGGCGGCTACTTCTTCAACGTCGTTCTGCAGCACGGCACTCCGGGCGCCTATCTCGCCTCCTTCACCACGCTCGCCCAGTTGTCCGACCTGTGGGCGGCGGAGATCAAGGCGCTGGTGTTCGGCGCGATCGCCGCGATCGTCGCCTCGTACAAGGGACTCACCGCGAAGGGCGGCCCGAAGGGCGTGGGAGACGCGGTGAACCAGTCGGTAGTGATCACCTTCATGTTGCTGTTCGTGACGAACTTCGTGATGACCGCGGTGTACTTCCAGGTCGTCCCGCAGAGGGGTTAGCCGATGAGCCTTCTCCAACGCCCCTTGCGCTCCCTCGAAGAGCTGGGCACCCAACTGTCCTTCTACGGGCGCTCGCTGGCCTGGACCGGGCGCACCCTGCGCCGCTACAAGAAGGAGATCCTGCGCCTGCTCGCCGAGGTGAGCTTCGGCCGCGGCGCGCTAGCCGTGGTGGGCGGCACGGTCGGCGTGATCGCCTTCCTGTCGTTCTTCACCGGCACCGAGGTGGGCCTGCAGGGCTACGCCGCCCTCAACCAGCTCGGCACCTCGAACTTCGTGGCGTTCCTGTCGGCGTACTTCAACACGCGGGAGATCGCGCCCCTGGTGGCGGGCCTCGCGCTGTCGGCGACCGTCGGCGCGGGCTTCACCGCGCAGCTCGGCGCGATGCGGATCAGCGAGGAGACCGACGCGCTGGAGGTGATGGGCGTGCCCTCGCTGCCCTTCCTGGTGACCACGCGGATGATCGCCGGGTTCGTCGCGGTGATCCCGCTGTACGTGATCGGCCTGCTGTCCTCGTACCTGGCCGCCCGCACCATCACCACCGGCTACTACGGCCAGTCCGCGGGCACCTACGACCACTACTTCCACCAGTACCTGCCGCCGGCCGACGTGCTGTGGTCCTTCGGGAAGGTGCTCGTCTTCGCCGTCCTGATCATCCTGGTGCACTGCTTCTACGGCTATCACGCGAGCGGCGGCCCGGCGGGCGTGGGCGTGGCGGTGGGGCGGGCGGTGCGCACGTCGATCGTGGCGATCAACGTCCTGGACTTCTTCCTGTCGTTGGCGATCTGGGGCGCCAACACGACCGTGCGAATCGCGGGGTGAACCGTATGAGGGTGTGGAGACTGCGGCTGTACGGCGTGGTGTTCCTCGCTGTGCTGGCGCTGCTGCTGTCGCTGTCCGTCGCCGTCTACCGGCAGGCGTTCACGCCGGTGGTGCGGATCACGCTGGAGGCCGACAGCCTCGGCAACCAGCTCGACCCGCGCGCCGACGTCAAGCTGCGGGGGCTGCTGGTCGGCGAGGTGCGCGCGGTGCACGCCGACGGGACGAAGGCGTCGCTGGACCTCGCGCTCAAGCCCGAGTACGTCGCGCACATCCCGTCCGACGTGCATGCGCGCCTGCTGCCCAAGACGCTGTTCGGCGAGAAGTACGTCGACCTGGTCGCGCCCGCCACCCCTTCCGCGCGGCCGATCCGCGCCGGGGACGTCATCACCCAGGACCGCACCCGGGTCGGCATCGAACTGCAGCAGCTGATGAACGACCTGCTGCCGCTGCTGCGGACCGTGCAGCCCGGCAAGCTCAACGCCACCCTGTCCGCGTTCGCCACCGCCCTGGACGGGCGCGGCGACCGGATCGGCGACAACCTGACCCGCGTGGAGGCCTACCTGCGCCGCCTGAACCCGCACCTGCCGTCCCTGACCGAGGACATCGCCCGCTTCGCCCAGGTCGCCGAGATCTACGGCGACGCGGCCCCCGACCTGATGAACGTCCTGCGCAACACGGTCACCACCAGCCGCACGATCGTCGAGGAGAAGGACCGGCTGGCGGCGGCGCTGAAGACCACCGCGACCGTCGCGGGAACCGGGGAGGACTTCCTCGCCGCGAACGGCGACCGGCTGATCACCCTGGGCCGGGTCTCCCGCCCCACGCTGGGCCTCTTCGCCCGGTACGCGCCCGAGTACCCGTGCCTGCTGGCCGGCCTGGTCCGCGAGGAGAAGGCCTCGGAGGAGGCGTTCCGCGGCGGGAAGATGCACATCACGCTCGAAGCGGTACGGCAGCAGGGGGCGTACGAACCCGGTGAGTACCCCCGGTACGCGGAGCGGTCGGGGCCCAACTGCCGTGACCTGCCCCGTCCCCCGGTCCCGGCACCCGGGTTCTCCCTGGACGACGGCTCGCGCAAGGGCGGTTCTCCCTCGCCCGCCGGGGCCACCGCAACCCGGGCCGAGCAGCAGGCGGTCGGGGCACTGGTGGCGCCGGTCATGGGGGTGCCCGCCGACGAGGTGCCGCCGGTGGCGACGCTGCTGTTCGGTCCGATGGCGCGCGGGACGGCGGTGAGCGTCATATGAGGAAGACCGCCGCTCCGCTGATCAAGTTCAGCCTGTTCGCGCTGGTCACCGTCCTGGCGACGGCTCTGCTCGCGGCCACCATCGTGAACATCTCCTTCACCTCCGAGCACACCTACCGGGCGGTGTTCAGCGACGTCACCGGGCTCGAGAAGGGCGACGACATCCGGGTGGCCGGGGTGCGGGTCGGCCAGGTCGAGGACATCCGGATCAAGGACCGGACGCTGGCGGAGGTCGCCTTCACCGTCCGGGCCGACCGGCCGCTGTTCACCGGCACGCACGCCGTGATCCGCTACCGCAACCTGGTCGGGCAGCGGTACGTCGCGCTGACCGAGGGCGCGGGCGACGGCAGCCGGCTGGCGCCCGGCACGACGATCCCGCTGCGGCACACCCAGCCGGCGCTGGACCTCAACGCGCTGCTGAACGGCTTCAAACCGCTGTTCGCCGCGCTCAGCCCGAGCGATGTCAACCAGCTCGCCACCGAGATCATCCGGACGCTGCAGGGCGAGGGCGGCACCGTCAACAGCCTGCTGGTGCACACCGCCTCGCTCACCACGACGCTCGCCGACCGGGACCAGCTCATCGGCTCGGTGATCGACAACCTCAACACCGTCCTGACCACGCTGGACCAGCGCGGCGCCCGCTTCTCCGAACTGCTGACCCAGCTGCGCCGGGTGATCTCCGGCCTGTCCGCGGACCGGGGGCCCATCGGGCAGTCGCTGGTGAACATCGGCGGCCTGACCGGGGCCACGGCGGGGCTGATGAAGGACGCGCGCCCGCCGCTGAAGGACGACATCGCCCGGCTGACCGGTCTCACCGGGACGCTGAACCGGAACGAGAAGACCGTGGAGGGCGTGCTGAAACGGCTGCCGAACAAGCTCAACGCGCTGACCGGGACGGCGTCCTACGGCTCGTGGTTCAACTTCTACCTCTGCGACTTCGACGGCCGGATCGTGCTGCCGAAGACGCGGCAGGTGTTCACTCCGGACCTGCACGTGGCGAGGGCGAGGTGCGGAGCGTGAGCCGTGACAAGCGTCCCGAGCCCCTGATCAAGGTGCGCGTCGAACCGCCGAGGCTGCCGAAGATACGGCTGCCCCGCCGCACGCCCCGCCCGCCCCGGCCCGAGCCGCTGGTGAAGGTCCGTATCGAACCGCCCCGGATCAGGCTCCCGCGGCTGCGCCGCCCCCGCCTGACCCCGTTCCGCGAGCGCAACCCGGTCGTCATCGGCGCCGTCGGGCTGAGCGTCCTGGCGCTGCTCGCCGTGGCCGCGTTCAACGCCGACAGCCTGCCGCTGATCGGCGACGGCCGGACCTACAGCGCGGCCTTCTCCGAGGCGGGCGGGCTGAAGCCCGGCGACGAGGTGCGCATCGCCGGCGTCAAGGTCGGCAAGGTCGAGGACGTGGACCTGGACGGCGACCACGTCAAGGTCACCTTCAAGGTCAAGGGTGACCCCGCGTTCGGCACCACGACCGGCGCGTCGATCCGGGTGAAGACGATCCTCGGCGCCAAGTACCTCGCGCTGCACCCCAGGGGCCCGGGGCAGCTCAGGCCCGGCAGTGAGATCCCCCTGGGGCGCACGGTCTCGGCGTACGACGTCGTGCAGGCGTTCAGCGATCTGACCACCACCTCGGAGCAGGTGGACACCGGCCGGCTGGCGCAGGCGCTGGACACCATCTCGACCACGTTCCAGGACTCGCCCACCGAGGTGCAGGCGTCCATCCGGGGCCTGTCCCGGATCTCGCGGACGGTGGCCTCGCGCGACAAGGCGCTCGGCGAGCTGCTCCGGCACGCCAACGGAGTCACCGGCGTGCTGGCGGCGCGCTCCAAGGACTTCAGCGCCCTGGTCAAGGACGGCGACAAGCTCTTCACGGAGATCAGCAGGCGGCGCGCCGCGATCCACACCCTGCTGACGACCTCGGCCGCGCTCGGCATCGAGCTGTCCGGCCTCGTCGACGACAACGCGAAGGAGATCGGGCCCGCGCTGAAGGGCCTGAACGGCGTGGTGCAGATGCTCGAACGAAATCAGGCAAGCCTCGACCGGAGCGTCAAACTGCTGGCGCCCTATGTGCGGCTGTTCACCAACACCCTCGGCAACGGCCGCTGGTTCGACTCCTATGTGCAGAACCTGGTCGCCGCCCCGGTGGCGCCGCGGACGGGAGGGAGGCGGTGAGGCACTTCAACAAGCGGCTGGCCCTGCTCGTCGCCCTGGCCGTGGTCGCCGCCGCTGCCTTCGTGCTGTGGCCGCGGCCCGAGAACGTGCGCGTCACCGCCTACTTCCCGCGTACCGTCGGCATCTACCCGGGGTCGGACGTCCGCGTCCTCGGCGTCCGGATCGGCAAGGTCGTCTCGATCACGCCGGAGGGCAAGCGGGTGCGGGTGCGGCTGGAGTACGACGCCGGCCGCAAGGTACCGGCGGGCGCCCGGGCCGCGATCATCAACTCCTCGGTGGTCAGCGACCGTTACGTGCAGCTGCTGCCGGTCTACCACCGGGGCCCGGTGCTGCACAGCGGCGACGTCATCCCCGAGTCCCGCACGGCCGTCCCCGTCGAACTGGACCGGATCTTCGACAGCCTGCACACCACCGCCGAGGCGCTCGGACCGCAGGGCGCCAACAAGGACGGCTCGCTGTCCCGGCTGCTCGGCGTGAGTGCCGACAACCTCGACGGACAGGGCCAGAACCTCCACCAGAGCGTCGAGGACCTGTCCCAGGCGGTCACCACGCTGTCCGACGGCCGCACCGACCTGTTCGGCACGGTGGGCCACCTGCAGGTGTTCACGGCGGCGCTGGCGGCCGACGACAAGAGTGTGCGGTCCTTCACCACCAGCCTCGCCAAGGTCGCCGACCAGCTCGCGGGCGAGCGCAAGGACCTCGCGGCGGCGCTGAAGAACCTCGGCACCGCACTCGGCGACGTGGCCGACTTCGTCAAGAACAACAAGAAGGCGCTCACCTCGGACGTGGCGGGCCTGAGCAAGGTGACGCGGGTGCTCGTCGCCCAACGCGCCGCACTGGAGGAGCTGTTGGACGTCGCCCCGACGGGCCTGTCGAACCTGAACAACGCCTACAACCCGACCGCGGGCACCCTCGACACCCGCAACAACGCGAACCAGCCGCAGGATCCGGCCTCCCTGCTGTGCTCCGTGCTGCGCACGACCGGCGAGAAGAGCGACTGCAAGGAGCTGCGGGACCTGTTCGACTCCCTGCCCGACCTGCCGCAGGGGCCCGCGGCGACGGGCACGACCGACCGGACGCTCGGCGGGATCCTGGGGGCGAGCGCATGAGCGGGCTGCGCAGGACGGGAGCCGTGGCCTGGGCGGTGGCCGGCTCGCTGCTGCTGTCGGGCTGCGAGCTCAACGGCTGGTACGACGTCCAGCTCCCCGGCGGGGCCGCCGCCGACGGTCACGCCTACCACGTCACGGTGGAGTTCCGCGACGTCCTCGACCTCGTCCCGCAGTCGGCGGTGAAGGTCGGCAACGTCACCGTCGGGGCGGTGGAGAAGGTCGAGCTGGACGGCTGGCACGCGCGCGTGCGGCTGCGGGTCGCCGACTCGGTGAAGCTGCCCGGCAACGCGGTCGCCGACCTGCGGCAGACCAGCCTGCTCGGCGAGAAGTACGTGGCGCTCTCCGCCCCGCCCGGCACCGCGCCGGTGGGCCGGCTGCGCGACGGCGACCGCATCCCGCTGTCCCGCAGCGGCCGCAACCCGGAGGTCGAGGAGGTGCTCTCGGCACTGTCCGCGCTGCTCAACGGCGGCGGCGTGGCCCAGCTCAAGACGATCACCGTGGAGCTGAACAAGGCCCTCGACGGCCGGGAGACCCGCGTCAGGTCCCTGCTCAGGGAGCTCAACACCTTCGTCGGCGGTCTCGACAAGCAGCGGGGGAACATCGTCCGCGCCATCGCCGCCGTCGACCGGCTCGCCCTGAGGCTCGGGGCGGAGAAGAAGACCATCGCCACGGCCGTCGACACGCTGCCGCCCGCCCTGAAGGTCCTCGCCGACCAACGGCGCGACCTGACGAAGATGCTCACCGCGCTGTCCCAGCTGGGCAAGACCGGCACCACGGTGGTCAAGGCCTCGCACGACGACACGGTGGCCGACCTGAAGCTGCTCCAGCCCATCCTCCAGCAGCTGAACAAGGCGGGAGACGACCTGCCGGGCGCGCTGGAGCTGCTCACCACCTACCCGTTCCCGCGCAACGCGGCCGACGCCGTCAAGGGCGACTACGTCAACCTCCACATCACCGCCGACCTCGACCTGGCCGACCTGTACGGGAACCTGACCGACAAGCCCGGCGGATCCGGCGGGGGAGCCAAACCGCCCGGCACGCCCGATCTGCCGGACGTACCGGACCTGCCGGACCTCCCCGACGTGCCCGATGTCCCCGACGTGCCGCCGCCCACCGCCCTGCCGAGCGCACCCGGCGTCCCCTCGCCCTCGGCGCCCGGCGCCGGCGGGGGCCCGCTGTGCCCGCCGGTGTGCACCAGCGCCTACACCACCCGAGGGCGGCCGCCCGAGGGCATCGACCTGGAGCTCGCCGAGCTGATGCTGAAGGGGGTTCAGCCGTGATCACACGGACGGTCAGGGTCCAGCTGCTCGCCTTCGCCACGCTCACCGCCGTCGGCGTGTCGTACGTCGGCGCCGAGTACACCGGCCTGGCGGACGACCTGCTGGACCGCGGGTACACCGTGCGCGCCGACTTCGCCGACTCCGGCGGCATCTTCCCCGGCGCCGAGGTCACCTACCGCGGGGTGCCCGTGGGCCGGGTCGGGGCGCTGCGGCTGACCGGCGCCGACGGGGTGTCCGTCGCCCTGGACATCGACGACGGGGCGCCGCGCATCCCGGCGGACACCCTGGCCGTGGTGGCCGACCGCTCCGCGGTGGGTGAGCAGTACGTCGACCTGCAGCCGCGTACGGCCGACGGCCCCGCGCTGCGCGACGGCAGCACCATCCCGCGCGGCAGCACCCGGGTGCCGCTGCCCGCCACGGACCTGGTCCTCAGCCTGGACCGGCTGGTCAACTCCGTCGGCAAGGACGACCTGAAGGTCACCGTCGACGAGCTGGGCAAGGCGTTCGCCGGCACGGGCCCCGACCTGGGCCGGCTGGTCGACTCCGGCAACGCGCTCGTCGACTCGGCGTCCGCGTCGCTGCCCGAGACGATCTCCCTGATCGAGAACTCCCGGACGGTCCTGAAGACCCAGGCCGACCAGGGCTCGTCCATCAAGTCCTTCGCCCGCGACCTGGCCACGCTCACCGCTCAGGTGAAGACGAGCGACGGCGACCTGCGCAAGCTGATCGGCAACGCGACACCGGCCGCGCAGCAGGTCAACTCGCTGCTGAAGGACCTCTCCCCGCGGCTGTCGGTGCTGCTGGCCAACCTGATCAGCGGCGGCCAGGTCATGGTGGCCCGCCTGCCCGGCGTGGAGCAGGCCCTGGTCACCTTCCCGGCCCTGGTCGCGGGCAGTTACACCGTCGTCCCGGGCGACGGCACCACCCACTTCGGGCTGGTCGTCAACGCCGACGACCCGCCCGCGTGCACCCGCGGATACGGCACCGCGCGGCGCGACCCCGCGGACACCAGTACCCGCGCGGCGAACACCGGTGCGCACTGCGCCGCCCCGCGCGGCAGCGGCACGTCCGTGCGGGGCGCGCAGAACGCCCCCGGCGCCCGTGCCGGCGGTGCGGACCCGGCGGCGTACGTCACGCCGTACGACCCGGAGACCGGCACCGCGACCGGCCCGGACGGAACGCCCGTCGAGATCGGCTCGTCGGGCGGCCAGCAGACCGTCTTCGGAAAGGAGTCGTGGCAATGGCTGCTCGTCGGACCTATGGCATGACCCGGGCCCTCGCGGCCGGACTCGTCCTGGCGATCGCGCTCACCACCGCGGCCGCGATCTGGCTGGGCGTCGGCCTGGCCGGGCAGCGCGCCGCGGAGCAGCGGCGCCAGGACATCCTGGCCGCGGCCCGCCAGTCGGCGCTCAACTTCACCTCGCTCGACTACCGGCACTACGACCGGGACAGCGCCACCGTCCTGAAGAGCGCCACGGGCGAGTTCAAGAAGCAGTTCTCGGCGCAGACCGAGCAGCTGACCAAGCTCGTCGCCGAGAACCGGTCGGTGTCCGAGGGCCAGGTCCTGGACGCGGGCATCGTCCGCTCCGACGCCCGCTCGGCCCGGGTCCTGGTGGTCGCCGACAGCAAGGTCAGCAACACCGCCGCGCCCGAGGGCCAGGCCCGCACCTACCGGCTCCAGCTCGATCTGGTGCACCGGGACGGCCGCTGGCTGACCTCCGATGTCGAGTTCGTCGGCTGACCGGCCCGCACCATCCGTGAGGAGAACCATCATGGCGAAGACGACGACCCGGCCCGGCGGTCCGGGAGCCGGTGCCGCCCGGCGCACGATGACCGCGGCGGCCCGTGCGGCGGCAAAGCGCGTCGAGCGCGGCCGTCCCGAGGCGGAGGCCGGCGGCACGGCCGCGCGGGTGGCCGAGCGGCCGCCCGTCGGGCGCACCCTGCTCGTCAAGGCCCCGAAGGACGGCTGGCAGGACCCGCCCGAGCCGGAGACCGTCGAGGACGGCGTGGCCGCGGTGGAGGACGACGCCGGGAGGGACGGCGCTGCCGGGCGGCCGGCGCGGCGCAGGAGGCTGCTCACCGTCCTGGTGTGCCTCCTGCTGGTGGCGGGCCTGGCCGCGGTCGCCGTACAGGGGTGGCGCTACCGGGAGGGAACGCGGGCCGAGCAGGCGCGCACGGAGGCCCTCACGGCCGCGCAGCGGGCGGCGCCCGTGGTGCTGTCGTACGACTACCGGCATCTGGACCGGGACTTCGCCGCCGCGCGCGCCCGGCTGACCGGGTCGTTCCGCGAGGAGTACGGCAAGACGACGGCGAGCGTGGTCGGGCCGACGGCCAGGAAGTACCACGGGGTGGTGAAGGCCACCGTCGCGCACCCCGCGGACGGCGGCGCCCCGGCTGCCTCCGTGGTCTCGGCCTCGCCGGACCGGGTCGTGGTCCTGCTCTTCGTCAACCAGGTGACGCAGAGCACCCAGGTCTCGGGCTCCCGGCTGGACCTGAACCGGGTGCGGATGACGATGACCCGTACCTCCGGCGGTTGGAAGGTGAGCGGCGTCGACGCCCTGTGAAACCGCTCCCCGGCCCCTGTTGCGCCCCCGCGTCCGAAGCGCGGGGGCGCTTTTTTGCGGCCGCTCTTGACAGTCACCCCCCGCCACAGGCAATCTTCCATTACGCAGAAACGAACTTCCGTAATACGGAAACTCGACTAACGGAAGGGAGCGCGGCCCCCGATGGGATTCGCAGACCAGCGCTTCAACGTCAACCTGTCGATCCTCTTCACGGAACTCCCGCTCCTGGAGCGTCCCGCGGCCGCCGCCGCGGCCGGCTTCACCGCGGTCGAGCTGTGGTGGCCCTGGATCGAGACCCCGACCCCCGAGCAGTCCGAGCTCGACGCCCTGAAGAAGGCGATCGAGGACGCGGGCGTCCAGCTCACGGGCCTGAACTTCTACGCCGGCCAGCTGCCCGGCCCCGACCGCGGCGCCCTGTCGATCCCGGGCACGGAGTCGGAGAGGTTCCGCGCCAACATCGACGTGGCCATCGCCTTCGCCCAGTCCCTGGGCTGCACCACGTTCAACGCCCTGTACGGCAACCGCGTCGACGGCGTGGACCCGACCGAGCAGGACGCGCTCGCCCTGGAGAACCTCGTTCTCGCGGCCCAGGCCGTCGGCCGGGTCGGCGGAACGATCCTCATCGAGGCCCTCAACCGGCCCGAGTCGCCGAAGTGCCCGATCGTCAGCGCGCCCAAGGCGATCGAGATCGTCGACAAGGTGAACGAGGCGACCGGCCTCGGCAACGCGAAGTTCCTCATGGACCTGTACCACCTGTCCATGAACGGCGAGGACCTGCCGTCGGTCATCGAACAGTACGCGGCCAGGACCGGCCATGTGCAGATCGCCGACAACCCGGGCCGCGGCGCCCCCGGCACCGGCTCGCTGCCGCTGGAGGACCTCCTCGACCAGCTGACGAAGGCCGGTTACGACGGCTGGGTCGGCCTGGAGTACAAGCCGGGCGACAAGCCCAGCGCCGAGGCCTTCGAGTGGCTGCCGCGCGAGGCGCGCGCCGCCCGCTGACACCGGGGCGCCTGTCAGCCGGGCGCCGACTCACCGACGTAGCACAGCAGTAGCAGAGAGGCACCCCCCGTCATGAGCAACAACCTTCCCAAGATCGCCTGGATCGGCCTCGGCATCATGGGCTCCCCCATGTCCGAGAACCTGATCAAGGCGGGTTACCAGGTCACCGGCTTCACCCTCGAGAAGGAGAAGCTCGACCGCCTGGCCGCCGCCGGCGGCACCGCGGCCTCCTCCATCGCCGAGGCCGTGCGCGACGCCGACGTGGTCATCACGATGGTGCCCGCGTCCCCGCAGGTCGAGGCCATCGCCTACGGCCCGGACGGCATCCTGGAGAACGCCAGGTCCGGCGCCCTGCTGATCGACATGTCCTCGATCACCCCGCAGACCTCCGTCGACCTGGCCAAGGCCGCCAAGGACAAGGGCGTCCGCGTCCTGGACGCCCCGGTCTCCGGTGGCGAGGCCGGCGCCATCGAGGCCGTACTGTCGATCATGGTCGGTGGAGAGCAGGCCGACTTCGACGAGGCCCAGCCGATCTTCGACGCCCTCGGCAAGACCATCGTGCTGTGCGGCCCGCACGGCTCGGGTCAGACCGTGAAGGCCGCCAACCAGCTGATCGTCGCCGTGAACATCCAGGCGTGCGCCGAGGCCGTGGTCTTCCTCGAGAAGTCCGGCGTGAACCTGCAGGCCGCGCTCGACGTCCTCAACGGCGGTCTGGCCGGCTCGACCGTGCTGACGCGCAAGAAGGACAACTTCCTCAACCGCGACTTCAAGCCCGGCTTCCGGATCGACCTGCACCACAAGGACATGGGCATCGTGACCGACGCCGCCCGCAACGTCGGCGCGGCCCTGCCGGTCGGCGCCGTGGTCGCCCAGCTGGTCGCCTCGCTGCGCGCCCAGGGTGACGGCGGCCTGGACCACTCGGCCCTGCTGCGAGCCGTGGAGCGCCTCTCCGGCGCCCAGGTCTGACCCTCCCGGATCTTCCGGGCCGTGGCGGCGTACGACACCTGTCCCGTCGCGCCCACGCGCCGCCACGGCCCGGAACCACGCACGCCCATCAGTTCAACAAAACGTTGAAATTTACTTCAACAAACTGTTGACGCCCCTGGTCAGGCGTCCTTACGCTCACTGCACCGTCACCAGGCTTCAGCAGTCCCGTTCGGAAGGTCCCCATGTCGAAGCGCGTGCTCACGACCGAGTCCGGCGCCCCCGTCGCCGACAACCAGAACTCCGCCTCCGCCGGCGTCGGCGGTCCGCTCCTGATCCAGGACCAGCAGCTCCTGGAGAAGCTCGCGCGCTTCAACCGCGAGCGCATCCCGGAGCGCGTGGTGCACGCCCGGGGCTCCGGTGCCTACGGCCGCTTCGAGGTCACCGACGACGTCACCGGCTTCACGCACGCCGACTTCCTCAGCGAGATCGGCAAGCGCACCGAGGTGTTCCTGCGCTTCTCCACCGTGGCCGACTCGCTCGGCGGCGCGGACGCCGTCCGTGACCCGCGCGGCTTCGCGGTGAAGTTCTACACCGAAGAGGGCAACTACGACCTCGTCGGCAACAACACCCCGGTGTTCTTCATCAAGGACCCGATCAAGTTCCCCGACTTCATCCACTCGCAGAAGCGCGACCCGTTCACCGGGAAGCAGGAGCCGGACAACGTCTGGGACTTCTGGGCCCACTCCCCCGAGGCCACGCACCAGATCACCTGGCTGATGGGTGACCGCGGCATCCCGGCGTCGTACCGCCACATGGACGGTTTCGGCTCGCACACCTACCAGTGGACGAACGCCAAGGGCGAGGCCTTCTTCGTCAAGTACCACTTCAAGACGGACCAGGGCATCCGCTGCCTGACCGGCGAGCAGGCCGCCGAGCTCGCGGGCAAGGACCCCAACTCGCACCAGACGGACCTGCTCCAGGCCATCGAGCGCGGCGTGCACCCGTCCTGGACCCTCTACGTCCAGCTCATGCCGGCGGCCGAGGCGGCGAACTACCGCTTCAACCCGTTCGACCTGACCAAGGTGTGGCCGCACCGGGACTACCCGCTGCAGCGCGTGGGCCGTCTGGTGCTGGACCGCAACCCGGACAACGTCTTCGCCGAGGTCGAGCAGGCCGCGTTCTCCCCGAACAACTTCGTGCCGGGCATCGGCCCGTCGCCGGACAAGATGCTCCAGGGCCGTCTGTTCGCCTACGCGGACGCGCACCGCTACCGCCTCGGTGTGAACCACACCCTGCTGCCGGTCAACTCGCCGAAGGCCGTTCCGGGCGGCGCCCGGAACTACGGCCGCGACGGCTTCATGGCGCTCAACGCCCAGGGCCGCGACGCGAAGAACTACGAGCCGAACTCCTACGACGGCCCGGTCGAGACCGGCCGCCCGCTGTCGGCGCCCCTCGCGGTCTCGGGTCACACCGGCACCCACGAGGCTCCGCTGCACACCAAGGACGACGACTTCTTCCAGGCCGGTGAGCTGTACCGGCTGATGTCTCAGGAGGAGAAGTCCCGCCTGATCGCGAACATCGCCGGCGGCCTGTCGCAGGTCTCCCGCAACGACGTGATCGAGAAGAACCTGGCCCACTTCCACGCCGCCGACCTGGAGTACGGCAAGCGCGTGGAGGAGGCGGTCCGCGCCCTGCGCGAGGACTGATCCTCCAGGCCATGAGGCTGCGTCCGGACCCGGCGGGGAGGCCGGGATCCGGACGCGCAGGACCCGCCGCCACGCGATCCGGATGAGGGGTGATCGCGGGCACGGCGGGCAGGGCGAGGACCGCGGCGGCGTGCGAGCCAGTGCGGTGGTGAAGGAAACGTGACGTCCCTGCCGACGTGAGGCAGGTACGCGCGGCTCCGTCGCATCCGCCGCGGTCCCAGCCACTCCCCTCCGGGGGCGCATGGTCCGACGGGAGCCCTTGGCCACCGGTGGGAGCACTTGACCCCCGGCTGCCAGACGGCTCCGACGGCCCCCGTCCCCCGCGGGCCACAGAGCCCCTTTGGGGGCCCATCAGACTCCGTCCGGCGGCGCGAATGTCCTGTCGCGCCCAGTCTCGCGCCGTCGGGCGGTCACAACCGAAGAAGCCTCACCGGCCGAGCGGCGCCGGATGCGGACGGTCCCGCATCCGGCGCCGCTCGGCGTTTTCCGGGGTGCGGCGGCACCGGGGCGGCAGCAGCCTGGAGACATGACGGACGCAACGCAGCACCCGCATGTCGTGGTGCACCCGCCGGCGCTGGACGGCTCGCGGCGGGTCACCGAGGGCGATCGGACCCTGGGCGTCGCCACGCACATCGACGACGTCGCCGAGATCCTGCGGCTGGCCGACCTGTATGTGACGGACGTGGCGCAGAGCGACTTCATCGAATGGCAGGGCGGCGGCCCGGACGACTGGCCCGGCCTGTCGGAACACCACGAGGCCCAGCAGGACGTACACAAGGCGACGTAGGGGCCCCTGCGCAACCCTCAGATCCACCTCTGAACCGGCCCCGCGCAGGCTTCGGCACCCCCTGCCGGCGGGCACATACGGCTCACACGGCGGTCCACCGGCACCGGGGCGGTGGGCCGCCCTCCACGGGGGTGGCGGGGATGAACGAGCCGGGTGTTCCTCTGGGGCCGCACGAGGCCGCCCTGGTGCGTGCCGGGCCGCGGGCCGCGGTCACGGTCTCCGTGGTCGCCCTGCACCTGCGGGGCATCGTCGACGCCGGACGGCCGGGGACCGTGCGCAGGAACGGGCGCGTGGGGGACGTCGCGGCCGTCCGGCATCCTTTGGAGAAGGCCGTACGCACCGCCCTGTACCGGCCCGCCGGAGCGCGGGAGTTGCCCGGCCGGGTCACGGTGTGCCGTGCCCTGGCCGGGATGCGGGCCGATCTCATCACGGCCGGGCTGCTGCGCCCGCTGCCGCCGCGCCGCACCCGCGCCGTGGGCCGGCTGCTCGCGGAGCTGCGCGAGCGTCATCCGCTCCCCGCGGACCCCGAGGGGCTCACCGAGGAGGAGACGCTGTTCGCCGTGGCCCTGTACGGCACGCGGGCGCTGACCGCGCTGCTGCCGCGGTTCTCGCACGCGGCGGGGCTGACGGGCCGCGGCGTCCTCGCGGACGAGGGGCTCTTTCCGTTCGGCGCGGACAGCGGACTGCGGGGGATCACCGGCGGTGAGGCCGTCGTCGCCGGGGAGGCCGGAAGCGACCACGGCGGCGGCGGTGGCGGTACGTCGTACGGCCATCACGGCGGGCACGACCACGGCGGCGGCTTCGGCTGCGGAGGCGGCGGTGGCTTCGACTGGCGGCCGCCACGGCCCCCGGGCACACGGAAGGGCGGCCCGTCCCCCCACGGAACGGGCCGCCCTCGCTCGGGCCGGTGTCAGACCGGTGTGTCAGGCCGTGGTCGTCAGACCTTCAGCGGCTTGATCGACGTCGGCGCGTGGCACGGCTCGGTGGCCAGGTCCTCGAACTCGGTGATGTCGCTGATGTCCATCGTCTTGCTCATCGAGATGTTGGTGATCCGCTCCAGGATCGCCTCGACGACGACCGGCACCTGGTACTCCGCGGCCAGCTTCTTCGCCTGCTCCAGGGCCGCGCCCAGCTGGTCCGGCTCGGTGACCCGGATCGCCTTGCAGCCCAGGCCCTCGGCGACCTTGACGTGGTCCACGCCGTAGACGCCGATCTCGGGCGAGTTGATGTTCTCGAACTCCAGGTTGACCTGGAAGTTGATGTCCAGGCCGATCTGCGCCTGACGGATCAGGCCCAGGTAGGAGTTGTTCACCAGCACGTGGACGTAGGGGACCTTGTGCTGCGCGGCGACCGCCAGTTCCTCGATCATGAACTGGAAGTCGTAGTCGCCCGAGAGCGCGACGACCGGGGACTCCGGGTCCGCCTTGGCGACGCCGATCGCAGCCGGGATGGTCCAGCCGAGCGGGCCGGCCTGGCCGCAGTTGATCCAGTGGCGCGGCTTGAAGACGTGCAGCATCTGCGCGCCGGCGATCTGGGAGAGGCCGATGGTGGTGACGTAACGCGTCTCCGGGCCGAAGGCCTTGTTCATCTCCTCGTACACGCGCTGCGGCTTCATCGGCACGTTGTCGAAGTGCGTACGGCGCAGCAGCGTGGCCTTGCGCTCCTGCGTCGAGGCGACCCACGCGCCGCGGTCGGGGAGCTTGCCCTCGGCCTTCAGCTCCTTCGCCACCTCGACGAACAGCTCCAGCGCGGCCTTGGCGTCGGAGACGACACCGTAGTCCGGCGGGAAGATCTTGCCGATCTGGGTGGGCTCGATGTCGACGTGGACGAACTTGCGCTCACCGCGGTAGACGTCGAGCTTGTAGCCGGTGTGACGGTTGGCCCAGCGGTTGCCGATGCCGAGGACGAAGTCCGACTCCAGGAAGTTCGCGTTGCCGTAGCGGTGCGAGGTCTGCACGCCGACCATGCCGGCGTTCAGTTCGTGGTCGTCGGGCAGCGTGCCCCAGCCCATCAGGGTCGGGATGACCGGGGTGTCGGTGAGCTCGGCGAACTCGACCAGCAGGTCGGCGGCGTCGGCGCCGATGACGCCACCGCCGGCGACGATGACCGGGCGCTCCGAGGCC
This sequence comes from Streptomyces sp. NPDC049915, assembly GCF_040656475.1. Classification (NCBI taxonomy): domain Bacteria; kingdom Bacillati; phylum Actinomycetota; class Actinomycetes; order Kitasatosporales; family Streptomycetaceae; genus Streptomyces; species Streptomyces sp. NPDC049915. The sequence continues at coordinate 362,021 of NZ_JBFAMH010000001.1, forward strand.
AGCAGGAAGGAGATCGCCTTCTCGATCTGCGCACGGGTCGCGGCCGGCTTGTAGACCGGCAGCGGCTCGTACGTCTCGGGGTCGAACTCGATCTCGGTGAGCTGGACGTCGATCGGCAGGTCGATGAGGACCGGGCCGGGCCGGCCGGAGCGCATCAGGTGGAAGGCCTGCTGGAAGACGCCGGGGACCTGCGCGGCCTCCAGGACGGTCACCGCCATCTTGGTGACCGGCTTGGCGATCGAGGCGATGTCGACGGCCTGGAAGTCCTCCTTGTGGATCACGTGGGTGGGCGCCTGGCCCGTGATGCACAGGATCGGGACGGAGTCACCGATCGCGGAGTACAGACCGGTGATCATGTCGGTGCCGGCGGGGCCGGAGGTACCGATGCAGACACCGATGTTCCCGGGCCGGGTCCGGGTGTAGCCCTCGGCCATGTGGGAGGCGCCCTCGACGTGGCGGGCGAGGGTGTGATCGATCCCGCCACCCTGCTGCAGCGCCTTGTAGAAGGGGTTGATCGCTGCGCCCGGCACACCGAACGCCTGGGTGACACCCTCGCGCTTGAGGATCTCGACTGCCGCACGGGCAGCGGTCATACGAGCCATGGAGTTACTCCTGCTTCGGCTGTCGGATTCGCTCTCCCCGTCGCGCCCTGCGGTGAGTTCGTGTCCGCGTCCAGTCCAGCTCCGCCGTCCGGCGTCCGGGCCTTCCCGGATTTTCCGTATTGCGGAAATTAATTTCTACTACGTGGAAGCAATGTAAGGCGCGGGGCGAAGACCGTCAAGAGACGGACAGACGGTGGACAGGTGGAGCACCATGGGAGCGCCGAGCCGACGCGACGCCTGGGAGGGGGGCCATGCCCGAGAGCGTGCCGGTGCGCTGCCCGGCCTGCCGACGCGAGCGGCGCTTCACCGTGCCGGTGTATCCCTGCGCGTGCGGCGCGCCGGTCGTACCGCCGCTGGACCCGCGCGGGGCGCCCACGGCCGTGACGCACCTGGTGTGGGACGAGCAGTGGGTGTCGCTGCGGTGCGGGGCGTGCGGGCGCGAGGGCGAGTGGCCGCAGCCGGAGCTGGGGTGCCCGTGCGGCACGGTGGTGCGTGTTCCGGTGGCACGGGGAGAGCCAGAGCCGTGGGACGCGGTCGTCGCGGCCGCGCGGCTGCTGCACCGGCTCGGTCACCACGGCGTCCGCCGGGCCCGCCGGCGCCCGGCGCACGGCATCGGCCTGCTCGCGCCCGGCCTGGTGGCCCACGTCGACCCGGGCGAGCGGCCGGCCTGTCTGCGGGACGTGGAGTGCCTGTGGCTGACGGCGATGATCCGCTCGGCGCGGGGCGTCCACTTCTCCCGGGCCGGTTACACCGCCGACGCCCGCGCCCGCGCGGACGGCCTGGACATCCCGCTGTTCAGCCTGGACGCGGCGCACGCACCCCGCCCGGTCAACGACGCGGCCCGCGCCTTCACCGCACCGGATAGGGCGTCCTGAGCGCACCGGGCACCGGCCGGTCGCCGGTGCCCGGTGCGCTCGGGCTCCGGCCCGGCGGCGGCGCCGGCAGGGCACGGTGACCGCGCCCGGCAGCGGACCCCAAGCCGGGGAGCGTCATCGCCCCAGCGGCACGCCGAGCACGACGGCGAGGAGCCACAACGCGGAGGGACTCCTTCGCGCCGGGTGCGCGCCGTGCCGCACCCGATGCTGTCGTCCACGGCCGCCCCTCCGGTCCGGACGCGGAGCGAACTCCGCTCCCTCGCGCGGCGGAGGCCGGTTCAGCCGGCGTACTTCTGCCGGAGTTCCACCTTGCGCACCTTGCCGGACACCGTCATCGGGAAGGTGTCCAGGAGCTGGAGCCGGCTGGGGATCTTGTAGTGGGCCAACTGCCCCTCGCAGAAGGCGCGGACGTCCTCGAGGGTCGGCGGGTCGGCCGGGTCGCGCGGGATGACGCAGGCCAGCACCTCCTCGCCGTACTTCTCGTGCGGGACGCCGACGACCTGGACGTCGCGGATCTTCGGGTGGCCGTAGAGGAACTCCTCGATCTCGCGCGGGTAGATGTTCTCCCCGCCCCGGATGATCATGTCCTTGATGCGGCCGACGATCTCGACGTACCCGTCCTCGCGCATCACCGCGAGGTCCCCGGTGTGCATCCAGCGTCCGGCGTCGATCGCCTCGGCGGTCTTGTCGGGCTCCTGCCAGTAGCCGAGCATCACGCTGTAGCCGCGCGTGCACAACTCCCCCGCCTCGCCCCGGGGTTGGGTGATGCCGGTGGCCGGGTCGACGATCTTCACCTCGATGTGCGGCAGCACGCGGCCGACGGTGCCGGTGCGGTGCTCCAGGTCGTCGTCCATCCGGGTCTGCAACGACACCGGGGAGGTCTCGGTCATGCCGTAGCAGATGGAGACCTGCTCCATGTGCATCTCGGCGACCACCCGCTTCATCACCTCCACCGGGCAGGGCGAGCCGGCCATGATGCCGGTGCGCAGCGAGGTGAGGTCGTATTCGGCGAAGTCGGGCAGGTTCAGCTCCGCGATGAACATGGTCGGCACGCCGTACAGCGAGGTGCAGCGCTCCTGCTGGACGGCCTCCAGGGTGGCCTTCGGGTCGAAGGACGGGGCCGGGATCACCATGCAGGCGCCGTGCGAGGTGGCCGCCAGGTTGCCCATGACCATGCCGAAGCAGTGGTAGAAGGGGACCGGGATGCAGATCCTGTCCTGCTCGCTGTAGGCGATCAACTCGCCCACGAAGTAACCATTATTGAGGATGTTGTGGTGGGAGAGGGTGGCCCCCTTGGGGAAGCCCGTCGTGCCCGAGGTGTACTGGATGTTGATGGGGTCGTCGCAGGACAGGGCCTCGTACGTCACGTCCGGGGTGGCGCGGGAGAGCAGCGCGTCCCAGCTCGGGTCGCCGATGTACACGACCTCGCCCAGCTCTGGGCATCTGCCGCGCACTTGGTCGACCATCGCCCGGTAGTCGCTGGTCTTGTGGCTGACGGAAGCGACGAGCAGCCGGACACCGGACTGGTTGAGGACGTACTCGACCTCGTGGGTGCGGTAGGCCGGGTTGATGTTCACCATGATCGCGCCGATGCGGGCGGTGGCGTACTGGACCAGAACCCACTCCGGGCAGTTGATCGCCCAGATGCCGACCCGGTCCCCCTTGGCGATGCCGCCGGCGACGAGCGCCCGCGCCAGCGTGTCGACCTCGGCACCGAACCGGGCGTACGTCCAGCGCCGGCCGGACGGTACGTCGACGAGCGCCTCGCGCTCCGGCCAGGCTGCGACGGCCCGGTCGAGGTTGGCGCCTATGGTGTCGCCGAGCAGGACGGTCCCGCTCGTCCCGTGCGTGTAGGACAGTGCGGTCACCGGAAGTCCTCCTCGCGGTACTCGTCGTCCGACCCCGCGGCCGTGGCCTCGCGCAGCTCGATACGGCGGATCTTGCCGGACACCGTCTTCGGCAGCGCACCGAACTCCAGCCGCCGGATGCGCTTGTACGGCGCCAGCACCTGACGGGAGTGCTCGAAGAGCATCTTGGCGGTGTCCGGGCCGGGCTCGTAGCCCTCGGCGAGGACGACGTACGCCTTCGGCACGGCCAGGCGCAGCTCGTCCGGCGCGGGCACGACCGCCGCCTCGGCGACCGCCTCGTGCTCCAGCAGGGCGCTCTCCAGCTCGAACGGGCTGATCTTGTAGTCGGACGCCTTGAAGACGTCGTCGGCCCGGCCCACGTAGGTCAGGTACCCGTCCTCGTCCCGGGCGGCGATGTCGCCGGTGCGGTAGTAGCCGCCGGCCATCGCCTCCGCCGTACGGTCGGCGTCGCCGTGGTAGCCGGTCATCAGACCCACCGGGCGTTCGGACAGGTCGAGCGCGATCTCGCCCTCGGTGGCGCCGGGCGCGCCGGAGACGGGGTCGAGCAGCTCGACGCGGTAGCCGGGGCTGGGACGGCCCATGGAGCCGGTCTTGAGCACCTGGCCAGGGGGGTTGGCGACCTGCACGGCGGTCTCGGTCTGCCCGAAGCCGTCCCGGATGGTCACGCCCCAGGCCCGCCGCACCTGCTCGATGACCTCCGGGTTCAGCGGCTCGCCCGCGGCGACGACCTCGCGGGGCCGGTTGCGCAGCTGGGAGAGGTCGGCCTGGATGAACATGCGCCACACGGTCGGCGGGGCGCAGAACGTGGTCACGCCGGCCCGGTCCATCTCGGCCATCAGGCGGGCCGGGTCGAAGCGGCTGTAGTTGTGGATGAAGACGGTCGCCTCGGCGTTCCACGGCGCGAAGAGATTGGACCAGGCGTGCTTGGCCCAGCCGGGCGAGGAGATGTTGAGATGTACGTCTCCGGGCTTGAGGCCGACCCAGTACATGGTCGCCAGGTGCCCGATCGGGTACGAGGTGTGGGTGTGCTCGACCAGCTTGGGCCGGGCGGTGGTGCCGGAGGTGAAGTACAGCATCAGCGGGTCGTCGGCGCGGGTCGGACCGTCCGGGACGTACCCGGCCGGGGCCGCGTAGCCGTCCTCGTACGGCTCCCAGCCCTCCGTGGGCAGGCCGCCGACGCTGATCCGGGTGTACGCCCCGGGCACCTCGGCGAACTTCTCCGTGTCCTCCGCGCGCACGATCACATGCTTGACCCGGCCCCGCTCCACACGGTCGCGCAGGTCGGCGGGGCCGAGCAGCGGGGTGGCCGGGATGACCACCGCGCGCAGCTTCATCGCGGCGAGCGCGGTCTCCCACAGCTCGGCCTGGTTGCCGAGCATGACCAGCACCCGGTCCTCGGCGGCCACGCCGCGGTCGCGCAGCCAGTTCGCCACGCGGTCGGAGCGGTCGGACAGCTCGGCGAAGGAAAGCCGGGTCTCGCTGCCGTCCTCCTCGACGATGTGCAGCGCCGTGCGGTCGTTGCCGTCGGCGATGACGTCGAACCAGTCGAGCGCCCAGTTGAAGTACTCGGGCCGGGGCCAGCGGAAACCGGCGTAGGCGCCTGCGTAGTCCTCGCGGTGCTCCAGCAGGAAATCCCGTGCCCTGCGGAAGTCGTCCGTCGCCGTCATCTGTCCTCCTGTTGTGCCGGACCATTGCCGGGCGGCTCGGGTACATCGTCTAATCCGTGATGCAGGTCTCACTACCCCCGAAAGGGGGTGGGGGCCGCGAAACAGCCGCAGTGAGGGGTCGAGCAGGTGACAGCGGACGCGTCCGACGTGGTGGAGATACGCGGTGCGCTGGCGCGGCTGCGCCGCGGCACCGGACTGCCGGTGGCCTTCGGCGGGCTGGTGGACGCCGGGCACCGCCGGATCCGGATCAGCGAGCTGAGCGGCAACGACACCTCGGCGCTGCGCTCCCTCGCGGTGACCTCCGGCAACGGGCTGGGTGGCAAGGCGGTGGCGCTGGCCCGGCCGTGCGCGGTGGCGGACTACTCCTCGTCACGGCAGATCAGCCACGAGTACGACGCGGCCGTCGCCGAGGAGGGTCTGCGCTCGGTGCTCGCGGTGCCGGTGGTGGTACGGCGGCGGGTGCGGGGGGTGCTGTACGGCGCCCTGCGCAGCGCTCAGCCGCTGGGGGACCGGGCGCTGAGCGAGGCGGTGGCGGCGGCGCGGGACGTGGAGCAGGCGCTGGTGGTGCGGGAGGAGGCGCGCGAGCTGCTGGCGGCGGCGCGGCCCCAGCGGGCGCGTCCCGCGGGGGGCTGGGAGCAGGTGCGGGAGGCGCACGCCGCCCTGCGGGCGCTGGCTCCGCGGATCGGGGATCCGGCGCTGCGGGCGGAGCTGCTGGGGGTGTGCGGGCTGCTGGCGCCGGGGGGTGGGACGGTGGGGGTGAGTCTGGCGCCCCGGGAGCTGGATGTGCTGTCGTGGGTGGCTTCCGGGGCGACCAATGCGGTGATCGGTGAGCGGCTCGGGCTGCGTCCGGAGACGGTGAAGGCCTATTTGCGGTCGGCCATGCGGAAGCTTGGGGCGCACACCCGCGGGGAGGCGGTGGCGGCCGCGCGGCGGGTGGGGCTGCTGCCGTAGTCGTGCGGCCGCGGGTGCGTCGTGGTTTCTCGCGCAGTTCCCCGCGCCCCTTTTTGTGCCTGCGGCGGCCCGTTGCGGCGCGTGGGTGGCTGGTGTCGCGCCTTCGGTTCGTTTGTGGGTCGGGGCCGGGGCGGGCGGGCGCGGCACCGGCGTGGCGCGGGGTCCTTGTGGGCAGGGGAAAGAGTGGTCGGCAGCGTTGTCATTCAGGCAGACGGCGCTGTGAATTTTTCGTTGCGCAAGGGTGTTGTTATATCCCTCACGACATCGTCCGTCCGAATTTCCTGCGCGGTTGCCTAGAATTTGGCCCGGACACGACACACGGAGGGGAGCGGTAACCGTGCGACGGGACTTCCAGGAGCCTGCCCGATGCCGCCCCGACCTGGTCATCGGCCGGGAGGAGCTGTTCAGCGCGGCGCGTGAGCGGCTCGTGTCCGGAGGCAGCGTGCTGCTGCACGGCCCGGCCGGAATAGGAAAGTCGACCGTGCTGCGGGCATTGGCCGCGGAAAACCGCTTCCAGTCCGGCACCGTGTTGCGCTGCTCGGCCACCGAGTCCGAATCCCATCTGCCCTTCCTCGCCCTCGCCGACCTGTTCGGGCTGGTCCTCGACCGGATCGCCGACCGGCTGCCCGGCGCGCAGCGCACCGCTCTGGAGTCCGCGCTGACCGGGCGGGGCGAGTCGACCCTGCAGCGTGACGGTCTCGCGCTGCGGCTGGCCGTGCTGTCGGCGCTGCGGGCGCTGGCCGAGGACGGGCCGGTGCTGGTGGTGGCGGACGACTTCCAGTGGCTGGACTCGGCCAGCGCCGAGCTGCTCGGCTTCGCCGCCCGGCGGCTCGGCGACACCCCGGTGCGCATGCTGTGCGCGGTGCGCACCGAGGCGCAGGAGTACGACCGGTATCTGCGTGCCTGTCCCCCCGACACGCTCGCCGTGCGGCTCGGTCCGCTCACCCGCGGCCAGGTGTCCGCGCTGCTCGACCACCGCGGGTACACCGGGCTGCCCAGATCCACGGTGCGGGACATCCACCGGACCAGCGGCGGCAATCCCCTCTTCGCTCTTGAGCTGGGCCGGGCGCTGGCCGAGAATCCGACGCCGCCGCGGCCGGGTGAGCCGTTGCCGGTGCCGACCTCGCTGCGGGCGCTGGTACTCAGCCGGCTGGACCTGCTGTCCGACGAGGCCCGCCGCACCCTGCTGGTGGCCAGCGCCGGTGCCCGGCCGACGGCCGCGCTGCTGCACGCGGCCGGGCGGGACCACGCCGAGGCCGAGTGCGCGCGCGCCGCGGAGCTGGGGCTGCTCACGACCGAGCCGGAGGCGCCGGCGGTGCGGTTCGCGCATCCGCTGATCTCGGCCGCCCTGTACGCGGAGGCGCCCGCCCACGAACGGCGCGCCGCGCACGCCGCACTGTCCACGGCCGCCTCGGACCCGATCGAGCGGGCCCGGCACCTGGCGCTGGCCACCATCGGCACCGACCCGGCCGTCGCCGCCTCGCTGGCCGAGGCCGCGGCGCTCGCCCGGGACCGCGGGGCGCCGTCGGTGGCCGCCTCGCTGGGGCTGCTCGCGGCCCGGCACACACCGGCCGACGGCTCGCCCGCACCGGACGAGCGGCGGCTGCAGGCCGCGGAGGACGCGATCACGGCCGGCGAGGCGGACCTCGCCCGGGACATCGCCCGCGAGGTGCTGACCCGGGCGGCCGTGCCGGCGGAGCGGGTGCGGGCCTGGATGGTGGTGATCGAGGCGGCCGGGCAGGCCCTCGGTGACGTGGACGCCGTCTTCCCGCAGGCGCTGGCCGACGCCGGTGACGACCCCCGGCTGCTGGCCCTGGTCCACTACCAGCTGGCCTGGCGCGCCCTGGTCGTCGAGGGCGACTTCGCCGAGGCCCGGCAGGAGGCCGCGCACGCCGCGGAGCTGGCCGCGCGGGCCGGGAACCGGCGCACCGAGCTGATGGCGCTGTCCTTCCAGGCGTCCACCGAGACCCTGATGGGCCACCCGGACGCCCCGGTCACCGTCAAGCGGGCGTTGCAGGAGCCGCAGGACCCGTATGTGGCATGCCATCACAACGGCGCCGGCGCGGCCCGCTTCCGCTGGCTGCTGATGAGCGATCAGCTGCCGGAGGCCCGTACGACGATCAGCGCGCTGCTGCGCGAGGTGCGCCGGCGCGGCATGGTCGAGAGCGAGGTGCACTTCCTGCGCGCCCTCGCCGAGACCGAGTTGCTGTCCGGGCACTGCGGGCGGGCCCTGGATCTGGCCCGCGAGAGCCTCAGACTGGCCCGCGACTCCGGGATCGGTGAGGGCGCCTCCGCGATGCTGGCCTCGCTCGCCGAGGCGTCCGCCGGGGACGTGGAGCGGGCGGAGGCGCTGGCCCGGGAGGCCGCCGCGCACGCCGAGGAGGACGGCGACCAGATGTACCTCTCGCGGGCGCTGGCCGCCCTCGGCCACGCGCAGTTGGTCGCCGGGGACGCGCGGGGGGCCGTGGCGTCCCTGCGCCGGGTGCGGGAGCTGGAGGCGGGCCTCGGCATCACCGACCCGGCCCGCGGCCGCTGGCACGGCGACCTCGCCGAGGCACTGGTGCGCATCGGCGAGGTGGGCGAGGCGCAGGAGGTCATCGACACCGCCCGCGAGCACGCGCTGCGGCTGCGCCGGGAGAGCGTGCTCGCGGTGCTCGACCGGGCCGGGGCGCTGGTGCGGGCGGCCCGGGGCGACACGGAGGCCGCGCTCGCGCAGCTGACGTCCGCTCAGGACCGGCTGGCCAAGCTGGGTTACGGCCTGGAGGAGGCGCGGGCCGCGTACGCGCTGGCCCGGCTGCGCGCCGGACGGCCCGGACCGACGTCATACGACGAGGCGGCACGGCTGTTCCGGCGCTGCCGTGCCCTGCCGTGGCTGCGGCAGGTGGAGGCGGCCGCTCAGGCGGCCACCACCGCCGCGGCGCAGCGGCCGGCCCCGGCGCCGGCCGGGCTGCACACCGCGCTGGACTCGCTGGCCTCGATGGAGCGTCAGGTGGCGGGCCTGGTCATGGAGGGCGCCACCAACCGGGAGATCGCCGCCCGTCTGTTCATCAGCGTCAAGACGGTGGAGGCGACCCTGACCCGGGTCTACCGCAAGCTGGGGATCCGCTCCCGGGTGGACATCGTGCGGCTGGCGGCGGGGCGTCACGCGAAGTGAGGCCCGCGCGGGTTTACTGCCGTCGTGGGTGAACAGCGGGGCGATCGAGGGTTTTCCCTGCCCGACTCCCTTAGGGGGTTCCCTCATTGGGAGGGCGGTGGCACGGGTTCTAGCGTGAGGGACGTGCCGCTCGCCCGGGCACACGGGGGCCGGTCCCGCGTCCCCCGCACACCCGCGCGATACCCCCCACCGGCAACCCCACCGAGGAGACTGATGTTCGGGCTCACCCGTGCGAGATCGACGGCGGGCAGGACCGCCGCCGTCGCCGCCGCGGCCGTCGCCGCGGCAGTCTTCAGCGCTCCCGCCGCCGTCGCCGCGCCGCAGCCCGTCGTGGGCGGCACGACCACCACGACGACGGCGTACCCGTTCATGATGCAGATCACCGACGCCTCGCAGAACCAGTTCTGCGGCGGCACCCTCGTCGCCCCGACCAAGGTGGTCACGGCCGCGCACTGCATGGCCGGCGAGACCCCGTCCAGCGTGCGGGTCGTGGGCGGCCGCACCTACCTCAACGGCACCAACGGCACGGTCGGCCGGGTCAGCAGGATCTGGGTCGACCCGGACTACACGGACGCCTCGAACGGCGACGACGTGGCCGTGCTGACGCTGTCGGCGCCGATGCCGTACACGGCGGCGAAGTACGTCGCGCCGTCCGACACCTCGGTGTACGCGGCGGGCACCACGGCCCGCATCCTCGGCTGGGGCACGACCGCGGAGAACGGCAGCTCCTCCAACCAGCTGCGCACCGCCACGGTCCCGATCGTGTCCGACGCGAGCTGCAAGACTTCCTACGGCTCTGACTTCGTGCAGAGCGACATGGTGTGCGCCGGGTACTCATCCGGTGGCGTGGACACCTGCCAGGGCGACAGCGGCGGTCCCCTGCTCATCGGGGGCGTCCTGGCAGGGATCACTTCCTGGGGGGAGGGTTGCGCGGAGGCGGGTTACCCGGGTGTGTACACCCGGCTGACCACCTTCTCCAGCCTCGTGACCGCACAGGTCACGTCATGACACGCTCATGACCCCAGAAGACTCCTGAGTATCCCTCAGGTGATTACCAGGGGGGCGTTGCGGGCTTCCACGAGCAGCCCGCACCGCCCCCCTTTCCAATGCCCGAAGCGGGCGCAGGGCGTAGGGTCGGCGCATGGTGTCCACCGATCGTGTGCTCGCCTTCGCGGTGATGTCGTTGCTGGTGATCGTGATCCCGGGGCCGAGCGTGCTGTTCGTCATCGGGCGGGCGCTGGCGCACGGGCGTCGCACCGCGGTGGCGACGGCGCTGGGCAACGTCCTCGGGTCGTATCTGCTCGTCGTGGCCGTCGCGGTGGGCGTCGGCTCGCTGGTCGAGCGGTCGGTGACGGTGTATCTGGCGGTGAAGCTGGCCGGTGCCGCGTATCTGGTGTACCTGGGGGTGCAGGCGTTCCGGCACCGCCGGGAGCTGACGGCGTCGGCGATCCGGGCGTCGCCCGGCGGGCCCGCGCGCGGTGATCTGCGCACCGTGCTGGACGGCGCCCTGGTCGGGGTGACCAACCCCAAGGGCGTGGTGTTCTTCGCGGCCGTGCTGCCGCAGTTCGTGGACCACGCGGCCGGCCGGGTGCCGGTGCAGATGCTGCTGCTCGGGCTCGTTCCGATCTCCATCGGCCTGGTCACCGACACCCTGTGGGGGCTGACCGCGTCGGCCGCCCGTGCCTGGTTCGCGCGCTCGGACCGGCGGCTGTCGCTGATCGGCGGTGCGGGCGGGTTCACGATGATCGGCCTGGGGCTGACGGTGGCGGTGACGGGCCGGGCGGACTGAGCGCTCAGCGCCGTACCGTGCCGAAGCGGATGTCGTACGACGACTCCGGGTGCAGCGTCGCGAGCATGCGTTCCGCCTCGGCCGTGATCTGCGCGCGCAGGGTTCTGCCCGGCGCGGTGAACGGCTCGATGACCAGCGCCTGCTGCTCCAGCGCCCACAGGCCCGCGAGGAAGCCGTCGAGGAGAAGGGTGCGGTAGGCCTGGTTGCCCTGCCAACTGCGGCCCCGGTGCTCGGGCGGGACGACCCGGCTGCGGTCGGCGTGGGAGAGCAGCAGGTTGTCGAACTCGGGCAGGAAGCGCGGCGGGGCCGGGGTGTCCGGGTCGGGACGCGGCGCGTCGGGCAGGTCGAACAGCTCGACACCCTGCTCGTCGCGGAAGGTGAGCAGCTGGGGCCTGAGCCGTTCGAAGGCGTCGCGCAGCCGGGTGAGACCGGCCCAGGTCTGCATGTCCTTGACCGAGGCGGGGCCGAAGGCGGCGAGGTAGCGCAGGACGGTCGCGTCCGGGCCGGCGGGCGGCTCGGTGGGCCGGCCCAGCCAGTGCTCGGCGGTGGTGAGCGCGACCTGACCGCTCGCGCCCCACAGTCCGCGCGGGGTGACCTGGACGAGCGGCAGGGTGCAGCGGGCGGCGATGCCGAGGGCCTGCGGGTCGGCGTCCGGCCAGTGCGGCTGCAGCGCCTCACGCAGTTGCTTCAGGGTGCGTGGCTCTTCTTCGACGAGGTCCCGGGCGAGCGCGGCGAGCCGGTCGAGGTCGACGCCCGTCAGCCCCTTGCGGAACGCGGTGAGTTCGCGTGCGCGGGCGGGCTGGACCAGCGGGCGCAGGGTGAGGCAGTCGTCGGCGGTGTGGGTGTGGATGGTGGAGCGCAGGGTGACCATGCGGGCGACGGCACGGTCGACCATGAGCCGGGAGAGCTGTTCGGGCGCGAAGCCGTCGAGGCGGGCGGCGAGCGCGTAGTAGGGCGGCTTGACGTTCTGCGCCTGCAGTCCGAGGAGGTGGGACACGGCTTCGTGGGCCGTCAACGGCGACCGGGTCAGCAGCAGTTGCCGCTCCAGGGTCGCGCGGTTGAGGGCACGGGCGCCGAGCACGGGAGCCGTCGTCGTCTTGGCCATGCCCGCACGGTAGCCGGAGTTGCGGACACCTTCTGTCCGCGACGCCCTCGCCGATCCGGATCGGGACGGCAGTCGTGGGGGCATTCGGGGCGGCCGAACATGCCGGGGCCGATGGGCCGAGGCCGTGGCGGGTGACGTCCGGGACGCCTTCCGGGTGCAGGTCTGCTCGCATGACCGCGGCGCTCCGGGGGCACTCGGGGCCACTGTGCGAGGACGGATTCTGCTGACGGGGTGGTTCACCTTCCGGGACGGGGAGGCGACCGCCGGTGACGTGCTGGCGCTTGACCGGGTGCGCGCCGTGCTGGACCGGGAGCGGCTGCCCTACGACGTCGTATGGAGCCCGGGGTTCCGGGCCGATGCCCTGCACCTGGACGACGTACGCCCCGAGGACTACACGCATCTGGTGTTCGTGTGCGGGCCGCTGCACGGTCCCCAGGTCGAGGACCTGCACCGGCGGTTCGCGCACTGCGCGCGGATCGCCGTCGGCACGTCCGTGATCGACCCGGACAGCCGGGCCGTCACCGGTTTCCACCAGGTGCTGGCGCGGGACGCGCCGGGCGCCGAGCCGTCCCTGGACCTGGCCGCCCGCGCCCCCGCGCCGCCCGCCCGGCCGGTGGCCGGCGTGATCCTCACCCACGGGCAGCACGAGTACGGCGGTCAGCGGCGGCACGCCGAGGTCGCCGAGGCGGTCACGGGGTGGCTGTCCGGGCGGGACTGCGCGCGGCTGGAGCTGGAGACCCGGCTGGACTCCCACGACTGGCGGCTGTGCGCGACGGCCGCCCAGTTCGAGGCGGTGCTGGCCCGCCTGGACCTCGTCGTCACGGACCGGCTGCACGGTCTGGTGCTGGCGCTGCGCGCCGGGACGCCGGCGCTGGCGATCGACCCGGTGGCGGGCGGCGCCAAGGTGACGGCGCAGGCGCGGGCCTGCGGCTGGCCCGCGCTGCTGCCGGCCGACCGGCTGGACGGTGACGGGCTCGGTCGCTGGTGGCAGTGGTGCCTGGGTGAGGGCCGCGAGCGGGCCCGGCACATCGCGGCCGGCTTCCGCTCGGCGGACGGCGCGGACGTGTTGCCGGACGCTCTGCGGGTCGCCGCGGCCGGTTAGCCCCTACGGCGGGCGGGGCACCCGCGAAGGACATCCCTTCCGGCATTTCCCCTGGGGGCACCCCCGTAGAAGGCCCCTCCCGACGTTTCCCCTGGAGGCCCCGTGTCGATCGGCCGACTCCCCGACCACGAACAACGGATACTGGACGACCTGGAGCGCGACCTGCGACGCGACCGCCGGCTCACGCGCCGGCTGCGCACGCTCGAGCGGCCGCGGAGGTCATGGCCGGCCCGGCTGGCCGCCTACCGGCCGCATCCGCTGACCGTCGCCGCGCTGCTCGCGGTGGCCGTCGGGCTGATGGTGACCGGCATCAGCACCTCCCATCCCGCGGCGATCTGGGCGTTCGCCTTCGTCTGGCCGGTGACGCTGTTCGCGGTGTTCCGGCTGCTGTGCCGGTGGGCCGAGCCATGAGAACGCCAGGGTGGGCATGAGGTGGGAGCGGGGCGGCCGTCTCGACGGCCGCCCCGCTCCTGCCTGTGCACTGGGGAGTGGCGGTGCGCTCAGCCGACGTAGCGCCGCGCCTTCGACTGCCGCTGGGCGTCCTCCAGCAGCCGTATCCGCGCCTCGACGTCGGCGGGCAGCACCCGCCGCTCGCGCAGGACCCACGGCAGCGCGGCCGCGGCCTCGGCGAAGGCCCGCAGCGACACCGTGTCGCGGGGGACCGTGCGCGCGAGGTGGACGGTGCGGCGCAGCGCGGGGCGGGCCGGCCGGCGCAGCCAGGTGAACCACAGTGTGTTGCGGATGCCGTGCGCCCGGCGCAGGGTGGCGTCCCGCGCACGGGACGGCTGGTGATGGATCGTCAGATGGTCGGCGTACGTCAGCCACCAGCCGTTCGCGGCCAGGTCGACGGCGAGCAGCTCCTCCTCGCCGCCGAGCCACAGCCGCGGATGGAAGCCGCCGGCGGCGCGGAAGGCCTCGGTGCGCAGCACGGTCGCGGCGGCCAGGAAGGAGCCGAGTGCCGGTCCGGGCAGCCAGCGGGGGGCGGGCACGGGCGAGTTGCGCAGTTCCTCGGTGATCGGGTCCTCGGTGGAGCCGGGTTCGACGAGGATGCGTGCGGTGACGGTGGCGAGCGAGGGGTACCGGTCGAGCAGGTCGGCGGCGCCGGACAGCGCGCCGGGCGACCACCAGGAGTCGTCGTCGCAGAACGCCACGTACGGGGTGCGGACCTCACGCACCGCGAGGTTGCGCCCGATGGCGCCGAGGTTGCGGCCGGGCCGCAGCAACCGTACCTGCGGATGCTTCTTTGCAACGGCGTCGGCGGTGCCGTCGGCGGAGGCGTTGTCGACGACGATCACCGGTGGCTTCTCGGGGAGTTCGGCCAGATGGCCGAGGGTGCGCAGGAGTTCGTCGCGCCGGTTGTGGGTGATGACGACGACGGTGGTGCGCGGGTCGGTCATGGCTGGGCTCCGTCCAGTGTGCGGGCGGCGCGCTCCAGGTGGGGCGGCAGGGGGCGGCGGGCGCGCAGGGCGGCCGGCAGACGGGTCAGGGTCTCGCGCAGGGCCTGCCGGGCGACGGGGTCGCGGCGTGCCTCGGCCGCCAGGTCACGGGTGCGGGCCAGGGCCTGCGGCAGGGGGCGGCGCAGCCAGGCGGTGAGGACGTCGTTGCGGCGCTGGGCGGCCGGACGGCCGGGGCGCGGCGACGCCGGGTCGGGGTGGTGGTGGGCGACGACGTCCGGGCAGTGGGTGACGCCCCAGCCGCGCGCGGCGAGGTCGTAGGCGAGCAGGGTCTCCTCGCCGCCGAAGAACAGCACCGGGTGGAAGCCGCCCGCGTCGAGGTAGGCGCTGCGGCGCACCACGCTGGCGCAGGCGAGGAAGCCGAGTACCTGGACGCCGGGCAGGTCGACGGCGGGTCCGAGCGGGGAGTGGGCGAGGACGTCGTTGAGCGGGTCCTCCTCCTCGCCGGGGCCGACGAGGGTGCGCGCCGAGATCAGGCCGAGCCGGGGATGGGCGTCCAGCAGCTTCGCGGCGAGTTCCAGCGAGCCCGCCTCCCACCAAGAGTCGTCGTCGCTGAAGGCGATGTACGGCGTGTTCAGCGCGCGTACCCCTTCGGTGCGGGCGAGCGCGCCCCGGTTCTCGGGCAGCGTGAGTACCCGGACCTGCGGGAAGTCGCGGGCGATCAGGGCGCGGGTGTGGTCGCGGGAGGCGTTGTCCACGACGAGGATCTCGGGCCGCTCGGGCAGTGCGGTGAGATGGCGCAGGGCGCCGGCCGTACGGTCCGCGCGGTCCCGGGTGGCGATGACGATGCCGAGGTCACTCATGACGGCAGCCGGTCGTAGGCGTGCAGGACGTCGTCGGGGGTGATCCGCAGCAGCGCCGGGTCGGGCCGGCTGCCGTGCGGGTCGCCCTGCTGCGGGCCGGGGCGCCAGAGCACCCGGTGGCGCGGGTCGTCCGGGGGTCCCCAGCGGCTGGGCGCGACGGGCCCGAACAGGGTCACCGAGCGGGTGGCGTGGGCGACGGCGAGGTGCGCGATGCCGGTGTCGCCGCTGATCACGGCGCGGGCGCCGGCGACCAGGGCGGACAGGCGGGCGAAGGGCAGGCCGCCGCCGAAGGTGTCGGTGTCGGGCAGCCGGGCCGCTTTGGCGAGCCGGGCGACGAGGTCCTCCTCGCCCTCTCCCCCGGTGACCACGACCCGCAGTCCGCGCTCGCGCAGAGCGGTCGCGACGGCGGCGTACCGCTCGATGGGCCAGCACCGCGACGGCGCCCCGGCGCCCGGGTGCAGCACGACGGCGTCCGGCGCCGGGGACGGTCCGGGCGGCGCGGGCAGCAGCAGGTCCGCGGGGTCGGCTGCGACGCCGTAGTACTCCACGAAGCGGCACCAGCGGTCCCGCTCGTGTTCCTCCGCCCACCACGGCGGCCCGTCGATCTCCGGGGTGCCGGGGTGCGCGAAGGCCCACAGCCGGCGCGGGTGCAGCGTCTGGAGGAGGCGGTGGCTGGGCGGCCCGTTGCCGTGCAGGTCGACGGCGAGATCGGGCGGCGGCCCGGTCCAGTCGATGTGCCGTGGTACGGCGCGGCCGGGCGCGGCGGCGGGCAGCAGCCGGTCGACGGCTCCCGTGACGTCGGCGACCGGGGTCAGCCCGGCGGGCGCGGCGAGGATCAGCTCGTGGCCGGGGAAGCCGCGGCGCAGGGCGCGCAGCGCGGGCACCCCGGCCAGCAGGTCGCCCAGGCCCAGGGCGCGCAGGACGAGCAGCCGGGGCCGGGTCACCGGGCGCCCTCCGCGGCGCGGGCGATCAGCGCGGTGGAGGAGCGGCCGTCGAGGTAGGGCAGCAGGACGGCCTGTCCGCCCCATTCCCGCAGCAGCGCCGCCTCGGGCAGGTCGGCGCCGGTGTAGTCGCCGCCCTTGACCCATACGTCGGGGCGCAGTTCGGCGAGCAGCCGCTCGGGGGTGTCCTCGTCGAACACGGCGACCGCGTCGACGCAGCCCAGGGCGCGCAGGACGCGGACCCGGTCGGCGAGGGGGTTGACCGGGCGGCCGTCGCCCTTGCGGCGGCGCACGGAGTCGTCGGAGTTGACGCACACCACGAGGCAGTCGCCGATGCGCCGGGCGGCCTGGAGCAGGCCGACGTGCCCGGCGTGCAGCAGGTCGAAGCAGCCACCGGCGGCGACGACGGTCCCGCCGAAGGCGCGGACGCGGGCGGCGACGGCGAAGGGGTCGCCGGACGCGCCGTCACCGGAGGGCGCGGTGGGGGCGGCCGGTGCCGGTGTCCGGCCGGGAGCCGGGGTGATCGCGGCGGCACCGCCGGACCCGACGAATGCCGTCGCCGCGGCGACGGCGCCCTGGAGCGCCTCGCCCACCAGGGACCCGTCGGCGAGCAGTCCGGCCGCCGTTGCGGCGAAGCGGTCACCGGCTCCGCACGGGTCGCCCTCGTGGGCGGCGGGCGCGGGCACGAGCAGCGGGTGGTCGCCGTAGGACAGCAGTGCGCCGCGCACGCCGAGGGTCACGGAGACGGCGCCGACCCGCCAGTGCCGTACGAGCGCGGCGGCCTGCCCGGCGGCCTGCCGCAGCTCTCCGCCCGGCGTGTCCGCCCCGGCGTCCGTCTGCCGGGCGAAGGCCTCCGCCTCGGAGCGGGCCGGGGTGACGAGCCGGGTGCCCGGCACCGGCGGGCCGCCGCGCGGATGCGGGTCCCAGACCAGCGGGGGGCGTTCGGTCAGCACGTCCCGCAGGGCGTCCGCCGCGCCGCGGCCGTAGTCGGACACCAGCACGGCCGGGGCCGCCCGCAGCGCGGCGCGGGCCTCCTCGGTGGCCGCGCGGGCCCGTCCGTCACCGCGGTCCAGGCGGACCACGGGGCGGCCGCGGGCCAGCACACGGGTCTTCTCCGACAGTGCTCCGGTCAGCGGCAGCGCGATCACCTCCACACGTCCGTCGAGGAGTTCGCGCAGCCGCTCGCTCGCCGGGTCGTCGCCGAGGCCGGTGATCAGGGTGACGGGCCGGCCGTCGGCGGCCGCGAGGTACGCGGCGAGCGCGGCGCCGCCGGGGCGGACGCGTTCCTCGCAGCCGGCGACGACCGGCACCGGCGCGTCGGGGGCGAGGCGGTCGGCGCTGCCGGTCAGATCGCGGTCGAGCAGGGCGTCGCCGACCACGACGAGGGGGGCCTTGGAAGAGCCGTGCGTCGTCATCCGGTCACCTCCCGTGGATGCGCTCCACTGCCGCGTCGAACGCCTGGCAGATCATGTGGACGGCGACCAGGTGGAGTTCCTGCACGGTCGCCGTGGTGGCGGCGGGCACGCACAGCGCCTCGTCGCTGCCCGCCATCAGCGGGTTGGGCGCCGCCCCGGTCAGGGCCCACACGCTCAGCCCGGCCTCGCGGCCCGCGTCGGCGGCGGACAGCAGGTTGGCGCTGGCGCCGGACGTGGACAGCAGCATCAGCACGTCGCCGGGGCGGCCGTGCGCGCGGACCTGGCGGGCGAACACCTCGTCGACGCCGTAGTCGTTGGCGATGGCGGTGGTGGCGGAGGTGTCGGCGTGCAGGGCGATCGCGGAGAACGGCGGCCGGTCGTCGCGGTAGCGGCCGACCAGTTCGGCGGTCAGGTGCTGGGCCTGGGCGGCGCTGCCGCCGTTGCCCGCGGCGAGCAGCCGTCCGCCGCCGCCGAGCACCTTGGCGAGCTGTTCGCCCCACCGCTCGGTGAGGTAGGAACGCTCCCTGAACTGGCCGAGCGCGTCGAGGAGTTCGTCGCAGTGGGCCGCCACCGGCGACGGTGCGTGGGTGCTCATGCCGCCACCTTTCGCGGGTGCGTGGGCGCTCGTGCCGTCACTTTTCCTGGTTGCGGGGTCGCGGGAGCCGCCGCCCTTCGTGCGTGCGGGGGCACTCATCACGCCACCTCCGTGCGCAGGCCGCGTCCGACGGCGACCTGGCGGTAGACCTGTTCGACGCCGTCCGCGACCCGGTGCCAGGTGTAGCGGGCGAGGACGCGTTCCCGCGCGGTCTCGCCCATACGGCGGCGCAGTTCGCCGTCGCCGAGGAGGTCCCGTACGGCCTCGGCGACCGCCCAGGCGTCCCCGGCCGGGACCCGGCGTCCGGTGACGCCGTCGGCGACGGTGTCCTTGTGGCCGCCGACGTCGGTGGCGACGACCGGCACGCCGCACGCCATGGCCTCCAGTGGCACGATGCCGAACGGCTCGTACACCGGCGTGCACAGCACCAGGTCGGCGCTGCCCATGACGGCGGGCATGTGCGCGGGGTCGACGGCGCCGATCAGCCGCACCCGGTCGGCGACTCCGGCCCGTTCGGCGAGCTTCAGCAGCCGTTCGGCCTCCGGGTCGGTCTCCAGCAGACCGGGCGGCGGGCCGCCGGCGATGAGCAGTTCGGTGTCGGGGATGCGGGTCAGGGCGCGGATGGCCTTGTCGTAGCCCTTGCGGCGCACGAGCCGCCCGCAGGACAGGATCCGGTGACGCTGCTCGCGCGGCGGCACATGGCGGCGGTCGCGGGCCCCGGGGTGGAAGTGGTCGGCGTCCACGCCGCACGGCACCACGGACACCCGTTGCGGGGAGACGCCCATGTCGGCGAGTTCGTACACCTCGTCGGTGCAGGTGGCCAGGACGCGGCTGCATGTGCGGCCCAACTGCCGCTCGATACCGACGCGTTCGAAGGGACTGGTGTCACGGCGGCCTTGGTGGCGCCGCTTGACGGTGCCGAGGGCGTGGTAGGTCTGCACGACGGGGATGCCGTGGGGGTGAGCGCCGATGCGGGCGGCCATGCCGGACATCCAGAAGTGGGCGTGCACCGTGTCCGGTCGCTCGCGCTGCCAGGCCCGCGCCAGGTGGGCGCCGAAGCCGGGCATGTACGGGAACAGCTCGTCCTTGGGGACGGGCCGGGGCGGCCCGGCCGGCACGTGCTCGACGACGGTGCCGCCGGGCATGGTCACCCGGTCGGGCAGGTCGGTGGAGTCGCGCCGGGTGTGGACGGTGACGTCGTGACCGCGGCTCGCCAGTTCCTCGCTGAGACGGGCCACGTACACGTTCTGGCCACCGGCGTCCACCCCGCCGAGTACCGCGAGGGGGCTCGCGTGCTCGGACACCATGGCGATCCTCATCGGGTCACCTCCTTCAGCAGCCGCTCCCAGTCGTCCAGGAAGCGGGTCAGCCCGTAGCGGGCGAGCGCCGCGGCGCGTGCGCCCTCGCCGACGGCGCGGGCGTGCAGCGGGTCGGCGACGAAGTCCCGTACGGCGTCTTTCAGTACGTCGATGCGGTTGGAGACCACCCCGGCGCCCTCGGGCACCGCCTCGGTCACCTCTGTGGTGGCGAGCGCCACGACCGGCATCCCCAGATGCATCGCTTCCAGCAGGGACAGGCCGAGGGAGGTCCAGCGGACCGGGTGGAGGTAGAGCCGGCGGCGGGCCATCTGCGCGTGCAGCTCGCGCTGCGGCAGATCGAAGGTCCGGATGCCGGGCAGGGACAGCTGGTCGGCCTTCATGCCGAAGACGTCCAGCGCGGCGGCCTCGGCGAAGAACGGCAGCAGGTCCGTGCCGGTGGTGCGGCCGCGCCGTACGGGCTCGTTGACGACGACGGCGGCGTGCGGCACCTCGCCGGTCCACAGCGGGCCGGGGTCGACGATGCCGTGTTCGACGACGGCGGTGGGGGCCTGGCCGTTGTCCCACATCAGCCGGTTGAAGTGGGTGACGTGCACGATCGGGATCGCCGACTGGTCCGCCATCGGGTGCCGGGTGTCGGGGACGTCGCCGTGCGGGGCGTTGTGCTCCAGGTAGACCATCGGCGGGCGGCGGCCCAGCCACTCGTCCACGAGGGCGAGTTCATGGGGGCGTTGCAGGACGACGAGGTCGATCTCCTCCTCGCGCAGGCGCTCGGGCGGCACTTCGAGCACGCTGCCGGGCCAGTCGAAGGTGCGGGCGCGGCCGAGGCCGTCGGGGCCGCGGTCGGGGGTGACCGGGACGAGGCAGGTGTGCGGGCCCTGGACGAAGGACGTCGTCCAGGAGCCGTGCACGTGCCAGATCAGGATCCTCATGCCTGCATCACCTTCTCCACTGCGGCGACCACGTCGTGGGCGGACACGGACTGAAGGCACGGGTGGCCGGGGACGGGACAGGTGCGGGCCCGGCTTCCGGCGCAGGGCGCGCTCTGGTCGCCGAGCAGCACGTACGGCACGCCGTAGGGGCGCCAGCGCTCGGCCGGTACGACGGGGGCGAACAGGGAGACGACGGGGGTGCCGACGGCGGCGGCGAGATGGGCGGGCCCGGTGTTGCCGGTGACGACGGCGGCGGCGCGGGCGAGGACGCCGGCCAGCTCCCGGGCATCGGTACGGCCGCCGAGGTCGAGCGCCGTGTCCCCGGCGACGTGCGCGGTCAGCTCGCGCTCGCCGCGCCCGCCGGTGACGACGACGCGGTGTCCGGCGGCGGTCAGCTCGCGCACGGCCTCGGCGCAGCGGCCGGGGCTCCAGGCGCGGGCGGGGACGCTGGAGCCGGCGTGCAGGACGACGTACGGCCGGCCGCCGGTCAGTTCGCCGGTGTCGGGCGGGGGCAGGACGGCGAGGTGTCCGTCGTCGACGCGCGGGAAGCCCGCGGCCTCGGCCAGGTCGAGGGCGGCCTCCGCCTCGTGGGCGTGCTCGGCGCGCTGGTGGCGTACGTCGAGCAGGGAGCCGGGGTGGTCCACGCTGTCGGCGGCGAGGCGCCGCACCCCGGCCAGGCGCAGCACGAGCGCGGTGGGCAGCGGCGACTGGTGGAAGGAGGTCAGGATGAGCCCGGTGTCGGCGTCGAGGGCTTCGGTGAGCGCGTCGATCTCGGTGCGGCGGACGGGCGGCGGGTCGAACCCGGCCCAGGGGGCGTTCCAGACGACGACCTCGTCGACGCCGGGCAGCATGCGGGCGGCGGGCTCGCCGAGCGGCCCGCACAGCAGGGTGACGTGGTCGGCGCGGGCGGCGACGGCACGGATCGCGGGCCCGGCGAGCAGGACGTCGCCGAAGCTGTCGAGGCGGGTGACGACAGCTCTCATCGCGCCTCCCGGTAGGCGTCGGCGACGGGCCGCTCGTCGGCCAGGACGTGGCCGTGGGGCGGGCCGTCGAGGAGGGCGCGGACGGCGGTGTGCAGGTTGGGCGCCACGTGCTCGGCGCTCGCCGTCTCCTCGGGGCGGGTCACCGGCGTGGGGACGAGGATGCCGTGGGCGCCGGCCCGGCGGGCGGCCTCGACGTCGGCGCCGATGTCGCCGATGACGGCGAGCCGGCCGGGGGGCGTGCACAGCCGTCCGGCGGCCCACAGGATCATCCCGGGCTGCGGCTTGCGGCAGTGGCAGCCGTCGTCGGGGCCGTGCGGGCAGATCGCGAACACGTCGAACGGGCCGAGCAGTTCGTCGACGCGCTCGTTGACGCGGCGTACGTCGGCCTCGGTGATCAGGCCGCGGGCGACGCCGGACTGGTTGGTGACGACGCCGGTGGCGATGCCGTGGGCGCGCAGCAGCTCGACGGCCTCGCGGGCGCCGGGCATCGGGCGCACACGGTCGGGGTCGCCGTTGTAGGGCACGTCCTCGACGAGGGTGCCGTCGCGGTCGAAGAGCACCGCGCGGATCGCCGTCACAGCGCCACCTCCCGCCAGGGCGCGGCCCCGCGGTGCCGTACCAGGCCGTTCAGCCAGTGCCAGGTGGCCGCGGGTGGGATGAGCACGCTGGTGGCGAGCATGGTGTCGACCTCGTGCCGGGTGCGCGGTCCGGGCGCGATGCGCGCCCAGGCGAACTCGGCGGTGCCGGCCGCCCAGCCCAGCGCGGCGAGGACGGCGGCCTGCCGGTGCCCGGTGAGCGCGCAGCCGACGGCGGTCAGCCCGGCAGCGGTGGTGGCGATGTGGCCGCGGATACGGCCGCGCGGGGCGAGGGCCCGGTGCCACCAGTCGGGGCCGTGCAGGTAGCGCATGAGGGCGTCGTCGGCGTTGCCGCGCTGGGCGCGCAGGGACACCCAGCGGTCGGCGGGCCGGACCGGGTGCCGGGTGGTGCGCCGGCCCTGGCGGATGCGCCAGCCGGCGTCCAGCACGCGCAGGGCGAGGTCGGCGTCCTCGCGAAAGGCGCGCTGGAAGCGTTCGTCGAAGCCGCCGACCTGCTTGAGGGTCTCGGTGCGGTAGGCCATGTCGGCGGTGATCCAGCGGGCCTGCGCCAGGCCGGCCGTGGCGCGTTCCCAGTCGGTGGGCCGCCGGTGCCCGGGCAGGGGCACGGCGATGACGCCCTGTACCGCGCCGGTGTCCGGGGTGGCCTCCTGAAGGTCCTGCACCAGCTGGTCGCACCAGTGCGGGCCGACCTGGACGTCGTCGTCGAGGAAGGCCACCCAGGGTGCGGTGACGGCCTGGGTGCCGGTGTTGCGGGCGGCGGCCGGGCCGCGTCCGCCGCTGCTGACGACGAGGGTGCGCTCGCGCAGGTCCCCGAGGACGCTGAGCGGGTGGTCCAGCGCCTCGGGGTCCGGGTCGGGGCCGGGCCGGTCGTCGACGACGACGATCTCGTCGGGGCGCGGCCCGGTGGCGGCGGCGAGCGCGGCCAGGCAGTCGGCCAGCGTGTCGCGCACCAGGGTGGGGATCACCACGGCGTATGCGGTCATGCGCCGTGTCCCTTCGCGTAGGCCCGACCCCGGCGCACCGCGTACGGTCCGATCGCCAGCAGGTCCACGGGGGCGGAGCCGAAGCACTCCAGGGCGTCGCGCGGGTCGTCGACCATGGGCCGCCCGGCCGTGTTGAGGCTGGTGTTGACGACGACGGGAAGTCCGGTTCGGCGCTCGAACGCAGCAAGCATGCGGGCGACGAGCGGCTCGGAGCGCTCCTCGACGGTCTGGATGCGGGCGGTGCCGTCGACGTGGACGACGGCGGGGATGCGGTCGCGCCAGGCGGGGTGCACGTCGTGCACGAAGAGCATGTACGGGCTGGGCAGCGGCCCGTCGAACAGGTCCGCGGCGCGTTCGGCGCGCACCATGGGCGCGACCGGGCGGAATTCCTCGCGGCCCTTGACGTGGTTCAGCCGCTCGAGGTTCTCCTCGCGACCGGGGTGCGCCATCAGCGAGCGGTGGCCGAGGGCGCGCGGGCCGTACTCGCTGCGGCCCTGGAACCAGGCGACGATGCCGTCGCGGGCGAGTTCCTCGGCGACCGCCTCGGCGATGTCGTCGGGGCGCTCGTAGGGCACGCCGGCCGTCTCCAGCCAGGCGCGCAGCTCCTCGTCGCTCCAGCCGCGGCCCAGGTCGGCGCCGGGCATGGGCTCGGTGTCCTCGGCCTGCGCGGCCAGGAAGAGAGCACCGCCGAGCGCGGTGCCGGCGTCACCGGCGGCGGGCTGCACCCACACGTGCTGGAAGGGGCCCCGCCGGGCGATCGTGGAGTTGGCGACGCAGTTGAGGGCGACGCCGCCGGCCATGGTGAGGGCTTCGCCGCCGGCCTCGCGGTGCAGCCAGTGCACCAGTTCCAGCAAGGTCTCCTCCAGGGCGGCCTGGGCGCTGGCGGCCAGGTCGGCGTGGTCCTGGGTCCACGGCTCGTCCTTGCCGCGGGCGGGGGCGAAGGCGGCCCAGTCGACGCCGTGCGCCCGGAAGCCGCCGTCGCCGGTGGCGTGGACGTGCTGCCGGAGCCGGTCGAGGAAGCGGGGCTTGCCGTAGGAGGCGAGCGCCATGACCTTGAACTCGTCGCTGGAGCGCAGGAAGCCCAGGTGCTCGGTCAGCTCCTCGTAGACCAGGCCGAGGGAGTCGGGCAGGGCCTGGGTGTGCAGGGTGTCGAGCTTGCCGTCGTCGAAGCGTCCGGCCAGGTGGGAGGCGGATTCGCCGCGGCCGTCCAGGACCAGGACGGCGCTGTCGGGGTGCGGTGAGGCGGGCCCGGCGGAGGCGGCGTGCGCCACGTGGTGCGGGACGAAGACGACCCGCTCGGGGTCCAGGCCGGGCAGGGCCTCGGCGAGGAACTCGGGTGCGCGGCGGGCGTACTCCAGGCGCAGCGGGTCCCACGGGTCGTTCAGGCCCATGTCGGCGGCGGGCCGGGCGAGCTTCGGGTCGAAGGAGTACGTGACGGCGTCGAGCTCCTCCGGCCGCAGCCCGGCGTGGTCCAGGCACCAGCGCGCCGACAGTTCGGGCAGTTCCCAGGCGGAGAACGGCAGGGGCCGCTTGCCGTGCTTGCGGCGGCTGAAACGCTCTTCCTCGGCGGCGGCGACGGCGCGTCCGTCCACGACCAGAGCGGCGGCCGGGTCATGGAACAGGGCGTTGATTCCAAGGATGCGCATGGGGCTTGCTCCGTCCCGGGAGGCGGTCGGGGGCTCTGGGCTGTGCGGGTGCCGCGGTGCGGCTGACTCAAACACTTGGAGACAACTAGGACCGAAATACGCGGATTTTTCACTCCGAGCCAGGTCAAATCGATCCTGCGTGGAGCGGCTCAGGCGGCCACGGACCGCGAGAACCAGCCAATGGTGCGCTTCAGGCCCTCGGTCCAGTCGACCTGGGGCTGCCAGCCCAGCAGCTCGCGGGCGAGCCGGGTGTCGGGGCGGCGGCGGCAGGGGTCGTCGACGGGGCGCTCGACGAAGCGGACCCTGGAGGCGGAGCCGGTGAGGTCGATGATCCGGCGGGCCAGCTCCAGCATGGTGATCTCGTCGGCGCCGCCGATGTTGACGGGGCCGGCCTCACCGGAGGCGGCGAGGGCGAGGATGCCGGTGACGGTGTCGTCGACGTAGCACAGCGAGCGGGTCTGGCCGCCGTCGCCGGCCACGGTGAGGGGCATGCCGTCCAGGGCCTGCGCGATGAAGGTGGGCACGGCGCGGCCGTCGCCGGTGCGCATGCGGGGGCCGTAGGTGTTGAAGATCCGCACGACGGCGGTGTCGGTGCCGTGGACGCCGCGGTGGGCCGTGACCAGGGCCTCGGCGAAGCGCTTCGACTCGTCGTAGACGCTGCGCGGGCCGTTGGGGTTGACGTTGCCCCAGTAGGTCTCGCGCTGGGGATGCTCCAGCGGGTCGCCGTAGACCTCGGAGGTGGAGGCGAGCAGGAAGCGGGCGCCGTCGGTGTGGGCCCGCTCCAGGGCGAGGCGGGTGCCGGTGGAGCCGACCTCGAGGGTCTCCAGGGGCAGCCGCAGGTAGTCGGCCGGGGAGGCCGGGCAGGCGAAGTGCAGCACCAGGTCGAAACGGCCGGGCAGGGCCCGCCATACGGCCGGGTCGGTGGCGTCGCCGCGGACGAAGCGGAAGCCGGGGCGGGTGTTCAGCTCCGCCACGTTGGCCCGGGAACCGGTGGCGAGATTGTCCAGGCAGACGACGTCGCAGCCGCCGTCCAGCAGCCGGCCGCACAGATGGGACCCGACGAATCCGGCTCCGCCGGTGACCAGCACCCGGCGCCAGGGGTATGCGCTCACGGGGCTCTCCTCACTCTCGCTTCACTTGCGTGTCCGCGCGAGTAACCGGTGAGCACCGTCACATTCATGGAATCGGGTAGCGATCATGGACTATACACCCTGCGTATACACGCTATGTATAGTGGCTCCATGCCTTCACTGAGCAGGAAGACGACAAGAACGGGGACCGCGTTCCGCGGCGCGGCGATCCTTTCGGCCGCCGCCGCCGTGACGCTGGCGCTGAGCGGGTGCACCCGCCTGGACACCACCGCGCCGAGCGCCGCCCGCGCCCACCCGGCGGCCACCGTCCAGGCGGCCCGCTACGGCACCGTGGACTGCCGGCAGGCCAAGTGCATCGCGCTCACCTTCGACGCCGGGCCCAGCGAGAACTCCGCGCGGCTGCTGGACATCCTGAAGCAGAAGCAGGTGCCGGCGACGTTCTTCCTGCTCGGCGAGCGGCACATCACGAAGTACCCGGAGCTGGTCAAGCGGATGGCGGCCGAGGGGCACGAGGTGGCCAGCCACACCTGGGACCACAAGATACTGACCGAGATCGAGCCGGACGAGATACGTGAGGAACTCAAGCGCCCGAACGACGCGATAGAGAAGCTCACCGGGCACAGGCCGACGCTGATGCGTCCGCCGCAGGGCCGCACCAACGACACGGTGAACAAGATCTCCAAGGAGATGGGCCTCGCGGAGGTCCTGTGGAGCGTCACCGCGAAGGACTACACGACGAACGACTCCGCGCTCATCCAGAAGCGCGTGCTCGACCAGGCGTCCCGGGACGGCATCATCCTGCTGCACGACATCTACCCGGGCACCGTGCCCGCGGTCCCCGGCATCATCGACGCCCTCAAGGAACGCGGCTACGTCTTCGTGACGGTGCCGCAGCTCCTCGCACCGGGGAAGGCGGAGCCGGGAGAGGTGTACCGGCCCTGAGGCCACGCGGCGGAGCGCACCCGGACGCGAAAGGGTGAGCGGGCCGGCGGGCGCGCCGCTGAACCGGCCGCGTCCCCTAGGATCTCGGCGTGGTCCACTTCCGCCTCGAACGTACGGTGCCGCTCCCCCAGCCGGAGGTGTGGCGCCGCCTCACGAACTGGCCCCGGCACGGCGCCGCGGTGCCGCTGACCCGGGTCGTCGTGGTCCCCGCCGGGCCGACCCGGCAGGGCACGGTGGTCGTGGCCCGCACGGGGCTCGGCCCGCTCGGCTTCGCCGACCCGATGGAGGTCACGGCCTGGCAGCCGCCGACGGACGACGGCCCCGGCCTGTGCCGCCTGGAGAAACGCGGCCGCGTCGTCCTCGGCTGGGCGGAGCTGGAGACCCACCCGGGCCCCGGCGGCCGTACCCGGGTGGTGTGGCGGGAGGAACTGCGCGTGCGCTTCCTGCCCGCGCCGGCCGACCCCCTCCTGCGCGCGGCGTCCCGCACGGTCTTCGGCCGTGCGCTGAACCACCTGCTCGCAACGCCGGGCTGACCGCCGGGCGCACCCGAAGGGGCTCCTACGCCTTCCCGTCCTGCGGGTGGGCGGCCGCGGTCTCCAGTTTGTCCTGGCGGTCCCGGTCGCCGTCGGTGCGGGTGCTGAGGATCGTGTCGCAGACCTCGCGGAGCTTGTCCGTGGCCTGTTTGGAGAACAGCCCGCACAGGCCGGCGATCCCGGCGAAGCCGTACGGGTTGGTGGCCGCGGGGCCCGAACTGCCCGTGACCAGGCCGCCGCGCAGCAGGAAGTACACCAGCAGCGCGAGCGCGACCCCGATGCCCGCCCGCAGCAGGTACCACCACAGCCAGCTGGCATACAGCCGCCGGTTGCCGACGTACGTGGCGAACGACGTGGCCGCGTGCACGAAACTGCCCAGCGCGCTGCAGCAGACGACCGCGAGCAGCATCGCCGTGTCGGCGGTGAGCGCCCAGCCGCCGAGCCCGAACGGCGACCACCGCGCCGTGGCGCCCGGCGCCGCGCCCGCCCGGACGACGCCGAGCAGCGCCGGCCACAGGCTGAGCAACGCCCCGCACACCACGACGAGGTCGGTCAGCAGGAAGACGCCCAGGACCGTGGTCGCCCAGGCCGGCATCCGGCGCATCCGACCCGGTCCCCGCGCCTCACCGTCCGGTTCGTCCCCGCCCGCTCCCGGCTGGTCCGCCGTACGCGGTCCGACCACGCCCGCTTTCTCCGGCACGCCGCTCCCCCGTCCCTTCGGCTACAGATGGCTCACCTTGCAGGTCAAGGGGCGCGGCGCGCAAGTTCGGTGACGGGTGTTCAGGCCAACGGGCCGATCGCTGCCAGCGCCGGGGCGCGGCCGATCGCGGCGACGGCATCCTCGTCGCCAACGAGAAGCGCTCGAGGACGGTCTCCCGTCCTCGAGCGCCTGCCGGTACAGCTCGTGGTGGCCCGGGGGCTAGTGGACGCCGAGCAGGGAACGGAGTGGATGGAGCGCGAAGTAGATGACGAAGAGGACGGTCAGTCCCCACATGAACGGGCCGATCTCCCGCCACTTCCCCTGGGCGATTCTGATGGCCGCGTAGGAGATCACACCGGCGGCGACACCGGGGGTGATCGAATAGGTGAACGGCATGATCACGACCGTCAGGAAGACCGGGATCGCCACCGAGCGGTCCCCCCAGTCCACGTGACGGGCGTTCATCATCATCATCGCGCCGATGGTGACGAGGGCGGCCGAGGCCACCTCGCGGGGCACGATCGCCGTGAGCGGCGTGAAGAAGAGACAGAGGGCGAAGAACCCGCCGGTGACGACCGAGGCGAGTCCGGTGCGGGCACCCTCGCCGACGCCGGTGGCGGACTCGATGAAGACGGACTGTCCGGAACCGCCCGTGACACCGCCGATGACACCACCGGCGCCGTCGATGAACAGGGCCTTGGACAGGCCGGGCATACGGCCCTTCTCGTCGGCGAGGTTGGCCTCGGTGCCGATGCCGATGATGGTGGCCATCGCGTCGAAGAAGCCGGCGAGCACCAGTGTGAAGACGATGAAGGTGACCGTCATGTAGCCGACGTCGCCCAGGCCGCCGAAGGACACCTTGCCGATGAGCGAGAAGTCCGGCATCGACACCACGCTGCCGTGCAGTACGGGGGCCTCACCGTTGGCCCAGGCCTTGTCGTCGGCGAGACCCGCGGCGTTGACGATCATGGCGAGGACCGTGCCGGAGACGATGCCGATGAGGATCGCGCCCGGAACGTTCCGGGACTGGAGCATGAAGATCAGCAGCAGCGTGACCGCGAAGAGCAGCACGGGCCAGCCGACGAGTTCGCCTCCGTTTCCGAGGGTGACCGGCGTGGCCTGTCCGGCGTGCACGAATCCGGCCTTCACCAGACCGATGAACGCGATGAAGAGGCCGATGCCGATCGTGATGCCGTGCTTCAGGGGCAACGGGATCGCGTTCATGATGAGCTCGCGCAGACCCGTGACGACCAGGAGCATGATCACGACACCGTAGGCGACGCACATGCCCAGGCCCTGGGCCCAGGTCAGGTCCTTGTTGCCCATCACGAGACCGGCCAGCACGCCGGAGACGGACAGTCCCGCGGCCATGGCGAGCGGGACCTTGCCGAACCAGCCCATGAGAAGGGTGCAGAACGCCGCACCGAGCGCGGTCGCGGTGATCAGCGCCTTCTGGCTGAGCGAGTCCCCGGACTTGTCCGCGCCGGAGAGAATCACGGGGTTGAGCAGCAGGATGTACGCCATCGCCATGAAGGTGGTGACGCCGCCGCGCACTTCACGCGCGACAGTGGATCCCCGCTGGGATATGTGGAAGTACCGGTCGAGCCAGGACCGTCCGGCCGGGACGCGGCTTCCCGAGCCCGCGTCTTCGGCGGTGGTCCTGGGCTCCACTGACTGCTGGGTCATGGTGCCATCTCCCAAGGTTCACAGGGGCACCCGCGTGGGAACCGACGGCGCCGGATTGGGCCGTGGCTGCGGGATTTGGGAATGGACGGCCCGGGGGACGGCCCGAGACGAACGAACTGCAGGTACTTCGAGGACCGCGAGCGGAGCGGGACTCAAAGGGGGTTCCTCCGGGCGGCGCGTGGAGGGTGTGACGTTCCCTGCGCCGCCCGGAGAGTCTTGGTGTCACGCCGTGCCGGTCAGATGTTCCGGCCGCACCGGAGTGCGGTCGAGCGGGAGACCGGTGGCGTCGCGGATGGCCGCGAGCACGGCCGGAGCGGACGACAGGGTGGGTGCCTCACCGGCGCCGCGCAGCCCGTAGGGAGCGTGTGCGTCGGCGAGTTCGAGCACGTCGACCGGGATGGTCGGCGTGTCGAGGATCGTGGGGATCAGGTAGTCCGTGAAGGAAGGGTTCTTCACCTGCGCGGTCTTCGGGTCGACGACGATCTCCTCCATCACCGCCACCCCCAGACCCTGGAGGGTGCCTCCCTGGATCTGGCCGATGACGGAGAGCGGGTTGAGCGCCTTGCCGACGTCCTGCGCGCAGGCCAGTTCGACGACCTTCACCAGGCCCAGCCCGGTGTCCACCTCGACGACCGCGCGGTGCGCGGCGAAGGAGTACTGGACGTGGCCGTTGCCCTGGCCGGTGCGCCGGTCGAAGGGCTCGGTCGGCCGGTGCCGCCACTCCTTCTCGATCTCCACCACGTCGTCCTGGAGGACGTCGGCCAGGTCGGCGAGGACTTCGCCGCCGTCGGTGACGACCTTGCCGCCCTCCAGCAGGAGTTCGGCGGTGGCCCAGGCCGGGTGGGAGGAGCCGAACCTGCGCCGGCCGAGCTCGAGGACCTGCTCGCGGACGAGTTCGCAGGCGTTCTTCACGGCGCCGCCGGTGACGTACGTCTGACGGGACGCGGACGTCGAACCGGCGCTGCCGACCCGGGTGTCGGCGGGGTGGATGGTCACCTGGGCGACGCCCAGTTCCGTGCGGGCGATCTGCGCGTGGACGGTGACACCGCCCTGGCCGACCTCCGCCATCGCGGTGTGCA
Source organism: Streptomyces sp. NPDC049915 (assembly GCF_040656475.1). Classification (NCBI taxonomy): domain Bacteria; kingdom Bacillati; phylum Actinomycetota; class Actinomycetes; order Kitasatosporales; family Streptomycetaceae; genus Streptomyces; species Streptomyces sp. NPDC049915. Next base: position 392,829 of record NZ_JBFAMH010000001.1, read on the forward strand.
CGGTCGCGACGGGCTTGCCGCCGACGACCTCCATGCGCACCTTGGCGGTGGAGTAGTCGTCGAAGCCCTCGGAGAAGCCGACGTTCTTGATGCCGACCGCGTAGCCGACACCGCGGACGACGTCCTCGCCGTGGGTGGTGTTGGACAGCCCGCCGGGCAGCTGCCGTACGTCGGAGCCCTCGCTGGACTCCCACTGGCGCTCCGGCGGCAGCGGCATCGCCTTGACCCGGCGCAGGAGTTCGGCGACCGGGGCCGGCGAGTCGACCGGCTGCCCGGTCGGCATGATCGTCCCCTGCTCCATGGCGTTGAGCTGCCGGAACTCCACCGGGTGCAGTCCCAGCTCGTTGGCCAGCTTGTCCATCTGCGCCTCGTAGGCGAAGCACGCCTGCACCGCGCCGAAGCCGCGCATCGCGCCGCAGGGCGGGTTGTTGGTGTAGAGGGCGAGGGCCTCGATGTCCACGTCGTCGACCACGTACGGGCCGACCGAGAGGGAGGAGGCGTTGCCGACGACCGCCGAGGAGGTCGAGGCGTAGGCGCCGCCGTCCAGGACGATCCGGCACTTCACGTGCGTCAGCTTGCCGTCCCTGGTGGCGCCGTGCTCGTAACGCAGCTTGGCCGGGTGGCGGTGGACGTGCCCGAAGAAGGACTCGAACCGGTTGTAGACGATCTTCACCGGCTTGCCGGTGCGCAGCGCCAGCAGACAGGCGTGGATCTGCATCGACAGGTCCTCGCGGCCGCCGAACGCGCCGCCGACGCCGGCCAGCGTCATCCGCACCTTCTCCTCGGGCAGGCCGAGGACGGGCGCGATCTGGCGCAGGTCGGCGTGGAGCCACTGGGTGGCGATGTAGAGGTGGACGCCGCCGTCCTCCTCGGGCACCGCGAGACCGGACTCGGGGCCGAGGAAGGCCTGGTCCTGCATGCCGAAGGTGTACTCGCCCTCGACGATCACGTCGGCCCGCTCGCGGGCGCGGTCCACGTCGCCGCGGACGATCGGCTGGCGGTGCACGATGTTCGGGTGCGGGACGTGGCCGATGTGGTCGTCGTCGCGGTTCTCGTGGACGAGGATCGCGTCCGGGGCGAGCGCCGAGGCCTCGTCGGTGATCACCGGAAGCTCGCGGTACTCGACCTTGATCTTCGCCGCGGCGCGGCGGGCGGTCTCGGGGTGGTCGGCGGCGACCAGCGCGACCGGCTCCCCGTGGTGGCGGACCTTGCCGTGCGCGAGGACCGGGGTGTCCCGGATCTCCAGGCCGTAGCGGGTCACCTCGGTGGGCAGGTCGTCGTGGGTCAGGACGGCGTACACGCCCGGTGTGGCCAGCGCCTCGCCGGTGTCGATCGAGACGATCTCGGCGTGGGCGACCGGGGAGCGCAGGATCTGGCCCCACAGCATGTCCTCGTGCCACAGGTCGGACGCGTACGCGAACTCGCCGGCGACCTTGAGGATGCCGTCGGGGCGGAGCGTGGACTCTCCGATGCCGCCCTTGGTCTGCGCACCCTGGGTGATCTTCCCGGGTGCGCCGGCGGGGGCTCGGCCCTGTACGAACGTGGTGGAGCGCTCGGGGGACGGCATCGTCACACCCCCTCGGTCTGACGGGCGGCCGCGAGCCGGACCGCGTCCATGATCGTCTCGTAGCCCGTGCAGCGGCACAGGTTGCCCGACAGCGCCTCGCGGATGTCGGCGTCGCTCGGGCTCGGGTTGCGTTCGAGCAGTTCGTCGCAGGCCACGAGCAGCCCGGGGGTGCAGAAGCCGCACTGCACGGCGCCGGCGTCGATGAACGCCTGCTGGACGGGGGACAGTTCGCCGCCCCCGCCGGTCTGCGAGTCGGCGCCCTGGGCCTGCCACCCCTTGGCCTCGTCGAGCGGGGTGCCGCAGGCGCCGGACGCGTGGCCGCCCTCGGCGCGCTGCCTGGCGCAGTCGGCCAGGCCCTCGACGGTGACGACCTCGCGGCCCTCCACCTGGCCGGCGGCGACCAGGCAGGAGCAGACCGGCGCGCCGTCCAGGCGCACGGTGCAGGAGCCGCACTCGCCCTGCTCACAGGCGTTCTTCGAGCCGGGCAGGCCGAGCCGCTCACGCAGGACGTAGAGCAGGGACTCGCCCTCCCAGACGTCGTCGGCCTGCTGCGGACGTCCGTTGACGGTGAACTTGACGCGCATCACGCGGCTCCCTCGACAGCGGGCCGGGCGCCGCGGTACGACTCCCAGGCCCAGGTCAGCGTGCGCCGGGCCATGACGCCGACCGCGTGGCGGCGGTAGCTCGCGGTGCCGCGCACATCGTCGATCGGGTTGCAGGCGGCCGAGCACAGGGTGGCGAACTGCTTCGCGACAGACGGCGTGATGATCTTTCCGTTGTCCCAGAAGCCGCCCTCCTCGAGCGCGGCGTTCAGGAAGTCCTCGGCGGCCTTGGCGCGGACCGGGGTGGGCGCGGCCGAGCCGATGCCGGTCCGCACGGTGCGGGTCCGGGGGTGCAGGGCGATACCGAAGGCGCACACCGCGATCACCATGGCGTTGCGGGTGCCGACCTTGGAGAACTGCTGCGGACCGTCCGCCTTCTTGATGTGCACGGCGCGGATCAGCTCATCGGGCGCGAGGGCGTTGCGCTTGACGCCGGTGTAGAAGTCGTCGATCGGGATCATCCGGGTGCCCCGGGCCGCCGACTCCACCTCGACCTCCGCACCGGCGGCGAGGAGGGCGGGGTGGGCGTCGCCGGCGGGTGAAGCCGTGCCGAGGTTGCCGCCGACGCCGCCGCGGTTGCGGATCTGCGGGGAGGCGACCGTGTGCGAGGCGAGCGCGAGGCCCGGCAGCTCGGCACGGAGATTTTCCATGATCTGCGTGTACGGGACGGAGGCCCCCAGCCGCACACTGTCCTCGCGGATCTCCCACTCGCCGAGGTCACGGATGCGCTGGAGATCCATCAGGTACTCGGGCCGGCGATGGTCGAAGTTGATCTCGACCATGACGTCGGTACCCCCCGCGATCGGCACCACGCCGGGGCGCTCGGCCTTGGCGGCGAGCGCTTCCTCCCAGCTGGTGGGGCGAAGGAAGTCCATGACCGGCTCTCTTCTTCGTCTGGTGGTCGTGCAGATCGAGTCAATCCGTGTGCGGCGGGGGTGGCTCGTTCATGTGGTGTTCACCCGGAGTGGACTCAGTACACCGCCGACTGCTCCATGCGGGTCAGTCACGGAAACACTGAAGGAGTTGGGTGGTCAGAAGAGCCATCTTGTAGATTCGTATGAAGTGAGGGGCTCGGTACCCTCCACGCCTTCCTCTGGCACCAGAGAACACAGCCCAGGAGCCCACGGGCGCGACCGCCCGGCCACTTTCGCCGACTCCTCGGCACAAGATTCATCCGAAGTTTTCGAGACAAAGAACGGCGGCGACGAGAATGCGGCTGCGCGCACTGCTGGACACCGATGCGCTGGGCCTGAGGCTCCTCGGCGGCGAGGACGAACTGGACCGCACCGTGCGCGGTGTGATGACCACGGACCTGCGCGACCCCAGCCGCTACCTCTCCGGCGGCGAGCTGGTGCTCACGGGCCTGGCCTGGCGCCGGGACGCCGACGACTCCGAGCCGTTCGTACGGATCCTGGTGCAGGCCGGCGTGGCCGCGCTGGCGGCCGGCGAGGCGGAGCTGGGCGATGTGCCCGAGGACCTCGTCCTGGCCTGCGCCCGCCACCGCCTGCCGCTGTTCGCGGTGCACGAGTCGGTGGCGTTCGCGACGATCACCGAACACGTCGTACGGCAGGTCTCCGGCGAGCGCGCCGGAGACCTCGCGGCCGTGGTGGACCGGCACCGCCGCATGATGACCTCGGGTCCCGCGGGCGGCGGCCCCGACGTCGTCCTGGACCTGCTGGGCTCCGACCTCGACCTGCGCGCGTGGGTGCTCTCCCCCACCGGCCGTCTGATCGCCGGCTCGAAGGAGGCGGGACCCGCGCTCCCCGCCGAGGTGTGCGGCCGGCTCGCGGCCCAGCATCTGGCGGCGACCCGCACCGGCCGCCGCGGCCCGCACCGGGTGACGGTCGGCCCGACGCCGTACTCCCTGTTCCCGGTCCGCAGCAGCGGCCGCTCCCCGCAGGCCGCCCGGGACGTGCGCGAGACGGTGCTGTCGGACTGGCTGCTCGCGGTCGAGGCGGACGCCTCCGACTGGGCCGAGGAGCGCCTGGACCTGCTGCAGGGCGTCACCCAGCTGATCGCGGTCGAGCGGGACCGCCGCGACGCGGCCCGCACGGTCCGCCGCCGCCTGGCCCAGGAGGTCCTCGAACTGGTTCAGACGGGCGCGGCCCCGGCGGAGATCGCCGCGCGCCTGCGCGTGGCCGCTCCGGTCCTCCTGCCCGGCCTGGGCGCGGCCCCGCACTGGCAGGTGGTCGTGGCCCGCGTGGAGTGGGACGGCGGGGACGTCGACGGCGGCCCGGTCGCCCAGTCCCTGCTGGAGGAGATCCTGGTCGACCCGCAGGCGACCGGGCCCGAGCCGTCCGACCGCATCGCGGTCGCCCACACCGGCGACGAGGCGATCGCCCTGGTGCCGCTGCCGGCCGTCGCCACCGAGCACGACGGCACCGAGACCGGCATCCTGGCCGACGCGCTGCTGCAGACGGTGCGGGACCCGCTGACCGCCGGCCTGGACGGCGACGGCCGGGTCACGCTCGGGGTGAGCGCGGCCGTGCACTCGGCGGAGGGGCTGCGCGGCGCGCTGGAGGAGGCCCGGCACGCCCGCCGGGTGGCCGCGGCACGCCCGGGCCAGGTCTGCGCCGCGGGCCACCAGGAACTGGCGAGCCACGTCCTGCTGCTCCCCTTCGTCCCCGACGACGTCCGCCGCGCGTTCACGGCCCGCCTCCTGGACCCGCTGCGCGACTACGACCGCCGCCACCGCGCCGAGCTGATCCCCACCCTGGAGGCGTTCCTCGACTGCGACGGCTCCTGGACCCGCTGCGCCACCCGCCTCCACCTGCACGTCAACACGCTGCGCTACCGGGTCGGGCGAATCGAGCAGTTGACGAGCCGGGACCTCTCGCGCCTCGAGGACAAGCTGGACTTCTTCCTGGCGCTGCGCATGAGCTGACCGAAGAGCGACCCGACTTTGTGAATTCCTTCACCCACCCCCTTGGCCCGGCGCCGCGATTGGTGCTGGAATGCCGCCACCACTCATAGCTCAATGGCGTGCTCGGGGAGGGCAATGTGGCGCATACCGCCATGTCTGGTACCGGAACGACCGCAGCTGACGATCCCCTCCAGACCGCGGTATGGCGGCTGCGCTCCCGCGCATGCTGGACCGACGCGGCGGAACTGCTGAAGCCGGACACCGCGGCCGCGGCTCTCCAGCGGGCCGCGCTGCTGGCGGAGCGCTGCCTGTACGCCGAGCAGGGCTGGGAGGAGGCGGAGGACGCGCTGCGCACCGCGGAGGCGCTGGCCCACACGGACGAGGAGCGCGGCGCGGCCGCTTGTGAACGCGGGTACGTGGCCTACGCCGCGACCCTGCACGGAGTGCGCGACCGGGCCGACGAGGCCCGCGCCGCACTCGGCCGGGCGGCGGCACTGATCCCCCGCGACTCCCACGCACGCGCGCTGCTGGACTTCCGCCGCGGCCTGGTCGCCCAGAACCTCGGCGACGCGCCCCAGGCGGCGCACGCCGCGTTCCGCCGGGCCCACGCGGGTGCGACCGCGCACGCCGACCCGCTGTTGCTCTCCTTCACGTGGCGCCACCTGGCGGGCCTCGCCCTGCGCGAGGGCGAACTGGCCGAGGCCCGCCACGGCTTCACGGAATCCCTGCGGCTGCGCGAAGAGCTGGGCTACCTCGTCGGTACGGCCCCGGCACTGGCGTCCCTCGCGGACACCGAACCGGAACCGGAGGCGTCCCGCCTGCGCGAGGAGGCCCGCCGCCTCTTCCGCCTCCTCGGCGGAGTCCCCACCTGGCTGGCCACGCAACTGGCTCCGCCGGCGCCGGGGGCGGCAACGGCGTAGGTCTCGCCGAACGGGCACGCGCTCCGGCGTCATGGCCCCGCCCGGTCGCGCGCCAACGGCGTTTACCCGCTTGCGGCTGCGTGGCCCGTGCGGGTGCGTCGTGGCTGTCGCGCAGTTCCCCGCGCCCCTTGGGTGTCTGCGGTCGCCGTCGGCGCGAGCACCCCGCCCGCCGCTGCCGGCCCGACTGCTCCGCACCCGAGCCCCAAGGGGCGACGGCGTGCAGTCGCGGACAGCGGGACGGGGACGGGGTGGGGGTGTCCGCCCGCAGCGGCCGGCACCGGCACAGGGCGCCGTCGTCGGGAACGGGCGGCCGGACCGAGGACGGACACCCCCCACCCCGGCCCCGACCCACAACGAAACCGCAGGCGCGACACCAGCCACCACACACCGCAACGGGCCGCCGCAGGCACAAAAGGGGCGCGGGGAACGGCGCGAGCAACCACCCACCCACCCGCAGACGTACAAGCACCCGTCACCCGAAATGCCCGGAAACCAACTCCCGCGCCACCTCCACCGCCCCCCCGATCAACGCATCCAGCAACGCCACATGCTCAGCCGCATCAGCCAACAGCTCCGCCCGCCCCCCGCCCGACGGCCACTGCCCCCGCCGGTACAAGTCATCGACGATCCGCACCAACTGCGCGTTACCCGCCAGCCCCAGCACCCCCCGATGAAACGCCCGGTCCGACTCCGCGTACGCGGCCCGGCATCCTGACGCCGCCGCCCGCACCGTCGCCTCCGCCAGCGGCCGCAGCTCCGCCCACCGCTCCACCGGCACCGCCCGCGCGAGCCGCAGCATCACCGGCACCTCGATCAGCGTCCGCACCTCCGCCAGCTCGGCCAGCTCACGCGCGTCCCTCAGCACGACCCGGAACCCCCGGTTGGGCACGACCTCCACGGCACCCTCGAGCGCCAGCTGCTGCATGGCCTCCCGCACCGGCGTCGCCGACACCCCGAACCGCTCCCCCAGCACGGGCGCGGAGTACACCTCGCCGGGCTTCAGCTCCCCCGCCGCCAGCGCGGCGCGCAACGCGTCCAGGATCTGCCCCCGCACGGAGGCGCGCTGCACCACCGGCCGCTCGCTGTGCGTGTGCTCACCGCGCACCGCCTCGTCCCGGCCGGCAGCCGCCCGGTCCACATCCGCGGCCGTCGGCTGCTGCGGCACATACAGCCCCCGCACAGCGGGAGCCCCGGCCCCGGAAGACCCCCCGGAAGACCCGTCGGAAAACCTCCCGGCGGAGCCCCGCGCCCTCTGCTCCACGGCTCCTCCTCCGGGCTTGTCAGTAGTTGGGGTCATTACGACGGGTTGTTACTCGTCCGTCAAGCACCTTAGGCCCAGAAGCCACCAGCTCAAATCCGGCCACGATCCACTAAGGTAAGGCTTACCTTCAGTCCCGCACCTTCAGACCCGCGTCTTCAGTCCGCCCTTCCGTGAGTCCCGCCCCAGGATCGGTGATCCCCGTGCCCGTCCCGCCGCCCGCCCCCACCGCGGACGCCTACGCCCGCCTCGCCGAGGCCTACCCCGGGCTGACGATCACCGAGCTGCAAGCGCACGACCCGCTCCCCCACGGCGGCACCTGGACCCCCGCCGCCGCGCTCGCCCATGACCCGGCCGCCCTCGACGCCTTCCTGGCCTGGGACGACGCCCAGGTGCTGCGCGACTACGGCACCCGCGCCCGCGCCGACGTCGTCGCAAGCTTCGGCCTGCACCGGTACGCCTGGCCGGCCTGCCTGCTGATCACCGTCCCGTGGTTCCTGCACCGCCGCGTCCCGCGCCTGCCCGTGACCCACGTCTCCTACGACCGCACGGCCGGCCATATGGCCGTACACCCCGCCTCCTTCGCCTGCCTGCCGGGCGACCCGGCGGCCGCCCACCCCGCCGCTCGCGTGGTCCCGGACGAGGAGGCCCTGCGCGCCGAGGTGCGCGGCGCGATCGCCGAGCACGCCGAACCGTTGCTCGCGGCGTTCGGCCCGCGGATGCGGCGCCGGGGCCGCGCACTGTGGGGCATGGTGACCGACGAGGTCGTGGAGGGCCTGTGGTACGTCGCCCATCTGCTCGGCGAGGAGAAGCGGGCGCGCCATGAACTGGAGCTGCTGCTGCCGGGCGCGACGAAGCCGTACGCCGGCGCGGCGGCGTTCCGTGAACTGTCCGGTCCGAACGGCGAACGGCTCCCCACCCGGGACCGGGCGAGCTGCTGCATGTTCTACACCGTGCGCCCCGAGGACACCTGCGCCACCTGCCCCCGCACCTGCGACACGGACCGCCTCACCAAGCTCATGTCCGCCGCCACCGCCTGACCCCGCGTCACTTGACGCCTCCTCACCCCACGAGGCGTGCGCCTGCGCACAGTTGACGCCCCCTCGGACACCACGTCGCCGCGGCATCCTCTAAGATCAGCCGCGAGTGGGACACGCGCACGGACACAGCCGTTTCACACCTTCCTCACCATCCGCAGGAAGTTCCCGTGGAACCACCCGTACGGGTAGTCTTATTCGAACTCAACTCCCGCCCCTCACGCGGCAGTTCGAGCAGAACGCCGCCCTGGGCATCCCCTTGCACCTCCTTGGCGGCCTCTTGCCCCGAAACCCTCTGAGGGACGGCGGGATTGGGCCACTATGGCGGGCGTTACGCCCTATCCCAATGCAAGGGACCCGTGATGAGACTGACCGACATATCGCTGAACTGGCTGCTTCCGGGCGCCGTACTGCTCCTGGGCATGCTGGCGGCGGTGGCGGTGCTCGCGCGCGGAAAGCGCTCCACCGGCCGGAACGCGAGCACCGACGACTCGTGGGAGCGCGCCGAGGAGCGCCGCAGGCGCAAGGAGGCCCTCTACGGCACGGTCTCCTATGTGCTGCTCTTCTGCTGCGCCGCGGTCGCGGCCGCGCTCTCCTTCCACGGACTGGTGGGCTTCGGCGAGCAGAACCTGAACCTGACCGGCGGCTGGCAGTACCTGGTCCCGTTCGGCCTGGACGGGGCGGCCATGTTCTGCTCCGTGCTCGCGGTGCGGGAGGCCAGCCACGGCGACGCCGCCCTCGGCTCCAGGCTGCTGGTGTGGATGTTCGCGGCCGCGGCCGCCTGGTTCAACTGGGTGCACGCGCCGCGCGGCATCAGCCACGCCGGTGCCCCGCACTTCTTCGCGGGCATGTCCCTGTCGGCGGCCGTGCTGTTCGACCGGGCGCTGAAGCAGACCCGCCGTGCGGCGCTGCGCGAGCAGGGGCTGATCCCGCGGCCGCTGCCGCAGATCCGGATAGTGCGCTGGCTGAGGGCGCCGCGTGAGACGTACAGGGCCTGGTCGCTGATGCTGCTGGAGGGTGTACGCAGCCTGGACGAGGCCGTGGACGAGGTGCGCGACGACGAGCGGCGCAAGGAGGAGGCGCGCCGTCTGCAGCGTGAGAAGGACCGTGTGGAGCGGGCACAGCTGAAGGCCATCAGCCGTGGGCACGGCGGGTTCGCCGGCCGTGGCTCCGGCCGTGAGGTGGAGGTGCAGGCGGTGGAGCGCGGCGGCAACGAGCTCTCCGCGGAGCCTGCCATATCGACGCCGGAGCAACTGCCCGTGCGCGCGCGTCCCTCCCTGCAGCCGGTCCGGAGAGGGTCTGAGGCGATCACCGTCGACCTCACCGCGGAGGACGACACGCAGGCCCTGCCGCGGCTCGACTCCCTCGAGCGCAAGCTGAAGGACCTCGAGCAGCAGTTCGGCTAGTGAGTGCGTGAGGGGCGGGGCCGTGACCGAACAGGGTCGCGGCCCCGCCCTGTTGTGCGCCCCTGGTCCGCTCACGCGGCGTGCAGTTCGAACCAGACCGCCTTTCCCACCCCGTGCGCCCGCACCCCCCACGCGTCCGCGAGGGACTGCACCAGCATCAGCCCCCTGCCGTGCGTGTCGTCGTCGGCGTCCGCCACGCGCAGCCGTGGTCTGCGGCCGACGAAGTCCCGCACCTCGACCCGCAGGCCGCGCGGCCAGACCGTCGCCGTCAGCACCGCCTCGTGGTCGGTGTGCACGAGCGCGTTGGTCACCAGTTCGCTGGTCAGCAGCTCCGCCGTGTCGACTCCCGCGGCTCTCCCCCACTGCCCCAGCAGCTCCCGCAGGGCCCTGCGCGCCTCGGCCACGGCCCGCAGGTCGCGTCGCGCGAACCGGCGCCGCAATTGCGGCGCCGGTATGCGGTCCCCGCCGCTGTCCGTCCTGTCCTCCACTGCCTCGGCCGAGTAGGCCCCCGTCGTCACCGGTACGCTCCTTCGTGCCTGCCTGGTCATGACCCCCGCCTGCGTGCCGATGGCCGTATCCCTCCTGCTCGAACACGTTCACGGGGATGCATGCCCGACCGCTCGGGAGGCAGTCATCCTGCCTCGGCGACGACCGGATGTTCGGCCACCGCCCGGCCCGGCGGCGTACGCGCTTGCAGACCCGCCCGCGCGGTCGCGCCGTGCGCGCACACCCTCCGACCGCCCCCTCGGCCGCGCGCCCGCGGGACGAGTGGCCACAGGGGACGCACGGCACCCGGTTCCGGTCCCCGGAACTTGGCCGGATCACGACGTTACGGAAGACGGCCGGGGCGCCCGACGAGACGCCCGCTAGGGACGCGGGACGTTGCGCAGGTTGGAGCGGGCCATCTGGACCATGCGGCCGACCCCGCCGTCCAGCACCATCTTCGAGGCGGACAAGGCGAAGCCGGTGACCATCTCGGCGCTGATCTTCGGCGGGATGGACAGCGCGTTGGGATCGGTGACGACGTCGACGAGCGCCGGACCCTTGTGCCGGAAAGCGTCCTTGAGCGCACCGGCGAGCTGCTTGGGCTTCTCCACCCGGACGCCGTGGGCGCCGCAGGCACGGGCGACCGCGGCGAAGTCGGGGTTCTTGTTGGCGGTGCCGTAGGAGGGCAGCCCGGCGACCAGCATCTCCAGCTCCACCATGGACAGCGCCGAGTTGTTGAAGAGTACGACCTTCACCGGCAGGTCGTACTGGACCAGGGTGAGGAAGTCGCCCATCAGCATGGAGAACCCGCCGTCGCCCGACATCGACACCACCTGGCGGCCCCGGTCGGTGAACTGCGCGCCGATGGCCATCGGCAGGGCGTTGGCCATCGAGCCGTGCGAGAAGGAACCGATGATGCGGCGGCGGCCGTTGGGCGAGAGGTACCGGGCGGCCCAGACGTTGCACATCCCGGTGTCGACGGTGAACACGGCGTCGTCGTCGGCGAGTTCGTCGAGGACGGCGGCGACGTACTCGGGGTGGAGCGGGACGTGTTTGTCGACCTTGCGCGTGTAGGCCTTCACCACGCCTTCGAGCGCGTCGGCGTGCTTCTTGAGCATCTTGTCGAGGAAGCGCCGGTCGTCCTTGGTCCGCACGCGCGGGATCAGGCAGCGCAGCGTCTCGCGGACGTCCCCCCACACGGCGAGGTCCAGCTTGGAGCGCCGGCCGAGGTGTTCGGGCCGCACGTCGATCTGCGCGATCTTCACGTCGTTCGGCAGGAACGCGTTGTAGGGGAAGTCGGTGCCGAGCAGGATCAGCAGGTCGCACTCGTGGGTGGCCTCGTAGGCGGCGCCGTAGCCGAGCAGCCCGCTCATCCCGACATCGAAAGGATTGTCGTACTGGATGAACTCCTTGCCCCGCAGGGCGTGTCCCACCGGGGACTTGATCTTCCCGGCGAACTCCATGACCTCGGCGTGCGCCCCGGCGGTGCCGCTGCCGCAGAACAGCGTGACGCGTTCGGCGCCGTCGATCAGGTCGACGAGCCGGTCGATCTCGGCGTCGCCGGGCCGGACCGTGGGCCGTGCGGTGACCAGGGCGGACTCCGCGGCCCGCTCGGGCGCCGGTTCGGCGGCGATGTCGCCGGGCAGGGCGACGACGCTGACGCCGCTGCGGCCGACGGCGTTCTGGATGGCGGTCTGCAGCAGCCGCGGCATCTGCTGGGGGTTGGAGATCAGCTCGCTGTAGTGGCTGCACTCGCGGAACAGCTGGTCGGGGTGGGTCTCCTGGAAGTAGCCGAGGCCGATCTCGCTGGAGGGGATGTGGGAGGCGAGGGCGAGCACCGGGGCCATGGAGCGGTGGGCGTCGTAGAGACCGTTGATGAGGTGGAGGTTGCCGGGCCCGCAGGAGCCGGCGCAGGCGGCGAGCCGGCCGGTGATCTGGGCCTCCGCCCCGGCGGCGAAGGCGGCGGTCTCCTCGTGACGGACGTGGATCCAGTCGACGGCGGCGTTACGGCGGACGGCGTCCACGACCGGATTGAGGCTGTCGCCGACGACGCCGTAGAGGCGTTTGACGCCCGCGCGGACGAGGATGTCGACGAACTGTTCGGCGACGTTCTGCTTGGCCATGGCTGCTCGTCTGCCCCTTCGCTGTCCGGCGGATGTCCTCGGCCGGGTCGTGGGTCGGTGATGACGCCCCGGTTTCCATGGAGGCACAGCGGGCGCGGTTACGCCTCCCAAACGGCCGCGGCCGTACGGTCGTCCGCGTACCCCTTGACGCGCACCTGGGCGTCGGCGAGGAAGGCGGCGAGGCCCGGCGGTTCGGGGGCGGACCACCGGCCGCCGAGGTGGGCGGCGAGTTCCGGCTCGCCGACGAAGGGTTCGGCCAGGCCCGCCGTGCACATCAGCAGCACATCACCCGGACGGGCGAGCGAGGCGCGGAAGCGGAACGGTGCGGGGGGCGGTTCGGGCGCCGGCTCGTAGGGGCTCGGGGGCGTCGGGATGCCCAGGTCCATGGTGAGCCGGTCGCCCTGCGGCGTCTCGGCCGGCGGCGACCCGAACCCGACGACGGGCTCACCGCTGGGCACCTCGGTCACCTGCGGCTCGAGGTCCTGCCACGCGCCGCCGCGCAGCCGGAACAGTCCGCCGTCGCCGACGCCGAAGAAGACGCGGGTACGGCAGGCCGGGTCGGCGGGCAGCAGCAGACAGCGCAGCGTGGCGGAGTACTCCTCGGGCGCTAGGCCCTGTTCGGCGGCGGTGGCGCGCAGCCTGCCGAGGCTGCGGTCGGTGAGCCGGTGCAGCCCCGACTTCAGGTCGCCGCGCCGGGCGGCCCGCAGATCCTCGACGAGCCGGGCGTGACTGCGGCCCACCGCCCGGCCGATCCACCGGCACACCTCGGCCGCCGCCCGGTGCGCGGCCGGCGTGGCGCGGGCGCCGGACGCCATGGCCACGAGCACGAGGGCGTGCTCCCCGCTGCCGAACCGGGCGGTGAGGAGCGCGTCCCGGCGCGGCTCCCCGCGAAAGCGCGCGGAGTCCCCGCGCACCGACACGGCCCGCACGGTGCACACCCCGTACCGGGACCCGTCCAGCACCGTGTCCGGCACGAGAGCGTCCAGGTCGTCGGGGTCGGCGGCGGGCAGAGCGGTGGGCTCGGCGTCGTAGGTGGGCGGGCCGGAGCCGACGTGGGAGCGGGGCGCGGGAAGCAGGACGGGCCGGACGGAGGCGGGCCGCTCATCGGCGCCGGCCACGGGGACATCGCCCGTGCCCGCGCCGGGCGCGGGAGCCTGTGCCGGGGAGCCGTCGCCCTGACGGCCGCTGCCCGCGGCGTACGCCCCGGGTCGTCCCGGCGACTGCGCTGCCCGCTCGTCGGAACCGGGCGGTGTCGGCCCCGGCGGGAAGGTCACGGGGCTCGGCGGTGTCTCGGGCGGTGGTTCCCACGGGGCTCGCGGCTGCCGGGGCTCGCCGCCGGGCGGGGCGGCGTCCGGAGCCGGGGCCCGGTCCCGCTGGGCCGGTACGGCGGGCGGGGGCGGTGGGGGCGCGCCCGGCGCCGGCCGCTGCCCGGAAGTGTCCGGAGCGCGGGCGGTGTCCGGGGCCCGAGCGGTGTCCGGAGGTTTCGCATCGGACGGGGTGGCCGGCCGGCGGCCGAGCGTGCCCGTCGCCGAGGCGAAGCGGTCGTCCAGTGAGTCGGGCGCCGCGCTGGGGCCCGTGTCCGTCGTGGCGTCGTCGTACAGCTGCCCCCACCAGTCGTCCTCCCGGCCGGTGGGCCTTCCCCCCTGCTGACTCATGCCCCCAATTGTCCACCGCACGGCCCGGATGAGAACGGGGCATCCGGAAAATGCGGCGCTCTGGGGCGCGACGGACGGCGTGTCGGGCGACCTGTCGAACAAGGGGGCGAACGGCCGGGCACCGCCGGGGACTCGACGGTCGCCGGGCGGCCCCACCCCCCACGGGAGGACCGCCCGGCGACGACAGGGTGACCAGGCCCCGGATCCCCTTCGCGCGGAGGCGCGTCTCGGGCCCCGGTCACGTCGGGAGAACGGCCGCGCGGCGGATCGCCGGATGATCACAGGAAGCGGCCGTGGCCACACCTTGGCAGAGGGAGTGGTCCTGCGGCGATGATGTCGGGCGGCGGGTTTGCGCCGTGGCTGTTTTCCGCCATGGCCGGGCCGACCGGGGCCCGGGCACGCCACTGCTGGTGGAATCCGACGGGAGGGCGCGCGCTGATGCTGGCGGCGATCGGGCTGGACGAGACGGACGAGTCGGCGTACCGCGCCCTGCTGTCGCTGGGCGCGGCCGACATACCGGACCTGTCCCGCCGGCTGTCGCGGGCCGAATCCGACACCGAGCGCGCCCTGCGCCGCCTGGAGCGGCAGGGTCTGGCCGCGCAGTCGTCCGGCCGGCCCGGCCGCTGGGTGGCCGCCCCGCCCGGCGTGGCGCTCGGCGCGCTGCTCACCCGGAGGCGGCACGAGCTGGAGACCGCCGAGCTGACCGCGGCCCTGCTGGCCGAGGAGTACCGGGCGAACGCCGCCGAACCGGCCGTGCACGACCTGGTCGAGGTGGTCACCGGCGCGGCCGCGGTCGCCCAGCGTTTCCTGCAGTTGCAGCTCGGCGCGACGGAGGAGGTGTGCGCGCTGGTCACCGGCAACCCGATGGTCGTCTCCGTCATGGAGAACGACGCCGAGGAGCAGGCGGCCGGCCGGGGCGTGCGCTATCGCGTGGTCGTGGAGCGCTCCGTGCTGGACCTGCCGCACGGCTTCACGGAGCTGACCGCGGCGCTCTCCCGTGGTGAACAGGTCCGTGTGGTGGACGAGGTCCCGACGAAGCTGGTGGTCGCCGACCGCGCCCTCGCGCTGGTACCGCTCACCTCCCGTCGCGCGGAGCCGGCCGCGCTGGTGGTGCACGCGAGCGGGCTGCTGGAGCTGCTGGCGGGTCTGTTCGAGTCGGTGTGGCGCGGCGCCCTGCCGCTGCGGCTCGGGCCGCAAGGGGTGATCGAGGAGAGCCCGGACGGCCCCGACGGCACCGATCTGGAGATCCTGTCGCTGCTGCTCGCCGGGCTCACCGACGCGAGCGTCGCCAAACAGCTCGATCTGGGGCTGCGCACCGTGCAGCGCCGCGTGAAACGGCTGATGGAGCTGGCCGGCGTGACCACCCGCCTCCAGCTGGGCTGGCACGCGTACGAGCGGGGCTGGGTGACCCGGGACGCGTGAGCGGCCCGCCTCCCCGCCCGCGCCCCCATCTGCGACTTCCCGCTCGCTCCGGCACTCTGGGCAGATGGGAGTGTCGGAACTCCTGCTGGTCGGGGTGGTCCTGCTGCTCGGCCTGTGCGGAGTGCTGGTGCCCGGCGTGCCCGGCTCGTGGCTGGTGTGGGCCGCCGTGCTGTGGTGGGCGCTGAAGGACCCCCGGCCGGTCGCGTGGGGCGTCCTGGTCGGCGCCACCGCGGTCCTGCTGCTGTCCCAGGCGGTGCGTGGGCTGCTGCCGCCGCGCCGGCTGCGCGACGCGGGCGCCACCCCCCGCATGGCCGTGTACGCCGGGCTGGGCACGCTGGCCGGTTTCGTGCTGCTTCCCGTGCTGGGCGCGATCCCCGGTTTCCTCGGCGGCATCTACCTCTCCGAGCGGCTGCGGCTGGGCCGGCACGGCGAGGCCCGCGCGGCCCTGCGCACGGCGATGCGCGCCGGCGGCTGGAGCGTGCTCGCGGAACTGTTCGCCTGCCTGCTGATCACGGCGGCCTGGCTGGGCGCGCTCACCTGGGGCTGACCGACCGCCCCCGGCGCGGCGGCCCCCGCACCACCGGCCGCGGACGCCAGGCACGCCGGCCACGCCACGACGCGACCGCGACGGGCCGCCCAGGCACCCCGCCCGGCCCGCCGAGGCCGGCGACCCTCTCGAAACCGGCCGGCCGTAAGCCTGAGGCCTTAGGGCCAGGATCCGATGTGCCGAGACGGGCGTCGGTGCTTGGGTGGGGGCATGACGGAATTCAGCGCGGTCGAGCGTGCGTACCTGAGGTCGCAGCGGGTGGGCCGGATGGCCACGGTCGATGCGACCGGGCAGCCGCAGGCCAACCCGGTCGGTTTCTTCCTCCAGGACGACGGCACCGTCCTGATCGGCGGGTTCGCCATGGGCACCACCAAGAAGTGGCGCAACCTTCAGAAGAACCCCAAGGTCGCCCTGGTCGTCGACGACGTGGTGAGCGTGCGCCCGTGGCGGGTGCGCGGCGTCGACATCCGCGGCGAGGCCGACCTCCTCGTCGGCCCGCACGAGCTGGGCCCGCATTTCAGCGAGGAGGTCATCCGCATCCGCCCGCTGCGCATCCACAGCTGGGGCCTGGAGGAAACCCCCTAGAGAACACCCTCCAGCGTGAGCAGCCGCGTCTTGCGCTCCAGCCCGCCCGCGTACCCGGTGAGCGAGCCGTTCGCGCCGATCACCCGGTGGCAGGGCCGCAGGACCAGCAGCGGGTTGGCGCCGATCGCGCCGCCGACGGCCCGCACGGCGGCCCGGGGCGCGCCGATCCGTGCGGCGATCTCGCCGTACGTCGTGGTCGCCCCGTAGGGCACGGAATCCAGGGCGTCCCACACCCGCTCACGGAAGGCCGTGCCGTGCGCCCGCAGCGGCAGGTCGAACTCCTTGAGGTCGCCGGCGAAGTACGCGGCGAGCTGCTCGGCGGCCGCGCGGAAGGGGCCGTCGTCGTGCCGCCAGCCGTCCTGGACGATCCGGCCGCCCTTCTGCTCCGGCACGGACAGCGAGGTCAGCGCGCCGTCCGGGTCCGCGGTGAGCAGCAGCGGCCCGATCACGCTGTCGAGCCGGGTGAAGTACGTCGGGGTGGTCATCGGTTCTCCAACTCCCCTGCGGCGAGCAGGTGCTGTACGGCGTAGGTGCGCCAGGGGCGCCAGGTGTCGGGTACGGCCCGGCCGGGCGGGGCGACGTCCGGGTCGCCGAGCGCGCGGGCGCGGATCACGGCGACGGTGACGGCGTCCATGCCCGGCAGCGCGCGCAGGGCCTGCTCGGCGTCGTCGCGGTCGACGCCGGGGTCGAGCCGCAGACGGCCGTCGGCCAGGGCGGCGGCGAGCGCGCCGAGGGGGCCGCAGGGCTCGGCCTGCGCGAGGACGGCCGGCTCGGGGAAGAGCCGGGTGAGGCTGCCGCAGGGCGCGTCGAGCCGTTTGCCGTACGCGACGACGAGTCGCTGTGTCCCGGCCGGCCCGGCCAGGGCGCGCACCGCCACCTCCTCCGGGTCGGCGGCGCCCGGTGAGCGCAGTCCGGGGCGGGCGGCGACCAGCGGGGCGAGCCGCGGGTCGGCGCCGAGCCGCTCGTCGACGGCGTACGGGTCGGCGTCCAGGTCGAACAGGCGGCGCAGCCGCTGGACGGCCGTGGTGAGGTCGCGCGGGTCGGTGAGGTGCAGCCGGGCGTCGAGCCAGCCGCCGGGGTGGGCGGCCGAGGCCCGGGTCTCGGTACCGGTGCGCTCCGCGACGGCGGCGATCCCGGTGCCGTACGGCAGCCGCAGGGTGCGCCGGTAGGTGCGGGCGCCGGGCGGGCCGCTGACCTCCTCGACGCCGGGGACGGCTTCGCGGGCCAGCAGGTCGAAGAGGGGGCCCGCCTGGTACGGCCCCCGGTGGGCGAGCCGCAGCGGGATGCCGACGCCGGGTGTGTCGTCCCGCCGGGCGCCGGGTGCGGCGGCCCGCAGTTCGCTCGGGGTGGAGGCGTAGATGACTTTGATCGTGTCGTTGAACTGCCGGACGCTGGCGAAGCCGGACGCGAACGCGATCTCGGTGATGGGCAGCTCGGTGGTCTGCAGCAGCAGGCGCGCGGTGTGCGCCCGCTGCGCCCGGGCCAGCGCGACCGGTCCGGCGCCGAGTTCGGCGGTGAGCTGCCGCTGCACCTGCCGGGCGCTGTAGCCGAGGCGTACGGCGAGCCCGGCGACGCCCTCGCGGTCGACCACGCCGTCGCCGATCAGCCGTATGGCACGGCCGACGACGTCGGCGCGGACGTCGTGGTCGGCCGAGCCGGGCACGGCGTCCGGACGGCACCGCCGGCAGGCCCGGAACCCGGAGCCCTGCGCGGCGGCGGCCGTCGCGAAGAACCGCACGTTGCGACGCTTCGGCGTCACGGCCGGGCAGCTGGGGCGGCAGTAGATCCCGGTGGTCTCGACGGCGAAGAAGAACTCGCCGTCGAACCGGGCGTCCCGGCTGCGCACGGCCTCGTACCTGCTGTCCTCGTCCATCACGAGAACCAGTCTCCGCCACCCGGCGCGCCCCGACTGGCGGAAATCGGACGTGGAGGTGAGTCGTGTTCCGACCTAGCTGAAGCGTCCCCTCTTGGCCTCCATCGCCGCCTTCCCCGCCGCCCCCCGCCGCTTCCACTCCTTGCGGATCTCCGCGCGCAGCCGGGCGTCGGTCTTGGCGACGATGTACTGGTTCTCACGCTGGAGCTTGCGGTAGCTCTCCAGCCGCCGCTCCGGCAGCTCGCCCGACTCCAGGGCGGCCCGTACCGCGCACCCCGGCTCGCTCTCGTGGCCGCAGTCGTGGAACCGGCACTCCTCGGCCAGCTCCTCGATCTCGGCGAAGACCTGTCCGACCCCGCCTCCGGCGTCCCACAGGCCGACGCCCCGCAGGCCGGGGGTGTCGATGAGGACGCCGCCGCCGGGCAGGGCGAGCAGGTTGCGTGTGGTGGTGGTGTGCCGGCCCTTGCCGTCCATGTCGCGGACGGCCTGGACCTCCATCACGTCCGCGCCGAGCAGCGCGTTGGCGAGGGTGGACTTGCCGGCGCCGGACTGCCCGAGCAGGACGGAGGTGCCGCCGCCGACGACCGCGGCGAGCACGTCGAGTCCGTCGCCCTGCTCGGCGCTGACGGTCAGCACGGGCACACCGGGCGCCGCGGTCTCGACGTCCTGGACGAGATACCCGAGCGTCGCCGGGTCGGGCACGAGGTCGGCCTTGGTGAGCACGACCACGGGCTGCGCTCCGGACTCCCAGCCGAGGGCGAGGAAGCGTTCGATGCGGCCGAGGTCGAGTTCCGCGCCGAGGGAGACGGCGACGACGGCGTGGTCGACGTTGGCGGCGAGGATCTGCCCCTCGGACCGCTTGGAGGAGGTGGAGCGCACGAAGGCGGTGCGGCGCGGCAGATACGCCCGCACGTAGCGGGGCGTGCCGGCGGGTTCGACGACGGCCCAGTCGCCGGTGCACAGGACCCGCAGCGGGTCGTGCGGGGTGACGAAGGCGGTGTCGGCGCGGATCGTGCTGTCGGCGGTGACGACGTCGCACTGGCCGCGGTCGACGCGGACCACGCGGCCGGGCAGCAGCCCTTCGGCTGCGTACGGGGCGAACGCGTCGGCCCAGTCCTCGTCCCAGCCGTAGGGAGCGAGAGCGGAGAAGGCGGAGAAGGTGGAGAAGGAAGCAGAGCTGGCGCTCAAGGGGTGACCCTTCGCAAGGGGCGGCCCCGGCGGCCGCGCGCGTTCGGCGCGGCGGGTTCGGTCAGCCGGTGGCCACGGAGGTGGACGTGATGGATTCCTGGATGCGGGCAGCGCCCATCGCAACGACAGCCATCGGTCGACACCTCCTCGTCCTCGCACATGCGGTGGCGGTGACCGGGAAGGTCACCGCTCGGATCGCTCTCACCCTAGGGAAGGCGGCCTCGGGGCGCCACTGTTTTTCTCCGGTTGCGTCTGACGCCGTGCCTGGTGACGCTGGGCCGGGCGGACTTGCGGGAGGTGAGGGGAGCGTGGCAGACGGAACGGGCGGGCCCGCGCGCCGCCGCTTCCTCGGCCTGTGCGCCGGTGCGGGCCTCGGTGCCGCCGCGTGCACGGCCGGGCCGGACCGGCCCGGCTCCGGCGCCGCGCACGCCGGGCGGCACCGGCCCGAGGCCGAGCGGGACGCTCCGGGTACGGCCGACTGGCGGCTGGGCGCGGCGGGGCCGCCGGACGCCGTGGCCGGCTACACCGACCGGGTGAGCGTGACACCCGGCGAGGAGTTCGCGCTGCACGTGTCGACGACCGCCCCGTCCTTCCGGGTCGCCGCGTTCCGGGTCGGCTGGTACGGCGGACGGCAGGCCCGGCTGATCTGGGCCTCGGACCGCATACCCGGCCGCGCCCGGCCCGCGCCGCGACTGCTGCCGAAGACCCGTACCGTGCACGTCGACTGGCCGGCCACCCTCACCGTGCACACCGGTGGCTGGCCCGAGGGTGCGTACCTGCTGCGGCTGGAGTCGGAGAGCGGATACCGGCGCTACGTCCCGCTGATCGTCCGCTCCGCCGAGGGCGCGGGGCGCACGGTCCTGCTGCACGCCCCGGCCACGTGGCAGGCGTACAACCGCTGGGGCGGGAGCAGCCTGTACGCCGGGGCGCTCGGCGACTACGCGTCCCGCTCCCTCGCGGTGACCTTCGACCGCCCGTACGACGGCAGCGGCGCCGAGAAGTTCCTGGTGTACGAGCGGGCGCTGGTGGTGCTGGCCGAACGGCTCGGCATTCCCCTGGCGTACACCACCGGCGTCGACGTGCACCGGGACCCCTCGGTGCTGCGCGGCGCGCACGCCGTGGTGTGCCTGGGGCACGACGAGTACTGGACGCCCGAGCAGCGCGCCCACGTCACCGCGGCCCGGGACACGGGCACCAATGTCGCCTTCCTCGGCGCCAACACGTGCTTCCGCCGGATCCGGCTGGAGCCCGGTGCGACGGCGGACGCGCGCACGGTGGTCTGCTACAAGAGTGCCTTCCGCGCCGACCCCTGTTACGACACCCGCCCCGCCCTGGTCACCACCGACTTCCGGCTGCCGCCCGCACCCGACCCCGAGTCGTCCCTGACCGGGGTGCTCTACGAGGGCTACCCGGTCGACGCGCCCTATGTCGTCCAGGCGGCCGACCACTGGCTGTACGACGGTACGGGGGTGCGCCCCGGTGAGCGCTTCCCCCATCTCGTGGGCGTGGAGTACGACCGGGTGCCCGAGGGGTCCCCGGCTCCGGGCCCGCTGGAGATCACCGCGCACTCGCCGGTGGTGTGCCACGGCCGTGCGAGCCACAGCGACTCGGCGTACTACACGGTGGCCAGCGGGGCCGGGGTGTTCGCCACCGGCACGATGCGCTGGGTGGAGGGCCTGGTGGCGGGCACCGGCGAACTCGGTCACGACCACGGCATGGACGGCCGTACCCACGCCTTCGTCACGCGCACCACGGAGAACCTGCTGCGCGCCTTCGCACGGGGCCCGGCGGCCCGCCACTTGCCGCCGCCGCGCCCCGACACGGCCACGGTGCACGGCGCCTGAGGGCAGGCGCCGCCGCCGGCCGTGACCGTCAGCTCACCGGGGCCGCGTCCTGCGCCGGAAGGCTGTCCATGAAGGAGCTGACGGAGAACACGGCGCGGCCGGGACCGGGCGGGCCGTAGCCGGGGGGCGAGGAGAGGCCGAAGTCCTCCATGGTCTGCCGGTAGGCCTGCAGCAGCCGGATGTGGTACTCCAGCGGCGCACCCTGCGGGTTGGCCTTGCCCAGCGGCGTGGTGGGCTCGGGGCACCAGGTGGTGAAGCGGGGCGTGATGCCGTGCGACATGAAGAAGCGCAGGCCCTCGGTGGTGGAGGCGATGGCCTCGTCGACGGTCTTGAAACCGAAGGGCTCGGCCATCTCGACGCCGGCCACGAAGTTGGGGATGACGTTGCGCGCGCCGAACACCTCGGCGGAGTCGAGGATCCGCTTGTGCCACTCGTCGCGGCCGACGTACCGCTCCTTGCCGGGGCAGTACATCTTGAACAGGTACTCGTCCCACACCTCGTAGTTGGGGTGGTAGATCTGCACGCCGTAGTCCTTGAAGCGCTGCACGTCGGCCTTCGGCAGTGCCTGGGCGACGACCTTGCCGATCCAGCGGCCGGGGAAGCGCTCCTCGATGGCCTTGGCGTAGTGGCCGTAGAAGTCGGCCTCGTCCCGCCCGGAAACCGTCTTCGTGATGGCGCCGCCGGTCAGCGTGTAGGCGGTGGACGCCTTCTGTGTGTCGTAGCGGTCGATGATCTCCAGGGCCTCGAGGACCTCCTCGACGTCCTTCACGCCGGTGTAGGGCCGTCCGGCGGCCTTGTGCTGGCGCCAGTTGTGGTTGATGTCGCAGTACTGGCACTCCTCCTTGGCGCCGAAGTACTGGCAGACCCGGAAGACGGTGAGGTAGATCAGGTAGCCCCACTGGATGGTGGGCGCCACCTCCATCACGGACTTTCCGTTGGACAGCTTGTGCCGGTAGTACTCCGGCATCGGCGGCACGCCGACGTCGGCGATCCGCTTGCCGTCGAGGTAGAGGCCGAGCACGCCGTCCTCGCCGGCGGCGACCCGGTAGGGCGAGGCGGGGTTCACCCGGACGGAGACGACCGTGCGGCGCAGGTCGTAGGGGCCGCCGGTGAGGATGATCTCCTCCGGCGGGCGGCGCAGCGCGGCCTCGCCCAGCTCGGGCAGGGTGCCGTGGTCGAAGGAGAAGATGAAGTACGACTTCGGCTTCACCTCACCGCTCTCGTTGTCGCTCAGCGCCGACGGGTCGAAGGCGACTCCGCCGCGCAGCAGGTCCTCCTTGAAGACGGCTTCCCGCGGCACCTGCGGAAACCGCTCCATCAGATCCTCGACCAGCGCGGTACGGCTGCCCATTCGACTCTCCTCCCGGTTCAGGCGTACGACTCCTCACGGTATGCCCTGCCTCCGGCATCAGCCGTGCCGGGTCCCCTCGCGCCGCGCGATGTGTCCCGGCACGGGGGTGTCCGGGGGCAGCAGGGGGTCGGGGACGGGGGCGCCCCAGACCTGGGTGAGCGGCAGGGTGCCGGCCCACAGGCCCAGCTCGGCGTCGGGTCCTTCGCCGTCGTCGGGCGCGCCGGTGCGGATCTTGACGGAGGCCTCTTCCAGGGAGACGGCGAGCAGGGTGGTGGCGGCCAGCTCCTTGCGGCTGGGGCGGCGCGCGTACGACCACTGGCCCGGCGCCGCGTGCTCGGTGAGCCGGCGCAGGCCCTCCAGCTTCTCCTCGGGGTCGGTCACGGTGCGGCCCTCGCCGTGGATCACGGCGCTGCGGTAGTTGACGCCGTGCTCGAAGACGGACCGCGCGAGGACCAGACCGTCCACGTGGGTGACGGTGACGCACACGGGCGCGGAGCCGGCGAGACTGCGACTGGCGACGGAGCCGTGGATGTACACCCACCGCTCGTCGCGGCCGTAGACCGTCGGCACGACCAGCGGCCGCCCCTCGATCACCACGCCCAGATGGCAGACGAACCCGGCGTCTAGGATCGCGTCGAGATCCGCCCGTAGCAGGCTGCCCTGCTACCGCAGGCGGCGGTGCCGGGTGAGGTCGGTCTGCGGGAGGGCGGCGGGAAGCGACTGTGGCGTCATGCGGGAAAAGTTACCGAAAGCATATGTCACAGGCGATGGGTGCGATGGAAACAGCAGTCTCCGCGCATGAAAACAACGGAATCGGTAGATCAGGAGGGGCGCCTCGATGGCCGAGAGCGTGACGAACTGGGCGGGCAACATCACGTACACCGCCAAGGAGTTGCACCGGCCGCGCTCGCTCGACGCGTTGCGCGCGGTCGTGGCGGGCGGCGACCGGGTTCGGGTGCTGGGCAGCGGGCATTCCTTCAACACCCTCGCGGATCCGGGCGCCGAGGGCGTCCTGCTGGCGCTGGACGCGCTGCCGGCCGAGGTCGACGTCGACACGGCGGCGCGCACCGTGCGGGTGGGGGGCGGGGTGCGCTACGCCGAGCTGGCCCGCCGGGTGCACGCACGCGGGCTGGCCCTGGCGAACATGGCCTCCCTGCCGCACATCTCGGTGGCCGGCTCGGTGGCGACCGGCACGCACGGCTCGGGGGTGGGCAACGGGCCGCTCGCCGACGCCGTACGGGAGGTCGAGATCGTCACGGCGGACGGCTCCACCGTCGTCATCACCCGGGGCGAGCAGCGGTTCGGCGGCGCGGTCACCTCGCTCGGCGCGCTCGGTGTCGTCACCGCGCTCACCCTGGACCTGGAGCCCGCCTTCGAGGTCGAGCAGCACCTGTACACGGAACTGCCGCTTAAGGGGCTGGACTTCGAGACCGTGGCGGCGTCGGCCTACAGCGTCAGCCTGTTCACCGACTGGCGGGCGGCGGGCTTCACCCAGGTCTGGCGCAAGCGGCGCACCGATCAGCCGCTGCCGGACTTCCCGTGGGCGGTGCCGGCCAAGGTGGCGCTGCACCCGGTGCCGGGGATGCCGGCGGAGAACTGCACCGGGCAGTTCGGCGTGGCCGGTCCCTGGCACGAGCGACTGCCGCACTTCCGGGCCGAGTTCACCCCGAGCAGCGGGGCGGAGCTGCAGAGCGAGTACCTGCTGCCGCGCGAGCACGCCATCGACGTACTGCACGCGATCGACGGCATCCGGGACACGGTCGCCGGTGTCCTGCAGACCTGCGAGGTGCGTACGGTCGCGGCGGACGCGCAGTGGCTCAGCCCGTCCTGCGGGCGGGACAGTGTGGCCGTGCACTTCACGTGGGTGGCGGACACCGCGGCCGTCCTTCCGGTGGTCGGCCGGCTGGAGGCCACTCTGGAGCCCTTCGCGCCCCGGCCGCACTGGGGGAAGGTGTTCACCACCCCGGCCTCGGCGCTGCGCGGCCGCTATCCCCGGCTCGCCGACTTCCGCGCGCTGGCGCGGGAACTGGACCCGGCGGGGAAGTTCCGCAACGCGTTCGTGGAGGAGGTCCTCGCGGAGTGAGCGTGCGGCGCGGGCGCCCTCCCCACCCCGCCGGCACTTTTCACAACCCCTTTCCTAACCCCTTGCGGAGGAGCGGCCGTCGCCCTAGCCTCGAGCCGACCCGACCTGGCCCCGACCTGGCCTCGACGGCGGAAGGAGGCGATCGGAGTGAAGCGCACGTCCCGTGACATCCGCACCGCGAACCGCTACGAGGTGCTGCGCCGGATCATCGCCTCCTCGCCCATCTCCCGGCAGGAGCTGGCGGCCGCCACCGGTCTGTCGCTCGCGACGGTCGCCACGCTCGTCGGCGAGCTGCTCGACCTGCGGATGGTCACGGAGGTGGGCCGCGAGGACTCCGCGGGCGGCCGCCCCCGCGGACTGGTCGCCGTCGACACCACCGGCGGCTTCCTGATCGGCGTCGACATCGCCGAGACGTACGTCCATGCCGAGCTGTTCGACCTGGCGCTGACCGTACTGGCCCGCGCCGACGAGGAGGTGCGCCCCGGGGAGCGCCGGCCAGACGAGGTGGTGGCCCGCGTCGCCGCCGCCGTCGGCTCGGTGATCGCGCGGGCCGGCGCCGACGAGACCCGGGTGCTCGGCGTCGGGGTGAGCGTGCCGGGGCAGGTGGACCCGGACCTGGGTGTCGCCGCGTACGCGCCCAACTGGGAATGGCACGACGTGCCGCTGCGCGACCTGCTCGCCGAGCACCTCGCCCACCCGCTCCATCTGGACAACCCGCTGCGCGCCTGCGCGGTGGCCGAGCTGTGGTGCGGTGCCGCCCGGGGCCGCGACGACGCGGTGGTGGTCAACCTCGGCACCGGAGTGGGCGCCGGGCTGGTGCTGGGCGGCACGGTGCACCGCGGGGTCAGCAACAGCGCCGGCGAGTGGGGGCACACCACGCTCGTCCTGGACGGGCGGCCGTGCCACTGCGGCAACCGGGGCTGTGTGGAGACATACGTCGGCGCGCCCGGCATCATGCGCCAGCTGCGCGAACTCGCCCCGCACAGCCCGCTGCTGCACCCCGGCGATCAGACCGCGACCATCGCCGCACTGGCCCGCGCGGTCGCCGAGGACGACCCGGTCGCCACGCAGGTCCTCCGCGACACCGCCCGCTACCTGGGCGCCGCCGTCGCGGACCTGGTGAACGTGCTCAACCCCGAGGTGGTCGTCCTCAGCAGCTGGGTCGCCGCCCTGCTGGGCGAGCCGCTGCTGCACGCCGTACGCGAGGCCGTCGCCCGGCACGCGCTCCGACGGCCGCTGGCGGCGACCGAGATCGTCCTCTCCCCCGTCCCCACCGACCCGGTGTGCCTGGGCGCGGCCACCTTCGCGCTGGAAGGCGCGCTCCGGGCCGCCGGGGCGAGAGGCGCCCGGCGCACCGCCGCCGCGAGAACCCGCACCGCACCCCCGCCCTGACGGCGCCGGGTCGCGCGCCGCCGCTCACCGCCCGGAGACCGAGAACTCTCACCGTCTGGAGATCCGATCACCTTGCGCACGACCACCATCGAGTACCTCGAGAACGTCTCCCCCGGCGACGGGTCCCTGCCACCGCGTGCCTGGTACGCCACCTCGGACGCGGCACGGCTGTCGCTGAACGGCAGGTGGCGGTTCCGGCTGTCGGAAACGGCCCACGCCGAGGACGACGCGTTCGCCGAGCCCGGCTACGACGCCGGCGACTGGGCGGACGTCACGGTCCCCGGGCACTGGGTCCTCCAGGGCCACGGCTCGCCCGTCTACACCAACCACCTCTACCCGTTCCCGGTCGACCCGCCCCGGGTGCCCACCGAGAACCCGACCGGCGACCATCTGCACGCCTTCGACCTGCCGGGCGACTGGCCGGCCGACGGCGGCGCCGTGCTGCGCTTCGACGGGGTGGAGTCGTGCGCCCGGGTGTGGCTCAACGGCACGGAGCTCGGCACCTTCCAGGGCTCGCGGCTGCCGCACGAGTTCGCGGTCGGGCATCTGCTGCGGCCGAGCGGCAACGTGCTCGCCGTCCGCGTGCACCAGTGGTCGGCCGGCTCCTACCTGGAGGACCAGGACCAGTGGTGGCTGCCGGGCATCTTCCGTGACGTCACCCTGCTGCACCGCCCGCCCGGCTGCGCCGCGGACTTCTTCGTCCACGCCTCCTACGACCACGTCAGCGGCGAGGGCACCCTGCGCGTCGACTCCGACGTCGACGGCCGGGTGACGGTGCCCGAACTGGGCGTGGACACCGCCACCGGCGCGTCGGTGACGGTCCCGGTGGAGCCGTGGTCGGCGGAGACGCCACGGCTGTACGACGGGGTGCTGGCGACGCAGGGCGAGCGGGTCGCGCTGCGCATCGGCTTCCGCACGGTGGAACTGCGCGACGGCCTGATCCGGGTCAACGGCAAGCCGGTCCTCTTCAAGGGCGTCAACCGGCACGAGTGGCACCCGGACAAGGGCCGCGCGCTGGACGCGGAGACCATGCGTGAGGACGTGCTGCTGATGAAGCGGCACAACATCAACGCGGTGCGCACCTCCCACTATCCGCCCCACCCGGCCTTCCTCGACCTGTGCGACGAGCTGGGCCTGTGGGTGATCGACGAGTGCGACCTGGAGACCCACGGTTTCACCGAGCAGGAGTGGCGGGGCAACCCCGTCGACGACGACCGCTGGACGCCGGCCCTGCTGGACCGCGCCGCCCGCACGGTCGAACGGGACAAGAACCATCCGTCGGTCGTGCTGTGGTCGCTGGGCAACGAGGCGGGCACCGGGCGCGGCCTGACCGCGATGGCGCGGTGGATCCGCGGCCGCGACGCCTCCCGCCTGCTGCACTACGAAGGCGACCGCGGCTGCCGTGACACGGACGTCTACTCACGGATGTACGCCGCCCACGAAGAGGTCGAGCGGATCGGCCGCGGCCTGGACGGCGGGCCGGAGAAGCGGCGCACGCTGCCCTTCATCCAGTGCGAGTACGCCCACGCCATGGGCAACGGGCCGGGCGGACTGGCCGACTACCAGCGGCTGTTCGAGCGGTACGAGCGGCTGCAGGGCGGCTTCGTGTGGGAGTGGATCGACCACGGCATCACCCACCCGGAGCTGGGCTACGCCTACGGCGGTGACTTCGGCGAGGAGCTGCACGACGGCAACTTCGTCTGCGACGGCCTGCTGTTCCCCGACCGGCGGCCCTCGCCGGGCCTGGCGGAGTTCAAGAAGGTGATCGAGCCGGTCGGCATCGAGGGCGACGGCGTCACCGTGCGGGTGACGAACAAGCAGGACTTCGCCGATCTGTCCGCGCTGGCCTTCGCCTGGTCGTACGAGGTGGACGGCGAGAGCGTCGCACAGGGCCCGCTCACCGTACCGGCCCTGGCGCCCGGCGAGTCGGCCGACGTGAAGCTGCCGGAGCCGCCGACCGTGCAGCGCCCCGGCGCCGAGACGCAGTGGACGGTACGCGCGCGGCTGGCGGCGGACACGGCATGGGCGCCACGGGGGCACGAGGTGGCCTGGGGGCAGTGGACGGTGTCACGGCGGCCGGCGCCGTATGTCGCCGCGTCCGCCCGCCCGGTGTCGGGCGGCGGCCGGATCACGCTCGGCCCCGGTGTCTTCGACGCCCGCACGGGCGCGCTGCTCGCCGTCGGCGAAGTGGCCGTGGAGGGGCTGCGCCTGGACGTGTGGCGGGCGCCGACCGACAACGACAACGGCGCCTCCTGGCAGGACCACGTCCGCCACGGCCCGCTGTGGCGCAAGCTAGGCCTGCACCGCATGCGCCACCGCCTCGACGCGGTGGAGGCGGTGGACGACGCGCTGACCGTGCGCACCCGGGTGGCGCCGGCCGGCCGGGACCTGGGGCTGCGCACGGTGTACCGGTGGACGTCCGACGGGGACCGGCTGAAGCTGACGGTGTCGGTGGGCCCGGAGGGCGACTGGACGGTGCCGCTGCCGCGGCTCGGGATCCGCTTCGCTCTCGCGGCGGCCGACGAGGTGCGCTGGTTCGGCGGCGGCCCGGGTGAGGCGTACCCGGACACCCGGCAGGCGTCCGCGATCGGGAGTTGGCACGCGACGGTGGACGCGCTGCAGACGCCGTACGTCCGCCCGCAGGAGAACGGCGCCCGCGCCGACGTGCGGTGGGCGGAGCTGGGCGGGCTGCGCATCGAGGGCGATCCGGAGTTCTGGCTGACCGCGCGGCGCTGGACGACGGAGCAGCTGGACGCGGCCAGGCACCGCACGGGCCTCGTGCCGGGTGACACGGTCCGGGTGAACCTCGACCACGGCCAGCACGGCATCGGCTCCCAGTCCTGCGGTCCGGGCCCGCTCCCGCAGTACGTCCTGCACGCCGAGCCAGCCGAGTTCGCGTTCGTCTTCTCCCCGAACGTCTGACACTCCCGCCCCGGAACCTGTCCGTGCTTCCACTCGCGGACCTTCCTGGACTAGGCTCTTGCCTAGAGCTCCTAGGAAACGGAAGGTGCCTCATGGCGCGTGCCGGCCTGACCGCCGACCGTCTCGTCGCGGCCGCCGCCGAACTCGCCGACGAGGCCGGGTTCGCCAACGTCACCCTGTCCGCGCTGGCGCGGCGGTTCGGGGTGAAGGACGCCAGCCTGTACTCGCACATCCGCAACCTGCAGGACCTGCGCACCCGCCTCGCGCTGCTGGCCGGCGGCGAGATGATCGACGAGATCGCCGCCGCGGTGGCGGGCCGGGCCGGCAAGGACGCGCTGGCCGCCTTCGCCGGCGCCTACCGCGCGTACGCCCTGGCGCACCCGGGACGCTACGCCGCCACCCAGATCCGTCTGGACCAGGCCCTGGTCACCGACTCCCCCGCCCTGCGGCGCACCGCGGAGATCACCTACGGCATGCTGCGCGCCTACGGCCTTGACGAACCCGACCTCACGGACGCCGTGCGCCTGCTGCGCAGCACGTTCCACGGCTACTGCGCCCTGGAGGCAGGCGGCGGCTTCGGCGCCCCCAGGGACGTCCAGCGGTCCTGGGAGCGGGCGATCGAGGCGCTGCACGTGGCCCTGGAGAACTGGCCCCGCGAGGAGGCAGCGCATGACTGAGCCGTTCCACGACGTCCACGGCAGCGGGCCGGTGCTGCTGGTTCTGCCGGGCGGCGCCGGGCACCCCATGGGGCTGGACGGGCTGATCCGGCGGCTGGCCGGCTGTTTCACCGTCGTCGTCCTCGACCCGCTCGGCCTGGCCCACGGACGCCTCGGCCGTCCCGTCGCCGACCAGCGGCCGGAGGACTGGAGCGAGGCGGCGCACCGCGTGCTCGACGCCGTGCTGCCCGCGGGCGAGTCGGCGTGCGTGCTCGGGTTCAGCTCCGGCGCCATCGCGGCCCTCGACCTGCTGGCCCGGCATCCGCAGCGGCTGCGGCACGTCGTCGCGCACGAGCCGCCGTGCGTGGCCGCGCTCCCCGACGGACGCCTGCGGCACCAGGGTTTCCGCGCGGTGTACGACACCTACCGCCGCGCGGGGCTCGCCGCCGCCGGCACCCGGCTGGCCGCGGAGCTGGACGGGCTCCCGGCGCCGGAGCGGGCCCCGGGGCAACCGCCCGCGCCCGGCGAGGAGTCGCAGACGCCGATGGGCGTCTTCCTCACCCGCGTCCTCGTCCCGTTCTCCGGATACGTCCCCCCGGCGGAACTCCCCGCCGGGCGCCTCACTTTCGCGGCGGGCACCGCTTCCCGCGGGCAACTGCCGGCCCGGACGGCCGCCTTCCTCGCCGAGCGCCGCGGCAGCCGTTTCCTGGAACTGCCCGGCGGCCACCTGGGAGCGGCCGAGTTCCCGGGGCCCTTCGCGGACGGCATCGTGGCAGCGCTCGCCACCGCCTCGGTGTGCTGACCGGGCAGGCGCTACGGCGTGGCCAGGGCACGGATCGCCTCGTACGGCGGCGCCGTGCCCTCGGGCGGCCGCCCGTCCCGTACCCGGACCGCCGCCGAGATGGCCCCGCCCAGCGCGTGCCGGTACAGCAGCGAGCCGAGGCTGATCCGGCGCACGCCGAGGTCGGTGAGGTGGGCGACGCCGGGGCCGCCCGGCGCGTACAGGACATTCAGGGGCACCGCCAGCTGCCGCACCAGGGCGGAGATCGCCCGGGGTTCGCTCAGTCCGGGCACGAACACCCCGTCGGCTCCCGCCTGTTGGTACAGATCGAGGCGGCGCGCGGTCTCGGTGGAGTCGTCGCCGGCGCCGAGCCAGCAGGTGTCGGTGCGGGCGTTGACGAAGAGGCCGGGCACCGCCGTCTTGACCGCGGCGATCTTCTCGGCGTGCAGGCCGGCGGATCCCGCCCCGTCCTCCAGATTGATCCCGACGGCTCCCAGCGCCCACAACCGGCGGGCCAGCTCGGCGACTTCACCGGGGTCGTCGCTGAAGCCGCCTTCGGCGTCCACGCTCAGCAGGAACGGGCCCGAGCCGAGGACGAGCGCCAGGCGCAGGGTCTCCTCGCGGGTCGCCGCCGCCGCGTCGGGCATCCCGGCGGCCGCGGCGACACCCAGACTCGTCGTGCCGATCGCCGGGAATCCCTGCCCGGCCAGGAGGTGGGCGGAGGCGTGGTCCCAGGCGCAGGGCAGCAGCAGCGGGTCACCCGTGCGGTGCAGTGCGGCGAACTCGGTCACGTCAGGTCACCCCACCGCGTCCGCGTAGTACGCCGACCCGGCCGTGTGCAGGGCGAGTTCGCGAAAACTCCAGCCGTCGCCGGGCGATTCGTCGAGCTGCTCGTCGGTGAGCGCGTCCAGTCGCACGGCCCAGACGCGGGCGAGCCGGGTGAGCCGGCTGCGGGCCTCGTCCAGGTCCTCGCGGGTGAAGGGGGCGAGGTCGGCCGGCGTGGTCACAGTGGAGGCGTGCCAGTGGTCGGGCAGCGGCGGCTCACCGGCCAACCGGGCCTCCAGCTCGGCGAGATGGTCGACGAGGTGGTCGGCGACCCGGCGGATCGCCTTGTGCGGGGTGTACACCCGGTCGTCGACGTGCGTGGGCGTACCGTCCCAGGCGGTCCAGCCGGCGGCGAGCGCGAGCACATGGTCGACCATGCCGGTCACGGCCTGGGCGGGGGTGCGGTCGGTGCGTCGGTTCATACCGGCACGCTAGGCGCGGGACGCTTCGGCGCCGGCCGAAGTGTCCGCGCATCCCCGTGTCCCGGCCCGGCGGCTCAGCGGCCCGCGGCGCGCTCCGCGGCGCTGCGCTCCACGCAGAACTCGTTGCCCTCGGGGTCGGCGAGGACGGCCCACCCGGTGCCGTCCGGGTTGCGGCGGTCGGCGACGAGGGTGGCGCCGAGGGCGAGCAGCCGCTCGACCTCCTCCTCACGGGTGCGGTCCTGCGGCTGGAGATCGAAGTGCAGCCGGCTCCTGCCCGTCTCCGCGTCGGGCACGTTGACAAAGAGCAGCCCGGCGCCCTCGATCTGTGCCTCGGGGTCCCCCGGGTGGTCCTCGTCGTGCAGGGGAAGCCCGAGCACCTCGGACCAGAAGACGGCGAGTGAATAGGCGTCGGCGGAGGCGATCGTGGTGTGGCGGATGGCAGAGGTCACACCGGGATTGTCGCCGGAGGGCGGGCGCACGGACAACGCAATAGCCGATGCTGCAGATGCGGACGAAGGTTCCGCGGGCGGGAGACGGTCGAGGAACATGGGCGACAGCGGATACACGACAGCCGCGTACGGTGAGGTCACCGTGCTCGTCGGCGCCGACCGGGGTGCCTACCCGTACGCGAACTCGCTGCTCGTGCGGGGCGCGGCGGAGACCCTGGTCGTCGACCCCTCCCTCTCGCTCGTCGAGGGCGCGCCGCCGGCGGACCTGGTCCTCGTCAGCCATGCGCACGAGGACCACATCGCCGGGCTCGGGAGCTACGACGTGCCCGTGCACGTCCATGGAGGCGACCTCGACGCGCTGCGCTCCCGCGGGGCGATGATCGCCGCGCTCGGCCTCCCGCCGGACGCGGCCGCCGAGCTGGACGCCACGTTCCGGGACAGCTTCCACGTCAGGGGCCGCGCGGACGCGCGCGCCTTCGAGGACGGCACCGTGTTCGACCTGGGCGGGCGCACCGTGACCGTGGTGCATCTGCCCGGCCACACCGCGGGCCACTGCGGCTTCCTGATCGAGCCGGACGGCTTCCTGTTCGTCGCGGACATCGACCTGACGTCGTTCGGCCCCTACTACGGTGACGCCGGCAGCAGCCTCGCCGACTTCGAGGCGTCGATGCGCCGCTGCCGGGACATCGACGCGCGCTGGTACGGCACGTCCCATCAGAAGGGTGTCATCGAGGGCGCCGACGAGTTCCGGCGCCGGCTGGACGCCTACGCCGCCGTGGTGGAGAAGCGGGAGGCGGCACTGCTGGCCTTCCTCGGCGAGCCGCGCACCGTGGAGGAGATCGCCGCACACCGCCTGGTCTACCGGCCCCATGTGGAAGGTCCGCACGTGAGGCCGGTGGAGCGCAGGACGGCGGTGCAGCACCTGGAACGGCTGCGGGAGGCGGAGCTGGTCGAGAGGGTGGAGGAGGACCGGTTCCGCGCGCGGTAGGCCGCTGCGGGATCACACCCCCGAGCCGCTCCCGCCCTCCGTGTCCGCCCGCACCAGCCCCGCCGGGACGAGGTGCCGGCCTCGGACGGCTGGTTCTCCCTCGGCGGGGTGCTGCCGGGGAGGTACGCGCAGACCGTGTACAAGAGCGAACTGGCCGTCCACAGCACGCGGGTGACGGTGACCGCGAGTGCGACGACCACGCTGAACACGCTCACGATCCCGCCCGGCAACGACCCGTCCGGCGCGAGCGCGATCTGGCGGATCGGCGAGTGGACCGGCACGCCCGACGGTTTCAAGAACGCCGAGTTGATGACGTACGCGCACCCCTCGGACGTGCGGGCCGCGCCCTGGACCGGCAACGTGGTGATCGGCGGCGGCGGGAGACCGCGGCCTTTCCCTGCTACCTGGGGAAGGACGTCAACAGCGGTCTGCTGGTGTACTTCAAGCTGACCGCCGCGCAGGCCGCCGCCGCGCACACGCTGCGCATCGGCGTGACGACGGCTTACGCGGGCGGCCGGCCTCAGGTCACGGTCAACGACGTCTGGACGTCGGCCGTCCCCGCACCGCCCGCCCAGCCCAGCACCCGGTCGCTGACCGTGGGTTCCTACCGGGGCAACAACCACACGTTCGCCTACAGCGTCCCGGCGAGCGCCTGGCGTGCGGACCCCGGGCAGTACAACGTGCTGCGGATCGACGTCGTCGGCGGTTCGGGGAGGACGGGTTTCCTCAGCGCGGGCACGGCGGTCGACGCGATCGACCTGCTGGCCTGAGGGTCGCCCGAGGTGTCCCGCAAGCAGGCCGGCGGGTTAGCGTCGGGCCATGCCGAGCGACACCCCTCCCCCACTCGCCGACGCCCTCGCCGCCGGGACGGTGGTCCTGGACGGCGGGATGTCCAACCAGCTGGAGGCCGCCGGGCACGACCTGAGCGACGAGCTGTGGTCGGCGCGGCTGCTCGCCGAGCGGCCGGAGGCGATCACCGAGGCGCATCTCGCCTATGTCCAGGCGGGCGCCGACGTGGCCATCACCACGAGCTACCAGGCCACGTTCGAAGGCTTCGCGAGGCGTGGCCTCGGCCGGGCGGAGGCGGCGCGGCTGCTCCGGCTGAGCGTGGAGCTGGCCCGCGAGGCGAGGGAGCGGGCCCGCGGCCAGGGAGTGACCCGGCCGCTGTGGGTGGCCGCCTCGGTGGGCCCGTACGGGGCGATGCTCGCCGACGGTTCCGAGTACCGGGGGCGCTACGGGCTCACCGTGGAGGAGCTGGAGCGTTTCCACCGCCCTCGGATCGAGGCGCTGGCGGCGGCCCGGCCGGACGTGTTCGCCCTGGAGACGGTCCCCGACGCCGACGAGGCCGCGGCCCTGCTGCGGGCGGTGCGGGGTCTCGGGGTGCCGGCGTGGCTGTCGTACACGATCGACGGGGACCGGACCCGGGCCGGGCAGCCGCTGGCGGACGCCTTCGCGCTCGCCGCCGACGTGGAGGAGGTGGTCGCGGTCGGTGTCAACTGCTGTGCCCCGCAGGACGTGGCCGCCGCCGTCGGCCTCGCGGCACGGGTCACCGGCAAGCCGGTCGTGGTCTACCCCAACAGCGGCGAGCGGTGGGACGCCGAGGCGCGCGCCTGGGACGGCCGCTCCACCTTCGCGCCCCAACAGGTGCGCGGCTGGCGGGAGTCGGGCGCCCGGCTGATCGGCGGCTGCTGCCGGGTGGGCCCGCAGGCCATCGGCGCGATCGCCCGCGCGCTGGCGCCGTGACGGGCGGCGGCCGGCGCGCGCACACCCCCCCCCCCGTGAACCCCGGTTCAGCGGCGCCGCGGGGCTGACGAGCGGCGCAGGCGGCGGACGGCGGAGCGCAGTTCCACCGTCCGGGTGGCCGGGCCGGCCGTCGGCGGTGTCCGGACGGCGGTCGCGGCCGCCTGGGCGACGGCGTCCAGACGCCACAGGGCGAGTTCCCGGTCGCGCGGGCCGACGGCGGTGTACGGGTCGCGCACGGCGTCCGGACGCCCCTCCTCGCGCGCTCGCGCCAGGTCGCCGAAGATCCGCACCGGGTGCGAGAGGTCCCACGGCTCCCAGCCCGGGTCACCCTCGGTGACGAAGCGCACCCAGGCGCGGTGCATCTGGTCGGCCAGCTCTTGCGGTGCGCCCTCACCGGCCAGTTTGGCCGACTCCGGGACATCGCCGGTGTCGAAGACGAAGCCCAGTTCGAGGGCGTGGCAGGCACCGAGGCCGGGCAGCAGCGACGGCCAGGCGAACTCGTAGACGTACGACGAGCCGGGGCGGGCGTCGGCCAGGCGGTGCAGCGGGATGCGCAGCAGGTGGTCGGTGACCAGCTGGCCGACGATCTCCGCGGGACCGGCGTCCAGGTGCAGGGCGCGGTAGCCGCGGACGACCTCGTGACCGCAGTGGCAGCGGGCCATGGCTCCGGCGAGGGCGACCGGGCCGAGCCGGTCGACGCGTTCGACGAGACCACCGGGGACCAGCCACAGCCGGTACTCGTCGCGGGTCCAGCCCATGAGCAGTCCGGCGCCGGACGCGGCGTCACCGTCGATCAGGGCCTCCAGCGGGTCGCGGGGCACCAGGTCGCCGTCGACGACGATGCCGAACGACGGACCGCCCAGCACCGGGCTGCTCAACCGGCCGACCTCGGCCTGTGTGCGCAGCAGCACCTCGGGGTCGACGGCGGCGAAGGCCTCCGCGGTGGCGGGCACCTTCAGCCGGGCCGCCATCCGGCGCACCATGCGCCGTACCTTGTCACGGTCGGCGGACTCCGGCGGTCCGCTCTGCAGCACGGCCCGCCGGAACAGGCCCTGGGCCTGCGGGGCGGCGATCAGCGCGCCCATGCTGATGGCCCCGGCGGACTGTCCTGCCAGGGTGACGCGTGCGGGGTCGCCGCCGAAGGCCGCGATCGCCTCGTGCACCCAGCGCAGCGCGGCGAGCTGGTCGCGCAGGCCCGGGTTGGCGGGGGCGTCCGGGAACAGGCCGTAGCCCTCCACGCCCAGCCGGTAGTTCACCGACACGAGCACCACGCCGTCGCGGGCGAAGGGGCGTCCGTGGTAGACGGGCACGGCCGAGGAGCCCCGGGTCAGGGCGCCGCCGTGGAACCACACCAGCACCGGCAGCCGGGCCGCGGGGTCCGGGTCGGGGGTCCAGACGTTGAGGTTCAGGCAGTCCTCGCCGGGCACGACGGGATCGGAGAGGTACTTCTCGAAGGCCTCCGAGTACGGCGGTTTCGGCGGTGTCGGCCCGAAGGCTCCGGCGTCGCGCACCCCGTCCCACGGCTCGGGCGGCGCGGGCGGCCGGAACCGGCGCGGCCCGAACGGGGGTGCCGCGTACGGGACGCCCCGGAAGACGGCGACGCCGTGCTCGTACCGGCCGCGAATGCGCCCGTGGGGAGTCGCGACCACCGGGTCCGTCCGGTCTGCCGTCATACGCCCACCAGCCCTTCGCCGCGTTCGTGCTCCGGTCTCACCAGAGCACCACAGCAGCGCTCGGTATTCCCGTGCAGGAGGGCGGCATTGGGCTGTTCGGCGTACGCCGCTTTTCGAACCCGGCTTTCGATACTCGTGCCCGCGCGGGTGCGTGTTCTCCCGGTTCTCCCGGCGTCTTCACCTGGCACGGCGGCCGCCCTAGGATAGCAAGCGCTTTCTGCGAGCGGGTGTCCGGCCGAAGGTTTTCGACACGGCACCGGGTCGCGCAGGCCGGACTTGCGATGGCCCTCGGGCGGGCCGGAGAGGTGGTTCCCGATGGTCCGTACGGGGAGTACGAGCGTGGCGGCCGGGCCGACCCTGGCCGTCGTCGCCCGGGAGGCGGGCGTGTCGGTGCCGACCGCGTCCAAGGTGGTCAACGGCCGGCAGGACGTGGCCCCGGAGACCCGGCGCCGGGTCACCGAGGCGCTGGACCGGCTCGGCTATGTGCGCAGGCCCCGCTTCGACGCCGTACGGCCGCCGCGGCTGGTCGACCTCGTGGTGCAGTCGCTGGACGGCTCCCGGTCCGGCGCCGTCCTGCACGGCGTGGAGCGGGCGGCCCACGACGCCGGCCTGGACGTCGTGGTCTGCGCGGACCCGGCCGGTGCAGGCGGCGGCCGTCCGCGGCGCGGCTGGCTCGACAGACTCGGTGCGCGGGGTTCGGCCGGAGTGCTGTTCCACCTGGCCGAGCCGACCGAGCCGCAGCAGGCGTGGCTGGAGCAGCACCACGTCCCGTTCGTGCTGATCGACCCGGCGGTGGAGCCGCGGCCGGGGGCGGTGTCGGTGGGCGCGGCGAACTGGCAGGGCGGGGTGACGGCGACCGAGCATCTGCTGGCGCTCGGCCATGAGCGGATCGCCGTGATCGCCGGGCAGCGGCGTACGTCGGTGAGCGGCGCGCGGGTGGC
The DNA here is from genome assembly GCF_040656475.1 of Streptomyces sp. NPDC049915. Taxonomy (NCBI): domain Bacteria; kingdom Bacillati; phylum Actinomycetota; class Actinomycetes; order Kitasatosporales; family Streptomycetaceae; genus Streptomyces; species Streptomyces sp. NPDC049915. The sequence continues at coordinate 430,431 of NZ_JBFAMH010000001.1, forward strand.
CGGTTACCGCTCGGCCCTGTCGGCGGCAGGAGTGCGGCACCGCCCGGAGTACGTGCGCCACGCCGGTTTCGACGAGACGGCGGCCCGGCGCCGGATGCGGGAACTGCTGGCGCTGCCCGAGCCGCCCACGGCTGTCTTCGTGTGCTCCGACCGGATGGCGCTCGGGGTGTACGAGGCGCTGGCCGAGCGGGGGTTGCGCGTGCCGGACGACGTCAGCGTCATCGGCTTCGACGATGCGCCCGAGGCCCGCTGGAGCACTCCGGCGCTGACCACGGTGCGGCAGCCGCTGGCGGAGATGGCGGCGACGGCGCTCGGACTGCTGGTACGGATGATGGACGGCGACCGCCCGGACAGCACCCGCACGGAACTGTCGACGCGGCTGGTACGGCGAGCGAGCACGGCGGCACCGAAGGACGGGTGAGCGGCGGAAAGGCGGGGCCGGGCATGGGTGCGCGGTCGTCGATGGGCCGCGGAGCGCCCCGGCGCCGGGTGCACGATCGTCGATGGGCCGTGAAGGGCCCGGCGTCGTCGGGTGCCCCGCCGTGAGGGCGGCGCGCGTCGCGGTGGGTGCCGGCGCCGGTGGGTTCCGGCGCCGGCATGCGGGAGCCGCCGCTTTCAGTGCTTGCCGGTCGCTCCCACGAGGGTCTGCATCAGGTCCACGGCGCTGCCGTCGTGGTCGCTGCCGGCGGTGCCGCTGCCCGTTTGGAGGTTCGCGGTGCGGTCCACTTCCAGGACGGAGTCGGCCTGGGAGTTGTCGATCACGGTGATCAGGCTGCCGTGCGCCGCCGCGGGGACCGCCGAGGCGCCGAGCACGGCCGCCGCGAGGGCCGCGGCCGTACGCAGCCGCACGGCGGCAGGGCCGGCGCCGGTCACGCCGGGACGCCCTCGGACTCGGCCTGAGCGACCGCGGCCTCCGCCTCGGCGACGGCCTGCTCGGCCGTGGACGCCGTGCGCAGCCGGGCGATGTTGCGTTCCAGCAGCCGGGTGGCGGCCTTGACGCCGACGCCGTTCGCGGCGTCGACCTCGGGCAGCCGGCCGTCCGCCTCCTTCAGCCCGGCGAGCGCGGAGTCCATTGCCTCGTGCGCGGCGAACAGGCACGGGGTGCTGTAGATGGCGACGTCGACACCCAGGCCGGACAGCTCGCTCAGTGACAGCCGGGGCGACTTGCCGCCGGCGATCTGGTTGAACAGCAGCGGCTTGCCGCCGACCACTTCGCGGATGCGCCGGATCCACTCCACGCTGCGCACCCCGTCGACGAGGACCACGTCGGCGTCGGTGGCGGCGAGCCGCTCGGCGCGGTGCAGGATGTCGGCCTCGTCGGTGGCGTCGGTGCGGGCCACCACGACCAGGTCGCGGCGCGTCTTGAGCACCTGTTCCAGCTTGTCGAGGTACTCGTCCAGCGGCAGCACCTGCTTGCCGTCGGCGTGGCCGCAGCGGCGCGGCCGCTTCTGGTCCTCCAGGATGACTCCGGAGGCGCCGATCCGCTCAAGACTTTCGACGACGTGGCAGGCGACCTCGGGGTCGACGTAGCCGTCGTCGATGTCGACGAGCAGGTGGTGGTGCGGGAAGGCGCCGCGCAGCCGCTGCACGAACGCCAGCATGTCGGGCCAGGCGATGAAGCCGATGTCGGGCAGACCGTAGTAGGACGCGGCGAAGCCGAACCCGGAGACGAACATCCCGTCGTAGTGCCGGGCGGCGATCGAGGCGGAGTACATGTCGTACACGCCGATCAGCGGGGTGGTCCCGGGTGCGGCGATCTGCTCGCGCAGCTTGTTCCCGTAAGTCAACGTCCAGCTCCTTGGATGGGGTTGAACACATTGCGCCCGAAGGGCGGCCGCGCGGAACACGGACACCCTTTGCCAAGACAAAAGGATCTCTATACCCAACGCCGACCGTCTTGTTGGGAGCGCTTTACTCACCCCGATGGCGGAACCGGTTCACCGGAGAAACGTCACTGAAGGGCCGTCCGACGGTCCGTCACGGGGCCGCCGTGGCGCCTTCGGCTCCCGGCGCCACCTGCGCGTAGTGCTCCACCCGGCAGATCAGGGCGTCGCCCACGACGTCGGCGACGATCGTGTCACCGGGGCCGGCCTCGTCGGCCAGCAGCAGGGAGGCGATGCGGTTGTCGAGTTCGGCCTGGATGGTGCGGCGCAGCGGGCGGGCGCCGAACTCCGGCTGGTGGCCGTGCGCGACGAGCAGCTTCTTCGCCGCCTCGGTGACCTCCAGGTCCATGCCCTGGGCGCGCACCCGGCGCCGGCTGGCGTCCAGCAGCAGGTCCACGATCCGGTCCAGGTCGGGTTCCGTGAGGGCGTGGAAGACGACGATGTCGTCGATCCGGTTGAGGAACTCCGGCAGGAACCGGCCGCGCAGGTCCCGCATCAGCTCCTCCTTGATGGCGCCGACGTCACCGTGGCGGGCGAGGATGCGCTGGGCGCCGATGTTGGAGGTCATCACGACGACCGTGTTGCGGAAGTCGACCGTGCGGCCCTGGGCGTCGGTGAGCCGCCCGTCGTCGAGGACCTGCAGCAGTGTGTTGAACACGTCCGGGTGAGCCTTCTCCACCTCGTCGAACAGCAGCACGCTGTACGGCTGGCGGCGCACTTTCCCGGTGAGCTGGCCGGCCTCCTCGTGGCCGACGTATCCGGGCGGGGCGCCGACGAGCCGGGAGACGGTGTGCTTCTCCTGGAACTCGCTCATGTCGAACCGCACCAGCCGGTTCTCGTCGCCGAAGAGCAACTCGGCGAGCGCCTTGGCCAGTTCCGTCTTGCCGACGCCGGTCGGGCCGAGGAAGAGGAAGGAGCCGACGGGCCGGTTCGGGTCGCCCATGCCGGCCCGGTTGCGGCGCACCGCCTGGGCGATCGCGGTGACCGCCTCGTCCTGGCCGACGACCCGGGAGTGCAGGGCGTCCTCCAGTTTCAGCAGGCGCTCCTTCTCGGTCTGCGTCAGCTGGGCCACCGGGATGCCGGTGCGCCGGGAGAGGACCTCGGCGATGTCGGCGGCGGTGACCTCCATGACGCCCTCGCGGCGTTCCACCACACCGGCGATCTCGCCCTCCACCTCGGCGATACGGTCCTTGAGTCCGGCGGCCTTCTCGAAGTCCTCGGCGGCGACGGCCTGGTCCTTCTCCCGGTTCAGCTTGGCCAGCCGGTCCTCGCGCTCGGCGACCTCGGTGGACCTGCCCAGCGAGCGCAGCCGCACCCGCGCCCCGGCCTGGTCGAGCAGGTCGATGGCCTTGTCGGGCAGGAAGCGGTCGGTGACGTAGCGGTCGGACAGCGCGGCCGCGGCGGCGAGCGCGTCGTCGGTGTAGCGGACCTGGTGGTGGGCCTCGTAGGAGTCGCGCAGGCCCTCCAGGATCTGCACTGTCTCCTCGACGCTGGGCTCGGGCACCGTCACCGGCTGGAAGCGGCGCTCCAGCGCGGCGTCCTTCTCCACGTAGCGCCGGTACTCGTCGAGGGTGGTCGCGCCGACGACGTGCAGTTCACCGCGGGCGAGGGCGGGCTTGAGAATGTTCCCGGCGTCCATCGAGCCCTCGCCGGTGGCGCCGGCGCCGACGACGGTGTGCAGCTCGTCGATGAACAGGATCGTCGACTCGGCGGTGGCCTTGACCTCGTCGATGACGTTCTTCAGCCGCTCCTCGAACTGCCCCCGGTACTGGGCGCCCGCGATCAGCCCGGTCAGGTCCAGGGCGACGACCCGCTTGTCCTTCAGCGTCTGCGGCACGTCACCGGCGACGATCCGCTGCGCGAGGCCCTCCACGATCGCGGTCTTGCCGACGCCGGGCTCGCCGATGAGGACCGGGTTGTTCTTCGAGCGGCGGGAGAGGACCTCCACGGTCTGCTCGATCTCCTCGGCGCGGCCCACGACCGGGTCGAGCTTGCCGGCCCTGGCCTCCTCGGTGAGGTCGCGGCCGTACTCGTCGAGGGTGGGGGTCGTACTCGCCGGACGGCTCTCGGCCCGGTCCGGGCGTGCGGTGGTCTCGGCCGCGCGGCGCAGCCCGTCGAGTTCCATGCCGGATCCGGTGAGCAGCCTGGCGGCCGCCGCGTCCGGCGTGTCCAGCAGCGCGCCGAGGATGTGCTCCGGTCCGATGTACGACACGCCGGTCGCCTGCGAGCGGGCATGGGCGCGCAGCAGCACCCGTTTGGCGGCCGGGGTGAGGCCGGGCTGCGCCGAGGGGGTGCCGCTCTCGCCGGGCAGCACGGCGGCGATCTTCTTGGCCAGGTCGTCCGGTTCGAGACCGGCCTGGGACAGCAGACCACGGGCCGGCTCGACCTGGGTGCAGGCCCACAGCAGGTGCTCGGTGTCCAGGTCGGCGCTGCCGTCCTCGGCGGCCTTGCGGGTCGCGCGGTTGATCAGGTCCTGCGCGGACTCGGTCAGCAGCCGCCCGATCGGCACCCGCTGCACCTGCGGCGGGGAGGCCCCCGGGGACATCCCGAAGAACCGGTTGAGGATCTCCGAGAAGGGGTCCTGGCCGCCGAAGGAGGCACCGAAGGGGGACATCGTCATGATCGCCGTCCGGAACGTGGAGGGGCAGGGAGTCAGGCGGGCAGGAGCCATGGAGGGCGAGCTCCGTCGGCGCACCGCGCGCACACGGGCCGGTCCACGGCGACCGCTCTCCAGTGGAACAACAGGGAGACGACCCCGCAACGCGAGGCCGCGCGAGCGTCAGGCGGTCGAGCAGCCCGCCCGTGAAATGCGCGGGCCGGCGGCTGCTCCCAGCGCGGGCGGGCCACTGCGTGTCGGCGTCGGCGCCCGGCCCGGAGCGGCTGCCGCCCCCTGCCCGACGCGCTGGACACCGACCTCGACTGCGCCGGGGGACCGCTCGGCGAGGTCGTTCACGGGAGCCGGCGCGGACGGCCGGTGACGTTCGAGCAGGGGCGTCCGATTCCTTCAAGACGGGCGGTCACGCCCGTCCCTACGGTGGCCGTATGACTCCACGATTCGATGCCATCGGGCTGGTGGTCTCCGACATGGCCGCCTCCGTCACCTTCTACCGGCGGCTCGGGTTCGCGTTCCCCGAGGGGGCCGAGCGCGAGCCGCACACCGAGGCCGAGTTGCCCGGCGGGCTGCGGCTGCTGCTGGACACCGAGGACACCGTGCGCTCCTTCCACCCCGGGTGGCGGCCGCCGACGGGCGGCTCCCGGGCGGGCCTCGCCCTGCGCTGCGCGGGGCCGCAGGAGGTCGACACGGTGTACGAGGAGATGGTGGGCGCCGGGTACCACGGCGAGCTGAAACCGTGGGACGCGTTCTGGGGACAGCGCTACGCGGTGCTGCACGATCCCGACGGCACCGGCGTCGACCTGTTCGCGCCGCTAGCCCAGGGCTGAGCGGCGCAGCAGCTCACCGAGCGGCATGCCGGCCAACTCCCGTACATCACGGGCGAGATGGGCCTGGTCGGCGTATCCGGCGCGCGTCGCTGTCTGCGCGGACGGGATGCCGGAGCGGGCCAGGGCGAGGGCGCGCTGGAGCCGCAGGACGCGGGCGAGGGTCTTCGGGCCGTAACCGAAGGCGGCCAGCGAGCGGCGGTGCAACTGGCGGGCGCTGAGGCCGAGTTCGTCGGCCGTGGCGCCGACGGGGCGGCCCGCGCCCAGCGCGTCGACCAGGTGCCGGAGCAGCGGGTCGGGCGGCTCGGCGTCGGCGGCGCGGCGCAACGCCGTCTCCTCCAGCGCCCGCGCGGGGTCGCCGGCGGCGGCGATGCGGGCGGCCAGCCGCCGTACCCCGTCGGCGGGCCACAGGTCGGCCAGGTCGACGCGGCGGTCGCGCAGTGCGTGCGCGGGGACGCCGAGCAGGGCCGGGGCGGTGCCGGGGAAGAAGCGCACGCCGACGTACGGGGCGGGCGGCCCCGCCGGCATGGACGCGCGGGTGTCGGGCCCGGCGACGATCAGCCGTCCCTCGCTCCACATCAGGTCCATGCACCCGTCGGGCAGCACGGGCAGCGCACCGCCACCCGAGGGACGGTTCGTCCACACGACGGCCCCGGGCATCCGCGACGCCCACTCCGCATACACACCGCCAGGCTACGCGCGCGCCTGCGGCGACCGGCCACTCGGCGCCGGCGCGGGGCCGGGGCGGCCGGCGGCGCGGGGGGCGACGTGGCGGTGGCGCCGTCCCTCCCTACGCCTCCCCCGTGCGGTACTGCTGCGGGCTCACCCCGTACGCCCGTTTGAATGCTGTCGAGAGGGCGAAGGCGCTGCCGTAGCCGACCTGGTGGGCTATCGCGGCGAGGGTGCCGTCCGTGTCGCGGAGGCGGTCGGCGGCCAGGGCCAGGCGCCAGGCCGTGAGGTGGGCCATCGGGGACTCGCCGACCAGCGCGGTGAACCGGCGGGCCAGCGCCGCCCGGGAGACGCCGGTCTTGGCGGCGAGCGCGGCCACCGTCCAGGGGTGCGCCGGGTCGTCCTGGAGCAGTCGCAGCGCGCGGCCGACGACGTGGTCGGCGAGCGCCCGGTACCAGGCGGGGGCCTCGGCCTGCGGGCGGGAGAACCACGCCCGCAGCGCGGCGATGACCAGCAGGTCCAGCAGGCGGTCGAGGACGACCTCCTGGCCGGGTTCGTCGCGCACGATCTCGTCCGTCAGGATCGGCGTGAGGGGGCACGGCCACTCGTCCGCGCTCAGCGTCAGCAGCGGCGGCAGGGCGTCCAGCAGACGGCCGGAGATCTCACCCTGCAGCGGATACGTGCCGATGAGCAGCACCGTCGCGCCGTCGAGCCGGGTGCCCCAGCTGCGCACCCCGAGGTCCATGGAGCCGTTCAGCGCGCGACCGTCGGGGTAGGTGCAGCGCCCGCCGGGCAGGATGACGGCCTGCGGTTCGGTCGCCGGGTCGTCGGCGCAGGTGTAGGCGCCCGGGCCGCGTGCGATGGCGAGGTCACCGGCCCGCAGCCGGACCCGCTCCCCCGTGTCCGGCACGATCCAGGTCTCGCCGCGCACCGCCAGCATCACCGTCAGCGGCGCCCGGTCCTCCACCCGCACGCTCCACGGCGGGTCGAAACACGCCCGGATCATGAACGCGCCACGGGCGCGGGGCCCCTCCAGGAGGGATGCGAGGGCGTCCATGAGGGGCAGCGTAGACGCCCGTCCGCGGAACCATCCGTTCCGCACCCGGCGACGGCCCCTGACCAGGGTTCACGCCTGGCCCGCTCGCGCCTCCCGCCTCCCGCCTCGCGGCAGGCGTCACGGGCGGCACGCGGCACCCGGCAACCGGCAACCGGCAACCGGCAACCGGACCGCAGCGCAGCGCAGCCCGCGGCTCAAGCTCTCGGCACACTGCCCGCCGCCCACCGCACCGCGGTCGTCTGCCGACCGGCCACAACGTCCCCACCCGACCCCACCCCGCCGGCCCTCCGGACAACCCCCGGCACCACACCGCCCCCCGGCGGCCTCACTTCTCCGCCGGGCCGCCCTCCTCGCCATGAGGTTTGTGCGTGCTCTTCGCATGCGTGCGCAGGCGCCCCGTCACATCCTCCGGCGGAAGGAAGCGGGACCAGCGTTCGGGGAACTCCGACGGCATGTCGGGGTCGTCGGGGTCGTCCGGCTCGAGCTCGCGGGTCGCCGTGGCCCGGGCGACGTAGTCGGCGACCTGGGCCTCGCGCACCCGCTCCTGCGCGGCGCGCGCCGCGGCCGTGGCGGCGGCCGGCCACACCCGGTCGATCGCGGCGTTGACCGCGGCCCCGACGAGCACGGCGAACGCGGACACACCGATCCACAGCAGCACGGCGACCGCGGCCGCCAGCGAGCCGTAGATCGTCGCGCCCTCGATGGTGTGCTGGAGGTAGATCCGCAGCAGGAAGCTCCCGAGCACCCACATCGCCAGGGCGACGAGCGCGCCGGGCACGTCCTCGATCCACGGCGAGCGCACCGGCACGGACACGTGGTACAGCGTGGTCAGGAAGGCGATCGACAGCACGATCACCACCGGCCAGTACAGGACCTGCACGACCGTCGTCGACCACGGCAGGATCCCCACCACCGCGTCCGGCCCGGCGACCATCAGCGGCAGCGCGATCGAGCCGATCAGCAGCGCCACGACGAACAGCAGGAACGACACGAGCCGGGTCTTGACGATGCCGCGTACGCCGTCGAGGCCGTACATGACGGTGATGGTGTCGATGAAGACGTTCACCGCGCGCGAACCCGACCACAGGGCGAAGACGAAGCCGACGGAGATGACGTCGGGCCGGCCGCCCTTGAGGACGTCGTCGAGGATCGGTTGCGCGATCTCCCGCACGCCCCGGTCGGACAGGACCGTGCGGGACGCCTCCAGCAGGTTGTTCCTGAGGCTGGTGATGGTGTCGGTGCCGGTCCAGGCGTCGACGTAACCGAGCAGGCCGATGAGGCTCAGCAGCAGCGGCGGCACCGACAGCAGCGAGAAGAACGCCGCCTCGGCGGCCAGGCCCAGGATGCGGTACTCGATGCAGGAGTTGACGGTGTCCTTCAGCAGCAGCCAGGCGGTCCGCCGCTTGGAGACGTTCCGGTAGAGCGCACGCGCCCGGTGCAGACGACCGGAGGGGCTCGGCGGGGGCTCGGGTGACTGACTTGCTGACTGCACGCCCTAAAGGTATCCGCCGCGGGACGGTGCGCTCACATCGCAGGTCGCCCCGGCGCAGGCCGGCCCCGGGCGGGCGGGCACGGGCCCCGTGTCGGGCGGGTCATGAGCGCGCGACCGGCGGGTAGGTTGCCGTACATGGCAGGCAGCACGCACACCGTGACCAACCAGCCGGAGCCGCTGGCCGGGTACGACGTCTTCTCCGCCGACCGCGCACTGGTGGCCGCGGTGCGGCGGCACCTGGATCCCGGCCTGCACGACGAGGCACTGGCCGAGCTGTCCGGGCTGGGCCGCTCGGCGGGGTCGGCGCAGGTGCAGGAGTGGGGGGCGCAGGCCAACGACGACCCGCCCCGGCTGCGCACCCATGACCGCTACGGCAACCGGATCGACGAGGTCGACTTCCACCCGGCCTGGCACCGGCTGCTCGGCAAGGGCGTCGGGGCGGGCCTGACCTCGGCGTGGAACCGGCCGGGCGGGCATGTGCGGCGGGCGGCCGCGTTCGCCGTGTGGACGCAGGTCGAGGCGGGCAACACCTGCCCGCTGTCGATGACCCACGCGGCCGTGCCCGCGCTGCGCACCGATCCGGAGCTGGCCGCCGAGTGGGAGCCGCGGCTGACGTCCACCGTCTACGACCGGGGACTCAAGCCGGCGGCGGACAAGGCGGGCGTGCTGTTCGGGATGGGCATGACCGAGAAGCAGGGCGGCAGCGACGTCCGGGCGAACACGACGGCCGCGCGGCCGCTGGCGCAGGAGGGGACGTACGAGCTGACCGGGCACAAGTGGTTCTGCTCGGCGCCGATGTCGGACGGTTTCCTGGTGCTGGCCCAGGCGCCCGGGGGCCTGACCTGTTTCCTGGTGCCGCGGGTGCTTGAGGACGGCTCGCGCAACGTCTTCCTGATCCAGCGGCTGAAGGACAAGCTCGGCAACCGGTCGAACGCCTCCGCGGAGGTGGAGTTCGCCGGGACGTGGGCGCGCCGGGTCGGCGAGGAGGGGCGCGGGGTGCCGACCATCATCGGGATGGTCGCGGCGACCCGGCTGGACTGTGCGCTCGGCTCGGCGGGGCTGATGCGGCAGGCCGTCGCCCAGGCGGTCCACCACTGCGCCCAGCGGGAGGCGTTCGGCGGGAAGCTGATCGACAAGCCGCTGATGCGCAACGTTCTGGCCGATCTGGCGGTGGAGTCGGAGGCGGCGACGACCTTGGCGCTGCGGCTCGCCGCGGCCTGTGACGAGGACAGCGAGCAGGCGCGGGCGCTGCTGCGGATCGCGGTGCCGGCGGCGAAGTACTGGGTGACCAAGCGGTGCGCGCCGTTGATCGTGGAGGCCGCCGAGTGCCTGGGCGGCAACGGGTATGTGGAGGAGTCGGGGCTGCCCCGGCTGGTGCGCGAGTCGCCGCTGAACTCGATCTGGGAGGGCGCGGGCAATGTGCAGGCCCTGGACGTGCTGCGGGCGCTGCGGCGTGAGCCGGCCGCGCTGGACGCGTATCTGCGGGAGGTCGGGCAGGCGCGCGGCGCGGACCACCGGCTGGACGCGGCGATCAAGGACCTGCTGACGGAACTGGCCGATCTGGAGGGCGTCGAGGCGCGGGCCCGGCGGCTCACGGAGCGCCTCGCGCTGGTTCTGCAGGGATCGCTGCTGGTGCGGTTCGCGCCGCCGGAGGTGGCGGACGCCTTCTGCGCCGGGCGGCTGGGCCACGACGGCGGCGCGGCCTTCGGGACGCTGCCGCACACCCTGGACCTGGCGTCGGTCGTGGAGAGGGCCCGGCCCGCTTCCTGAGCGGTTCGTACGGGGGGTGGTGCTGCGCCGACACGGCACCACCCCCGCGCAATGGCCCATGCAAGGCCAGGTACGCCGCTCGGGGACGGCGTAGCTCAAGTTTCAACGAATCGAGCGGCGGTCCACCAGGGTTGCAGGGGGTTGCAACACTTGTCCGGAGTGGGTCCCTCCGTCCCCGGGGGTCGGCAGTATGAATCCGATCCGGCACAACCAGCGGAACAGACCGGAAACGATCCCCGTTCAGGGTTGACATCCGGCATGCACGACCCTTTCCGGGAGGACCCAGTGGCGAACTCGCCGATCAACGTGACGCATCTCGCCGCCGTCGACGCGGCGCGCGCGGCGCGGGTGCTCAGCGAGGTGCGCGCGGCCGCGCTCGCGGGGCAGCGGACGCGGGTCGCGCCCCGGCCGGTGATCGAGGAGTCCTGGGGGCGCATGCTGCGCAGCGGGGTCGATCCGGAGCACGACTTCCGCTCCGATCTTCTGAGCGACGAGGAGCTGCGCCGGCGCCGCGACCACTCGCCTCTGAAACAGGTGCTGCCGGTGCTGCGCCAGGGCCTGCTGTCGGTGGCCGACGTCGCCCGGCACATCATGGTGGTCGCCGACGCCGACGGCCGGTTGCTGTGGCGGGAGGGCTGTGCGCCGGTGCTACGCAAGGCCGACGACCTCGGCTTCCAGCTCGGCGCGGACTGGCGCGAGGACGTCGTCGGCACCAACGGCGTCGGCACCCCGGCGGTGGTGCGCAGGCCGGTACAGGTCTTCGCCGGCGAGCACTTCGTGCGCAGCCAGACCTCCTGGACGTGTACGGGCGCGCCGATCACCGACCCGCGCGACGGGAAACTGCTCGGCGTGGTCGACGTCAGCGGTCCGCTGGACACGATGCATCCGGCCACGCTGGCCTGGGTGGACTCGGTGGCCAAGCTGGCCGAGGCGCGGCTGCGCGAAGTGCACCTGGACACGCTGGAGCGGCTGCGGGCGGTGGCGGCGCCGGTGCTGGCGCGGGTGGGCGGCCGGGCGCTGGTGGTGGACCGGGACGGCTGGACGGCCGCCGTGACGGGGATGCCGTACACCGGGCGGGTGGCCCTGCCGCGGGGGGTGCGGGCGGGGCGGCGGTGGCTGCCCGCGCTCGGCGTGTGCTCGCTGGAGCCGCTGGCGGGCGGCTGGCTGGTGCGGGCCGTCGACGAGCCGCTGCCGCCGGGCGCGACCCGGATCGTGCTGGACCTCGCGCAGCCGCGCCGCTGGTCGGTGACCGTCACCTCGACGGCCGGCAGCTGGCGCCACGAACTGAGCCCCCGGCACGCGGAGTTGCTGTACCTGCTGGCGGTGCAGCGGACCGGGCGCAGTGCGGCGCAGCTGGCGCGGGACACGTTCGGCGACCCGGCGCGCACGGTGACGGTGCGGGCGGAGATGTCCCGGGTACGGCGGTATCTCGGGGGGTTCCTCGCCCACCGGCCTTATCGTTTCAGCGAGGACGCCGAGGTCGACCTGCTGCTCCCCGACGATCCCCGGGACCTGCTGCCCCACTCGACGGCGCCGGGCGTGGTGCGCGGCCGCACCACCTGAGCCGTGCCGTAGGGGGCATTTCGGGCAACTGGCCGGTCTGCGCCCGGCGGCGACCCCGCTGCCGTAGCATCCCCTACGGGTCACCCCACCTGCTCCTTGCTCAACGCGAGCAGCACAAGGCGCAGTTGGCCCGCCTCGGGAGGACGGTATGAAACATCGAGGACGGCACCGCCGGCGCAGGCGGGGTGCGGCACTGCGCGCGGTCCTGGCCGGGACCGCCCTCGCACTGACCGCCGCGGCCACCATGATCAGCGCCTCGCAGGCCACGGTCGCCGACGACCCGGGCCCACTGAAACGGCTCGCCTCAGCCGGCGGTCCCGACGCGCCGCCGCTGGCCGCCGAGCCGGTACCGCGGGACACCCTGGACCGGCTCGCCACGGCAATGGGGCAGCCGGTCGGCATGGACGCGGTGCTGCGCGGCGCCGACCACACCCTGCGCCCCGCCGACGACTGCCCGGCCGACGAGAAGCGGGCGCTGCCCGTCGCGCCTGCCGCCACGCGCGCGTACTGCTTCCCCGGCGCCGACACCGCCACCTGGCGGCCGGGCGCCGTGGCCGTGTCCGGCGACGGCACCGGCCGGGTGCTGGCCTCCGCCTGGTCCCGCGACGCTCTCGCCAAGGTGGCGTTCGTCGACGCGAGCGACCCGCGCCACCCCGCGTACAGCTGGGCCCTGCTCGCCCTCCCGGTGGACGGCGGCCGCGACTACCGCGCCCTGACCTCGGACGTCTCCGGCATGGTCTGGGACCACGACACGCTGCTGGTGACCGCCGGCCCGCGGGACCGGGCGGCGCTGTACGCCTTCGACATGCGCCGCGCGCTGCGGGCGGACGTCGACAGCGCGGCCGTCGGCCGGCTGCCCGGCGGCTGGTCGGCGGCCGGGGCCCGGTTCGTGCTGCCGGCCGTGGCCTCCTATGTGCCGGTGGGCGATACGCCACGTGCCGCCGGGCTGGGCCTGGACCGCACCGGGGCGCGGGCCGCGCTGGCCGTGGCCGAGCGGGTACCGGCCGGCGAGCACCGTCCGACCCGGCTGTGGCGTTACCGGCTCGGCGCCGACGGCCTGCCGCTCACCGACACCCTCGGCCGGGCCGTACCGGACGCGGTGTACACGACGAAGGCGACCGAGGTGCGGGGCGTCCTGCCGTACGGCTCCCGCTGGTACCTGGCCCGCGCGGGCGGCGGCACGGACGACGGGCGGGGCACGCTGTGGCGCCAGGACGCGGACGGGGCCCGCACCACGGCGTGCGGCTCCGACGACACCCACCGGTGCTGGAGCGACCCGCCCCGGTCCCTGTCCTACGCCCCCGCCACCGGCGAGCTGTGGTCCGTCTCCGGCACCACGCTCTTCGCCGTACCCCTGACCACGCTGGACGCCGCCCTGCGCTGAGCCGCGCCGCCCGTGAGAGCGGGCCGGCGGCGGCTCGGCACGCCCCGAGGCGCCGCTCCCGTCTCGTGCCCCGCGTCCGGCGCGGTCCGGCGTCGACACGGCGGCGGACGGGATGATTCCCTGTCCACCATGGCCAACATCCCCGTGACCACCTGGTCCCTCGAGCAGACGTCCCCGTCCGATCTCCTGCCGGCCGCCGCGCCGGAGGGTGACGTGCGGATCGTGCGCGCCGAGGTGCCCTCACCCGAGTTCAGCCGTTTCCTGTACGCCTCGGTCGGCGGCGACATCCGCTGGACCGACCGGCTCGGCTGGAGCCACGCGCGGTGGCTGGAGCACCTGGACCGGCCCGGGGTGGAGACGTGGGTGGCGTACGACCGGGGGACGCCCGCGGGGTACGTGGAGCTGGAGGCGCAGGACGACGGGGTCGTGGAGATCGTGTACTTCGGTCTGATCCCCGCCTTCCGCGGGCGCCGCATCGGCGGCCACCTGCTGTCGTACGGCACCGCGCGCGCGTGGGACCTGGCCGAGCGCCGGCCCGGGCTCGCGCAGACCAAGCGGGTGTGGCTGCACACGTGCAGCAAGGACGGCGAGTTCGCCATGGACAACTACCGGCGCCGGGGCTTCACGCTGTTCGACACCAAGGTGGAGGAGGAACCGGACGCGCCGACTCCGGGTCCCTGGCCGGGTGCCTACCCTGCCTGACCTGCGCGGACAAGCCCCCGCACGCATCTTGTGACCGACGACACCCTTGTCTCATTCTACGGGACAAGGGTGTCCACATGACGGACGAAGCTGGACTGTGTCCAGATCGCCGTGCCACGCTTCCGTCATGTCCGGAACTGGAATCGCCTTGGTGAGTCGGCGTCACGTCGACCTCGGCCGCATGTCCAGCGCCATCTGTCCGACGCGCTGAGACCAGACAGCACCACCGGTTCCCCCATCCCGTCGCCGCCTGCGCAACGACGCGCACGTATGCCCCCATGCGCTTGTACGCGCAGGTCAGCCCTTCCCGCCGGTCCCGAAGGACGTATCAACCATGGCCGCCACCCCGCAGAACCCTGCCGCCTCCGCGCCCCGTCGCAAGGTGAGCCGTCACCGCGGCGAGGGTCAGTGGGCCGCGGGTCACTTCACCCCGCTCAACGGCAACGAACAGGTCAAGAAGGACGATGACGGTCTCAATGTGCGGACACGCATTGAGACGATCTACTCCAAGGCGGGCTTCGACTCGATCGACCCCAGCGACCTGCGTGGACGGATGCGCTGGTGGGGCCTGTACACCCAGCGCAAGCCCGGGATCGACGGCGGCAAGACCGCGATCCTGGAGCCGGAGGAGCTGGACGACCGCTACTTCATGCTGCGTGTCCGCATCGACGGCGGTGCGCTGACCACGCAGCAGCTGCGGGTGATCGGCGAGCTGTCGCAGGAGTTCGCGCGCGGCACGGCCGACATCACCGACCGGCAGAACGTGCAGTACCACTGGATCCGGATCGAGGACGTGCCCGAGATCTGGAACCGTCTCGAGGCCGTGGGCCTGTCCACGGTGACCGCCTGCGGTGACACCCCGCGTGTGATGATCGGCTCCCCCGTCGCGGGCATCGCCGAGGACGAGATCATCGACGGCACGCCGGCGCTGGAGGAGATGAAGCGCCGCGTCCTGAACAACCCGGCGTACTCGAACCTGCCGCGCAAGTTCAAGACCGCGATCTCCGGCTCGCCGGTGCTGGACGTGGTGCACGAGATCAACGACGTCGCGTTCGTCGGTGTCCGCCACCCCGAGCACGGCCCCGGCTTCGACGTGTGGGTCGGCGGCGGCCTGTCCACCAACCCCAAGCTGGGCGTGCGGCTCGGCGCCTGGGTGCCGATCGACGAGGTGCCGGACATCTACGAGGGCGTCGTGTCGATCTTCCGCGACTACGGCTACCGCCGGCTGCGCAACCGCGCCCGTCTGAAGTTCCTGGTCGCCGACTGGGGCCCGGAGAAGTTCCGGCAGGTCCTGGAGGACGAGTACCTGGGCGGACGCAAGCTGATCGACGGTCCCGCGCCGGAGCAGCCGGTGCAGCAGTGGCGCGACCACATCGGCGTCCACCGCCAGCAGGACGGCCGCTTCTACGTCGGTTTCGCCCCGCGCGTCGGCCGCGTCGACGGCTCCACCCTGACGAAGATCGCCGACCTCGCGGAGGCGCACGGCTCGGGCCGGGTGCGCACCACCGTCGAGCAGAAGATGATCGTCCTCGACGTCGAGCAGGAGCAGGTCGACTCGCTGGTCGACGAGCTGGAGGCGCTGGACCTCACGGCCCGCCCGTCCACGTTCCGGCGGGGCACCATGGCCTGCACCGGCATCGAGTTCTGCAAGCTCGCCATCGTCGAGACCAAGCAGCGCGGCTCCACCCTGATCGACGAACTGGAGCGCCGCCTGCCGGAGTTCGACGAGCCGCTCACCATCAACCTCAACGGCTGCCCGAACGCCTGCGCCCGTATCCAGGTCGCGGACATCGGTCTCAAGGGCCAGCTGGTCCTGAACGACCAGGGCGAGCAGGTCGAGGGTTACCAGGTGCACCTCGGCGGCGCGCTCGGCCTTCAGGCCGGCTTCGGCCGCAAGGTGCGCGGTCTGAAGGTGACCGCGGACGAGCTGCCGGACTACATCGAGCGGGTGCTCAAGCGGTTCCAGGCCGAGCGCCAGGACGGCGAGCGGTTCGCGGCCTGGGCGGCCCGTGCCTCCGAGGAGGCCCTGTCGTGAGCGAGCGTGCGGCGCCCTTCTACTGCCCGTACTGCGGCGAGGAGGACCTGCGTCCTGGCGAGGAAGGTCACGGGGCCTGGGAATGCGCGGCGTGCAACCGCGCATTCCAGCTGAAGTTCCTCGGGCTGCTCGCCCGGGGACTGAAGCAGGCCGACAACCAAGGGGACTCGATATGACGACGGCTCACAAGGAGCGTACGGCCGACGAGTTGAAGGCGCTCGCCGAGCAGGCCGGCCGCGATCTGGAGGACGCTTCCGCGCTGGAGATCCTCCAGTGGGCGGTCGACACCTTCGGCAAGGGCTTCTGCGTGACCTCCTCCATGGAGGACGCGGTCGTCGCGCACCTCGCGTCCCGCGTGCTCAAGGGCGTGGACGTGGTGTTCCTGGACACCGGTTACCACTTCGAGGAGACCATCGGCACCCGTGACGCGGTGGAGGCCGTGATGGACGTCAACGTCATCACGCTGACCCCGCGCCAGACGGTCGCCGAGCAGGACGCCGAGTACGGTCCGAAGCTGCACGACCGCGACCCCGACCTGTGCTGCAAGCTGCGCAAGGTCCAGCCGCTGGAAGAGGGCCTGAAGGGCTACCGGGCCTGGGCGACCGGCCTGCGCCGCGACGAGTCCCCGACCCGGGCGAACACCCCGGTGGTCGGCTGGGACGACAAGCGGCAGAAGGTCAAGATCTCCCCGATCGCGCGCTGGACCCAGGACGACGTGGACGCCTACGTCACCGAGCACGGCGTACTGACCAACCCGCTGCTGATGGACGGCTACGCCTCCGTCGGCTGCGCCCCCTGCACCCGCAGGGTGCTCGAGGGCGAGGACGCGCGCGCCGGCCGCTGGGCGGGCCGCGCCAAGACCGAGTGCGGGCTGCACGGATGACGACGAACCATCAGGAGACTGACGTGACGAGCGGAGCCACCGTCTGGCTCACGGGTCTGCCGAGCGCCGGCAAGACCACCATCGCGTACGAGCTGGCGGGCCGGCTGCGGGCCGAGGGCCACCGTGTGGAGGTGCTCGACGGCGACGAGATCCGCGAGTTCATCTCGGCGGGCCTCGGCTTCAGCCGCGAGGACCGGCACACCAACGTGCAGCGCATCGGCTTCGTCGCCGAACTGCTCGCCCGCAACGGCGTGAAGGTGCTCGTCCCGGTCATCGCGCCGTACGCGGACAGCCGTGACGCGGTGCGCAAGCGGCACGAGGCGAACGGCACGACGTACCTGGAGATCCACGTGGCCACGCCGGTCGAGGTGTGCTCCGTGCGGGACGTCAAGGGCCTGTACGCCAAGCAGGCCGCGGGCGAGCTGAGCGGCCTGACGGGGGTCGACGACCCGTACGAGGAGCCCGAGACGCCCGATCTGCGGATCGAGTCGCAGAACCAGACCGTGCAGGAATCCGCGGCGTCCGTTCACGCGCTGCTCGCCGAAAGGGGACTCCTGTGAGCGACGCACGCGCGGCCGCCGGGCCGCAGACGACCACGAAGGCCGCACCTCTGCGCCGCGCGGGCGGAGAAGCGAACGAAAGGGGTGCAGCATGACGACCGTCGCCACCACCGCCCAGGAGGGCACGGACACCCCGTACGCCCTCTCGCACCTGGACGCCCTCGAGTCCGAGGCCGTGCACATCTTCCGCGAGGTCGCGGGCGAGTTCGAGAACCCGGTGATCCTGTTCTCCGGCGGCAAGGACTCGATCGTCATGCTGCACCTGGCGCTGAAGGCGTTCACGCCGGCGCCGGTGCCGTTCACCCTGCTGCACGTGGACACCGGGCACAACTTCCCCGAGGTCCTCGACTACCGCGACCGCACGGTCGAGAAGCACGGTCTGCGGCTGCACGTCGCCTCCGTGCAGGACTACATCGACCGCGGGGTGCTCAAGGAGCGCCCGGACGGCACCCGCAACCCGCTGCAGACGCTGCCGCTGACGGAGAAGATCCAGGCGGAGAAGTTCGACGCGGTCTTCGGCGGCGGCCGCCGCGACGAGGAGAAGGCCCGCGCCAAGGAGCGGGTGTTCTCGCTGCGCGACGAGTTCTCCCAGTGGGACCCGCGCCGCCAGCGCCCCGAGCTGTGGAACCTGTACAACGGCCGGCACGCGCCGGGCGAGCACGTCCGCGTCTTCCCGCTGTCCAACTGGACCGAGCTGGACGTGTGGCAGTACATCGCCCGCGAGGGCATCGAGCTGCCGCAGATCTACTACGCCCACGAGCGCGAGGTGTTCCAGCGCGCAGGCATGTGGCTGACCGCCGGCGAGTGGGGCGGCCCCAAGGACGGCGAGAGCGTGGAGAAGCGCCTGGTGCGCTACCGCACGGTCGGCGACATGTCCTGCACGGGCGCCGTCGACTCCGACGCCGACACGATCGAGAAGGTGATCGCGGAGATCGCCGCGTCCCGGCTCACCGAGCGGGGCGCCACCCGGGCCGACGACAAGATGTCCGAGGCGGCGATGGAAGACCGCAAGCGCGAGGGGTACTTCTAAAGATGAGCACGATCACGACCGAGGAACTCTCGGCCACCACCCTGCTGCGGTTCGCCACCGCCGGTTCCGTCGACGACGGCAAGTCCACGCTGGTGGGCCGGCTGCTGCACGACTCCAAGTCGGTCCTCACCGACCAGCTGGAGGCCGTGGAGCGCGTCTCGGCGAGCCGTGGCCAGGAGGGCCCGGACCTCGCGCTGCTCACCGACGGCCTGCGCGCCGAGCGTGAGCAGGGCATCACCATCGACGTGGCCTACCGCTACTTCGCCACCCCGCGGCGCCGGTTCATCCTGGCCGACACCCCGGGCCATGTGCAGTACACGCGGAACATGGTCACCGGCGCCTCCACCGCCGAGCTGACGGTGATCCTGGTCGACGCCCGCAACGGCGTCGTCGAGCAGACCCGCCGGCACGCGGCGATCGCCGCCCTGCTGCGGGTGCCGCACGTCGTGCTCGCCGTGAACAAGATGGACCTCGTCGGCCACGAGGAGAAGGTGTTCGCGGCCATCGCCGAGGAGTTCACCGCGTACGCCACCGAGCTGGGCGTGCCCGAGGTGACCGCGATCCCGATCTCGGCGCTCGAGGGCGACAACGTCGTGGAGCCGTCGGCGAACATGGACTGGTACGGCGGCCCGACCGTGCTGGAGCACCTGGAGACCGTCCCGGTCGCCCACGACCTGCGGCACTGCCACGCGCGGCTGCCCGTGCAGTACGTGATCCGGCCGCAGAGCGCCGAGCACCCCGACTACCGCGGCTACGCGGGCCAGATCGCCGCCGGCACCTTCCGCGTCGGCGAGTCCGTGACGGTGCTGCCGTCCGGGCGGGCCACGAAGATCGTCGGCATCGACCTGCTGGGCGAGTCCGTCGACGTGGCCTGGACGCCGCAGTCGGTGACCCTGCTCCTCGCGGACGACATCGACATCTCCCGCGGCGA
Source organism: Streptomyces sp. NPDC049915 (assembly GCF_040656475.1). Lineage (NCBI taxonomy): Bacteria > Bacillati > Actinomycetota > Actinomycetes > Kitasatosporales > Streptomycetaceae > Streptomyces > Streptomyces sp. NPDC049915. The sequence continues at coordinate 449,828 of NZ_JBFAMH010000001.1, forward strand.
CCTGATCGTGCCCAGCAAGGACGCGCCGCCGACCACGCAGGACATCGAGGCGACCGTCTGCCACGTCGCCGACGCCCCGCTCACCGTCGGCCACCGGGTGCTGCTCAAGCACGGCACCCGCACCGTCAAGGCGATCGTGAAGGACATCCCGTCCCGGCTGACGCTGGACGACCTGTCCCTGCACCCGCACCCGGGGCAGCTCGCCGCCAACGACATCGGCCGTGTGAAGATCCGCACCGCCGAGCCGCTGCCGGTCGACTCCTACGCCGACTCGCGCCGCACCGGCTCCTTCATCCTGATCGACCCCAGCGACGGCACCACGCTGACCGCGGGCATGGTCGGCGAGTCGTTCGCCGCGCCCGAGCCGGTCAAGGACGAGTCCGACGACGACGGTTGGGACTTCTAGGACATGAACTCCTACGACTACTACGGGACGTTCGCGAAGGAGGGCGGCCGCGTCGGCAGCGGCGCCCTCGGCAGCGGACAGGGCGGAGTCGCGCGATGTGTGCGCTGACCGCTCCGACCCCCCACCCGACGTCCCGGAAGAGACGAAAACCTTCTGCCGACTTCCCGGCCACGACCTAGAAGACCGTGACCGCCGGGCCTCCGAGAGGACACCCTCCCGTGCCTGCCACACGCTCGACGCTCCTTCGCCGCGGCATCACCGCCGTGGCCGCTCTTCCCCTCGTCGCCCTCGCCGCCTGCGGCTACGGGTCCGAGGCCAAGGACGACTCGGCCGCCCAGAAGGTCGCCGCGGGCGCCACGAAGATCGACGGCCTGGACAAGGTCAAGATCGGTTACTTCGGCAACCTGACGCACGCGACCGCGCTGGTGGCCCGTCAGCAGGGCCTCTTCCAGAAGTCACTGGGCGCCACCAAGGCGGACTACCAGATCTTCAACGCCGGCCCCTCCGAGATCGAGGCGCTGAACTCGGGCTCGATCGACATCGGCTGGATCGGCCCCTCTCCGGCGATCAACGGCTACACCAAGTCCAAGGGCAAGAACCTGCGCATCATCGCCGGTTCGGCCTCCGGCGGTGTGAAGCTCGTCGTCGACCCGAAGAAGATCACGTCCGTGAAGGACGTCAAGGGCAAGAAGATCGCCACGCCGCAGCTCGGCAACACCCAGGACGTCGCGTTCCTGAACTGGATCGCCGAGCAGGGCTGGAAGGTCGACGCACAGAGCGGCAAGGGTGACGTCTCGGTCGTCCGCACCGACAACAAGGTCACCCCGGACGCCTACAAGTCGGGTTCCGTCGACGGCGCGTGGGTGCCGGAGCCGACCGCGTCCAAGCTGGTCGCCGAGGGCGCCAAGGTGCTGCTGGACGAGTCCGACCTGTGGCCGGACAAGAAGTTCGTGATCACGAACGTCATCGTGTCGCAGAAGTTCCTCAAGGAGCACCCGAAGGCCGTCGAAGCGGTGCTGAAGGCCTCCATCGAGTCCAACAAGTGGATCAACGCCAACCCTGAGCAGGCGAAGACCGCGGCCAACCAGCAGTTGGAGGCCGACTCGGGCAAGGCGCTGCCGGCCAAGGTCCTCGACCCGGCCTGGAAGTCGATCCAGTTCATCGACGACCCGCTGGCCTCGACGCTCGGCACCGAGGCCGACCACGCGGTCAAGGCAGGTCTGCTCAAGGAGCCCGAGCTGGACGGCATCTACGACCTCACCCTCCTGAACAAGGTGCTGAAGGCCGAGGGCAAGCCCGCAGTCGCCGACGCCGGACTCGGCGTCAAGTAAGCCCGACCACCCGTTCAGTCCCCAGGAGGTGACGACCATGGCCACCGCGATCATGAAGGCCGAAGGCGTCCAGGCAGTCGAGTACGCCGCGCGTATCGAGCACGTGTCGAAGTCCTTCGCCGGGCCCGCCGGGCAGCAGCTCGTGCTGGACGACATCAGCCTCGATGTCGCTCCGGGCGAGTTCGTCACCCTCCTGGGGGCCTCGGGCTGCGGCAAGTCGACACTGCTGAACCTGGTGGCGGGCCTGGAGCGGCCCACCGCCGGCAGCATCGACACCGACGGGCGTCCGGCCCTGATGTTCCAGGAGCACGCCCTGTTCCCGTGGCTGACCGCGGGCAAGAACATCGAACTCGCCCTGAAGCTGAGGGGCGTACCCAAGAGCGAGCGGCGCGACCGCGCCGAGGAACTGCTCGAACTGGTCCGGCTCAAGGGCTCGTACGGCAAGCGGGTGCACGAGCTGTCCGGCGGTATGCGCCAGCGCGTGGCGATGGCCCGCGCGCTCGCGCAGGACAGCCGGCTGCTGCTGATGGACGAGCCGTTCGCGGCGCTGGACGCCATCACCCGGGACGTGCTGCACGACGAGCTGACCAGGATCTGGCAGGAGACGGGGGTGTCGGTGCTGTTCGTCACGCACAACGTGCGCGAGGCGGTCCGGCTCGCCGAGCGCGTGGTGCTGCTGTCCTCCCGGCCGGGCCGGGTGGCGCGCGAGTGGCGGGTGGGCATCCCGCAGCCGCGGCGCATCGAGGACGCTCCCGTGGCCGAACTGTCCCTGGAGATCACCGAAGTACTGCGTGGGGAGATCCGCCGTCATGGCCAGCACTGACACGACCGGCACGACGGCGGACAGCCCCGGCCGGGCCACTGCGGACACCGCCGACCGGGCCGGTGGTCTCGGCGGCCTGGAGGCGGGCCTGGACGCCCTGGAGTCCTCGGCGACCGGCCGTCCGCCCTTCCGCGAGACCTTCGTCCGGAAGATCCTGCCGCCGATCGTCGCGGTCGCGGTGGTCCTGGTGCTCTGGCAGGCCCTGGTCTCCCTGAAGATCGTCGACGACCCGACGAAGCTGCCCACGCCCGCGGACGTCGGCGCCGAGTTCAAGGACGCCTGGCTCAAGGGCGAGCTGCTCGGCTACATCTGGACGTCCATCTCACGCGGTCTGCTCGGCTTCCTCTTCGCGCTCGCGATCGGCACCCCGCTGGGGCTCATCGTGGCGCGGGTGAAGTTCGTGCGCGCCGCGATCGGCCCGATCCTGTCCGGTCTGCAGTCCCTGCCGAGCGTGGCGTGGGTGCCGCCGGCGGTGATCTGGCTGGGCCTGAACAACTCGATGATGTACGCGGTGATCCTGCTCGGCGCGGTCCCGTCCATCGCCAACGGCCTGGTCTCCGGCATCGACCAGGTGCCGCCGCTGTTCCTGCGCGCGGGCCGCACGATGGGCGCGACCGGTCTGCGGGGCGCCTGGCACATCGTGATGCCGGCCGCGCTGCCGGGCTATCTCGCCGGTCTGAAGCAGGGCTGGGCGTTCTCCTGGCGGTCGCTGATGGCCGCGGAGATCATCGCCTCCTCCCCCGACCTCGGCATCGGCCTGGGCGCGCTGCTGGAGAACGGCCGCAACGCCAGCTCGATGTCCATGGTGTTCGAGTCCATCGTCTTGATCCTGTTCGTCGGCATCGCGATCGACCTGCTGATCTTCAGTCCGCTGGAGCGGGCCGTGCTGCGCAGCCGCGGCCTGCTGGTGAAGAGCTGAGTTTCATGTCCCACGCCCCCGTCCTCCTCGTCATCGCCCACGGCAGCCGCGACCCGCGGCACGCGGCGACCGTGCACGCCCTGGTGGAGCGCGTACGGTCGCTGCGGCCCGGCCTGCGCGTGGAGACCGGGTTCCTGGACTTCAACATCCCCTCGGTGCAGGGGGTGCTGGAGTCCCTGGCGGCGGAAGGCGTCCGTGATGTCGTGGCCCTGCCGCTGCTGCTGACGCGGGCCTTCCACGCCAAGGCGGACATCCCGGCGGTCCTGCGGGACGCCCCGCGGAGCCTGCGGATCCGGCAGGCGGACGTCCTCGGTCCGTCGCCACTGCTGCTGTCGGCGCTGGAACGGCGGCTGTACGAGGCGGGGCTGACCCCCGCCGACAAGTCCTCGACCGGGGTCGTGCTGGCCTCGGCGGGGTCCACCGACCCGGAGGCGATCGCAGTGATCGCAGCAATCGCGCGGGAGTGGCGGCACACCGGTTGGTGCGCCGTGCGGCCTGCGTTCGCCTCCGCATCCCTTCCCCGGACCGAGGACGCGGTGCGCGAGCTGCGTGCGCAGGGCTGTGCCAAGGTCGCGGTTGCGCCGTATGTGCTGGCTCCCGGGTCTCTGCCGGACCGGATCGCTCGGGGCGCGGACGCCGCGGACGCGGAGGTTCTCGGGGATGTGCTGGGAGCCTCTCCTGAGGTGGCGCGGGTGCTGCTGGAGCGGTACGAGGCGGCTGTCATGCCGTTGCCTGCGGCGCTGGGGGCGTGAGCGCTCCGCTGCGTCTGCCGGGTTCTGATGTCTTGCGGCTGCGGCGGCATTGTGGCTGGTCGCGCCGTTCCCCGCGCCCCTTTGGGGCGCGTTTCAGTGGGCCCGCACCGTGATGTGACGGTCTGCTCCCGGGTTCTCCAGTTCGTCGAGTATCGCTACGGCCATGTCCTCCGCGCTGATGCGTGAGCTGCCGTCGGGGGCGGTGAGGAGGGTGTCGGTGCCTCGGCGGTATCGGCCGGTGCGGGGGCCGGGTGCCAGCTCGGCCGGGGGGCTCAGGTAGACCCAGTCGGCGGTGGCGTGGGACCTGCAGGCTTCCAGTTGGGCGATCCCGGCGGCCGCCACGGCCCGGTACTCGGCGGGGACGTACGCGGGGTTGTCGGCGACGAGCAGTTCCTGGTCGCCGGGGCTGCGCAGCGCACCGGCCCCGCCGACCACCAGGACGCGTGTCCCGCGCTCCGCGGCGGCGTCCAGCACGGTGCGGGTGGTGCCGGTGAGGAACGCGGCGTCGGCGGGGAAGGTCCGTACGGCCAGGACGACGGCGTCGGAGCCGGCCAGCGCCTCGCGCAGGGCGGACGGGTCGTTCGCGTCGACCGCGACCGGTGTCACGCCCGGGTCGTCGCTCACGGGCTTGCGGGACAGGGCACGCACCCGGTGTCCGCGCGAGCGGGCCTCGGCGATCACACGGCTGCCGACCATCCCGGTGGCGCCGAGCACGGCGATCGTCTTCTGTGTGGACATGGAAGGGCTTCTCCTGATGTCGAGTTGGGCCGCGAGCATGGCGGCCAGGGCAAGAACGAACCCGGTGGTCTGCGGCCAGGTCAGCGACTCGCCCAGCGCGATGCCGACCACGGTCGCGACCAGCGGCGACAGCAGCACCAGCGGGGCGGACGCGCCGACCGGGAGCCGGCCGATCCCGCGGAACCAGAGCGTGTAGGCGATGAGTCCGCCCATGCTGCCCAGCCACAGATAGCCGCCGGCCGCACCGGCGTCGATCCGCTCCGGCACTCCCTCGACGGCGAACGTGAGCGGGAGCAGCAGCAGTCCGCCGGCCGTGAGCTGCCAGCCGGCGAGGGTGAGCGGGCCGACACCGGCAGGGCGGCCCCAGCGCTTGGTGAGGACGACACCGCCGGCCATCCCGGCCGTCCCGCCGAGGCCGGCGAGCACCCCGGCGGCGTCCAGCCGGGCCTGCGGGCCGAGGACGACGAGGGCTACGCCGAGCACGCCCAGCACACCCCAGGTCCAGCGCCAGGCCGTCGGCCGGTCGTGCAGCACGGCGATGGCGAGCCCGGCGACCAGGAGCGGCTGTGCGGCGCCGAGCGTGGCGGCGACACCGCCGGGCAGTCGCTCGGCCGCCACGAACAGCAGCGGGAACAGCGCGCCGATGTTGAGCACGCCGAGGACGGCGGCCTTCCACCACCACTGACCGCGCGGCAGCGTCCGGGTGAGCGCCAGCCCGGCCAGCCCGGCGGGCAGGGCACGCATCAGACCGGCGAACAGCGGGTGCCCGGGCGGCAGGAGTTGGGTGGTGACGGCGTAGGTCGTGCCCCAGGACGCGGGAGCGAGCGCGGTCAGGGCGACGGTCGCCGCCCGCCGCGTGGGCGAGGAGTGCATGCCTGGAAGTCTGTCGACCCGGCCATCATGCGTCCAACACATGGTTGTCATGGCAGCCATGCACCATGACCATGGTTCGGTGGATCTCCAGCAGATGCGTTACGCCGTCGCCGTCGCCGACACCCGTAACTTCACCCGGGCCGCCGAGCGCTGCTTCGTGGTGCAGTCGTCGCTCAGTCACCGCATCGCCGCCCTGGAACGGGAGTTGGGCGTGAAGCTCTTCGCCCGGTCCAGCCGTCGCGTCGAACTCACCAGCGCCGGTGCCGCGTTCGTCGCCGCCGCGCGCGAGTGCCTGGCCGCAGCGGATCGCGCGGTCGCCGACGCGGCCGCCGCGACCGGGGTGGTACGGGGCCGGCTCGCCGTGGGTGTCATCGTCACCACGGCCGCCGTGGACGTACCCGAGCTGCTCCGGCGCTACCGGGACCGGCACCCGGACGTCCGGGTCGGCCTGCGCTCCGGCCGCAGCGACGAACTGGCCGCGGCGATCCGCGCCGGCGAGCTGGACATCGCCTTCCTCGGCATGCCGGAGGACGAGCGGCCCACCGGGGTGGAGACGGTCGTCCTCGACCGTGACGAGCATGTGCTGGTGGTGCCGGCCGGGCACCGGCTCGCGGGCGCCGAGCGGGTCACCCTGACGGAGATCGCCGGGGAGACGTTCGTGGACTTCGTCGAGGGCACGCCCGCCCGGGCGCAGTCGGACCGGGCGTTCACCGCCGCCGGACTCGTCCGTGACGTGGCGTACGAGGCCGGCGTGGTGGAGCTGATCACCGGGCTCATCGCGCGCGGCCTCGGCCTGGCGCTGCTGCCGTCGGCGTACATCGGGCCGCTGGCCGCGGGCGATCCGCGTCTGGTGCTGGTGCCGGTGGTCGACGGGCCGCGCCGGGTGGAGTACCTGGCGTGGAGCCGGTTCAACCCCAGCCCGGCGACCCGGGCGATGCTCGAGGTGCTCGGGGTCAGCTGAAGGACAGTCCGCCCGTGCGGGTCCGCTTGAGTTCGAAGACGTCGGGGTCGGCGGCCAGGGTGCGGAAGCTGTCGAAGAGTTCGGCCGCACGCCGGCCGCGCGGGATCGCCCGCAGTACGGGGCCGAACCACACCGTGCCGTCGACGTGGATCGTCGGTGTCCCCACATAGACGCCCGACTCGGGTTCGGCGCCGGCCTCGTGGCTGCGGCGCACCGCGTCGTCGTAGGACGCGTCGTGCGCGGCGGCGGCGAGGTCGGCGGGCAGGCCGAGTTCGGCGAGGGCCTCGGCGATCACCGCGTCGAAGTCCTCCTGCCGCCGCTCGTGGATGCGGCTGCCGAATGCCGTGTACAGGTCGCGCAGGACCTTCTCGCCGTGGCGTTCGGCGGCGGCGACCGCCACCCGCACCGGGCCGATCGACTTGTCGACCAACGTGCGATACCAGTCGGGCAGTTCATTGCCGGTGTTGTGCAGATACAGGCTCATCACGTGGAAGCGGAGGTCGAGCGGGCGCTGCCGTTCGACCTCCAGCAGCCAGCGGGAGGTGATCCAGGCGAAGGGGCAGGCGGGGTCGAAGTAGCAGTCGACGCGGGTGGGCGAGATGCCGGTGGACGCGGTGCCGGTGGGCGAGGTGCTCGTCATGGCGGCGACGCTACCGGCCGGGCGGCCCGGGGGAACGGGCCATTTCGGGGCTGGTTCCCTGGGCCACCCGGCGCGGGCTCGGCGCTGTGCGGCCACGCCCGCCGTGGGCTCACCACTGTGCGGGCACGCCCGCCCTGCCGCGGGCTCAGCGCTGTGCCGTGACGCCCTGCCGCGGGTCGCGTCCACTGGCCGCGAGGGCCCGGTCGAAGACGGGGGCGTCGTCCGGGACGGGCACCGGGTCGGCGAAGCCGTCGTACCGGCGGTACAGCTCGGCGTGCCGGACCACCACGTCGTGCACGAAGCCGGCCGCCTCCGGGGAGATCCGGAACTCCTGGCCGGTGGCCACGGCCACGTCCCAGCCGTGCACCGCCATCTCCTTGATGACCATCCCGGCCAGCTCGGCGGCCGGCAGCGCGGCCGAGCCGAGGTCGATCTCCCCCTCCCAGACGGCCGGGTCCTTCCACGCGGCGACCGCGCGCTGCAACTGGGCCGCGTACGCCTCCGCCCAGTCCGGCTCCGCGGTGAAGTCCCGCGCGGTCAGCTCGTCGGGCAACGGGGTGCGCCGGGCGCGGTGCTCCAGACCGTGCGAGGTGTACAGGACCCAGTGGTTGACCAGGGCACGCACGTCCCAGGCGGAGCAGTGGGTCGGGTCGTTCAGCCGCTCGGCGGGGACACCGCGCGCCACGCGGGCCGCCTCGTCGGCGCATTCGCTCATGTACCGGTGTGCTGCGTCGTACGTCATGGCGTCCACGCTAGGACGGCCGGTGCGGCCCTTCTTGAACAAACGCGACAGCGCACGAGCAGGCCGATACGCTCCCGAAATGATCGATCATATTTTTCCCCTCGGTGGTGATCTGCCGGTCGGGCGGCTGGGCTACGGCACCGCCCAGCTCACCGGCCCCGGCTACTGGGGGCCCCGCGGTGATCCCGCGGACGCGGTGGCGGTGCTGCGCCGGGCGGTGGAGCGCGGCGTGACACTGATCGACACGGCCGACAACTACGGCCCCCGTCTGGCCGAGGAGCTGATCGCCGAGGCGCTGCACCCCTACCCGGAACACCTGGTGATCGCCACCAAGGGCGGTGTCGTACGCACGAGCGATCGCGCCTGGCACATCGACGGACGCCCGGAGCATCTGCGCGCGGCCTGCGAGGCGAGCCTGAAGCGGCTGCGGGTGGACACCGTCGATCTGTACCAGCTGCACCGCCTCGATCCCGGGGTGCCGCCGGCCGAACAGCTCGGCGCGCTCGGCGAGTTGCGCGCGGAGGGCAAGATCCGGCACATCGGTCTGGACACGGTCACCGCCGAGCAGCTCGCCGAGGCCCTCACCTCGGCGCCGGTCGCGGCCGTGCAGAACCGCTACCACCTCCGGGACCGCGCCTCGGAGCCGCTGCTGACGCTGTGCGAGGAGCGCGGCATCGCGTTCCTGCCCTGGTTCCCGCTCGGCAACGGCACGCTCACCCGGGATCCCGTGTGCGCCTCGGTGGCCGCAGCGCACGGCGTCACCCCGGGCCAGGTCGCGCTGGCCTGGCTGCTGCACCGCTCCCCCGTTCTGTGCCCGACGCCCGGCACGGGCAGCCCGGCGCACCTGGAGGAGAACCTGGCCGCGGCGGCGGTACGGCTGACGGACAGCGACATGACCCGGCTGGACGCGCTCAGCCCCCGGTCAGCTCCACGAGCTTGACCACGGTGTTCCAGTTGCGGCTCGTGGCGATCACCCCCTTGTTCACGCGCGGCCGGGACAGGGCCTCGGCGAGCTTGGAGCGGCCGAGGCCGTCCGGGGCGTACAGGTACAGGGCGCGGTCGCCGAGGCGGAACTCCTCCGGGGCGTAGGCGGCCGGGTCGATCTCCGCGAACCGTTCGGGGCCGACCTGCTCGGAGAAGTACGTGACGTGCAGCTGCTTGCCCTCCAGCTCGGCCGCCGGGAACGGGCAGGCGTCGGCGACCGCGCGCAGGTAGGCGTGATCGCGCACGATCACGTCGACCCGGAAGCCGAACTGCCCCTCGATCGCGGCCGTGAGGTCGGCGGCCAGGGAGTCCTCGTCACCGTGCGCCGAGGAGAACACGGCCTGCCCGCTCTGCAGATAGGTGCGTACGTCGTCCAGGCCGAGGCCGGTCATCAGGGTGCGCAGGTCGGCCATCGGCAGCTTCCTGCTGCCGCCCACGTTGATACCGCGCAGCAGCGCCGCATACATCGTCATCCGCCCACCATAGAGCGGCCGTCGCGCCCTGTGGGGGCGGGCACGACGGCCGTCCCACCCCGAGGTACGGCCCCCAGCTCCGGCGACAGATGTAAGGGGCACCGTCCGTCCCTGTGGGGAGGGTGCGGGGGTCCGAGGGGAGGAGCAGGGCCGGCGGCAGTTCACCGGGCAGCACGACGAGATGGCCTTGTCCGGCCCCTACCGTCGACGTGAAAGGTGGTGGCAGGGGGCCGCCACCGCGCACAAGGGGGCAGGCCCGTCATGGACAGTGGGGAATCGCGGGTGCGGGGGATCGCCGCCCGTGCCGGCGGGTGGAGCGCCCGGCACCGCTGGGCGGCGGTCGGCATCTGGGTGCTGTTCGTCGTCCTGGCCATGGGGCTGGGGTCCGCGGCGGGCCGGGTCGACGTCGACGACAGCGACCAGCTCAAGGGGGAGACGCACACCGCGGCTCAGATCATCAAGGACGCCGGGATCGAGGAGCCCGCGAGCGAGACCGTCCTCCTCCAGGCGAAGGACGGCCGGCTGCGGGCGACCGACGCGGAGTTCAGGTCCGCCGTGGACGCCGTCGTCAAGGCCGTCGACGGCACCGGCCGGGTCACGGACGTGACGTCGCCGTACACCACGCACACGATCTCCAAGGACGGGCACAGCGCGCTGGTGCAGTTCGACATGCGCGGCGACGCGGACACCGCCGGTGACCGGGTGGAGCCGGTGCTGAAGGCCGTCGAGGGGGTGCAGAAGGAGCACGCCGGCACGCTGCGGATCGAGGAGATCGGCGGCGCGAGCATGACGAAGACGTTCAGCGACGCGTTCGGGGACGACTTCCAGAAGGCCGAGTACTCGGCCGTACCGGTGGCGCTCGGCATCCTGCTCATCGCCTTCGGCGCGCTGGTGGCGGCCCTGCTGCCGGTGGCGCTGGCGATCACCGCGATCATGGCGACGATGGGCCTGATGGGCCTCGTCAGCCATCTCCAGCCGATGAGCGACACCGCCAACTCCGTGATGCTGCTGGTCGGCATGGCGGTCGGCGTCGACTACTGCCTGTTCTACCTGCGCCGCGAGCGCGAGGAGCGGGCGGCCGGACGGGACGCGCGCACGGCCCTCAGGATCGCCGCCGCCACCAGTGGCCGGGCGATCGTGGTCTCCGGCGTCACCGTGTGCGTGGCGATGGCGGGCATGCTGTTCACCGGGCTCGCCACCTTCGAGGCGATGGGCCTGGCCTCTCTGATGGTGGTGGCCGTCGCCATGGTCGGCTCGGTCACCGTGCTGCCGGCGGTGCTGTCGCTGCTCGGCGAGCGCGTGGAGAAGGGCCGTCTGCCGTTCCTGAGCCGTCGCCGGCGCAAGGGCAACGGGGAGAGCCGGTTCTGGTCGGCTGTCCTCAAGGGCGTCCTGGCCCGGCCCGCGGTGTCCGTGGTGGTCGCGCTCGGCGCGCTGCTCGCCGTGGCGGCGCCCGCGCTCGGCATGAAGACGCAACAGCTCACCCTGGACCAGGAGTTCGGTGACTCGCTGCCCCTCGTGCAGACCTACAACCGTCTCAACGACGCCTTCCCGGGCGGCTCGGAGCCGGCCCAGGTGGTCGTGAAGGCCAAGGACATCGACGCCCCGGAGGTGAAGGCGGCGCTCGCCGACTTCCGGGACCTGGCGATCTCCTCGGGCGCCTCGCGCGGCCCGGTCGACATCAAGGTCCACGAGAAGCAGAACGTCGCCTTCGTCTCCGTCCCGCTGGTCGGCGGCTCCGACCAGGACAAGGCGGGCGCCAGCCTGGAGAAGCTGCGCGACGACGTGCGCCCGGCGACGCTGGGCAAGGTGGCGGACGTCCAGGCGCCGATCACCGGGCAGGTCGCGGGCTCGCACGACTTCAACGACCAGCTCGTCGGCTCGGTCGTACCGGTCTTCGCCTTCGTGGTGGTGTTCGCCTTCGCGCTGATGCTGCTGTCGTTCCGCTCGCTGACCATCGCGATCACCTCGATCGTGCTGAACCTGCTGTCGGTGGGCGCCGCGTACGGCATCCTCGTCGCGGTCTTCCAGCACGGCTGGGGGGCGTCCCTGGTCGGCGCGGAAGGGGTCGGCGCGATCATCACCTGGCTGCCGCTGTTCCTGTTCGTGATCCTCTTCGGCCTGTCGATGGACTACCACGTCTTCGTCGTGTCCCGGATCCGCGAGGCGCGGCTGCGCGGCCGGTCGACGAAGGACGCGATCACGCACGGCGTGGTCACCACGGCGGGTGTGGTCACCAGCGCCGCGGTCATCATGGTCGCCGTCTTCGCGATCTTCGGCACGCTGTCGATGCAGTCGATGAAGCAGATGGGCGTGGGCCTGGCGGCCGCCGTCCTGATCGACGCGACCGTCATCCGCGGTGTGCTGCTGCCGGCGGTCATGGCGCTGCTGGGTGAGCGCAACTGGTACCTGCCGAAGTGGCTGCACCGGCTGCCGGACCTGACCCACGACGAGGCGCCGGAGGCCATCGCGGCCGAGCCGGCGCGGGGCGAGGGCGAGCCGCTGCGGGTGTGACGTCCCCAGCAGCGGCCCGAGGGCCCGCCGGTCTGCTGACCGGCGGGCCCTCGTATGGGTACGGCGTGACGGTACGGCGTAGCTCAGCGGACGCGCGTGGGCAGTTCGGCCTCGATGAGGTCGGCTGCCCGCCGGGTGCCGCCCTCCTGGGCCATCCGGGCCTGGATCTCCTTCAGCCGCCGGGCCACCTCCGCGTCGCCGACCAGCGCGAGAGCGGCCTCGCGCAGCGCCTCGGCGGTCGCCTCCTTTGTGGCCAGTTGCCGTGCCACACCGAGCTGCTGGAGCACGTCGGCGTTGCCGAACTGGTCCGCCGCCTGTGGTACGGCGATCATCGGCGTGCCCGTGGCCAGCCCCTCCTGGCTGCCGCCCGCCCCGGCGTGCGTGACGAACAGGTCGGCCTCCTTCAGGATCGCCAACTGCGGCACCCAGTCGCGCACTTCCACGTTCTTTGGTACGTCGCCCAGGTCTGCGGGATCGACGTGCTTGCCGATCTGCAGCACCGTGTGCCAGCCGGGCAGATCGCCGAAGGCGCGCACGCATTCCCGGTAGAAGGTGGGCTGCTTGGTGAAGGCGGAGCCCAGCGACACCAGCACCACCTTCTCGGCGCCGGCGGGCCGCCGCCACGTGCCCTGCGCGGTGCGGTCGCCCTGGCAGGCGCCGACGAAGGTGTACACACGCTCGTCGACCCGGTCGGACTGCGGCTGCAGCGCCTTCGGGATCAGCACCAGGGAGCGGGCGGGCCGGCCGGCGAAATCGTCGGGGTGCTGCGTGATGCCGTTCTCCTCCAGCCAGGCCCGGAAGCGGGCGTAGTACGCCTGGCCGCGCGGCGTCTTCTTCGGCTCCGCCCACATCGGCTCGGCGACCTCCTCCTCGTAGCCCTCCCAGGCGACGAGGCTGGGCGAGAGGGAGATGGCGGGGACGCCCCAGCGGTGGGCGAGGACACGGCCCGGGTAGGACGCGATGTCGTGCAGCACGAGGTCCGGTTCGTCGCCCCGGTAGGCCTCGATCAGCTGTGGCAGGGCTTGGACGGCGTCGTTCAGAAACGGTTCGACGTTGTCCAGCAGGGTGTCGCCCCACGCCGACGGGTCGTCGTCGGGCGAGGGCAGGGTGGAGTTCCAGAGCTTGGGTTCGGCACCGGTCTCGGCGACCTTGTCGGCGAGGAGCGGCGGGATGGCGTACGTGACCCGGTGCCCGCGCGCGACGAGCTCCCGGATCACCTCGAGGCTGGGGTTCACATGGCCGTGGGCGGCGATGGAGAACATGGCGATGTGGGCGCGACTGGTCATGGGCAGCACCCTAATCGAGACGAGACGTCTCGTCCAAGCATTTCGAGGGCGACCGGAAGTCAGCGCTGGTAGCGGGCCAGGACCAGGTTGCCGTCGCCTTCGAGGCGGCGGCGCAGTTCGGGGAGGCCGATCGCGCCGCTGTAGTACTCCTGGAAGGCGGGGGTGGCCACCTTGTCCTTCCACTCGGGGTAGCCGCGCACCGACTGCGCGGGCGCCGAGGTGAGCCGGCCGGCCAGGGCGGTGCCGGTGGCCCAGCCGTCCTTCGCGGTGTGCAGGGCGGGGTCGCTCAACGCCTCGGTGCCCGTGGGCAGCATCCAGTCGCCGAGCGCCAGCCGGACCATGTTCTTCGGCCGCAGCAGGAAGTCGAGGAACGCGGCGGCCTCCTTCTTGTGCGGGCTGTCCTCGGCGATCGAGAGGGTCTGCGGGCTGACGCCCTGGGTGAGCCCGCCCGCGCCGGCCGGGGCGGGCAGCACCTGCCAGGCGAAGCCCTTCGGCGCCTGCTGGGCGATCTGCTGGCGGTAGGAGAAGCCGAGCGGCACCATCGCGTACCGGCCGCCGAAGAAACCGGGCAGGGTGTCGGAACCACCGCTGCCGAGGGTGGAGCGCGGGGCGCTGTGGGCTCCGCTCACCTGGTCGCGGATGGTGCGCGGCACTTCGGCGTCGGCGGAGTCGAAACGGACGGTGACCTTCCCGTCGGCGCCGCGGTGGAAGAGCCGGCCGCCCGCGGACAGGGACAGGTTGAGCGTCGCGGACACCGGCTCCTTCAGCGGCCAGGCCACTCCGTACCGGCCGTTTCCGCTGAGCCGCTTGGTCACCTGCCGGAACTCCGGCCAGCTCCAGGGGTGTTCGGGCGACGGGATGCGGACGCCCGAGCGGCGCAGCCAGGTCGCGTTGGCGATGAGCACGCGCGGTTCCTGGAGGAAGGGCACGCCGTAGACGCCTTCACCGAAGGTCGTCGTCGCCCAACTGTGCTGCGGGATGGCGTCCTTGAGCCGTCGCGGGAGCAGGCCGGTGAGGTCGGCGAGGTAGCCGCCGTGCGCGAAGTCGGCGAGGTCGTCGGCGGCGTCGTGGATGACGTCGGGGGCCTCGCCGCCCTCGAAGGAGGTGAGCAGCTGGTCGTGGACGCTGTCCCAACTGCCCTGGACGTACTCGACCTGTACGTCCGGATGCGCGGCGTTCCACTCGCCCACCAGCTCCTTCGTGGCACGCACGGACTCGTCCTGCCAGGCGAGGGACTGGAAGCGCAGGGTGACGCGCCCGTCGTCCCCGGCATGCGGTGAGCACGCGGCGAGGAGCAGCACGAGTACCGTCAGCAATCGGGTGCACGTCAGCGTGGTACGCATCAGCCTCTCACCGCCCCGGCGAGCAGCCCGCCCGCGATCCGCCGCTGCACCAGCGCGAAGAAGGCCAGCGAGGGGATCGTGGCGAGCACGGACGCGGCGGCCAGCGGCCCGAGGTCGGCGACGCCCTCCGCGCCGATGAAGTGGGTGAGCACCACCGGCAGGGTCTGTTTCTCCGGGCTCTTGAGCAGCACCAGCGCGAAGAAGAACTCGTTCCACGCGGTGACGAACGCGAACAGCGCCGTCGCCGCGATGCCCGGGGCGAGCAACGGTGCCGTCACCGACACGAGGATCCGCAGCCGCCCGGCCCCGTCGACGGCCGCCGCCTCCTCCAGCTCCACCGGCACGGCCCGGACGTACCCGGTGAGCAGCCACAGCGCGAACGGCAGCGCCCACACGACGTACACCATGACCAGCCCCGCCGGGGAGTCGACCAGCCGCAGGGCGCGCAGCAGCAGGAACAGCGGAATGATCAGCAGCACGAAGGGGAACGCCTGGCTGACCACCACCCAGCCGCTCGCCGCCCGCGCGAGCCGGGTGCGGTGCCGGGCCAGGGCGTACGCCATGGGCGTGGCCAGGCATACGGCGATCAGGGCGGCGGCGAGCGCGATGAGCAGGGAGTTGGCCGCGGCCCGCAGCAGGGGCTGCTCGTCGAAGGCCTGGCGGAAATTGGCCAGGGTGGGGTCCTTCGGGAGCCAGGTGGGGTGCAGACGGGCCAGCTCGCGCGGCGGCTTGAAGGCGGTGGACAGCAGCCACAGGAAGGGGAACGCGAGGAAGACCAGGTACGCCAGCAGCGCGGCGTACTGGCCGGCGCGGGCACTCCTGCGGACCTTCACCGCTCCTCGCCTCCCCGCAGCCGGCCCGCCAGGAACACGGCGAGACAGACGGCGACCACCGCGACCAGCACACAGCCCATCGCGGCCGCATAGCCGAACTGCCCGTACCGGAAGGCCTCTTCGTAGGCGAAGAGCATCGGAAGCCGGGTGCGTCCGCCGGGACCGCCGCTGGTGAGGACGTAGACCAGGGCGAAGGCGTTGACGTTCCAGATGAGGTTGAGCGCGGTGATGGCGAGGGCGACCGGGCGCAGTGCGGGCCAGGTGACCGCGCGAAAGCGGCGCCAGGCGCCCGCGCCGTCCAGGGCGGCGGCCTCGTGCAGATCACGCGGGGTGTTCTGCAGGCCGGCGAGGAGGGCGACCGTGGTCTGCGGCAGGCCCGCCCAGACGCCGACGACGATCACGGCGGGCAGGGCGGTGGACAGGGAGCCGAGCCAGTCGCGGCCGCCGCCGAGGCCGAGGCCGCGCAGCGTCTCGTTGAGCACGCCGGCGTCGGTGTTGTAGACGAGCCGCCACATGATGCCCACCACGACCTCGGGCATGGCCCACGGCACGATCGCCAGCGCCCGGGCGAGCCAGCGCAGCCTCAAGTCCTGGTTCAGCAGCAGGGCGAGGCCGAGCGCGAGCAGGAACTGCGGGACGGTCACGCCGACGGCCCACACCAGGCCGATCCGGAACGACTCCCAGAAGAGGGTGTCGTGCAGCAGGTCGCGGAAGTTGAGGGCGCCGATCCAGTGGGTGGGCGCGGCGCGGCCGGACTGCGCGTCGGTGAACGCCAGCAGGAGGCCGTAGAGCAGCGGGCCGACGCTCAGCACGAGGATGGGCAGCAGTGCGGGCAGGACGAGGAACCAGGCGCCGCGGTCGCGGGGCAGCCCCGGGCCCCGGGAGCGCGGCGCGTGCGGGGCCGGCCGCCTCACGTCCGCCACTGCCGTCACGGAATCAGCCCCTTTGGACACCCTTGGGTTGGCATGACCATGGTTGTAAACGGCGTGGCCGCCGTCAAGGGACCGCGCACCGGGGCCGACCTGTACGAATGCGAGACTGACGCAGACACGGTGCGGGAACGTGAAACGGAGGCGGACGATGGACGAGGCGCGGGCGCGGGAGGTACTGGCCACGGCGAAGGTGCCGGAGGCCGGGGACGCGCGGCTGCTCGCCCTGGGCGAGAACGCGGTGTTCGCCGCCGGTGACCTGGTCGTCAAGGTGGGCCGCGACGCCGAACTGCTGGAGCGCGCCCGCCGCGAACTGGACATCGCGCGGTGGCTGGCGGACGCGGACGTCCCGGCCGTCCGCGCGGCCGAGCCGGAGCCGCTGCTGGTCGAGGGGCACCCGGTCACCGTGTGGCACCGGCTGCCGGACGCGGTACGGCCCGCCGAGCCCCGCGACCTGGCCGCGCTGCTGCGGATCGTGCACGCCCTGCCCACGCCCTCCTTCGAGCTGCCACGCCGGGAGCTGCTGGGCGGGGTGGAGCGCTGGCTGCGGCTCGCGGGCGACGCCATCGACCCGGCCGACGCCGCCTACCTGCGCGAGCGCCGGGACGGCTTCGCCTCGGCCGCGGCGGCGCTCACCCCGCACCTGACGCCGGGCCCGATCCATGGCGACGCCCTGCCCCGCAACGTCCACATCGGCCCCGACGGCCCGGTCCTGGTCGACCTGGAGACCTTCTCCTCGGACCTGCGCGAGCACGACCTCGTGGTCATGGCCCTCTCCCACGGCCGCTACGGCCTGCCCGCCGACGCCTACGACGCCTTCACCGCCGCCTACGGCTGGGACGTACGGGAGTGGGAGGGCTGCGCGGTGCTGCGCGGCGCGCGGGAGACGGCCAGCTGCGCCTGGGTCGCCCAGCACGCGCCGAGCAACCCCAAGGCCCTCGCCGAGTTCCGCCGCCGGGTGGTGTCACTGCGCGAGGGCGACGCGACGGTGCGGTGGTTCCCCTTCTGAGCTGCTGCTGAGCGGTCGAGGCCGCGCGCGACGGTGACGGATCAGGTGCCGAAGAACACGAACGCGCCCCAGCCGGCCGCGTCGGCGAACACCGGGAAGCGGTAGCCGCCCCCGGAGGCGGCCAGGCGACGGTGCCGGTCGGTGTCGAGGGACAGGGCCCCGGCGTGAAGGGCTGACACGTCGGTGGGCGGGACGTCCGCGTGGGTGTGGGGGACGTTCGCGCCGATGTGCGGGACGTCCGCGTCGGCCGTGCCCGCCAGCCGGTGGGCCAGCCGCAGCATCTCGCGGCTCAGATCGTCGGCCGCGGCGGGGCGCTGCGGCGTCTCCAGCCGGGAGCAGGCCCAGCCGACCAGGTCGGCGGCGGTCATGGCCGCCATACGCCGCTGGGCGCGGGCCAGCGCGTCCGCGACCACCCCGGCGTCCCAGGAGGGCTCGGCGGCCAGTGACTCGTAGAACAGGGACATCAGCACCGCCGTCTCGTGGTCCAGCACCGGCCACTGACTGACGATCAGCCCGCGCGCACCGGCGGACAGCAGGGCGTGCCCGAGGCCGGTCAGCTCGTCGCCGCGCCGCACCCGGTGGCGGCCGCTGCCGCAGGCGCTGAGGGTGACGAGCGCGCCCGACCAGTCCAGAGCGGCGAGCTGGTCCACGGTCACCACCTCGCCCCCGGCGGATCCGGTGCCGCGGGCGAGCAGCAGGCCGCTGCGTTCGGGGCGCCGCTCGTCGAACGTCGCGTGGCAGGCCAGATGCACCAACGACAGCTGCTCCGCGGCGGTGACGGCCTCCTGGAGCCACTCGCCCGTGACCGTGTGGCCGACCCGCTCGGTGCCACCCAGCCGGTGGGCGACCTCGGCGCACTCACTGCGGCAGAACACCAGCTCCGGGCCGCCGTCTGCGCGCCCGGCGCCGGGGAAGCCGCCCACCACGACCGTGCCGTCCCGGTGCCAGGGGCCGCCGGACGAGCGCAGCAGCGACGCCGACGGCAGGTAGCGCAGCGGCGGGCGGCTGTGGGCACCGGCAGGGTCGGGCGACAGATGCATCGGTACACCGTGCAGCGGGCCGTGGGGCACGACGAGCACCGAGCCCGCCGGGTTCACGCCATGCGCTGTGCTCGCGGCGTCCGCGGAGTCGGCGGAGTCGGCGGAGTCGGCAGCGTCCGCCCCGTTCGCCGGGCCCGCCGGGTTCGCCGCATGTGCGGCGCCGTCGACGACCGAGCGGAGGGCCGCGTGCAGGGGCCCCACCAGCAGGGAGCCGAGGGCACGTTGCCGGTCCCGGCGGTTGCGGGCGGTGCGCAGTGCCCGCATCCGGTCGGTTCCGTCCCGCAGGCCGAGGGTGTCGTGCCGGCCCACGGTCACCAGTTCCGGTTCGGCGCGGCCCGGCACGATCACGAACGCGTACAGCGCCTCCGCCCCGCTCCACAGCTCCACCAGGGCGGTGGCTCCGGAGCGGGCGAGCAGACGCGCCGCCTCGCGTGCCGTGATGGGCTCGGCCATCCGGTGGCGGCGTACCTCGGGGCGCGTGTCCGCCAACCGGTCCCAGAGGGCGGCCAGTTCGGCGCGTACCGCCACCAGCTCGTCCTCCACGGCGTACAGCCGGCGGATCCGCTCGTCGGGCCGCTCGTCCTGCCGCCACAGCGACAACTCCTCGCGCAGCCTTCGCTGGCGGCGCCACAGGTCGTGTTCGCGGGCGAGCGGGTCGGCGGCGGCATGGTCGGTGGAGGCGGCGGGGGCCGGGGCATCCATCACTCCGTGCCGCACCGCGTCCAGCAGCGAGCGGCTCCGGTCCCGCTCCGCCAGGGTGAAGCCCTGTTCGACCTGGCCGATCGCCAGCGCGACCTCCACCGCTTCCGCGTAGGGCGGGGTGGTGAGCGTGTGGAAGTCGGGCAGCGGTCCGAGGTCCAGGGCACGCCGGCGCACCTCCTCGTGGGCGTCGCACGCCGCGGTCAGCCGGTCGAGCAGCTCCGGGCTGCGTTCGCCCCGGCGGAAGCGGTGCGCGCCGACCGCCAGGGACGCCACCATGACCGTCTGCGGTGCGGGGTGGCGCGCGGCGAGTGCGGTGAGCCGTTCCACCGTCTCGGCGGCCTCGGCGTCCCGCCCGGTCCTCTCGGCCAGGTACAGCCGTACGGTCAGCCGTGCCGCCAGCCGGTATGCCGACGGGCCGTCGGCGGACCCGGCGGCCGCGATGCCGAGTTCGCTGTAATCACGGGCCAACTCGTAGGCGCCGTAGCCCATGCAGATCTGTGCCAGCCGGCTGTCGTGCACCCCGAAGTCGTCTCCGGGCGCGTCCTCGGGCAGGGTGGAGGCGGCCGCGCCGAGACGCCGGCGCAGGGAGAAACGGCTGAGCGCCCGTGCCCGCAGCAGGAGCATGAGCTCGTCCTCCTCACCGATGCCGAATCGGTTGACCGCGATGGCCAGATGGCGCAGCGCGATGCTCTCCCGGAACGCGTCGCCGAGGCCGTGCGTCACCTCCCGCGACCGCACGAGCATCTCGTGAGCACGGTCGTGGGCGCCCGCGTACAGCAGGATGATCCCGCGCAGATTCCACACCTGCGGCATCTCGTGCAGCGCCTGAAGGTGGGCCCAATGCGCCTCGGCGCGGTGCAGCAGCTCCTCCGCACCCACCAGGTCCCCTTCCTCGAACCGCCGTTCGGCCCGGTCGGCCAGGTCCCGGCCCTCAGTCGCGTGCAGCCCGATGTCCAGCGCGATCTCCGCGTCGCCCACGCCCGGCTCGGCGGCGTACCGCTCGCGCAGCACCTGCACAGTACGGGCCTCGATGGCCCGGACCCGCTCGTCGTACCCGGGACCGTAGTGTTCCTCTTCGATCCGGGCGTGCAGCCGTAACCCCAGGTCGTGGGCGCGGGTGAACGCGACGCCGGCGGCGGCCTCGTCACCGGCGGCACGGTGCAGGTCCGCCAGGTTCAGCCAGGCCTTGTACGCGTCGTGCTCGGCGCCCGCGGCGGCCAGCAGCCGCGCCGCCTCCTCGGTGTGCCGCGCGGCCTCGTCCCAGTGGCCCTGCCGGTCGAGCTCCCGGGCAAGGTTGTCGGTGACGATGCCGCGCTGGGCGCCGGTGAGCTCCTGAACCTCCAACGCCGCGCGCAGCAACTCCTCGGCGCCGTCGCGACCGTGCCGGATCAGGGCCGTGGCGTGGTTCTGCAGGACCATCGCGTAGCCCATGGCATCGCCGGCGTTCCGGGCTGCCCGGGCCGCCTCCTCGAACCAGCCGACGGCCCGCCGCAAGTCCCCCAGCGCCACCGCTGTGAGGGCGAGCCCCTCCAGGGCACCGCTGCGGGTCTGCTCCGTCGTGGCGGCGTCCCGGCACTTCTCGTAGTACGCGAGTGCCTCCGCCGGCCGCCCCTCGGTCCGCGTCACCTGGCCGAGCAGCCGGTAGAGCAGGAACCGCGCTTCGGCGTCGGCCACCTGTTCCGAGACGGTCTCCAGGGCGAGCAGCAGCCGTTTCGCCTCCGCCGTTCGCCCCTGGGCGAGTTGGCCGTGGGCGTACAGCAACGCCTCCTGGTACCGGGCGAGTCGGACGTCGTCGTCGGTCACACCGCCTCCGGTGGGTCTGCGCGATCCGGTGACGGGTCACCCATGACGGCCCGCCGTTCAGACATACTCTGACGCATGAGCATCCCGGACGACGTCGATCCGCCCACCCCGCAAGCGGGTGCCGTGCGGCTGTCGGAGGACGGCGAACTGCAGTACTGGGACGGCACCGAGTGGCTTCCCTATCTCCGGCTGGCCGAAGGCGAGACGTTCCACCACTCAGTGGTGTTCCGCGTTGACGATGCCGAGCAGGACGACCGGTGACCTCGCCGCTGCCCGACCCGGCCACCGCGGGGCCTACCGCCGACCCCGCCGCCACGGGCCCCGCGGACGCCGTGACCGATCTGCGGACCACGGCCCGCTGGACGATCGCGGCCACGGCGGCCGTCGGCGCACTGCTGCTGGGCGGCGGTCCGCTGGTGGCCGTCGGCCGCATCCACGGCTGGGCGGACGCTGCCGCCGCGTTCGGCGGGCTCGCGCTGGCCGTGCTCGGCATCGGCTGGGCCATCTGGCAGACCGGCGAGGCGCTGACGCCGCGCCTGGCCACGCTCGCTGATCTCGGCACCCCCGGCATGGCCGGTCTGCGCGAGGCCGTCGCCCGCGATCCGTCCGCCTACTTCGGCCCGTACGCCTCCCTGGACGAGCTGTCCGCCGGACGCCGGCTGCACGAGAAGATCGCCGCCGAGCTGGCGGTACGGCTGGCCCGCGAACCGGACGCGGACCACACGCGGGTGCTCCAGCAGGGCCTTGCCGACGCCCGCGCCAACGCGCAACAGGCCCGTGCGCTCCAGCAGCGGCTGCTCACGCTGATCCACGCCTGGGCGGTGCGCGACGCGGTGCGCCGGGCGCGGGTGCACACCCTGGCGGCCTTCATGGTCGTGACCCTCGGCGCGGTGCTGTTCCTGACCGCGACCCACGAGGACCCGCCCGCGCAGCCGGCCAAGTCCGCGCGAGCCTCCGTGTCACCTACGGGGGTCCACCCCGCCGCCACCGTGCCGCGTTGAGCGGGGGCTGTCAGGTTGCGGACCGCCGGCCCGCTCGGCGTCCCGTTCACCGGCATCCCTCGCGTCGGCGTCCCGCTCATCGGCGTCGCGTTCGCCGGTGTCGATTTCTCCGGTGTCGCGCTGACTGATCGCCCGGGCGGCGCGGCGGAGTTCCGTCAGCACCGTGCGGACCGCCGCTCTCGCCGTGCGTTCCGGGCGGCACAGCACGTCGATGTGACGGCGGGCCTGCACTCCGCTGAGCGGCCGCAGGACCAGGTCCGGGTGGGGGCGCATGGTCCAGCGCGGCATCAGCGCGAGGCCGCCGCCGGCGGCGACGGCCTCGGCGACCACCGCGAACTCGTTGATGCGGTGCGCCAGATGCAGCCGGCGACCTGCCGCCGCGGCGATCGCCTCGATCGTCGCCAGCACCGGGAAACCGTCGTGCACCGTGATCCACGGCTCGTCGGCCACGTCCCGCGGGCTCAGCCGCTCCTTGCCGGCGAGCGGGTGCCCGGCTGGCAGCGCCACGTCGAGCGGCTCACGCAGCAGCGTCGTCGCGGCGACGGTGCCCGGCCAGGGCGGGGCGTGGTCCAGACGGTGGGCGAGCACCAGGTCGTAGACGCGTGTCAGCCGGGGGAAGTCCTCCTGCGGCACGTCCTCGTCGGCGAGTGCGAGCCGAGGCCCGCCGGGGGCGCCGAGGGCACGCAGCAGCAGCGGGAAGAAGGCGGAGCCCGCGCTGTGGAACGCGGCCAACGACACTTCCCCGTCGGCCCGCCCCACGAAGTCCTCCACGGCGTGCCGGGCCCGGGCCAGCGCCGTCTCCACGTCGGCGGCCGCGGCCGCCAGCGCCTGCCCCGCGTCGGTGAGTACGAGGCGCCGGCCCTGCCGCTCGGTCAGCGGCACCGGCATCGTGCGCTGCAGCAGCCGTAGCTGCTGGGAGATCGCCGACGGGGTCACCAGCAGCGCCTCGGCGACCGCGCTGACGCTGCCCAGTTCCCCCAGCTCGCGCAGGATCCGCAGCTGCCGTTCGTCCATTCCCGCAGTGTACGGGCATGGTGTAGGGCTGCTAAAAGATCGTTGAAGGAAGTGGTGCTGGGCTTCAGGGTCGTGGCCGGTGCACGGTGGGCGGGTGTCCGACGCCCGCCGTACCGATGCGGTACTCCTCCTGGTCGCACTCGTCTGGGGCTCCAGTTATCTCTCCGCCCAGACGGCCACGGCCGCGCTGCCCGTCCTGTCCGTCCTCTTCGCTCGTTACGCCCTCTCCTTCCTGGCGTGCGTGGCCTGCCTCGCCCTGATCGCCGGCCGCCGCGGGCCGCTGCGGCCGCGCCGTGACGAGTGGCGTGCCGGGCTGCCGCTCGGCGTCACCCAGGCCGCGGTGCTGGTCGGGGAGACCTACGGCGTCGCCCACACCACGGCCGCCAACGCGGGGCTGATCATCAGCCTGACCATCGTCCTCACCCCCCTTTTCGACCGCTCCGGTCACCCGGGCGGGCTGCCCGGCTCCTTCTACGCCGCCGCCGGGGTGTGCCTGTTCGCCGTCGGGCTGCTGATGTCCGGCAACGGCTTCCACGCGCCCCGCCTCGGCGACCTGCTGATGCTGGCCGCCGCCGGGGTGCGGGCGGCGCATGTAGCCCTGGTCGGCCGGCTCACCACCCGACGGGCCGTGCGCCCGCTGCATCTGACGACGGTGCAGACGGCCGTCGGTACGGCGCTGTTCCTGCCCGCGTCCGCCGCCGGGCTGCCGGACCTGGTCCGCGCCCCGGCCGCCACCTGGACGCAGCTGTTCTACCTCGCCCTGTTCTGCAGCGTGTTCGCCTTCCTCGCGCAGACCTGGGCGGTGCAGCGCACCTCCGCCAGCCGGGCCAGCCTGCTGCTGGGCACGGAGCCCGTGTGGGCCGCGGTGGTCGGGATCGCGCTCGGCGGCGAGCACCTCACGGCGCTCACGGGACTGGGCGCGGGGCTGATGGTCGCGGGGACGTACTGGGGGCAGGCGGTGGAGCGGGGGCATCGGCATCGCACGATGTCCGCGACAGCCGGTGAGCAGACGGACGGGACGGTCCCCCGGCGGGCTCCGACACTCACCGGCACCTGACGGCACACCGCCGGGTGGAAGGTGATGCCCGGTCAGCTCAGACCCAGGGTCCGGCTGCCCCGGGACGGGTCATACCTGCTCTGCGGGTCCGGTTGCCCTGGGGTCGGTCACTGCTGCGCAGGCTCCGGTCGCCCCGCAGCGCGTCACACCCGCTCCCCCGCCACCTCGCGCACCGGCCACCTGCCGTCCACGACCGCGTCCGCCTCGCCCTTGCGGCGGAGGAAGGCCTGGAAGTCCGCCGCCCACTGCGCGTACCACTCGACCTGGCGGTGGTGCAGCTCCGCCGGGCCCAGGGCCGCGATCTTGGGGTGGCGGTCGGCTATCGCGCCTGCCAGGCGGGCCGCGGCGAGGGCGTCGGCGGAGGCGTCGTGCGCGGCGTCGAGCGGGACGCCGTACTCCGCGCAGACGGCTTCGAGGTTGCGTTTGCCGCGGCGGTAGCGGTCGGCCCAGCGGTCGATGGTGTAGGGGTCGACGACCGGGGCCGGGTCCTGGCCGCCGAGCCGGTCCCGCAGGGACGGCAGGCCGTGCCGCAGCAGTTCGGCGGAGAGCAGGGTGAGGTCGAAGGCGGCGTTGTAGGCGACGACCGGGACGCCCGTCTTCCAATATCCGGCCAGGACGTCCGCGATCGCGTCGGCGACCTGGTCCGCCGGCCGTCCCTCGGCCGCCGCGCGCTCGTTGCTGATGCCGTGCACCGCCACCGCGTCCGCCGGGATCTCCACCCCGGGATCCGCGAGCCATTCCCGGTGCCCCAGCACCTGCCCGGCCCTGACCTCGATCACGGCGCCGGCGACGATGCGCGCCTCACACGGATCCGTGCCGGTGGTCTCCAGGTCGAAGCCGATGAGCAGCTCGCGGTGCCAGGCCATGGCGGCCCCCCTTCTCGGTGGTGCTGTCCCCCAGTGGCCTCCACCATCGCACGGCCCACTGACAATCGACCGGCGGCCGCTTCACCCGGCCCCGGTCGAGGGACACTTCAGGACACGGGACGCGAATCCGCCCAAGCCATCTCGAACTCCTCCCGGTAGGTGGAGAAGAGCCCGCCGTCCTCGACGCCCTCCGACTTCACCACCCGGTTGCCGCCGCGCAGCACCAGCACCGGTGCCTCCATGCCCCGCGCCCGCCGCAGATAGGACTGCACGACGGCGATGCCGTCCGCGCCGTCGCCGTCGACGAGGTAGGCGGTGAAGCGCGGGGTGTCGTCGTACACCTGGATCTCGAACGCGCCGGGGTCGCGCAGCCGGGCGCGGACCCGGCGTATGTGCAGGATGTTCATCTCGACCGCGCGGCTCAGCTCGCCGCGCTTCATGCCCAGTTCCCGCTCGCGCCGCTTCACGGCGCTGGAGGCCGGGTTCAGGAAGAGCAAACGGATACGGGCGCCGGCCTCGGCGAGGCGGACCAGGCGGCGGCCGGAGAAGTTCTGCACGAGCAGGTTGAGACCGATGCCGATGGCGTCGAGCCGGCGGGCCTGGCCGAAGATGTCCTCGGCCGGGAACTGGCGCATCAGCCGCACCCGGTCGGGGTGGACGGCGACGACGTCCGCGTACCGGTCGCCGACGAGGTCCTCGACGGCGTCGACGGGCAGCCGGCGCGCGGAGGGCACGTCGCCGCTGGTGCCGAGCATCTCCAGCAGCCGCGCGGAGGCCCGCTCGGCCTGCCCGAGGACCGCCTCGGACAGGGCACGGTTGCGGGAGACGACGTTGCGGGTCACCTCCAGCTCGTCCAGGGCCAGCTCGACGTCGCGGCGGTCGTCGAAGTAGGGCTCGAAGCACGGCCAGTGCTGCACCATCAGCTCACGCAGCTGCGGCAGCGTCAGGAAGCTGATGACGTTGTCGTCGGCCGGGTCCAGCAGATAGCCCTTGCGGCGGCTGACCTCGCGGACGGCTGCCGCGCGCTGCACCCACTCCTGTCCGGCGGGGCCAGCGGCGGCGACCACCCAGTCGTCGCCGTGGACGGGCTCGTAGACTGGCCGCAGCACGGCGGCCACGACGGCCCGCAGCCGCTGCTCGACGAGGTTCAGCCAGATGTAGGCCCGGCCGGCCCGCTGGGCGCGGATGCGCACCTCGCGCCAGGCGTCGGCATCCCAGTCCAGCTCCGGTCCGATGGCGCCACTCTGCATGGGCCTGGCCAGCGACACCGCTCCGGGCGGGACCTCTGCGGAGTTCCCCTCACGACCCTCGTCACCAGGGGGTAGCTCCAGCTCTCCCGAGCCCACCCGCGCACCGCCTTCCGCTCCCCCGAGCACTCCCCGCTCCCAACGATCAAGGAAGGGTACTCCGCGAGCGCCCGGCCATGCAGCCCGATGAGCCGGGTCTCTTCTCAACTGCGCCGATTCCCGGGGCCGTTCCGGGCAGCCGGGTGCACGGAGTGAGCGGATTCATAGCGCACACTGACACCCGGTCACATACGCACAGGCGTTCCCCTGCCCTCACCGGCCCCACCACTGCCTTCTCCCTCAGTGGCCCCGTGGCCCCCTCCTGCACCATTTGGCGCAAGATCGACGTTTCGCTCCACTCACCCGGTAAAAGGGAGGTACGTCACAGGTGGTTCCCGCACTTTGGGGGAGACTCGCTGGCAAGGCGCTCCCTCAGACGCCGTACACCTGAAAGAGTCGTATCCATGCAGGTCTGGCCTGGCGAGGCGTATCCCCTCGGCGCCACCTATGACGGCGCCGGAACGAATTTCGCGGTCTTCACGGAGGCCGCGGACCGAGTAGAGCTGTGTCTGCTGCACGACGACGGCTCAGAGACGGCGATCGAGCTGCGCGAGAGCGACGCCTTCGTGCGGCACGCGTACGTGCCGGGCGTGATGCCCGGACAGCGCTACGGCTACCGGGCGCACGGCCCGTACGCGCCCGAGCGCGGACTGCGGTGCAACTCCGCGAAGCTGCTCCTGGACCCGTACGCACGTGCGATCAGCGGCTCGATCAACTGGGGCGAGGAGGTGTACGGCTACCACTTCGACGCCCCCGACAAGCGCAACGACCTGGACTCGGCGCCCCACACGATGACGTCGGTGGTGGTCAACCCGTACTTCGACTGGGGCGACGACCGCAGTCCGCGCACCGAATACCACCACACGGTGATCTATGAGGCCCACGTCAAGGGGCTGACCATGCGGCACCCCGGGCTGCCGGAGGAGCTGCGCGGCACCTACGCCGCGCTCGCCCACCCCGTGATCATCGATCACCTGGTGGAGCTGGGCGTGACCGCGCTGGAGCTGATGCCGGTGCACCAGTTCGTCAACGACCACCGGCTGGTCGACATGGGTCTGAACAATTACTGGGGCTACAACACGATCGGTTTCTTCGCGCCGCACAACGCCTACGCCTCCTGGGGCGACCGCGGGCAGCAGGTGCTGGAGTTCAAGTCGGCGGTGCGCGCGCTGCACGAGGCCGGGATCGAGGTGATCCTCGATGTCGTCTACAACCACACCGCCGAGGGCAACCACCTGGGTCCGACGCTGTCCTTCAAGGGTCTCGACAACCCGCAGTACTACCGGCTCGCGGACGACCCCCGCTACTACATGGACACCACCGGCACCGGGAACTCGCTGCTCATGCGGTCCCCGCACGTGCTGCAGCTGATCATGGACTCGCTGCGGTACTGGGTGACGGAGATGCACGTCGACGGGTTCCGCTTCGATCTCGCGGCGACGCTGGCCCGCCAGTTCCACGAGGTGGACCGGCTGTCGTCGTTCTTCGACCTGGTCCAGCAGGACCCGGTGGTCTCCCAGGTGAAGCTGATCGCCGAGCCCTGGGACGTGGGCGAGGGCGGCTACCAGGTGGGGAACTTCCCGCCCTTGTGGACCGAGTGGAACGGCAAGTACCGCGACACCGTGCGGGACCTGTGGCGGGGTGAGCCGCGCACCCTGGCGGAGTTCGCCTCCCGGCTGACCGGGTCCTCCGACCTCTACCAGGACGACGGGCGCCGGCCGCTGGCCTCGATCAACTTCGTGACCTGCCACGACGGCTTCACCCTGCACGACATGGTGTCGTACAACGACAAGCACAACCAGGCCAACGGGGAGGACAACCGGGACGGCGAGAGCCACAACCGGTCCTGGAACTGCGGCGTCGAGGGCGAGACCGACGATGCGGACGTGCTGCGGCTGCGCGCGCGGCAGATGCGCAACTTCATCGCCACGCTGATGCTGTCCCAGGGCGTGCCCATGATCAGCCACGGGGACGAGTTCGCGCGCTCCCAGAAGGGCAACAACAACGCGTACTGCCAGGACAGCGACCTGTCGTGGGTACACTGGCCCGAGGACGGCGGGCACCCGATGCTCGACTTCACGCGCGCGATGGTGTGGCTGCGCCGCGACCACCCGGTCTTCCGGCGGCGGCGCTTCTTCCACGGGCGTGCCGTGGAGGGAACCCACGACGATCTCTCCGACATCGCCTGGTTCACCCCCGAGGGCCGGGAGATGACCCAGCGGGACTGGGAGTCCTCGCCGGCGTCGGCGCTCGCGGTGTTCCTCAACGGCAACGCGATCTCGGAGCCGGGGCCGCGCGGCGAGCGCATCACGGACGACTCGTTCCTGTTGCTGTTCAACGCCTCGCCCAAGCCGCTGGACTTCGTGGTGCCGGTCGACCACGGCCGGCAGTGGCAGGTCGTCGTCGACACCGCGCTGCCGGAGGGCGTCCCGCCGGACACGGGCCCGAAGGTGCAGGCCGGCGACAAGCTGAGGCTGGTCGACCGCAGCATGACGGTCCTGAGGCGGCCGACTTAAGGAGGCGTCTCCCCGACCGTGCCGGGGTCGCGGGGCGGGGCACGGGCCGTGCAGTTGGAGGAGCCGGTGACACGAAAGGCGGCAGGGCGGGTACGTACGTTTCCATGACACCCGAGCGAAACGCCCCGTCCCTGCCGACGGCCACCTACCGGCTGCAGCTGCAGCCCGCGTTCCCGTTCGCCGCCGCGGCGGCAGCCGTGCCGTATGTGGCCTCGCTCGGCGTCTCCCATCTGCATCTGTCACCCGTGCTGCAGGCGGTGCCCGGCTCGGCGCACGGCTACGACGTGGTGGACCACGCGCGCGTGCGCGACGAGCTGGGCGGCGAGGAGGGGCTGCGCGCGCTCGCCCGCACCGCGCGGGAGCACGGCCTCGGCCTGATCGCGGACATCGTGCCGAACCACATGGCCATGGCCCCGCGCCACAACCGCGCCCTGTGGGAGGTCCTGAGGGAGGGGCCGAAGTCGCCGCTCGCGCGCTGGTTCGACATCGACTGGGAGGCGCAGGGCGGGCAGCTGCTGCTGCCCGTGCTGGGCGGTCCCCTGGGTGACGTGATCGGTGACCTGCGTGTCGACGGCGACCTGCTGCGCTACCACGACCACCTCTTCCCGCTGCGCGAGGGCACCGAGGACCTGCCGCTGCCGCAGCTGCTGGACGCCCAGTGGTACCGCCCGGTGTGGTGGCGGCTGGCCCGCACCGAGCTGAACTACCGGCGGTTCTTCAGCATCTCCGAGCTGATCGGGGTGCGCGTGGAGGACCCGGAGGTCTTCGACGCCACCCACGGCAAGATCCTCCAGCTGCTCGACGAGGGCGTCGTCGACGGGCTGCGCGTCGACCATCCGGACGGGCTCGCCGACCCCGGCGCCTACCTGCGGCGGCTGCACGAGGCCACCGGGGGCCGCTGGACGGTCGTGGAGAAGATCCTCTCCGACGGGGAGCATCTGCCGGCGTCCTGGCCCGTCGCCGGCACCACCGGCTACGACGCCCTGCGCCACATCGACGGGCTGTTCGCCGACCCGGCGGGCGCCGCCGACCTCACCGACGCCTACCGGCGGTTCGCGGCCCCGCAGACCGACCGGGGCGGCGACTGGGCGGCGACGGCCCGCCGGGCGGCGTACGGCGTGCTCACGCACGAGCTGGCCACCGAGGTCGACCGTCTCACCCGGGTCGCGTACCGGGCGTGTGCCGGCTCGCCCG
The DNA here is from genome assembly GCF_040656475.1 of Streptomyces sp. NPDC049915. Taxonomy (NCBI): domain Bacteria; kingdom Bacillati; phylum Actinomycetota; class Actinomycetes; order Kitasatosporales; family Streptomycetaceae; genus Streptomyces; species Streptomyces sp. NPDC049915. The sequence continues at coordinate 479,920 of NZ_JBFAMH010000001.1, forward strand.
ACCCGGCGCTGCGCGACCGCGCCCCGTGGGCGCTGCGCACGGCGCTGCAGGAGCTGCTGGTGCGGCTGGAGGTGTACCGGCCGTACACCGCCGACGACGCGGCACGGGTGATCACCGAGGAGGCGGCCGCGCAGGCGCGGCAGGCGTTCCTGGTGCCCGAGGAGGCCGGCGCGGTCGACGTCGTGCGCGACCTGCTGCTCGGGCGGTACGGCGACGGGCCCGACCAGGTGGAACTGCGCACCCGGTTCGCGCAGACGGCGTCCGCGCTGCGCGCCAAGTCGGTGGAGGACACGGCGTTCTACCGCTATGTGCCGCTGCTGTCGGCGACCGAGGTCGGCGGCGAACCGGACGCCCCGGCGGTGTCACCGCGGGACTTCCACGGCTACTGCGCGCGCCTGCAGCGCGACTGGCCCGCCACCGGTACGGCCGTCTCCACGCACGACACCAAGCGCAGCGCCGACGTCCGCGCGGCCCTCGCGGTGCTCACCGAGTGCCCCGACCGCTGGGCGGAGCTGCTGGCCGACGTCACGCGCGTGGCGGAGGACGTACCGGACGGGCAGCTGGCGTGGGCGGCCTGGCAGACGGTGTTCGGGCTCGGCCCGGCCGACCCGGGGCGGGTGCGTGAGGCACTGCTGAAGCACGTGCGCGAGGCGGGCCTGTACACGAGCTGGACGGAGCAGGAGCCGCCGTACGAGGAGGCGGTGGCGGCGTTCGTGACGGCGGGGCCGTGCGGGCTGCCGGGTGAGCGGGTCGCCGCCTTCCGCGCGGAGCTGGCGCGGCACATCCGGGCGAACGTGCTGGGCATCGCCCTGGTCCAGCTGACCATGCCGGGCGTGCCGGACGTCTACCAGGGCACCGAGGCGGAATACCGGGCCCTGGTCGACCCTGACAACCGGCGGCCGGCGTCGTTCCCGCCGGCGGACCCTGGCGTCAAGGGTGCGGTGACCGCGGCGGCCCTGCGGCTGCGCCGGCGGTGGCCGGAGGTCTTCGGCACGTCCGCGACGTACGAGGCGCTGCCGGCGGACGGGCCGGCGGCGGACCACTGTGTGGCGTTCGCCCGCTCCGGGCAGGTGATCACGGCCGTGACCCGGTTGTCGCTGCGGCTGGCACAGGCCGGCGGCTGGCGGGAGACGGTGCTGGCGCTGCCGCCCGGGCGGTGGGTGGACACGCTGGATCCGGAGCGGGAGTACGAGGGGCACGCACGCGTGGCGGAGCTGTTCGGGCAGCTGCCGGTGGCGCTGCTGGAGCAGGTCCGGGAGTGATGGCGTGAGGCCGCCGACACGGCCGTACCACGGGCGCTCCCGGCTCCTTGACAGGGGCACGCGTCCGTGGGGTACTGCCAGGGCCAGGCCGGGACGACGAGTCGGGGGTGAGTCTCCTGCCGGAGCTGCGCTACCCCAGTGTTCTCGAACTTCAGGCGTCCGCGCGGGCGCTCGCCGCGGAGCGGCCCGGCCTGTGCGTGCTGCGCCAGGTGGGTGTCTCCCGGGCGGGCCGGCCGCTGCACCTGCTGTCCGTGGGCCACGCCCCGCGCGCCGTCCTCGTCGTCGCCGGCGCCCACGCCAACGAGCCGACCGGCGGAGCCACGCTGCGCTTCCTGGCCGAACGGGTCGTCGAGGAGCGGTCCCTGCGGGACGGTGTCTCCTGGCACTTCCTGCTGTGCGCGGACCCGGACGGGGCGAGCCTGCACGTCACCCCGGCGCCGCGCAGCCTGTTCGACTACCACCTCGGCTTCTTCCGGCCCGCCGGTGACGAGCAGCCCGAGTGGTCACCGTCCGTGCTGCCGCCGGACCGGCTGCCGCCCGAGACCCGCGCGCTGACGGCGGTGATCGACGAGGTGCGCCCCTACTTGCAAGTCACTCTGCACGGCACCGACCTCGGCGGCACCTGGGTACAGCTGACGAAGGACATCCCCGGGCTCGCCGAGCCGTTCGCGAAGTCCGCGGCGGAACTGCACATACCGGTGGAGGCGGGCGCCTCGGACGCGGCCGGCTGGCCCGCCTCGGGGCCGGGCGTGCACGTGATGCCCGCACCGGGGGCGGGCGCGGCCTACCCGAGCATGCCGGACGACGCCCGGCACAGCACCTGGTACCACGCGCACCGGTACGGCGGGCTGACGGCGATCGTCGAGGTGCCGATGTGGGCGAGCGACCTGGTCGGTGATCCGGCGCCGCACCCGGCTCCGGCCGCCGCGCTGGGCCGGCTCGCGCACCGGCTGCGCAGCGACGCCCTGCTGGTGGAGGAGGCGCTCGCCGAGGCCCAGCCCCGGCTGGCGGGCCGTGACGGCGCGCTGCTGCGGGCGGCCCGGTGGACGCTGGCCCTGGTGCCGGGCCTGGCCGAGGACTGGGTGCGCACCTCCCCGGCCGACACGACGATGGCATACGTCGGCAGCGTGGACGCGTTCGCGCGGCGGCTGCCGCTGCGGGCGGCGGCGATGTTGCTGCGGGTGCTGCGCGACGTCGACGACCCCGCGGCACCGCGCCTGGAGCGGCTCGTGGCGTACTGGAGCGAGAACTTCGCCCGCCGCTTCCACGCCCGCTGGGTCCCGCTGGGCGATCAGATGGAGCACCAGTCCCGCACGGTCGTCACGGCGGCCCAGCAGGCCCGCGAACAGGCGGACTGAGCCGAGGGGAGGACACGCGCGCGGCGCCCGAACGGCACGCGCGTGCCCCGCACGCGGCGGTCACCTGCCGACCGCGCACCCCGCTCCGGTCACCTGTCGACCGCGAACACCGCTCCCGTGCGGGCCCGCATCTCGCATCGGTTGGCGAAAGTCTGCCGGTAGGCGACCGGGCGGCCGTGCCAGCGGCCGCGGGCCTCGGCGGTCACCGGGGCGTAGATCATGGTGCAGACGGCCCCCTTCGCGGCCGGGAAGGCGCCGATGTCGCCGTTCACGGTGGCCAGCTGCGCGCAGGCCTCCGCCGCGCGCGGGTGGCCCTGGGGCGGGTCGCAGCGCAGCAGGGCGCTCCGGGCGCCGTCGGCGCGGTGCTCGCCGCGGCTGACGGTGATCTCGAGCCAGTCGCCGTGCCGCGTGTGCAGGGCGACGGCGGGGGCGGTCGCGGTCAGGAGGGCGGTCGCGGCGAGGAGCCCGGCCACCGCCGATCGTGTCAGGTGCGTCATTCCCGGTGCATCGGCACGGCGCGGCCGGAACACCAGCCCGGCTCACCCGAACGGGAGCGCGCGGACGCCTGTTCGCCGGCGAGCTCGAACGCGGCGAGCACCACCTCGGCCTGGTACTGCGCCTGCCGGGCGACCGGGATCCAGCGCGCGCCGCAGTCGTCGCGGTAGTCGGCGCAGCCGGTGTCGATGAGGCGGTCCAGTTCGGGCAGAGCGTCCGCCGGGTCGCGGCCGCTCTCGCCGACCAGCCGGTGCAGCAGCCCGGCGGTGCGCAGGACCAGCCGCCGTCCGGCGATGCGCAGGGCGGTCAGATGGGCGGTGCTGAGCGGGGGCAGGGGGCGGCCGGACACGGCCGTGTCGGGGTCCCAGGCGTCGGCCAGACCGGGGCAGACCAGTAAGTAGTCGTCGACGGGGGCGAGCAGCCGCGCCGCCTCCGCCGTGCCCGTGACGTGCGGCCGGATCCGGGCGAGGAGGCGCTCCAGGAGCCGCGTCTCGCGCCGCAGCGTGGCGCTGACCGCGCGCAGGGTCGCGTCGGCGTCGGCGGGCGGGGAGCCGTCCTCGACGGCGGGCACGCCCCACATGGGCGCCTCGACGATCGCGGTGACGGTGCCGTACCGGTGGGGGTGGAACCAGGTGGACTGCACGGCCGCCTCGGTGATCGCGGCGGCCAGGCCGCTCGGGCGGGGCGGTGGGATGCGGTAGACGGCCGGGCCGAGGCTCGGCCAGTACAGGGTGTCGTAGGGGCCGAGTTCGCGGGGGACGCCGAGGCGGGCCGCGGCCCGCGCGATCCGCAGGTCGAGGCCGGGCAGCTCGTGGGTCACCTCGACGAAGCCGCCGCCGACGTCGACGCCGTGCAGGGACGCTTGGAAGAAAGGTTTCAGCTCGTCCTGGAGGCCGAGCAGCGCCCGCGTCTCCGGCAGCGCGGCGGCCTGCGCGCCGTCCGGCAGCCACTCGGGCTGCTCCAGGAAGCCCGGGCGGAAGAAGTGCCGGAAGTAGCGGCCGAGCGTGTACGGGCCGGACAGCCAGCCCTCGTTGCGGTGCAGCCCGTCGGGGTCGAGGCAGAGCAGCAGGTTCCAGGTGGCGTCCGCGCCTTCGGTAAGGCTCGGGTCGGCGAGGGCGCGTTCGGCGAGGCGGAGCGCGGTGGCGCCGCCGACGGGCTCGTTGGCGTGCGGTCCGGCGACCACCAGGGCCTGGCGGCTGCCGTGGCCGACGGAGAGCAGCCACAGCGGCCGGCCCGCGCGGGAGGTGCCGACCTGGCGCAGCCGGACGTCCCGGGGGCAGCGGGCGGCCAGCGCGGCGGCGCGGGTGGCCAGCGCGTCCACGTCCGGGTAGCGGAGGAGCGGCGGCAGGGCACACCTCCACGAGCGGGACCGACGGTTCACCTGGTGTCCATGGTGTACGCACAGTCAGTCACGGCTTCGCGGGTACGTCAACACCGTGGCACGCGGGCCACCTTGCGGCCGGACGGCAGCCCGCGTTCACTGCCCCGCGAGCCGGAACGCCAGCTGCCCGAAGGCCACCAGGTCGCCCTCGCGCACGACGGCGGCGCCGACGACCCGCCGGCCGTTGACGGTGGTGCCGTTGGTCGAGCCGAGGTCGCGCAGCACCCATATCCCGCCCTGGCGCCGCAGCTCGGCGTGGACCCGGGAGACGGTCTCGTGGTTCAGCCTCAGGCCGCTGGCGGGGTCGCGGCCGATGCGCAGCGGGTGGCCCGCGCCGGGGTGCGGCAGCAGCAGCTTGGGCAGCCGCTCGGCCTGCCAGGCCCTGCGCAGCCGTACGGTGAAACCCGAGACGGCCTCGACGGCGCCGAACAGGGCGCGCGAGACACGGCCGTCCTGGGGGAGGTCGGCGGTGAGCGCGGCGAGCTCGTCGGCGTGGCGGGCGGCCAGCGCCAGTTCCATGCGCCGCACGAAGGTGTCCTGCGACAGCCGGCCCAGGGCGACGCCGTCGCGCAGCGCCTTCAGCGCGTGGTCGCGCTCCGCGTCGGACAGCCGCGCGGGGTATGTGGGGAACTCGAAGGACGACGTCACGCATGTGATTGTCGGTCAGCGGACACAGGGTGTCCAGGAAACGGGGCATCGGCCGTCACGCGCGCGCCCCTGGGCTCCGCCGGGCGGCGACACCCCGCAAACGGGAGGATCCGAAAGCGGATTCACCGGGTGTGACGCACCATGGACGGGCTACATCACGGTGAGCAGACGAAGGGGAACCGTCCGTGCAGTTCGAGGTGTGGGCACCACAGACCGATCGTGTGACGCTGATGTGCGACGGCGCCACGCGCGCGATGGAGCGTGATCCGGAACGAGCGGGGTGGTGGACCGGCGAGGCGGAGGCGCACGAGGGCTCGCGGTACGGCTTCGCGCTGGGCGACGGGCCGGTGCTGCCCGATCCGCGCTCGCGGCGGCAGCCGGACGGCCCGGACGGGCTGAGCGCGGTCGTCGACCACGCACGCTACGAGTGGCACACACCGTGGCCGGGCCGGCCGCTGCCGGGCGCGGTCCTGTACGAGCTGCACGTGGGCACCTACACGCCCGAGGGCACGCTGGACGCGGCCGCCGAACGGCTCGACCACCTCGCCGAACTGGGCGTGACCCACGTCGAGTTGATGCCGCTGTGCCCGTTCCCGGGGCGGCACGGCTGGGGATACGAGGGGGTCTCCCTGTGGGCCGTGCACGAGCCGTACGGCGGGCCGGAAGCGCTGAAGCGGTTCGTCGACCGGGCGCACGAGCTGGGACTCGGGGTGGTGCTCGACGTGGTGCACAACCACTTCGGGCCGTCCGGCAACCATCTCCCCGCCTTCGGCCCCTACCTCACCGACACGCACCACACCCCCTGGGGCGCCGCGGTGAACCTGGACGCGCCCGGCTCGGACGACGTGCGCGCCTATCTGGTGGGCAGCGCTCTGGCATGGCTGCGGGACTTCCACCTCGACGGGCTGCGGCTGGACGCCGTGCACGCGCTGATCGACACACGCGCGTACCACTTCCTGGAGGAGCTGACGGAGGCCGTGGACGCGCTGGCCGAGGAGAGCGGCCGCCCGCTGTTCCTGATCGCCGAGTCCGATCTGAACGACCCGCGGCTGATCACCCCGCGCGAGGAGCACGGCCTCGGGTTGCGGGCACAGTGGAACGACGACTTCCATCACGCCCTGCACACCGCGCTGACCGGCGAGTCGCAGGGCTACTACGCCGACTTCGCGCGCGCCCCGTTCGCCGCCCTCGCCAAGACGCTCGGCGGCGGCTACTTCCACGACGGCACCTACTCCTCCTTCCGCGGCCGCTCCCACGGGCGCCCGCTGGACCGGTCCCGCACGGCCGCGCACCGGCTGCTGGGCTACAGCCAGACCCACGACCAGGTCGGCAACCGTGCCCAGGGCGACCGGCTGTCGGCGGCCCTCTCCCCCGGCCTGCTGGCCTGCGCCGCCACACTCGTCCTCACCGCGCCGTTCACGCCCATGCTGTTCATGGGCGAGGAGTGGGGCGCGTCCACGCCCTGGCAGTTCTTCACCGACCACACCGATCCGGAGCTCGCGGAGGCGGTACGGCGGGGCAGGCGGCGGGAGTTCGCGGCGCACGGCTGGGCCGAGGAGGACGTGCCCGACCCGCAGGACCCGGCGACACGCGACCGCTCCTGCCTGGACTGGGCCGAGCGTGAGCGCGAGCCGCACGCGCGCGTGCTGGCCTGGTACCGGCAGCTGACCGCCCTGCGGCACGCCCATCCGGATCTCACCGACCCGGACCTCGCCGACACGAAGGCGGCCTACGACGAGGACGCCCGCTGGCTCGCCTTCCGGCGCGGGGACGTGCGGGTGGCGGTGAACCTGGGCCGGGGGGCGGCGGCGATCCCGCTGGGCACGCGCCCGGCGCGGATCCTCGCCGCATGGGAGCCGGTGGAGGGGCCGGACGACAGGGGGGTGCTGCACCTGCCCGGGGAGTCGAGCGTGGTGCTGGAACAGGCATAAACGCTTGCGCAAGCGTTTACGCGGGCTCCGTGGCTCGGGCCTCGGGCCGGCCGCTGCCCGCCCTACTCCTCCCGCAGCTCCGTCACCCGTTCCAGCAGGATCGCCTCCCAGGCCCGCTGCAGCTGGGTCTGGAGAAGTTCCACGGGGCCGTGGTCGCGGCCCTCGAGGCGTTCGGCGAGGCGGATGACGGTGTCGCAGCGGGCCAGCCACAGGCCGCGCAGGCAGGGGCGGGCGCCGTACCCGGCCAGGGTGGCGGCGCGGACGGCGGCGCCGGAGCCGACGGCGAGCGCGAGACCGGCGATGTCCTCGGCCGGGTCGCCGAGGACGGCGCCGGTCCAGTCCAGGACGCCGCGCACCCGGCCGTCGGCGCTGACCACGAGATGCTCGCCCCGGAGGTTGTGGTGGACGAGGACGGCGCTGCCCGGCTGTGCGGCGAGCTGGGCCGCGCCGGGCGGGGTGAGCTGCGCCAGGCGCGCCGGGTCGAACTCCTCGGCGGTGGCCAGGGTCCGGGCGGCGGGCACGGCCATCCGGCGCAGCGCCTCCAGGGAGCGCGGGGCGGCGCGCGGCACGCCGAGCGTCTCGGCCTGCCGGGCGGGCACCGCGCGCATCCCGGTGAGGAACCCGGCGAGGTCGGCCTCGCCGATGGCGGACACGTCGTGCTCCTCGGCCGTACCGCCGGGCACCAGGGTGTCGAGGGTGTAGGTCAGGCCGGGACTCCACTCGCCGTGGGACACGCTGGTGGGCACGGCAACGGGCAGATGCGGGCGCACCAGGTCCCGCAGCCGCAGTTCACGGCGGCGGCGGATCGCGGCGTCGCGGTCGGGGGCGAGGCGCAGCACATGGCGGGTGCCGACCCACCACGTGCCGTGCTCGCCGCCCTCGGCGACGGGCCGGACGTCGGGGCCGGCCGGGTCGTTCCCCGCTTCCTTCAGCAGGGTTCTGACCAGTGCGCGGACGGTGTCCGCGGTGGGTGTCGGTGCCTGGGTCATGGTCGCGCCGTCGTCACTCGTTCGATGGGTGAGGGTGGTACCAGTGTCGCCTTCAGTCCACTATGACCATCTCGCGGGTGGTGTTGTTGAGCCGCCGGCCGCCGTCCTCGGTGACGGTGACGATGTCCTCGATGCGGACCCCGAACCGGCCGGGCAGGTAGATGCCGGGCTCCACGGAGAAGCACATGCCGGGCACGAGCGGCTGCTCCTCGCCCTCGATCATGTAGGGCGGTTCGTGCGTGGTGACGCCGATGCCGTGGCCGGTGCGGTGGATGAAGTACTCCCCGTACCCGGCGTCCTCGATGACCTTGCGGGCGGCGCGGTCGACCTCCTGGCAGGCGACGCCGGGACGTACGGCGGCGCAGCCCGCCTCCTGCGCGGCGCGCACGATGTCGTGCACCCGGCGTTCCTCGTCGGTGGGTTCGCCGACGTGGACGGTGCGGGTGGTGTCGGAGCCGTAGCCGTCCTTCAGGCCGCCGAAGTCGAGGACGACCATGTCGCCGCGTTCGATGACGCGGTCGCCGACCTCGTGGTGCGGGTTGGCGCCGTTGGGTCCGGAGCCGACGATGGTGAAGTCGACCTGGGAGTGGCCGAACCGGCGCAGCAGGTCGGCGAGGTCGGCGCCGACCTCGCGCTCCCGGCGGCCGGTGAAGGCGACCTTGCGGATCTCCTCGAAGGCCGCGTCGGCGGCGGCGCCCGCGGCGGCCAGGAGCTCCAGTTCGGCCGCGTCCTTGACGGCGCGCAGCATCGGCAGGGCGTCGGTGAGCGCGGCGTAGGAGCTGCCGGGCAGGGCGCGTTGCAGACCGAGCAGGTGCATCGCCCAGGTGTTGTCGCTGATGCCGAACCGGCCGCCGGAGCCGAGGAGGCCGGCGGTGGCGGCGTAGGGGTCGGTGCCGTCGGTCCAGTCGCGCAGGGTCAGGGCGGGGGCGCCGGTCGCGTGGGCGGCGTCCGGGGCCTCCAGGGTGGGGACGACGAGGACGGGATCGCGGCCCGGGGCGAGAACCAGCAGGGTGAGGCGTTCGGTGACGGCGGTGGGCGCGTAGCCGGTGAGCCACACGAGGTCGGGGCCCGGCGCGACGAGCAGCCCGGCGAGGCCCGCGTCGGCGGCGGTGCGCGCGGCGCGCTCCATCCTGGCCCGGTAGTCGTCGGCGCCGAACGGTGCGGGCGCGGTGCCGGTCATCGGCCTCTCCTGTCTGACGGGGCTGCCCGGAAGTCCCGGCCCGGACTCCCGGAAGGATCACTCTGGCCTGCCAGCATCCTGCCCGCCCCGCCGTGGCCACGCGAGCCGGTTTCCCCACCCGTGACCAACGGCGACCCGTTGCCCCACCGTTGCCTCTAATGTTTCGATGCCGGAGCACCATTAGATCTCATGGGGGGAGGACGTACGGTCGTGCTCGTACTCGCACACATCAGCGATCTGCATCTCGACGGGACCGCCCGGGCCACGCGCCGCGCCGAGCAGGTGCGCGACCGGCTCTGGGAGCTGCCGGGCCGGGTGGACGCCCTGCTGGTCACCGGGGACATCGCGGACCACGGGGCCGAAGCCGAGTACGAGGAGGCGGCCCGCGTCCTGGGCCTGCACGACGGCTCGGCACCCGTCCCGGTGCTCACCTGCCCCGGCAACCACGACCGCCGCGCCGCCTACCGCAAGGCCCTGCTGGGGCAGCCCGCGTCCGGCGAACCGGTCAACAGCGTGCGCGTCTTCGCCGGGGGCGCCGTGCTGATGTGCGACTCCAGCATTCCGGGGCGGGACGACGGGGCGCTGGAGGCGGCGACGTACGACTGGATCGAGACGACGCTCGACGAACTCGGCGGGCGCCTTCCGATCCTGCTCGCCTTCCACCACCCGCCCGTCGCGCTGCACCACCCGCTGCCCGACTCCTACCGGCTGGGCCGGCCGCAGGCGCTGGCCGCCCTGATGGAGCGGCGGCCCGAGATCGCCGGCCTCGTCACCGGGCACGCGCACTCGGCGGCCGCCACCACCTTCGCCGGGCGGCCGCTGGTCGTCGGGCCGGGCGTGACGTGGACGCTGCGGCTGCCCTGGGAGGGCGAGCAGGTGGCCGACCGCGACGCCCCGGTCGGCCTGGCCTTCCATGTGCTGGACGACGCAGGGCGGCTCACCAGCCACTTCCGCGTGGTCAGGTGACGACTCCCGGTACGGCGGCCAACTGCTGGTAGCCGCCGCTGCGGTGGCGCACCGTCAGCACGACCGGTGCGCCGGGGCGCGCCGCGGCGACGACCCGGCTCAGGTCGGCGGCGGAGTCGACGCGGCTCTGGCCCACGGCGAGGACGATGTCGCCGCGGACCAGGCCGGCCGTGCAGCCGGGGCCGGGGACGTGCACGCCGACGACGAGGGCGCCCGGCTTCTCGCCGTCCATCGCCTCCACCCCGAGTGAAGCCCGTACCGGGCCGGGGGATCCGGCGGGCGTGGGGGCCGGGCTCGCGGCGCCGTGGGAGGGGGCTTTCCCGAAGGAAGGGGCGGAGCCGGGCGCTGCGGTGTGTCCTTGCAGCTCGGCGAGTTTGCTCAGGCCGATCACGGTGGCGCCTACGGTGCCGAGCCCGACGCCGGTCAGGACCAGGACCGCTCCGACGAGAAGGCCGAGCCGCCAGGTGGTGAGCCGCCGGCCGCGGCGCCGCGCGGCGTGCGGACGCCGGGGCTGCCCCGCGGGGCGGGCACCGCCGGGATCACGGCCCGGCATCGGCTTGGGGCGCAACGCAGTGTCTTCCATGGTTCGCCTCCGGCCGGTGATCTACCCGGAGACGGCTCGCGCCCGCACCCGATGATCCGGGGACTGGCGCGAGCCGCGGTCGATCACGCGGCACGCGGGGCCCGTCAACCTGCGTGACGCGCGGGTCCCCTGAGGGCGCGCCTCAGCCGGTGTGTCCCTCTCCGTGCCCGCCGTGGGCACCACCGTGGTCGAACTTCAGCGCCTCAGGCGGCATGACGACGAACGGCCGCATCATCCCCATGTCCTCGTGCTCCAGCAGATGGCAGTGGTACATGAACCGGCCGTACGCCCCGTCGAACCGGCCCATGACGCGCAGTATCTGGCCGCCGGGCACCCGGAAGACGTCCTTGTGGCCCCGCTCGTTGGGCGCGAGGGGGATCGTCCGGCCCGCGTCGAACCGGATCGGGGTGCGGGTGCCGCCCACGGTCGGGTCGAAGCCGGAGATGTCGTAGGCGTCGCGGCCGAGGATCTGGAAGTCGGCCAGGTGGATGTGCATCGGGTGCACGATGGGGGCGAGGTTGAGGAAGCTCCACTGCTCGTGGCTGCCCTCGCCGATGGTGAAGCCGAGCCCGTCGTTGAACGTGCGCGCCGTGCGCCGGTAGGTCTTCGTGGTGCCGTCGGCTCCGGTGACCTGGAGGACGCCGTCGGCGGGGAGCTGAAGCCCGGACGGGTCGGCCACCTCGGTCATCTCCCAGATCTCCGGGTGGCCGCCGGCTCCCTTGGTGGCGGGCGGGGTCAGCACGATGAGGCGGTGGCCGTGCGGGATGTCGTGCGTGAGGCGGCGGAAGGAGCCGGAGAGCACCTCGGGCAGCTCGAAGGCGTCCGGCTCGCAGCTCTCGCGGACGCGGAACTTCATCACCTCCGGGTAGCGCACGTCACCGGCCGGGTCGGGCACGCCCGGCGGTTGGTTGCGGCCCTTGTTGACCAGGCGCAGCGTCCGGCCGGCCAGTGCGCGGAAGTCGACGAGCAGGTCGAACCGCTCGGCCGGCGCGGCGGTCAGGGTGGGCAGCGTCGCGTCGAAGTCGATCGGCACCGGGCGCGGGAGCAGCCCGCCGTCGCTGCCGATCTGGTGCACGACGCCCGGCACGGGCGTGCCGTCCTCGTCGACGAGGACGAGGTCGTAGATGCGCGCGTTGGAGGCGTTGACCAGCCGGAAGCGGTACCAGGCGGCGTCCACCTCGGCGTACGGCCAGATGCGGCCGTTGACCGTGGTGTACGGGCCGGTGAACGGGATGGACACCGGTTTGCCGGTCTCCGGGTTGCTCTGCTGCACGATCACCGTCTTGTGCAGCAGCCGGCCGTTGAAGCGGCCGTCCTCGTCGGTGTCGAGGTTGCGGTCGGCCAGCAGCAGCGGGATCTCCCGGTCGCCGGACGGCAGATGGAGGGCGTCCTCCTCGTCGTCACGGACCAGGTAGGTGCCGTACAGGCCCGTCATCACGTTCCACCGGGTGATGTTCATGGCGTGGTCGTGGTACCACCACTGCACCGCCTGGTGGTCGTTCGGGTACTCGGAGAGCTGGGCGTCGCCGTGGCCCACGGCGTTGTCCGCCCAGCCGTCGTTGCCGCCGCCGGTCTGCGCGCCGTGCAGATGCGTGACCGACCAGGCGGGCAGGGCGGCGACGTCCTTGTTGGGCTCCACGCCCTCGCGGCCGGGTTCCGTGGTCGCGGGCGGGCGGCCGTCGGTGCGCAGCGGCACCTCGACCGACGTGACCGGGTACTCGCTGTCCTTCGGTATGCGGTTGGTCCAGGCGATACGGACCCGCTGGCCGCGCCGTACCTCGATGGTCGGCCCCGGCACGTGCCCGTCGTAGCCCCACATCAGTGTCGGTGGCAGCTGCGGGTGCAGGCGCACCCAGGTGGGACGCAGGGCGATCTCGGTCTCGCGCAGGACATCGCCGGTGGCCGGGCGCAGGACGGGCGGGACGGGCAGCGGCGCGACGTACGGCGTCAGTTCGGCCGGAGCCGGTGCCGGTGCCTCGTCCTCCTTCTTCTCGCTCGCCGTGATCGTCTGGTCGACGAGGTCGGTCAAGGTGAACACCCCCGTGTTCTGTCGTCTGTTCCCCTCACCCTGGAAGACTCCCCGAACGCGGCCGAAGTTCCCTGAACACCCCATTCCGGACGAGAAGATCCGGTGACCGGCGCAGCGTCACGCCGACCCGGCGTTGTCAGTGGGCCCTGTTACGTTCTGTGACATGACCGATCACGCGCTGCCGAAGCTGCGGGACAACCCGCGCCTGGCCGAACTGGCCGCCTTTCCCTTCGACTTCGACGTGGACCGCGCGGCCCACGGCCATGTGGAGCCGGTGCGGCTGGCCTCGGGCGGTCCCCTGACCGTGGTGGCCGGGGACGACACGGGCGGCACCTACTTCGTGTGCGCCGACGGCTGTGTGCTGCACGCCGACTCCGAGGGCGGGGCGTGCCTGATCGGCACGAGTGTCGACGAGGCGCTCGAGGTGGTCATCGGACTGGCCGACTGGGGCGCGTTCGCGGATCTGACGCCCGGGGACGGCGCGGAGCGGATCCTCGCGCGCAAGGCCGAAGTCGAGGACGAGCTGCGCGAGCACTACGGCATCGACGACGAGCGCGAGGAGCTGCTCGCCGGACTCGGCCTGCCGCGGCGCACACCGATGGAGCTGGTGAGCATGCTGCACCGGGCGCTGACGCGCACCGAACCCGACCATGTGCTGCTCAACGCCCGTGAGCTGAACGCCTACCGGTTCCTCCACGACCACGACGACCTTCCGCCGCTGTGGGAGTACTTGGGCGTCGACGCCGGCGGGTTCGCGGAACCGGCCGCGCAGCCGGCGGCGACCTGGACCCGTCCGGCCCTGGCGCAGGGCCGCACGGAGGCGGTGCGGGTGGCCCTCATCCGCCGCCTGGACGCGTTCGTCATGAACCAGAGCCTGCTGGGCATACCGGGGGCGCCCGGGCATCTGGACACCTCCCCGCTGCGGGAGCTCGCCGAGGAGTTCGAGCACCTCGGCGACCTCCCCCAGGCGCTGCGCGCCCAGCGCCTGTACACCGCGCTGCAGGACACCCCGCAGGAGCGGGCGGCCGCCACCGCGATACGCGACCGCCTGGAGGAGCGGGTGCGCCGCGCGCCGCAGGTGCCGGTCGTCGGCTGAGCCGCGGGACGGGGCGCGCTGGGGGCCGCAGGTCGCCGAGCGGCCGTGTGCGCGCGCAGGCGCGGGCCGTCAGCCGAGCGGCCGAGCGGGAGAAGCAGGCGCGTGCCCGTCAGCCGAGCGTCAGGGCGGGCGCGGCGGGCGGGCGGTCCGGCAGGAAGCCGTGGGCGCGGCGGGCCAGCCACTCGGCCTTGTAGCGGTCCACGCTGCGGTGCCAGTTGAGGATGCCGGCCATCCAGTTCCGCAGATCGGTGACATACCCCTGCATGGCCGCGCGGGCCTCCCCGGACAGGGCGAAGTCGTCGTACAGCACGGGCAGTTCGTGCGCGGCCACGTGCTCGAACTGCTCCATGCGCTGGGTCATCAGGTCGTGGACCACGCCGAGCGCCTGCGGATAGTCACAGCCGAAGAAATTCTGGACGACAAGGATCGCGTTGTGGATCTCCCCCTCGTACTCGATCTCCTTCTGGTAGGAGAAGACGTCGTTGAGCAGGCAGGCGTAGTCGATGGCGGCGTTCTCCAGGGAGCGCACCGGTCCGCCGGCGTACACCTCGGGCGGCACGGCGGGGCCGTGGCCCATGCGGCACAGGCTGAGGGTGAGGTCGGAGCCGAAGGTCTGGCGGCGCATCTCCAGGTAGTCGACGGGGTCGGGGACGCGGTTCTGCAGCTGGTTCGACAGCTCCCACACCCAGCTCTCGGTCATCACGTCGACGGACGCCTTCAGGGTGCGCCGCTGCTCGGCGGTCATCCCCGCCGTGGTGCGCGCCCACAGGTCGATCAGGGCCCGTTCCATGGCGTTGGCCGGGACGAGCGGTTCCTCGCCGTCGACGGGCATGCACGCGGACAGCCGGGCCGTGGTGAGGCGGGCGGCGGCCAGGTCGCGGCGGTGGCCGTAGACCAGCGGGTAGTAGTCGTCGCCGTAGGTGCCGAAGGCGAGCCAGCAGGAGCTGAGGTCGAGGGCTTCGGGGGTGGCGTCCGGGTCGAGGCCGGCCGAGCACAGGGCGAGGTCGTAGGCGCGGAGCTTGTCCTCGTCCCACACCCCCTCGCTCAGGATGCCGATCTCCCGGCACCAGTCGGCCAGGCGCGAGCGTGTGCCGTCCAGGTGCGGGCTGAGTTCGAGCGGGAAGGGCATGTACAGGTCCGGGATGCGGGACGGACCGACCTTCTGGAAGGGCACGTTCCGGTAGGCGCGCAGCCGGTCCTGGGCGGCCGAGGCGAGCAGCGCGCCGACGTCGGCGGCGGAGGTGCCGCGCCCGGTGAGCGCCTGCCACGGCGAGTCGGTCCGGGCTCCCTTGTTCATGTAGCGGCTGGAGCGCAGGTGCCACTCGTGGCCACCGGACTGCCAGTCCTGCAGCCCCTTGGTGTAGGCGGCGACGGCCGCGACCTCGGCCGGGCCGAGCCCGTGCTCCAGGGCCAGCGCGGGCACCTCGGTGAGCGCGGTGTGCTCGAACTGGTGCAGTCGCGAGGTGAGGATGTCGTTGACGGTCTGCGCGGCCTTCTGGGTCGTACAGCCGAAGAAGGTCTCCAGCACGAGGACGCCGTTGCTGTTCTCGCCCTCGTCCTCCACCTCGCGCTGGTAGGAGAAGAGGTCGTTGCGCAGGTGCACGGCGTCCGAGAAGGTCTCCATCAGCACCCGCAGCGGCCGGGCGCGCGCCACCGCCGCCGGGACCTCGGCCGTCGCGTACTCCACGAGCCCCGCCGACCAGGGCGCGCCGCCCACCTTGCGGCGCATCTCGATGTACTCGACCGGGTTGGCGATACGGCCCTCGTTGATGTTGGACAACTCCCACATCGACTCGTTGAGCAGGTGCTCGGTGGCGACGGAGAAGCGGCGCCGCCAGCCGGCCGACATGGACGGCACGGTGCGCTGCCAGAGGTCCTTGAGCCCCGCCTCCACGGGGTTCTCCGGCTCCGGCACGTCCGTGGCGGGGTCCAGCGGCATGAACAGCGGCAGCCGGTCGAGGTGGGCCTTTCCGGCGGCGCGGTCCTGGGTGCGCTTGAACATGTCCAGGAAGTGGTCGTCGAAGAAGAACACCCACACGTACCAGTCGGTGATCAGCGACAGGGCGGCCCCGTCGCAGTCCGGGTGGGTGTAGGCGCAGAGCAGCCCGTAGTCGTGCGCTTCGAGGTCGGCCTGCTCCCAGATCCCGGACCCCTCGAGCATGCCCATCTCGCGCGCCCACCGCGTGGAGTGGGCGCGGGCCTCCTCCAGATGCGGGTTCAGCCGCGCGGGATACGGCATGTAGAAGTGCGGGAGTTCGAACGGCTGCGTCATGGCCGGGCCCTACCCAGGGCCGTCGAAGCACATCCGGAGGGGCGGACGTGATCACACCATCGCGTGAACTCGGGCCCGAACAGCGTCGAACCGCCCCGAACGGCCCCTGCGGGAGCCCCTTCCGGCCCCTGGACGCCGTGCGGGCCGCGGTGCACCGTGGTCGCATGACGACGTTCACGCTCCCGCACGAGCTGTGCGGCCACGGCGATGCGCGGGGCGCCGACGCGCCGTTCCCCACCGGGCGGGCCGCCCCGGACCACGGGAACGACCCACATGCGCCGGAGACGGCCGGCGAGGGCGAGGGCGCATGACCGCCCCCACCGCCCCGCCCGTGCCCGACGTGTTCGACCCCCGGCAGTACGCCGACGGCGTGCCGTACGCCGCCTACCGCGTGCTGCGCGACCACCACCCGGTGGCCTGGCAGGCCGAGCCGGAGGTGCTGGGCTGGCCCGCGGGCCCAGGATTCTGGGCGGTGACCCGGCACGCGGACGTGGTGCGGGTGCTCAAGGACGCGACGACGTACTCCTCGCATCTGGGCGCCACCCAGATCCGCGATCCCGACCCCGAGGATCTGCCGTTCATCCGGCGGATGATGCTCAACCAGGATCCGCCACGTCACGGCAGGCTGCGCCGCCTGGTCAGCCGGGCGTTCACACCGGGCCGCGTCGAACGCTTCACGGACGTCGCCCGGGACCGGGCCCGGGAGCTGCTCGGCCGGGCCCTGGCCGGGGCCCCGGCCGGCGGCGGCACCGTGGATCTGGTGTCGGCGGTCACCGACGACTACGCGCTGCTCAACCTCACCGATCTGCTGGGCGTACCGGAGAGCGACCGCGGGCTCCTCCTGCACTGGACGCAGCGCGTCATCGGCTACCAGGACCCCGACGAGGCGGGCCCGTCGGTGCGGGACGCGGCGGGCCGCCCCGTGAACCCGCGTTCGCCCGCGATGCTGCGGGACATGTTCGCGTACGCCCGGCAGCTCGCCGCGTTCAAGCGCCGCCATCCGGCCGACGACATCATGACGGCCCTCGCCCACGACGCCGAACTCACCGGTCCGGAGCTGGAGATGTTCTTCTTCCTGCTCACGGTCGCCGGCAACGACACCGTGCGCAGCGCGGCCCCCGGCGGCCTGCTGGCGCTCGCCGAACACCCGGAGCAGTACGAGGCGCTGCGCACGGGGAAGCCCGATCTCGCCGTGGCCGTGGACGAGTTGCTGCGCTGGCATCCGCCGGTGCTCACCTTCCGCCGTACCGCGCTGCGGGACACGGAGCTGGCAGGGCGGCGCATCCGGGCGGGCGAGAAGGTGGTCGTCTTCCACGCCGCCGCCAACCGCGACGAGCGGGTCTTCGCCGGACCCGACCGACTGGACCTCGCCCGCTCCCCGAATCCGCAGGTGTCCTTCGGGGACGGCCCGCACGTGTGCCTGGGCGCGCACTTCGCGCGGCTGCAACTGCGGCTGCTGTACGGCGAGGTGCTGCGGACACTGCCCGCGCTGCACACGGCGGGACCGCCGAAGCGGCTGGTGTCGAACTTCATCAACGGCATCAAGGCGCTCCCGGTGCACGCCGGTTGAGCGCCGCCGCATGCTGGAGGCGGGTCACTGCCCCAGCTGGATCAGCGCATGCGTGCCGCTGGTCCGCCACCGTGGCCCCTCGGCGGAGTCGAGCGCGGCCACGGTGGCGGCGTCGAGACCGGTGACCACGTCCGACTTCAGGGTGCGCAGCGCGGCGACCGGTCCCGGGAAGTGGGCGGTGACCTCGGCGAAGGGGGTGGTGGCGGGCCACATCCGGTCGCCGACCAGGCGGCGGTAGTTGAGGTCGCCCTTGACCACGGTCAGGGTGCAGGCGGCGAACTCGGCGCGCAGGTCGTCGGGCATCCGCGCGTACGGCAGCGGGCCGGCCGAGAACGGGTGGGTGCGCACGGTGAGGGTGCCGTCGGTCATGGCCTGCCACAGCCGCCGCCCGTGGTCTGCGGCCGCGCCCGCAGCTGCGGTGAGCCGGCGAAGGGCGTCGACGACGTCGGCGGTGGTGGCGTCGGAGACGTAGTACGGGTGCGGTTTGACGTGCAGCAGGACCCGGGCGACGTGGCCGTGGGCGAGCAGGTGGGAGATCAGCAGCAGGTCCGGTACGAGTTCGCGGCCGGCGTTGTCGGCGACGAGGCAGAGGGTGCCGTCCGCGCGGCCGGGCGGGAGCAGCGCCCACAGGGCCGCGCTGTCGTCGGCGAGCAGGGCCGGGGTGGTGTCCCGGGCGGCGCCGGCGGCGGTCTGGAGGCGGAAGCTCAGGTCGGCTCGGTTGCCCCACAGGGAGCCGTGCAGCAGGGCGGTGGCCTGTTCGTCCCGGCCCAGGTCGGCGAGCCGGTCGAGGGCGGCGAGTTCGCCGCCGGTCTCGGGGGCGTCGAGTTCGCCGCGTTTGGCGGGCCGGAAGGGGTCGATGCCACGCCAGGGGCCGTCGCCGAAGTAGCCGACGGTCTGCAGCAGCAGGCGGTAGAAGTAGCTCTCCGACCACAGCCACGGCACCTCGAACCAGGACCGGCCGGTGTACGTCGAGAGCCCCCAGGCCAGCCAGCGGTCGCGGTCGGGGGCGCCGGGCGGGAGCGGTTCGATGACACCGCCGGTGCACTGGGCGAGCAGCGCGTCGAGGGCGGCGTGCAGGTCGGGGCCGTACGGGAAGGAGTCGCGGACCTGCCGGATGATGGCGGGGTGC
This sequence comes from Streptomyces sp. NPDC049915, assembly GCF_040656475.1. NCBI lineage: Bacteria > Bacillati > Actinomycetota > Actinomycetes > Kitasatosporales > Streptomycetaceae > Streptomyces > Streptomyces sp. NPDC049915. The sequence goes on from NZ_JBFAMH010000001.1 coordinate 498,809, forward strand.
CGTTCGGCGAGCACGCTGTGCGGGAAGGAGCCGGGCTCGTCGGCGCGCAGCTCCGGGGGCTGCGGGGTGTCGGGCATGCCGCTCACCGTACCTCCGGCCCTCCGGCCGCGCCGCGCACCGAACCTCCGGCTCCACGACCCCGCCGCTCACCGCACCTCCGGCCACGACCGCGCCGTATACGCCGCTCACCGCACCTGCGGGCCCCGGCCGAACGGTATACGCCGCTCACCGTGCCTCGGGCGCCGGCGGTCCGGTGCTGTGGCCGGGAGGCCGGGGTCAGACGGCGGCCGCGGCGGTCTCGCGCTCCAGCCGGGAGACGAGCGTCAGATAGCGCGGGCGGCGCGGCACGGGCACCAGGCCGCGGATCAGCAGGTGCCACATCTCGGCCATCCGGCGGGGCAGCCGGGTGACGGGCTCCAGGGAGCGGCCGACGACACGGGTGCCGACGAAGAAGGAGACCAGGGAGTGGGTGACGGCATCGATGTCGACGTCCGGGTGGAGGTCGGACTCGCGGACCGCACCGCGCAGCCGCCGGGAGACCAGCTCGCGCCACTCGGTGAAGGGGTGGCGCAGCGGGGGGCGGACCGGGACGGATCCGGTGGCGAGCCGGAGGCCGGCCCGGGCGATCGGGCCCTCCACGGACAGGCGGGCGAAGCCGAAGGTGATGCGCATCAGGGCTTCCAGGGACGGATAGCCGTGGCCGTCGATGTCGCCCGCGACCCTGCGCGAGGCCTCGGACTGGATCTCCAGGATGGCGTGCGCCAGATCTTCCTTGGCGGCGAAGTGGAAGTAGAGGGCGCCTTTGGTGACCTTGGCGTGCTCGACGATGTCGCTGAGGCTCGTCGATTCGTAGCCGTGCCGGTCGAACAGGTCGGCTGCGGCGGTGAGGATCGTCGCGCGGGTCTGTTCGGCGCGTAACTGCCTCGGCATCGGCGGGTCACTCCTGGGGGACGGAAAAGAACGGACCATGCCGTTTGTTCTACTCACTCCCCGTACATGCTAGCTCACCGGTTGCCGGGGCCCACAGGGCCCGCCGAGTCCCCGCGGGCCCCGGCCCCCACGCCGGGCGCGGGGGCCGTACGCCCGTCAACTCGCCCTGACGGCACGGCCTTCGGTACCGGCGACGGATCGAGCGTACGCTCACGAACCAACCCTTCGTGAGCCGAGGGCCGCTCAGCTTCCGCCGGAAGTGCCGGAATTACCGGGACGGGCGGTCTGTTTTGCTTGCCGCTCAGCCCAGCTGCACCGACTTCAGCCACGCCTGCGCCACGTCCAGCGGGTCCTTCTTGTCCAGCTGGACCTGGGCGTCCAGGCCGAGCAGCGTCTTCGTGTCCAGCTTGGCGGAGACGGCGTTCAGGGCGTCGACACCCGGCTGCGGCAGGCCCTTCTTGTAGACGAGGGGCTGCACGTTCTGGAAGCCGAAGAGGTTCTTCGGGTCCTGCAGGACGACGAACTTCTCCTTCTGCACGGTGGCGTCGGTGGAGAAGAGGTCCGCGACCTGGACGTTGTTCTGCTTCAGCGCCGCCTGGGTCAGCGGGCCGCCCGCGTCGAGCGCCTTGAACGACTTGAACTCCAGGCCGTACACCGACTTCAGGCCCTCCAGGCCCTGCTGCCGCTTCTGGAACTCCGGCGAGGCGCCGACGACCAGGTCCCCCGCGATGTCCTTGAGGTCGGCGATGGTCGAGGAGGACGTCAGGTGGTACTTCGCCGCAGTCTCGGAGTTGACCGCCAGCGCGTCCTTGTCCTCGGCGGGCGACGGCTGCAGCAGCGTCAGCTCGGGGGCGAGTTTGGCCGCGATGGCCCGGGTGGTCTCCTCGGCCGACTTCGGCGTGGCCTTGCGGTCGAGGTAGGCGAGCAGCGCGCCGTTGTACTCGGGCAGGACGGTGAGGGAGCCGTTCTTGATCAGGCCGTAGGTCGTCTCGCGGGTGCCGATGTTGGGCTTGTAGGTGACCTTGATGCCCTTGGCCCGCAGGGCCTCGCCGTAGATGTCGGCGAGCAGCGTGGACTCGGGGAAGTTGTTGGAGCCGACGACCACCGTCTTGCCGTCGGAGTCGTTCTCCGCGAGCGGGTTGTCACCCTTGCTGTCGGAGGAACACCCTGCCAGCAGCACCGACGTCGCGGCGAGCACGACGGCGGCGGCGCCGGGGAGGGTCCTGCGGGGCCTGCTGCGCTGGGCGGTAGTAGTCACCCACTGATCCAATCCAGCCACTTCTCCCCCGTCAAGGGCATTTGTGTTACCAATGGCGTTCGTCACCCTGCCCGTTGGAGTGCCGCCGTCTCAGCCGCGCCGGCGCACCCCCGGCGCCACCGCGTAGCGGCCGGCGGCCCAGAACAGCGCGAGGGTGACGAGGGCCAGTCCGGCCACCAGGGTGGCGCCGCCGACGACCTTCTCGTAGTCGTGCTGGTACAGGCCGTCGATGACGTACCGGCCGAGGCCGCCGAAGCTGACGTACGCCGCGATGGTGGCCGTCGAGACGATCTGGATGGCCGCCGAGCGCAGGCCGCTGAGGATCAGCGGGAGCGCGACGGGCAGTTCGACCCGGAAGAGGATGCGCGTCTCGGGCATGCCCATGCCCCGTGCCGCGTCCACCGGGGACGGGTCGACGGAGCGCACCGCCTCGTAGGTGGTGACGAGGATGGGCGGGATCGCGAGGACCACCAGCGGGATCATCACGGGCAGCAGCCCGAAGCCGAGCAGGATGAACATCAGCACGAGCAGGCCGAAACTGGGCAGCGCGCGGGCGGCGGTGGCGATGAGCGCGAGCGCGTTGCCGCCGCGTCCGGTGTGCCCGGTGACCAGCCCGGCCGGCAGCCCCACGGAGGCGGCGATCGCCAGCGCGAGGAGCGAGTACTGGACGTGCTCGCGCAGCCGGGTGGGGATGCCGTCGTAGCCGTGCCAGTGCGAGCTGTCGCTGAAGAAGGCGTCGATGAAGTGGAGGATGTTCACCGCGCGGCCTCCTCGGCCGCGGACACGGCCGGTTCGGGCCGCGGCCCGGCGGACACCGTGCGGGTGCCGCGCGGCATCCAGGGCGTCAGCAGCAGGCGTACGGCGACGAGGACGGCGTCCGCGAGGACGGCGAGGACGGCGGTGCCGATGACCGACAGCCACACCAGCCGGGGCTGCTGGTAGGTCATGCCGTCGTTCAGCAGGTTGCCGAGGCCCCCCTGGTTGCCGATCAGCATGCCGACGCTCACCAGGGACATGCTGGAGACGGTCGCGACGCGCAGCCCGGCGAGGATCGCGGGCACGGCGATCGGCAACTGCACCGTCAGATAGCGGCGCACGGGCCCCAGTCCCATGGCGGTCGCGGCGTCGAGGGTGTCCTGTGGCACCGAACGGACGCCGTCGACGACGGCCGGGACGAGGACCACCAGGCTGTAGAGGCCGAGCGGGATCATCACAGTCGTCTCGCTCTGGCCGGTGTAGTCGATCAGGAAGACGATGAGCGCGAGGGAGGGGACGGCGTACAGCACGGTCGTCACCCCGAGCACCGGCGGGTACAGCCAGCGCAGCCGCACGCACAGCTGGGCGAGGGGAAGCGCCACCAGCAGTCCGGCGAGGACCGGGATCAGCGCCTCGCGCAGATGCATGCCGACCAGGCCGAGGTAGGTGTTCTGCAGGTCGCTGGGCAGGTCGAACAGGCCGTTCATCGCAGGGCCTTCGGCTCGCTCGGGGTCTCGGCGTGGGCGGCGCGGATCGCCGCCCCGATGGACTGCTGCGACACGACACCGCGCACGCGCCCGGTGTCGTCCACGGCGACGGCCCAGCCGGTCGGCGACAGCACGGCGCAGTCCAGCGCGGCCCGCAGCGAGTCGGTGCCGGCGACGAACGGCCGCCCGTAGGGCAGCAGTCGGGCGGTGTCGATGCTCCCGGCACTCAGCGCGCCGGGCTCGCCCCAGCCGAGCGGCCTGCCGTCGGAGTCGGTGACCAGCAGATAGGACGCGTCGGCGGCGGCGAGCTGCTCGGCGGTGGCGTCGACGGCGACGACCGGCGCCGTGAGCAGGTCGAGGCCGGCGGAGGAGAAGAAGGACAGCCGCCGGATGCCGCGGTCGGCGCCGAGGAAGTCCTCGACGAAGGCGTCGGCCGGGTGGGACAGCAGCTCGGCGGGCGGCGCGTACTGGGCGAGCCGGCCGCCGGTGCGCAGGACGGCGACCATGGTGCCCAGCTTGACGGCCTCGTCGATGTCGTGGGTGACGAAGACGATCGTCTTGCCCAGCTCGTCCTGGAGGCGCAGCAGTTCGTCCTGGAGGCCCTTGCGGACCACCGGGTCGACCGCGGAGAACGGCTCGTCCATCAGCAGCACCGGCGGGTCGGCGGCGAGGGCCCGGGCGACGCCGACGCGCTGTTGCTGGCCGCCGGAGAGCTGGTGCGGGTAGCGCCGGGCGAGCGAGCCGTCGAGGCCGACGCGTTCCATCAACTCCCGGGCGCGCTCCCGGGACTTGGCCTTGCTCCAGCCGAGCAGGCGCGGGACGGTGGCGATGTTGTCGACGATCGTGCGGTGCTGGAAGAGTCCGGCGTGCTGGATGACGTATCCCATGGACCGGCGCAGGGTGTGCACCGGCTGCTGCTGGAGGTCGGTGCCGTCCAGCAGGATGCGGCCCTCGCTGGGCTCGACCATCCGGTTGATCATCCGCAGGGTCGTCGTCTTGCCGCAGCCGGAGGGGCCGACGAGGACGGTGATCGCCTTCTCGGGTATCTCCAGCGTGAGCCGGTCGACCGCCACCGTGCCGTCCGGGTACCGCTTGGTGACTGATTCCATCCGTATCAAAACGCCGAACGCCCTTCGGTTGGCAGCACGTGCCTGGCGGTGGACGTCTTCCGTACGTGCGTACGAACGCCCGCTGCCGGGAGAGTCTAGACGCCGTGAACGTCCCTACCCGGTAAGGCCACGGTTTATGGACCCGTGAACGGCGCCGTCTTTGGCCCTGTCCGGCGGGCCAAGACGCGGACAGGGTGGGAGGCCTCGCCCTTCTCGCGGAGGTTTCCTTGAGCTTCACGTTCCTGCTGACCACCCTGGTCGTGGTCGTCACCCCGGGCACCGGCGTGGTGTACACGCTGGCCGCCGGGCTCACCCACGGCCGCCGGGCCGGCGTGGTGGCCGCGTTCGGCTGCACCCTCGCCACCCTGCCGCACCTGTTCGCCGCCGTGACCGGACTGGCCGCGCTGCTGCACGCGGGCACCGTCGCGTTCACCGTGGTGAAGTACCTCGGTGCCGCCTACCTGCTGTACATGGCGTGGGCGATGCTGCGCGACCGCTCGGCGCTGGTGGTCGACCCGGAGGCGGCACCGCGCTCCACCTCCCGCCTGATCGGCTCCGCCGTCCTGGTCAACCTGCTCAACCCCAAACCCGCCCTGTTCTTCCTGGCGTTCCTGCCGCAGTTCGTCGCGGCGGGCGACGTCCGCGCGATGCTGCGGCTGGGCGCCGTGTTCATGGCCCTGACCTTCGTCGTCTTCACCGCGTACGGCCTCGGCGCCGCCGCACTGCGGAAGCGGCTGCCGCAGCACCCCGGACTGCTGACGGGGATGCGCCGGGGCTTCGCCGCCTGCTTCGTCGCCCTGAGCCTGCGGCTGGCGGTGGCGTGAGCATGCGTTTCCGGCACGCGGACACGATCTGGTCCACCCACCCGCAGCTCACCGCCGGCGTGCTGTACGCCGACGGGGTCGACGCCCATGCGGACACGGGCCCGCGAGCAGCCGCGCACACCGCGCGGGCCGCGGCCCGCCTGGCCGGGGCACCGGAGGGCGAGTTCCCGGAGATCACGGCCTGGCGCCGCACCTTCTCCGGGCTGGGCCTGCGGCCCACGCAGTACCGATGCGCGGCGGAGTCGCTGCTGCGGCGGCTGCGCAAGGAGGGCGGACTGCCGCGCATCCACCCGGTGGTGGACCTGTGCAACGCGATCTCGGTGGCCCACGCCGTCCCCGTCGCCGCCCTCGACGCGGACCGGATCGCCGCTCCCCTGCTCGAAGTACGGCCCGCCCGGGGCGAGGAGGTGTACACGGCGTTCGACGGCACCACGGAGCATCCCGCGCCCGGCGAGGTCACGTTCGTCGACTCCGCCGGCCGGGCCCACGCCCGCCGCTGGACCCACCGGCAGAGCGGTTGGTCCGCCGTCGGCCCGGACACCCGCCGCGTCCTGGTGGTGACCGAAGCCATGCACGACGGCGGTGAGCGAACCGTGCGCGCGCTGCTGAAGACGGTCGCGGAGGAGCTGGCCGCGCACTGGCCCGTGGTCACCACCGACGCCGTTCTCACGGCCGGGGCGCCGGAGTTCGCCTTCGCCGGCTGAGGGGCACGTGACAGCATGAGCCCGATGAACGCAGCGTCCGGCGGCTCCGACTTCCTGCAGCTGGACATCGGTGCGGCACCGGCCGGGGGCAAGGCGCGGTGGCTGACCGAGCGCCTGCGCCGGGCCATTGCCGACGGCCGGCTCACGGTGGGCAGCAGGCTGCCCCCCACCCGGGTTCTCGCCGCCGAACTGCGCGTGTCACGGGGCGTGGTGGCGGAGGCGTACCGGCGGCTTGCCGAGGACGGCCACCTGGAGGGACGGCGGCGCGGAGGCACGGTCGTGGTCGCGGTCCCGCAGGAGCCGGTACGCGGCGAAGCTCCCGGGAAGGCCGGCCCGGACATCGCTCCGTTCACCGGCGAACCGGGCCCGGACGTCTTCGACGCGTTGCGCGCGGCCCCGGCCCCGTTCGACTTCACCCCCGGCCGGCCCGACCTGGCGGCGTTCCCGCGCGCCGCGTATCTGCGCGCCGAACGGGCCGTCCTCGCCGGGCTGTCGGCGGACAGTCTCGGCTACGGCGACCCGCGCGGCGCGCTCCCGCTGCGCCGGTCCGTGGCCGACTGGCTCGCGCGCAACAGGGGTGTGCGGGTGGCCCCCGACGACGTACTGATCGTGGCCGGCACCGCACAGGCGCTCACCCTGCTGCACGCGGTCCTGCGCGCGGACGGCATCGAGGCGGTCGCGCTGGAGGACCCCGGCTCGCTCGGCTCCCGCCAGCATCTGCGCAACGGCGGGCTGGCCACCCCACCGGTACCGGTGGACGAGGCCGGCATACGCGTCGACGCCCTGCGCGCCTCGGGCGCCCGCGCGGTACTGCTCACCCCGGCCCACCAGTTCCCCACCGGGGTCGTCACCAGCGGCGAGCGCCGCCGTGAGCTGCTGCGCTGGGCGCAGGACGGCGGGCTGATCCTGGAGGACGACTACGACGCCGAGCACCGCTACGACCGGCCGCCGGTACCGGCGCTGCGCGAGCTGCTGGCCGACCGCGTCTGCTACATGGGCAGCGTGTCGAAGCTGCTCGCGCCCGCCCTGCGGATCGGCTGGCTGATCCCCCCGCCCGCCTATCACGCCGCCCTCACCACCGCGAAGCGCTTCACCGACCTGGGCAACGCGGTGCTCCCCCAGCTCGCGCTGGCCCGGCTGATGGACTCCGGCGACCTCGAACGCCACCTCCGGCTGCTGCGCGGCCGCCATCGCCGGCGCAGAGACGCGATGATCGGCGCCCTGGCAGCCCATCTGCCGGGCGCGGTCGTACACGGCGCCGCAGCCGGCCTGCACCTGACGGTCACCTACGCGGCGGACGTCCCGGACACCGCCCTGGCCGCGGCGGCACTCACCCACGGCGTCAAGTGCCACCCCCTCTCCTGGCACCGGCAACGCCCGGGCCACCCGGGCCTGGTCCTCGGCTACGCGGCGACACCGACGGGAGTGATCACGGAGGGAGTGGCAGGGCTGGGCAGGGCTCTGCGCGAGCTGAGCTGACGCCTACTCCCCGCCCCGCCCCCGCGGCCGCGCCCCCAGCACCGCCACGTCGTCCTCGGCATGCCGTGCGTCCATCCGGACCAGAACGGTGTCCAGAATCTCCTCCAGGGTGGCTCCGGCAGGGAACCGCACCTGCGCCAACCGCTCCAGCCCCCGATCGATGTCCTCCCCGCGCCGCTCCACCAGCCCGTCCGTGAACAGCAACAACGTGTGGCTGCTGTCGAGGTCGTAGGTGGCGGACTCGTACCCGCCGAGCCCGGTCCCGAGCGGCGGCCCGACAGGCAGCGGCAGCAAGCGGCTGCCGTCGCCCTCGTCGATCACGACCGGCGGTAGATGTCCGGCCCCGGCCAGCGTCACCTGCCCGCGCGCGGGATCGACGCGGGCGATCAGGCAGGTGGCGGGCCGCATGTCCGGCTCCCCGGCGGCGAGGTCGTCCATCTGGCGCAGCACCCGGTGCGGCGGGAGATCGGTGGCGGTGATCGACCGCAGCGAGGAGCGGTACGCGGCCATGTCGACGGCGGCCTCCACTCCGTGGCCCATGACGTCGCCGACGACGAGCAGGGTCCGGCCGAAGGGCAGCCGCACGGTCTCGCACCAGTCGCCACCGACCAGGGCGCGCCGCCCGGCGGGCAGATAGCGCACGGCCACGTCGAGGTTCGGGTGCGGCCGTCCCGGCTCGGCGAGCAGCGCACGCTGCAGATCGCCCATGGTGCGGCTGACGCGCGCGTACTCGTCGGCGTGCCGCAGATACGGTCCGACGGGAGCGGCCAGCAGCGCGAGCAGTTCCGCCTCCTGCGAGGTGAGGGGCGGCGCCGACCGGGCGCACACAAGGACGCCGTACATCTGCTCGGGCGTGGCGAGCGGCAGGCAGACGACGGCACCCCCGAAGACCGCTCCCCGCAGGAGCGGCCCGCCCTCCCGCACCGCCTCGGTGATCCGGCGCACGTCCGGCAGCGCGTCGGCGTCCCCGCTGATCGCCTCGTACCCGGAGACCGTCCCGCCGGTGATCCGGACGATCGCCGCCGTGCACGCGGCGAACACGCTCGCGGCGTGGGTCAGCTCCGCGCAGGTGAGATCCGCGTCGAGCGTGGTGCCGACCCGGGTCAGCAGCGACCGCAGCCCGGCGAGCCGCCGGTCGGCGGCGCCGGTGCCCCGGGCGGTCCCGGGCCGGCCCGGGGAAGCCGGCCGGCCGAGCCCTCTGATCCGTCGCACAACGCTGAACACGATCAAATCGTGACAGCGCCCGCCCGGCCGCGCACAACCGGGATCATCACGGGCCCCCGTCCCCTTCCACGCGAACGACCGCCAGCGTGATGTTGTCCGGTCCGCCCGCCTGGATGGCCGCGTGCCACAGCTCGAAGGCAGCCCGGCCGTCGTCGTTCTCGCGCAGCACCGCCTCCAGCACGTCCTCGGTCACCGGGTCGGTCAGCCCGTCGGTGCACACGAGGTAGCGGTCGCCGGGCCGCAGGGGAACGGTGGTGACATGCGGCCGGACGTCGCGGTGGGCGGCGGAGCCGCCCAGGCACTGGGTGACCAGGGACGTGGTGCGCTGCCCCGGTTCGAGGGGCGGGCTGTCGTCGACGCTGACCTGGCGCAGTCCGTCGGAGGAGGCCGCGAAGACCCGGCTGTCGCCGACGTTGAAGACGAGCACCGAGTCGTGCAGCAGGACGAGACCGGCCACGGTCGTGCCCATGGCGGTGAGGTCGCCGCCCTCGGCGGCCTGGTACACGGCGCGGTTGAAGTCGCTCAGCGCCTCCCGTACCGCCTCCTCGTCCCCCAGTACCGGCCCGGCCCGTGCGAGCAGGCGGGCGACGAGCGCACTGGCCACCTCACCTCCGGGATGGCCGCCGAGCCCGTCGGCGACGGCGACCACGACGGGCGACCGCAGCGGAAAGACCAGGGTCTGCGGGATCTCGGTCACCGTGGCGCACAGGGTCCACGGTCCGGCGACGAGGCTGTCCTCGTTGTGTTCGCGCACCAGCCCGGGATGGCTCAGCGCACTGACGGCGACGTACGGCATGTGCAGGTCCACCGCCTTCCCGCTCCGGACCCTGCCGGTCCTGCGCCGGCCGTGGGCCGGGCCTTTCCAGTCAGTCTAGATCGGCCCGGTGACGCGCTCAGCCCTCTTCGGGTTCAAGGCGCAGCGCGATGCTGTTGATGCAGTAGCGCTGGTCGGTCGGGGTGGGGTAGCCCTCTCCCTCGAAGACGTGCCCGAGGTGGGAGCCGCAGCGGGCGCAGCGCACCTCGGTGCGGACCATGCCGTGGGAGCTGTCCTGCACCAGCTCCACCGCGTCGGTGTCCTTCGGGTCGAAGAAGGACGGCCAGCCGCAGTGGGACTCGAACTTGGTCTGCGAGGTGAACAGTTCGGCCCCGCAGGCCCGGCAGGAGTACACACCCTTGGTCTTGGTGTCCGTGTACTCACCGACGAACGCGGGCTCCGTGGCGGCCTGGCGCAGCACCGCGTACTCGGCCGGGGTCAGCTCCGCCCGCCACTGCTCGTCCGGCTTCTCGACGTCGTACGACATGTCGGCCAACCCCTTCACTTGTGCGCGAGACGGTCCAGGATGCGCGGGCCGAGGTCCGTGACGTCGCCCGCCCCCATGGTGAGAACGAGATCACCGGCCCGCGCCATTCCCGCGACCACGTCCGGCACCTCCGCCTTGTCGTGGACGGCCGTGACGTCGGCGCCCGCGGCGCGCGCAGCCTCGATGATCAGCTCGCTCGTGATGCCGGGGATCGGGTCCTCGCGGGCCGGGTAGATGTCGAGGACGACGGAGGCGTCGGCGAGGGACAGCGACTGGCCCATCTCCTTGCCCAGCTCCTGAGTGCGGGAGAACAGGTGGGGCTGGAAGACGACGAGGATGCGCGCCTCGCCGGCGGCGCCCCGCATGGCCTCCAGGTCGGCGGTCATCTCGGTGGGGTGGTGGGCGTAGGAGTCGATCACCTGGACGCCGGCCGCCTCGCCCTTGAGCTGAAGGCGCCGCTTGACGCCCGTGTACGCGGCGAGCGCCGGGGCCAGCTCGGCGGCCGGGATGCCGAGGGCGGCGCCCGCGGTGAGCGCGGCGACCGCGTTGAGGGCGTAGTGGCGGCCGGGGACGGAGACCTCGAAGGTCAGCTCCTGACCGTCGAGGACGACCGTGACCTGGCTCTTGAGGCCCTGCGGCACGATCGACAGCACACGCACGTCGGCGTCCTCGGCCTCGCCGTAGGTCACCACGCGCACGTCCTCGACGCGCCGGGTCAGCTCGCGCGCGCCCGCGTGGTCGGCGGAGATCACCAGCGTGCCGCCGGGCACGATCTTCCCGGCGAAGGTCTCGAAGGACGCGTAGATCTCGTCTATCGAGGCGTAGTTGGCGTGGTGGTCCAGCTCGACGTTGAGGACGATCGCGACCTCGGGGGCGTACTTGTGGAAGCTGCGGTCGCTTTCGTCGGCCTCCGCGACGAAGATCTCGCCGTCGCCGTGCAGCGCGTTGGAGCCGGGCGCGTCGAGATCGCCGCCGATGGCGTACGACGGGTTAAGGCCCAGCGCGGTCAGGGAGACCGCGAGCATGGACGTGGTGGTCGTCTTGCCGTGGGTCCCGGCGACGGCGATCGGGCGCAGGCCCTCCATCAGCGCGGCGAGCGCGTCGGAGCGGTGCACGACCGGGATGCCCAGCTCGGCGGCGCGCACCAGTTCGGGGTTGTCCTTGCGGATGGCGGAGGAGACGACCACGCAGCTCGCGTCGTCGGCGAGGTGCTCGGCGGCGTGCCCGATGTGCACGGTCGCGCCCAGCGCGCGCAGCGCCTCGGCGGTGGCGGACTCCTTGGCGTCGCTGCCGGCCACCTTGGCGCCGCGCTGCGCGAGGATCTTGGCGATGCCCGACATCCCGGCGCCGCCGATGCCGATGAAGTGCGGTCGGTCCATGGCGGTAGGAAGGCCGGGTGCCATGCGTTCTTCTCCCAGATACGGTGCGGACTGGAGCGTGCCTAGCCTATGTGCTCAGGCACCGGGCTCCTTGCAGCGCGGGCCACCGGTCCGACGCAAGGGGCGCGGGGAACTGCGCGACCAGCCACAACGAGCCCGCACCCGGACAGGCGCCGCGCCCCGAACGGCGCGGACCGGCCACACCCGCGGAGCGCTACGCCTTGCTGTGGGAGAAAAGCTTCAGCACCGGCACCCCCACCTTGTGCCGCGCCCGCGAGGCCCAGTCGCGGTGGAAGAACTCCTCGACATAGTGCGGGTCGGTGAGCACGATCACCTCGTCCGCGCCGATCTCGTCCACCAGCCTCCTGAGCGCGTCCAGCGGGTGGTCCTCGACGAACCGGCCCTCGGCGGGACTGCCGGCCGAGCGCAGGGCGGTCAGGGACACGTCCAGCGCCTGCCGGCCGACGCTCCTGGCCTCGTCGCCCTCGGGTGTCTCGTTCTCGCGGGCGGCCTCGTCGATCTCGCCGAGCGCGATGTCGTCGATGGCTCTCAGGAGCCGGTCGGCCTGGTCGCCCCGGGGCTGGAGCAGGACGTGGAAGGTGACCGGCTCGTCCCCGTGCAAGCTGGTGACGAACTCCACGTCAGCGGACGTCAGGGCCTTCTCGATCATCAAAACGCTTGTGAACACCAGGCGCCCCTTCTGCTGCGGGGGCCCCGTGCCCCCTGTCCTCCGTGGGCCGTGCCAGCCCCTGCGGAAACCATCCTGCCCCGTGATCGCACGGGTTCTGCCGGATTTAGTGTGCCCATCACAAGCAAATCGGAACGGCATATTCCGTCGATGTCGGCGCTCCGGGCGGCCGCCCGCCCGCCGGGGGGCCGACGGACGGGTTCCCGGGGCCGCACTCAGGGCTGCGACCTGCGGTAACGGCTGTAGAGGAAGCCGTCGTCCTCCAGTAGGGACACCAGTGCGAAGCGGTGCGGGACGGTGACGGACGGCCCTCCCGCGATCCGCTGGGCGTCCCCGGCGGTGAGCATCGGGGAGATGGTCAGGCACAGCTCGTCGAGCACCTCGGCGGCCACCATCTGCCCGAGCAGCCGTGGCCCGCCCTCGGTCAGCAGGCGGGTGTGCCCCAGCTCGGCGAGGGCCTGCACGACGCGGACCGGGTCCACGCCGACGCCGTCACCGGCGATGACGACCTTCGCGCCCGCCTTCTCGGCCGCCGCCCGGCGCTCCGGGGAGGACGCGGCGCCGGTGAGCACGATCGTCGGCACCACGGGCGAGGTGAACAGAGGCAGCGAGAAGTCGAGGTCCAGGCTCGCGGTGACGACGGCGACCGCGGGCACCGGGTCCTGCCCGGCGGCCTCACGCATCGACGCGAACTCCGCACGCACGCGTGCCGGGCGGTAGCCCTCCTTGCGTACCGTTTCCGCCCCGACGACCACCACGTCGGCCAGGGCCCGCAGCGTGCCGAAGATGCGCATGTCGGTGGCGTTGGAGATGGGCTGGGAGCGGCCCTGGTGCTGGGCGGCGCCGTCGAGGCTGGAGACCATGTTGGCCCGCAGCCACGGCTGCCGCTGCCCGGCGGGCGGCTCGGGGTAGGCGTAGGCGGCGGCCAGCTCGGCGAGGCTCCACTCAGGCCCGTCGGCCCCGCCGGCGAACGTGGGCAGCCCGACGGGGCCCTCACCGGGCACGGGATCCGCGCCACCTCCGCCGGTCGCGTCCCGCGCACCGCCGGCGGTCACGGGGCCGCCGGAGGGCTCACCGCCGGAGCCTGCGGCAGCCGCGTCCGGGTCGTCCGGCGTCCCGCCCGCCACGACCGCCCCGCCCGCGATCGCCGCGGTCGCCCTCGCGGTCCCGGGAGTCACCTCACCACCGGCGGCCCCCGGCACCCCCGCAGCCCCGGCGACCACCCCCTCCTCGGAAGCCTTCCGCAGGGTCTGGACTGCTGTTTCTTCGGTCACAGGGAACAGGCGTCGCATGGTGTGCAGTCTGGCACGCCCTAAGCTGGGGAACCGTGTCGTCCTCCACCTCCGCCTCCGGCCTCGCCCCGATAGCCGACGCGACCCCGCTGTCCCTGTGCGCCCGTGAGCCGCGTGTCCCCGCGGACCGGCTGGTGGCCGAGATGGTGCCGCCGCCGCGGTTCGACTCGGTCCGCTTCAGCACGTACATCCCGGACCCGAACCAGCCCAGCCAGACCGAGGCCGTCCAGGTCCTCGAGGGCTTCGCTGCCGGACTCGACGGGGCGGGTGCCGGCGGCGCCAAGCGCGGCCTCTTCGGCTTCGGCAGGGCGAAGGCCAAGGCGGCGAAGGCCACGGCCGGCCCCCGCGGCGTCTACCTCGACGGCGGGTACGGCGTCGGCAAGACCCACCTGCTCGCCTCCCTGTGGCACGCCACCCCGGCCGAGCCGTCGAAGAAGGCGTTCGGCACCTTCGTGGAGCTGACCAACCTGGTGGGCGCCCTCGGCTTCCAGCAGACCGTGCAGACCCTCTCCGGCCACCGTCTGCTGTGCATCGACGAGTTCGAGCTGGACGACCCGGGCGACACCGTCCTCGTCTCCACGCTGCTCGGCAAGCTGGTCGAAGCGGGTGTCGCGCTCGCCGCCACCTCCAACACACTGCCCGGCAAGCTCGGCGAGGGCCGGTTCGCGGCCGCCGACTTCCTGCGCGAGATCCAGGGGCTGTCCGCCCACTTCCGCGCCCTGCGCATCGACGGCGAGGACTACCGCCACCGCGGTCTGCCCGAGGCGCCCGCGCCGTTCACCGCCGAGCAGGTCGAGCGGACCGCGCGGGCCACCGCCGGCGCCTCGCTGGACGCCTTCCCGCAGCTGCTGGACCACCTGGCCAAGGTGCACCCCAGCCGCTACGGCGCGCTGACCGACGGACTCGAGGCGGTGTGCCTGACGGACGTGCGCCCGGTGCCCGACCAGTCCACCGCGCTGCGGCTCGTCGTCCTCGCGGACCGGCTCTACGACCGCGAGGTGCCCGTCCTCGCCTCGGGGCTGCCGTTCGACCAGCTGTTCAGCGAGGAGATGCTGAACGGCGGCTACCGCAAGAAGTACTTCCGGGCCATCTCCCGCCTCACGGCCCTGGCCCGCGACGCCAAGGGCCTCGTCGAGAAGGGTTAGGCCCGCGACGCCAAGGGCCTCGTCGAGAAGGGTCAGCGCCCGGCCGCCGTCGGCTCCATCGGACTCGCCGTGCCCGCGCGCCTTGCCGTGCCCGCTCGCCTTGCCGTGCCCGCTCGCCTTGCCGTGCCCGCGGCCGGGCCGGTGCCAGGTCAGCGCAGGGGGGAAGCGGCGGCGGCAGGACGAGAGCCGGCGGGCCGCCGCTCGTCCGCAGCCGACGTCGTCCGGGCTCGGCAGCCTCTTTGTCGTACCGGCTCAGCAGTCGCTTCATGCCGCGCGGCACGCCCATGACGCCCTGATCGGGAGCGCCCGCCGCCCGGGGGCAGGCGCCGCTTCGCGCCAAACCACCCTCTCTTTTCAGGCTCTCTTCAGCTCGTAACGCGTAGTTAACCTTGCAAACGCGCTGACACCGCTACCGTGTCTCTTGACCATTCATTGACCAAGCGTTGGTCCACACATGACGCGTGAGCCGGGCGGAGGGAGGGGCATGTTCCGAGGTACGACGGGCCGGGCCGTCCTCGCGGCGCTCACCGCGGTCCTGCTCGCCCTCCCCTTCCTCACCTGCACCAAGACCTTCGCACAAGCGCACACACCGCGTCATGCGGAGGCCACGGCCCGCCCCGGTTCCGCGCTCCCCGTCACGGCCCTGCGCGAGGAGACCGTCGCCTCCCGGGACTGCGGACACCTCCCCGGCCCGGCCGACCCGCTGCGCCCCCGCGACCGGCAGCGCACGGCCGATTCGGCGCCCCAGGGACCCGAACGCCCGCTGTCGGCCCCGGACCCGGCCGCGCCGCGCCCCTCCACCACCCGCAGAGCCGCGCCGCACTCCCCCAGACACACACCGGCCCCCTCCCCGGCCGCGCTCCAGGTCTTCCGCTGCTGAGAACAGAGCAGTACCCCGCACCTCCGCACCGAGCGGAGGCAGTGCACCCCACCTCTGTCCTTGAAGCCCGACGCGCCCCCCACGGCGCGCCAGGAGGAGTCACCACACATGCAACCCCTCATCGACCACGCCCGTGCCTTCGGCCAGCGCCCTGAGGAGTTCGCCCCGCTGGCCCAGGGCCAGTCGCCGCAGGTCCTGTTCATCACCTGCTCCGATTCCCGGGTCGTCCCGGCCCTAATCACGGGCGCCCGCCCCGGTCAGCTCTTCGAGCTGCGCACCGCGGGCAACATCGTCCCGCCGTACACCCCGGACCGGCCCACCTCCGAGGCGGCCACCATCGAGTACGCCGTGAACGTCCTCGGCGTACAGGACGTCGTCGTCTGCGGCCACTCGCACTGCGGCGCCGTCGGCGCCCTGGTGCGCGGCGACGACCTCGACGCCGTACCGGCCGTACGGGACTGGCTCGCGCACGCCGCCGAGGACCCCCGGGCGGCCGACCCGCAGGACCCGACCGTGGCCGAGGCCGTGCAGCACCACGTGCTCGCCCAGCTGCTGCGGCTGCGCTCCTACCCGTGCGTGGAGCGGCGGCTGACGGACGGCCGGCTGAACCTGCACGCCTGGTACTACGAGGTGCACACCGGTGCGGTGCGCGAACACCGCGTGGCCACCGACTCCTTCGAGGCACTGTGAGGTTTGGCATGCGCGCGTTTCCTCATCTGCGGCAGGACTTCCTCGCCTCCATAGTCGTCTTCCTGGTCGCCGTGCCCCTGTGCGTGGGCGTGGCGGTCGCGTCGGGCGTCCCGGCCGAACTCGGCCTCGTCACCGGCATCGTGGGCGGTCTGGTCACCGGGCTCATGCCCGGCAGCAGCCTCCAGGTGTCGGGGCCGGCCGCCGGTCTGACAGTGATCGTCTTCGAGGCCGTCAGCGAGTTCGGTGTGGGCACCCTCGGGGTGATCGTGCTGATCTCCGGTCTGTTGCAGCTCGCCATGGGCTTTTCCGGGATCGGCCGCTGGTTCCGGGCGATATCCGTCTCGGTCGTCGAGGGCATGCTCTGCGGCATCGGCCTGGTGATCATCGCCGGGCAGATCTACGCGGCCGCGGGGCTCACGGCCCCGAAGACCGGCATCGACAAGATAGCGGGCCTGCCCGGGGCGTTCGCCGACGTGATCGGCAGCGCCGAGGCCCTCGCCTCGCTCACGATCGGCGTCGGCACCATCGCCGTCATCGTGCTGTGGAAGAGGCTGCCGAAGGCGGTGCGGGCCGTGCCGGGCGCGCTCGCCGCGGTTGTCCTGACGACGGTCGTCGCCCTCACCCTCGATCTGCCGGTCGCCACGGTGCAGGTCGAGGGCCTGCTCGGGGTCGTCCAGCTGCCGGGTGCCGATGCCTTCGGCGATCTGGCGCAGCCGGCCATCTGGGGCACCGTCGTCGCGTTCACACTGATCGCCTCGGCCGAGAGCCTGTTCAGCGCGGCGGCGGTGGACCGGCTGCACGACGGTCCGCGCACACAGTACGACAAGGAGATGATCGCCCAGGGCGCCGGCAACACGGTGTGCGGTCTGCTGGGCGCGCTGCCGATGACGGCCGTGATCGTGCGCAGCTCCGCCAATGTCCAGGCGGGCGCGAAGACGAAGGCGTCGCGGGTGCTGCACGGCGTGTGGCTGCTGCTGTTCGCCGCCGCGCTGCCCGCCGCGCTGGCGCTGATACCGATCCCCGCACTGGCCGGCATCCTCGTCCACGCGGGCTGGAAGCTGATCCCGTTCCGCCAGATCGCCGACCTGTGGCGCGGCCACCGGGGTGAGGCGCTGATCCTCGTGGTCACGGCCGTGGCGATCGTCGCGGTGAACATGTTCGAGGGCGTGCTGATCGGCCTGGCCCTGTCCGTGGTCAAGACCGCCTGGGAGGCCTCGCACATCCGGCTGGAGGTCGTCGACAAGGGCGCCGGCCCCGTCCAGGCGCATCTGTCGGGCAACGCGACGTTCCTGCGGCTGCCGAAGATCCTCGACAGCCTGGAGGCCCTTCCGCAGGACCGGCCCGTCGAGCTGGACCTGTCCGGGCTGCACCACCTGGACCACGCCTGCCGTACGGCGCTGCAGTCGTGGGCCGAGCGGCACAGCGCGGTCGGCACGGAACCGGTGAAGCTGGTGAGGGTGACGACGGCGGCTTAAGCACGTGCCGGTGTCCGGCCTCCTGCTCCGAGCGTGGCCCGGGACCGGAGGCCGGGCATATCGTTGCAGGAGCAGACAAACGGACCTCTCGGTGAGGAGGTCGCCATGCTCCAGGAGCTGCTGGGAGCGATCGTGGGGGCCGGAGTGGTGGGCGTGGTGTACCTGACCGCGGCGGCCCGCGTCGTCAAACAGTACGAGCGCGGAGTGGTCCTCCGGCTCGGCCGGCTGCGCGGTGGCGTGCGGCCCCCCGGACTGACCCTGATCCTCCCCGGGGTCGACCGGATGCGGAAGGTCAACATGCAGATCGTGACCATGCCGGTGCCGGGTCAGGAGGGCATCACCCGGGACAACGTCACGGTGCGGGTGGACGCCGTCGTGTACTTCAAGGTCGTGGACCCCACCGCGGCCGTCATCAACGTGGAGGACTACCGGTTCGCGGTCTCCCAGATGGCGCAGACCTCGCTGCGGTCGATCATCGGCAAGAGCGAGCTGGACGACCTGCTCTCCGACCGCGAGAAGCTGAACCAGGGCCTGGAGCTGATGATCGACAGCCCGGCCGTCGGCTGGGGCGTGCAGATCGACCGCGTCGAGATCAAGGACGTCTCGCTGCCCGACACGATGAAGCGGTCCATGGCCCGCCAGGCCGAGGCCGACCGTGAGCGGCGGGCGCGGATCATCAACGCCGACGCCGAGCTCCAGGCCTCGAAGAAGCTCGCCCAGGCCGCCCAGGCCATGGAGGACACCCCCTCCGCGCTCCAGCTCCGGCTGCTGCAGACGGTGATGGCGGTGGCGGCGGAGAAGAACTCCACGCTGGTGCTGCCCATCCCGGTGGAGCTGCTGCGCTTCCTGGAGAGGGGCGCCGAGCGGACCGAGCAGACGCCGAAGAGCCACGTCAACGATCAGGCCCCGAAGGGCCTGGCCGGCGAACAGGCGCCGAAGGGCCTCGCCAACGATCAACCACCCAAGGGCCTGGCCGGCGATCAGGCCCCGAAGGGCCTCGCCGACGAGCAGGTGCCGAAGGGGCACGTCATCGAGCCGTGACGCGGCGGTGATACGCGCGGTGACACGTGCTACACGCGTGGTTCCCGCGCACGGCGGCAGATGGTAGACACAGCGGGGTCAGTAGTTCCTGTGCATTTCCTGTCCGCCAGCAGGAAGGTTGCTGCCGCATGTCTGCAACTCGACGTCAGGTTCTGGCTCGTGCGAGTGCCCTGGGAGCGGGCATCGCCTTCACCGGGGCCCTGTCCGAGCTCTTCGCGGGCACCGCCGCCGCGCAGAACCTGGGCCACACCGGCTACGGCCCGCTCGTCCCCGACCCGAACGGACTGCTCGACCTGCCGAAAGGTTTCCGCTACACCGTGCTCTCCCGTGAGGGCGACCCGCTGCGCTCCGGAGAGGGCCCGGTCCCCTCCCACCACGACGGCATGGCCGCGTTCGCCGGCCGAGGGGGCCGTACCCACCTCGTGCGCAACCACGAGAACCGCGTCACCGCGGCCGTCCCGGTACCCACGATCGAAGGCCTCACCTATGACCCGGCGGGCAGGGGCGGCTGTACGGCCCTGACACTGGACTCCCGCAATCGGGTCCTGTCCGAGCGTGTCGCCATCGCCGGCACGGCCGTGAACTGCGCCGGTGGGCGCACCCCCTGGGGCACCTGGCTGACCTGCGAGGAGACCGAGGACAAGGCCGGCACCAATGGTTACGCCAAGGACCACGGCTTCATCTTCGAGGTCCACCCGAGCGACCCGCACCGCACCGGCGCCGTCCCGCTGACCGCGATGGGCCGCTTCCAGCACGAGGCGATCGCGATCGACCCGGGCAACGGCGTCGTCTACGAGACGGAGGACGCCTTCCTCAAGCCGTTCGGCCTCTTCTACCGCTTCCTGCCGAACAAGCCGCTGGGCGGCGTCGGTTCGCTGCGCGCGGGCGGCCGGCTCCAGGCGATGCGCGTGCCCGGCGTAGCGGATCTGTCCACGATCCAGGAGACCGGCGCGCACTTCGACGGCGTGGAGTGGGTGGACGTACCCGACCCGCTGGCCGTGTCCACCCCGACCCGGCTGCAGGACTACGGCCCCGGGGGCATCACGCACGCGCAGAAGCTGGAGGGCTGCTACTGGGGCGGCTCGTGCGTCTACTTCGTGTCGTCCTTCGCCCGCAGCGCGGACGGCTCGGGCGCCGACCACTACGGCCAGATCTGGCGCTACGACCCGAAGCGGCACCGCCTGACGCTGGTGATCGTCTTCGGCCCCGGCACCGATGTGCAACTGCCCGGCGAGTCCCCGGACAACATCTGCCTGGCGCCCAGCGGCGGGCTGATGGTGTGCGAGGACGGCAACGGCGCGCAGCACGTCTTCGGGGTGACCCGCGGGGGCGAGGTGTACCCGATGGCCCGCGGCCGGCAGAACATCGGAACACCCGAGGCACCGGAGTGGGGCGAGTTCGCCGGGGTCACCTTCTCCCCCGACGGCGACACGATGTACGTCAACTGCTACACGCCGGGCACGACGTTCGCGGTGACCGGCCCCTGGCGCCGATAGCGGGACGGTCCGCAGCCGTGATCATGCCGGGACGGGGTACCCGCTCCGGCATGACGCGGAAAGAGCAGGTCAGCGGCTCGTACTGGCTGCAGACGGAGCCCGGCGGCAGCCCCCGGCCCACCCTGACGGAGGACCTGACGGTCGACGTGGCCGTGATCGGCGCCGGGATGGCCGGGCTGAGCACGGCGTGGGAGCTGACCCGCGCCGGGCTCTCCGTGGCCGTACTGGAGGCCGACCGGGTCGCGGCCGGGGTGACCGGCCACACCACCGCCAAGGTCACCGCCCTGCACACCCTGATCTACGACAAACTGCGGCGCACCCGCGGTGGCGAGGCCGCGCGGCTGTACGCCCGCTCGCAGTCCGAGGCGATCGAGCGGGCCGCCGGGATCGTGGCCGAACTGGGCATCGACTGCGACTGGGAGGAGCGCAGCGCCTACACCTACGTGCACGACGGCGGCCGCCTCGAGGAGGTGCGCGCGGAGGCGCGGGCGGCGAAGGAGGCGGGGCTGCCGGCGTCGTTCGTGACGGAGACCGGGCTGCCGTTCCCGGTCGCGGGCGCGGTGAAGGTGACCGGACAGGCGCAGTTCCACCCGCGCAAGTACCTGCTCGCCCTGGCCGAGGATCTGGAGGCGCGCGGCGGGCGCATCCACGAGTACACGCGCGTGACCGGGCTGACCGAGGGCGAGCCGTGCCGGCTGACGACCGACGCGGGGGTCACGGTGACCGCGCGGGACGTGGTCGTCGCCACGCACTACCCGGTGTTCGACCGGGCGCTGCTGTTCACGCGGCTCTCCCCGCGCCGCGAGCTGGTCGTGGCCGGGACGATCCCCGCCGACCGCGACCCGGACGGCATGTACATCACGCCGGACGACAACACGAGGTCGGTGCGGACCGCGCCCTACGGCGACGGGCAGCGGTTCCTGGTGGTCACCGGGCAGCACTTCACGCCCGGCACCGGCGACACCCCGGCGCTCTTCGAGGAGCTGACGGACTGGGCGTCCACGCACTTCCCCGGCGTGTACCTCACCCATCGCTGGGCCACGCAGGACAACGACCCCACGGACACCGTGCCGATGGTCGGCCTGCTGCACCCCGGCGCCCGGCACACCTATGTGGCGACCGGCTTCGGCGGCTGGGGGCTGAGCGGCGGGATGATGGCCGGGCGGCTGCTCACGGCGCTGATCCGGGGCGAGAAGTGCGCGTGGAGCGAGCTGTACGACCCGCGCCGGCTGGGCACGGCGGTGCGTGAGGCGCCGACGTTCCTGAAGACGCAGGCCAAGGTGGCCCGGCATTTCATCGGCGACCGGCTGCGTCCGGCGAAGTCCCTGGAGGACGTAGCGCCCGGCGAGGGCGCGGTGGTCCGGGCCGGCGGCGACCGGGTCGCGGCCTACCGCGACGAGGACGGCGAGCTCCATGCCCTGTCCGCCCGCTGCACCCACCTGGGCTGTCTGGTGAACTTCAACGCCGCCGAGCGTTCCTGGGACTGCCCCTGCCACGGATCGCGCTTCGGCATCGACGGCGAGATCCTTCAGGGGCCGGCGCTGCGGCCGCTGAAGCGGCACAAGCGGTAAGGCTGCCTGCCGGGTGCCGGGCGCCCAAGGGGTTGGAGGCTTGTGAGCGTCGGCGGCTGCGGGTCCGTCGTGGCTGGGCGCGCAGTTCCCCGCGCCCCTTGAGGTAGGCCGACTTGGCCCGTGTTGTTCCCGCGCCCTTGAGGTCGGTCGGCGCGCCCCGGGTCGTGCTGGTGGCGCCGGGTGGGTGATGCGCCGTCGCGTCGGTGGGCGGTCGGCGGGATCGGCGCCGGGTCAGTCATATCTTCATACCGTGATTGTTCCCCTTCGCCGTCTCACCGCGCTGTGCGCCCTCGGCGCCGCCCTCGCCGCCTGCGGAACCGCACCGACCCCCGCGCCGCACACGGCGCCGCACACCGCCCGGCCGGCGCCGAGCGCGGCGTCGCCGTCGGTGGCGGTGTCCCGGCCGCCGACGCTCGCCCCCGGCCCGGCCGGGCTGACGCCCGTCTTCAAGAACGGCCCGCGCACCGGGCACGGCAAGGTCGTCGCACTGACCTTCGACGCCGACATGACCGCCGACCAGGGACCGCGCGCGGCAGCGGGCGAGCACTTCGACAACCCGGGGCTGATCCGGGCACTGCGCACCCTGAAGGTCCCGGCGACGGTGTTCATGACGGGCCGGTGGGCGCAGCAGTACCCGGCCCAGGCCCGGGCCATCGACAAGGACCCGCTGTTCGAGATCGCCAACCACTCCTACAGCCACTATGCCTTCACCGGCGACTGCTACGGCCTGCCCACGGTCGACCCCGACCGGATGCGCGAGGACGTCGAGCGCGCCTACACCGCCTTCCGCGCGGCCGGGGTGAAGGACGCGCGGCCGTACTTCCGCTTTCCCGGCGGCTGCTACGACCGTGACGCGCTGAAGGCGCTGAGCGGCACCGGCGTGACGGCTGTGCAGTGGGACGTCGTCAGCGGCGACGCGTTCGCGACGGACGCGGACGCGGTCGCCCGTCAGGTGCTGGACGGAGTGAAACCGGGGTCCGTGGTCGTCATGCACTGCACCCGCAGCGCCGCCCCGACCACCGAGCGCGTCGTGCGGACCGTGGTGCCGGAGCTGCGCAAACGCGGTTACACCTTCGTCAGGGTGTCCGAGCTGATCGGCGAGGCGAGCGGCCGGCCCTGACATCCCGCACGCCCTCGTACGCTGGAGGACATGAGCGACGACGACTCACCTGCGGACTACTGCCTGATCGACGCGACCCGCCCGCCGAAGGCCGACGGCCCGCCGTACGCGGAGTGCGTGCTGTGCCGCGAGCCCACCGAGTATCCGGAGTCGTACAAGGGCGTCACGCTGTGCCCTGTCTGCGAGTGGCAGGAGGCGCAGCGCACCGCCTGCTCGGGGTGAGACGCGCGGGCGGGCGCGCCGGAGCTGCTTGGCAGACTGGACGGCGTGAACAGTGAACCCACGCCCGTGCAGGACAGCCCCTTCCGCTCCGAACCCGGTGACCGCGACCTCGCCCCGCAGCACGTCCTGCCGATGGTCGTGCGGCTGGAGAAGGCCGCGCCGCCCGCCCGTACCGACGCCCTCGAGACGGCGGCCCGCGCGGTGCTGGTGATGCTGAGCGACGAGCGTTCGCTCGGGGACGGCGAGTGGGCGCAGGTGATGCGGGACTGGCAGGACGCGCGCATCCGCAAGGTGGTGCGCCGGGCGCGCGGCGCGGAGTGGCGGCGCGCGGAGTCGCTGCCCGGCATCACGGTCACCGGGAAGTCGGCCGAGGTGCGGGTGTTTCCGCCGGTGCCGCTGGACGGCTGGCCCAAGGATCTGGCCAAGTTGCAGGTGTCCGGCACCGAGCTGGACGACCCGGAGCCGCCCGCCGGGCCGGACCTGTCCGGGCCGGTGCTGTGGATGAGCCCCGACGTGGAGATGTCGGCCGGCAAGGCGATGGCGCAGGCCGGGCACGGCGCCCAGCTGGCCTGGTGGGAGCTGTCGGACGAGGAACGGGCCGCCTGGCGGGACGCCGGCTTCCCCCTGGCCGTGCGCACCGCGGACCCCGCGCGCTGGCGTGAACTGACCCGCGCCGGCCTGCCGTTGGTGCGCGACGCGGGGTTCACCGAGATCGCGCCCGGCAGTTGCACGGTGGTTGCGGACCATCCAGCGCTGCGCTGACTCACCCGGCTGTGAGGTGATCGTCCGGCAGTGAGCTGATCACCCGCCAGCGAGTTGATCATCCGACGGTGACCTGATCATCCGCTTCGAAGCTCAAATGTTGCTCTGAACCCCGGCCCCGCGCGGTTCGCCGCCCGTCGCCGGGGCCATACCCCCGTCACATCGTCCGCCCGCGGTGAGCGACGAGGAGGGGGACCCATGGAGCGACTGGGCACGGGCATCGGCTGGCGGCCGGAGATCGCCGAGGCCGTCGAGCGCATGCCGGGCATCGACTGGGTGGAGGCCGTGGCGGAGAACGTCTGCCCCGGTCACCTGCCCGACTCGCTGCGCCGGCTGCGCGAGCGCGGCGTCACCGTGGTGCCGCACGGCGTCTCGCTGGGCCTCGGCGGCGCCGACCGCCCTGACCCGCAGCGGCTCACCGCGCTCGCCGAACGGGCCGAGGCACTGGGATCGCCGCTGGTCACCGAGCACATCGCGTTCGTGCGGGCGGGCGGCGAGCTGACCGCCTCGCCCCGGCTGGAGGCCGGTCACCTGCTGCCGGTGCCGCGCACCCGGGACGCCCTGGACGTGCTGTGCGAGAACGTGCGCATCGCCCAGGACGCCCTGCCGGTCCCGCTCGCCGTGGAGAACATCGCCGCGCTGATCGGCTGGCCGGGCGAGGAGCTGACGGAGGGGCAGTTCCTGTACGAGCTGGCCGACCGCACCGGCGTGCGGCTGCTGATCGACGTGGCGAACCTGCACACCAACCACGTCAACCGGGGCGAGGAGCCGGCCAAGGCGCTGGCCGACCTGCCCGTGGAGGCCCTGGCCTACGTCCATGTCGCGGGCGGCGTCGAGCGGGACGGCGTATGGCACGACAGCCACGCGCACCCGGTGCCGGGACCGGTCCTCGACATCCTCACCGACCTGGCCGCCCGCACCAGTCCGCCGGGCGTCCTGCTGGAACGGGACGACAACTTCCCCGAACCGTCCGAGCTGGAGCGGGAGCTCGCCTCGATACGCGGGGCGGTGGAGCGGGGCCGGGCGTCGGCGACCGCGGCGGACGTCTCCCCCGCCGGGCACCAGCCGCAGCGAGCGGATCTGCCGGACCTGCCGTCCGTCGCCGACGCCACGCGGGCGCGGCTCGCCCTGGCGCAGACCGCGCTGCTGTCCGCGCTGGTCGCGGGCACGCCCGTGCCGGAGGGTTTCGACCGGGCACGGCTGACCGTGCAGGCGCGGGCGCTGGCCGGGAAGCGGGCGGACGTGGTGGCCAAGGTCGCCCCGGAGCTGCCCGGTATCCTCGGCGCCGCCTACCGCCCGGCGTTCGTGGCCTACGCGCAGCACCACCCGATGAGCGGCGGGTACCGCCTGGACGCGCTGGAGTTCGCCGGGGCGCTGCTGCGCACCGGCGCGGTGACGGACGACCTTGCGCGCCGCGAGCTGCACGAGTGGTGGCGGGACCGGTCCGGGCCCCGGCCGCGTGCCCACCATCCGGCGGCCCGGCTGGCGCGCGCCACCCGGCGGGTACTGCTGCGGCGCTGACGCCGGGCCGGTGGGCTGGGGGACGCGGGACGCGGGACGCGGGACGCGGGACGCGGGACGCGGGACGCGGGACGCGGGACACAGTACGACCATCCGCTTTTCGTGGCGCAGTACTATGCCTCTCCCCGCACCCGGGAGAAGCCCCCGGCCGTGCGGTGCCGTAAGCAGGAGAGCACCATGCGACCGCGACCCCCCGTCCAGGGCCGAGGCATTGTCAGTGGCACCGGTCTGATCATCGCCGGCCTCACCGCCACTCTCCTGGCGCTGATCATCCCGATCTGGTCCTACGCCGACCGCCCCACGGACGACGGCACCGGCACCACCGTGGACACCCTGAGCACGGGCACGGGCACGGGCACAGGCACAGGCACAGGCACAGGCACTGAGGACATGCTGACGCAGTACGGCGTGCTGTCCGCGCTCGACCGGGACTTCGTCTTCAAACTCCGGCTGGCCGGCCTGTGGGAGCAGCCCGCCGGCCGGCTCGCGCAAGAGCGGGGCACCACCGACGCCGTACGCACCGCAGGACGGCATCTGGTCGAGGGACACACCTTCCTCGACGAGCGGGTGCGCGGCGTCGCCGCCCGGCTCGGGCTGCCCCTGCCGGACAAGCCGAACGAGCAGCAGCAGGCCTGGCTGCGGCAGTTGCGCGCGGCGCGAGGCACCGCGTTCGACCGGGCGTTCGCGAACATCCTGCGTCTGGCGCACGGCAAGGTGCTCACCCTGGTCGCCCAGGTCCGCGCCGGCACGCGCAACGCGCTCGTGCGCGACCTCGCCGACGACGCCGAGACGACCGTGCTGGACCACATCCGGGTCCTGGAGGCCACCGGCTACGTCGACTTCGACGCGCTGGCCCGCGACCTGGCGGCCTCCGCTTCACCGGCGGCGCCCGCACGGTAGCCGGGGAAACGGAACGTCACCTACCCACAACACTGTGTCCGTATGGTGAACAGCCCATGGCGGACCGCGGAGCCCGTGGCATAGAAACGCGGCATGTTCTGGGTCCTCTTGCTGCTGCTCGCCTGGATCGTCACCGCCGTGGCGTGCACCCGTCTGTGCCTGGCTGCCGTCCGTGCGGCCGCCGACGAGGCGCAGGAGGCGACCGGGGTACCCGGACACGAACTGACGCTGTACGAGGCCGCGTTCCTCTCCGGCGGCCCCGAGCGGGTCGCCGAACTCACCCTTGTGTCGATGGCCCGCCAGCGCCGGCTGCTGCTCGCGCACACCGGCTGGGCGACAGTCGTCGATCCGCGCGGGCGGGACGACATGGAGCGGTCGGTGATAGGGGCCATAGGGCCCGAGGGCCAGTCGAGGATCGCGCCGGTACGGGCCGCCGCGTCCGCCGCCGGCGCGGTGCGCCACCTGGCCGACCGGCTCGTGCGGGCGGGTCTGGCCGTACCGGACGGGGCGCGCACGACGGTCGCGGCCGGAGTGCGCCGGGTGCGGCTGGCCGCGCCGGCCGTCACGGCCCTGGGTGCGATCGCGCTGCTGACGCCGGGGCCGACGGGCGTGCCGCGCACCCTGGTCGCGATGTGGTTCGGGCTGCCCCTCGCCCTGGCCATCAGCTGCCTGCTCCTGGCCCGGGTCGAGGCGCACCCCTACTCCCGCTGGGCCTCACCGGCGGGACAACGGCTGCTGAGCGCCCTGACCCGGAAGGCCGACGGCGGGGACGACCTGAGATACCTGATCCGCGTCGCCGTACGCGGCGTCCGTGCCGTCGGCGAACCGGACCTGCGCGCCGCGTTCGCCCACCGCGACCGGACCGGCTCGCACGCCCTCTAGGGGGCGCACTGGGGGCATTGGCGCCGACACCCGCGGGCGGTGCTTGCCTTCACCGCTCCGCGGACGAACATCCCTTGTGTTGCAGACGCGCACGAAAGGGATACGCCATGAGAGCCGCCGCCCTCTGCTCGGCCGCCGGGTCGCTCCTGCTGACCGCCCTGGCCGCCGCCCCGGCCGGCAGCGCGCCGGGCGTGCCCCCGGCCGTGCCGCCCGGACCCACTGGAACCACCGCTCGGGCCGCCGACGCGCGGGGCGCCGTGGCCGCGCAGGGGGAACGCGCCGCCGAGACCCGCGGAGTGAGGGTGGCGGCTGCCCGGGCCGCCGCGCGCGGCATCGACTTCGGCGCCTGCTCCGACGCGTCCGACATGCCGGGGAGCATGCAGTGCGGCACCGTGACGGTCCCGCTCGACTACGCCCACCCCGAGGGCCTGCAGATCAAACTCGCCGTCAGCCGCGTGCAGGCCACCCACCGCGACCCGCGCAACAGCAAGCGGCGCGTGCCCCGCCAGGGCTCCCTGGTCTACAACCCGGGCGGCCCCGGCGGCGACGGGCTGTACTTCCCGCTGGCCGGCCTCACCCCGCAGTGGAAGCGCATCGGCGCCGCCTACGACCTGATCGGCTACTCCCCCCGCGGGGTGGGCCGCTCCGCGCCCCTGTCCTGCCAGGACCCGGGGCACTTCCTCAAAGCTCCGTCGCAGGCGCCGACGTACCCCTCCGCCGCGTACAAGCAGCAGCGGATCACACAGGCGAAGGCGTACGCGCGCGGGTGCGCGCAGCGGGCCGGAAACGCGCTGGCGCACTACACCTCCCTGAACAACGCCCGCGACCTCGACGTCATCCGCGCCGCGCTGGGCGAGGACCGGCTGACGTTCCTGGGCGCCTCGTACGGCACCTACTTCGGCGCGCTGTACGCGACGCTGTTCCCCTCGCACGTACGGCGGATGGTCTTCGACTCGGCGGTGGACCCCGACCCGGCGAAGATCTGGTACCGCAACAACCTCGCCCAGTCGGCGGCGTTCGAGGGCCGCTGGGCGGACCTGAGGGAGTGGATCGCCCGGCACGACGACGTCTACAAGCTGGGCGACACGCCCGAGAAGGTGCTCGCGAGCTACGAACGGGCGCTGGCCCGGCTGGCCGTGAAACCGGCCGGCGGGAAGGTCGGCCCGGCGCAGTTGCAGAACGCGTTCCTGCAGGCGGGGTACTTCGACGACTACTGGCCGCAGCGGGCGCACGCACTGTCGGCGTATCTGAGGGGTGACGCCAAGCCGCTGATCGAGCAGGCGGCGCCGGTCGGTCAGGCGGCGGCCGAGGCGGAGAACGCGAGCGCCGTCTACACGGCCGTGGAGTGCAACGACGCGCCCTGGCCGACGGACTTCCGCGTCTGGGACCGGGACAACACGCGGCTGGCGCGGGTGGCGCCGTTCGAGACGTGGGACAACGTGTGGGCGAACCTGCCCTGTGCGTACTGGCTCGCGCCGCGTCAGAGGGTGGTCGATGTTCGGACCGGGCCCGGTGAGCTGCCGCCCGTTCTGATTCTGGCCGCTGAGCGGGATGCGGCGGCGCCCTATGAGGGGGCGCTGGAGTTGCAGCGGCGGTTGTCCGGAGCGGTGCTGGTGACGGAACGGGACGCCGGGACGCACGGGGTTGCGGGCGGGCCCAACCGGTGCGTCAACGGGTATCTGGAGGCGTATCTGCTCGAGGGGCGGCTTCCGGCGCGGCGTGTGTCGTGCGCGCCGCATGCGGAGCCGAAACCCACGGTGGCTCGTTGACGCCGGATGCGGGTGGTCCGTGGCCGGTCGCGCCGGTCCCGCGCCCCCTTCGGGGGCGCGGGTCACACCGGCGTGAGTAGCGGCCGTCCTACGCGAGGCCCGCGATCAGTTCGCTGATGTCCTTGCGGCGGCCCGTGAAGAACGGGACTTCCTCGCGGACGTGCATGCGGGCCTCCGAGGCGCGCAGGTGGCGCATGAGGTCGACGATGCGGTACAGCTCGTCGGCCTCGAAGGCGAGGATCCACTCGTAGTCGCCCAGGGAGAACGAGGCGACCGTGTTGGCGCGCACGTCCGGGTAGCCGCGGGCCATCTTGCCGTGGTCGGCGAGCATGCGGCGGCGGTCCTCGTCCGGCAGCAGGTACCAGTCGTAGGAGCGGACGAACGGGTAGACGCTCACGTAGTTGCGGGGCGTCTCGTCGGCGAGGAACGCCGGGATGTGGGCGCGGTTGAACTCGGCGGGGCGGTGCAGCGCCATGTTCGACCAGACCGGCTCGAGGGCGCGGCCCAGCCTGGTGCGGCGGAAGAGGTTGTACGCCTCCTGGAGCTGGTCGCTGGTCTCGGCGTGCCACCAGATCATGAGGTCGGCGTCGGCGCGCAGGCCGGACACGTCGTACGTGCCGCGGATCGTCACGTCCTTCGCGGCGAGCTGGTCGAACAGCTCCTGGACCTCGTCGGCGTAGCCGGCGCGGTCCTCGGGGAGCACGTCCTTCAGCTTGAAGACGGACCACAGCGTGTAGCGGATGACCTCGTTGAGGTCCTTGGCCAGCTTGCCCTTGTTCGGAATCCGGTCAGGGGCAGTGGTGGGGGCGTCGTCACTCATGACCCTATTCTCCCGCTCCGCCGTGCAGGCTCTGCACCGGGTGGGCGGTGAGCTCCTCCACACCCCGAAGTTCGCCGCCGAGCTGGTCGACGGCCGCGTACGCGCTCGCGATGCAGGCCGGGATGCCGACGCCGTCGTACTGCGCGCCGCACACCGCGAGGCCGGGCAGGCGGGAGACGTGCTCGCGGATGCGGGCCACGCGCGCGTGGTGGCCGACGGGGTACTGGGGCAGGCCGTCGTCCCAGCGGGTGACGCGGGTGGCGAGCGGGGTGGCGTCGAGCCCGGTGGCCTCCTTGAGGTCCTGCCGGGAGACCTCGACCAGCTCGGCGTCGTCGCGCTGCAGGATCTCCGTCTCGCCGTGCCGGCCGACCGAGGTGCGCAGCACGATCACGTCGGGGTCCTCGTCGGCGATCCAGCCCCACTTGTTCGAGGCGAAGGTGGACGCCTTGATCGTGCGGCCGTCGAGCGGCGGGACGAGGAAGCCGCTGCCGTCGGGCAGCCGGGTCTCGGCGCGCCGGTAGGCGAGGGTGATCAGGGCCATGGAGGCGTACGCGATCGTGCGCAGCTCGGCGGCGGCCTGCGGGGACTCGGCGGCCAGCAGACGGGCGGCGGCGGGTGCGGGGAGCGCGAGGACCACGGCGTCCGCGTGCAGGGTCCGCTCGCCGGCCGTGACGCGCCAGCTCCCGCCGGGCTCGCGGCGCAGCTCCGTCGCGGGTGTGTCGGTGGTGATCTCGCCGCCGCGCGCCCGTACGGCGTCCGCGACGGCGAGCGGCAGGGAGCCGATGCCGCCCGCGATGCCCATGAAGACAGGCCCGGTCTGCTGGTTCGCGGCGGCCTTGGCCTGGATCTCGCGGACGGCCTCGGTCAGTGAGGTGTGGGTCCGCGCGGCCTGGTAGAGCTGGGGGACGGCCGAGCGCAGGGAGATGCGGTAGGCGTCGCCCGCGTAGACCCCGCCGAGCAGGGGCTCGACGAGGCGGTCGACGACCTCGCGGCCGAGGCGCGCCGCCACGTACTCCCCCACCGCGACGTCGTCGCCGACCTCGGTGCGCGGCAGCTCGGCGTCCCGCTCGATGCGGGTCAGGCCCTCGTCGGACAGGACGCCCGCGAGGGCGGAGGCGGTGCCGGGGACGCCCATGACGTGGCCCTTGGGCATGGGGCGCAGGGCGCCGCGGGTCCAGATCGACGCCGTCGCGGTGGACGGGGGCTGGAGGCGGTCGGCGAGACCGACCTCGCGGGCCAGGCCCACCGCCTCGGGGCGGCGGGCGAGCATCGACTCGGCGCCGAGGTCGACGCGGACGCCGGCGATCTCGCCGGGCAGCAGCTTGCCGCCGACCCGGTCGGAGGCCTCCAGGACGGTCACGCGGGCGCCGCGGTCGAGCAGCCGGTGGGCTGCGGCCAGCCCGGCGATCCCGGCCCCGATGACGACGACGTGCTGCGTACCCGTTGCGCTCATGTCCCCCACTCTCTCAAACGGCACTGACAACGCCGGTGTCCGGGCCGAGTCCGGAGCGTGACCGCATCGGAACCGCCGATCGCCGACGTCACGCCCCGCTGCGGCGTCGAAGGAGCGTTGCAGTTGTCCATCAACCCGGGGGTTCGACTCTGATGCGCTCACGACACTCCGTACGACGGCCCGTGCCCGTCCTGGCCGGCCTGCTGCTGGCCGCCGCCCTCGCCCTCACCGGCTGCGGCGCCGCCGCCGACGCGGGCGGCGGCGCGAAGAGCGACACCGGCGCCGCCGGGCCCGCCGAGGCCACCGCCGGGCCGCAGGACGCCGCGGGTCCGGCACAGGCCGCGGACAGCGCCGCGGGTGACGCCGGCAGCGCTGCGGGCGGCGCCCGCAAGGCCACCGCGCCGCCGCGGCTCACCGCGGACCGGATCATCCGCACGGCCACGCTGACCGTGCAGGTCAAGGATGTGCCCAAGGCGCTGGACGGCGCGCGGGCCGCCGCGGAGGACGCCGGCGGTTACGTCGGCGACGAGACGACCACCCGGGACGAGGACGGCGGCGAGCAGACGCGCGTGGTGCTGCGGGTGCCGGTGGAGAAGTACGACACGGTGCTCGCCGCACTCCAGGGCGCGGGCCGGCTGATGGCACGCGCGTCCAAGGCGCAGGACGTCACGGACCAGGTCGTCGACGTGGAGAGCCGGATCCGGTCGCAGCGGGCCAGCGTGGCGCGGGTGCGCGAACTGATGGACCGGGCGGCGAAGCTGAGCGACGTGGTGGAGCTGGAGGGCGAGCTGAGCCACCGTGAGGCCGATCTGGAGGCGCTGCTGGCCCGGCAGGCGTCGCTGAAGGACCGCACGAGCCTGGCGACGATCACCCTGTCGCTGCACGGGAAGCCGGTGCGGAAGGCCGACGGCGACGACGACTCGGCGGGCTTCCTGGACGCGCTGGCCGGCGGCTGGGGCGCTTTCGTGACGATGCTGCGCTGGATCGCGATGGTGCTGGGCGCGTCACTGCCCTTCCTCGCGGTGGCGGCGCTGCTCCTGGCGGCGTGGCTGCGGCTGGTGCGACCCCGGCTCAGGAGCCCCGGGCAGGACTGAAATGCCGTCCGCGTCTAGCGTGTTCGCATGACCATGACTGGTGCGGCACAGGGTGCGCGGGAACGACTGGTGGTGATCGGCGGCGACGCCGCGGGGATGTCCGCGGCGTCGCAGGCCCGTCGGCTCAAGGGGCCCGACGAGCTGGAGATCGTGGCGTTCGAACGCGGCCACTTCACCTCCTACTCGGCGTGCGGCATCCCGTACTGGGTGGGCGGTGACGTCGCCGAGCGGGACGAGCTGATCGCCCGCACCCCCGAGGAGCACCGGACGCGCGGCATCGATCTGCGCATGCGCACCGAGGTCGTGGAGATCGACGTGGCCGGGCAGCGGGTACGCGCGCGTGACGTGGACTTTGGGGCCGAGTCGTGGACGTCGTACGACAAGCTCGTGATCGCGACCGGGGCGCGGCCGATCCGGCCGCAGATGCCGGGGGTGGACGCGCCGGGCGTGCACGGCGTGCAGACCCTCGACGACGGGCAGGCGCTGCTCGACACGCTGGCACGCACGCGTGGGCGGCGCGCGGTGGTCGTCGGCGCCGGGTACATCGGCGTGGAGATGGCCGAGGCGCTGATCAACCGCGGGTACCAGGTGACCGTCGTCAACCGGGGCAGCGAGCCGATGTCGACGCTCGATGCGGACATGGGCGCTCTGGTGCACGAGGCGATGGTGGGCCTGGGCATCACCATGGTCGACGACACCGAGGTCACCAAGGTGCTCACGGGGGACGACGGCCGGGTGCGCGCGGTGGCCACGGAGACCGGCGAGTTCCCGGCGGACGTGGTGGTGCTCGGCATCGGCGTACGCCCCGAGACGGCGCTGGCGCGCGCGGCGGGCCTGCCGCTGGGCCGGCACGGCGGTCTGCTGACCGACCTGTCGATGCGCGTGCGCGGGCACGGGAACATCTGGGCCGGCGGCGACTGCGTCGAGGTGCTCGACCTGGTCTCCGGGCAGGAACGGCACATCGCGCTCGGCACCCACGCCAACAAGCAGGGGCAGGTCATCGGCACCAACGTGGGCGGCGGCTACGCCACCTTCCCCGGTGTGGTCGGTACGGCGGTCAGCAAGGTGTGCGATCTGGAGATCGCGCGGACCGGGCTGCGGGAGAAGGACGCCCGCAGGGTCGGCCTGCAATTCGAGACGGTGACGATCGAGTCGACGAGCCGTGCCGGCTACTACCCGGGCGCCTCCCCCATGACGGTGAAGATGCTCGCCGAGCGCCGCACGGGCCGTCTGCTCGGGGTGCAGATCGTCGGCCGCGAGGGCGCCGCCAAACGGGTGGACATCGCGGCGGTGGCCCTCACGGCCGGTCTGACGGTGGAGCAGATGACGGCGCTGGACCTCGGCTACGCGCCGCCCTTCTCCCCGGTGTGGGACCCGGTGCTGGTGGCGGCGCGCAAGGCGGCGGCGAAGGTGCGGTCCACCACGCCCTCCGGCTGATCCCGCCCGCCACGCCCTCCCGCTGATCCCACCCACGGGCCGCCGTCGCCGACCCCGCCCACCGGGCCGTCGCCTCCGACCCGCCCACCGGGCCGTCGCCTCCGACCCGCCCACCGGGCCGTCGCCTCCGACCACGCCGGCCCCTACGGCCCCTACGCCGTCCCGCTGATCCTCGGCAGCGCCGACACCGCCGCGGTCGGCTGCTCCCCGGCCGGTTTCGCGTGCGCGGCGACCGGGCGGGAGCGCAGCCGGTGGCTCACCGCCTCGTCCAGGGTCACCGGCCGCTTCGCCTGGGCGGCCAGCCGCCCCGCCTCCTGGCCCAGCCGGGCCACGTCCTCCCACGGCAGCCGGAGCACCACGGCCAGTTCGGCCTCGCCGTCGGGCAGCGCGTGCATCGCGGGAGTCACTCGGTCGTTCATCTGCTGTCCCCTCGTCGGCCCCGCGGCGCGCCTTCCCCGCGCCGCGAGCGGTTGAGCAGACATACGCGCCACGGACCGCGCACGTTCACCGATTCGCCCGCCGCTGCGCGGGCAGTAGTGTCTCGTGGTCATCCCCGTCCATGACGTGAACCCCGTGCGCCGCACCCCCTGGGTGACATACGCGCTGATCGCCGCCAACGTCCTCGTGTTCCTGTTCACGCCCGGCCTCGCCGGGTCCGTGGCGGGTGAGAGCAGCCAGGCACAGCTGTGCCATCTGCACGCGTTCCTGGATCACTGGGCGGCAGTGCCGCGCGAGCTGATCCACCACCAGATGCCGCACCTGGTGCCCACCGGGGACGTGGGCATCGGCCCGCACGGTCCGGGCTGCGTGATCGCTCCTCCGCACTACGACAAGTCGCCCGCGCTGAGCGTGTTCACGGCGATGTTCCTGCACGGCAGCTGGCTGCATCTGCTGGGCAACATGCTGTTCCTGCTGATCTTCGGCAACAACGTCGAGGACCGCATGGGGCACGTGCGCTTCGCGCTCTTCTACGTCGTGTGCGGCTACGCGGCCGGCTACGGCTTCGCCGTCCTCAACGCCGGTTCCGGCGACCCGCTGATCGGCGCGTCCGGCGCCATCGCGGGCGTGCTCGGCGCGTACCTGGTGCTGTATCCGAAGGCGCGGGTGTGGGTGCTGGTGCCGTTCCTGATCTTCCTGCCGCTGCGGCTGCCCGCCTGGCTGGTGCTGGGCTTCTGGTTCGTGCTCCAGGCGGTGTACTCCGCCGGCGAGGGCATCTCGGCGGCCGGCACCGTGGCGTACGCGGCGCACGTCGTCGGCTTCCTGGCGGGCATGCTCATCGCCCTGCCGCTGCGTCCGGGCACCCCACCACCGCCGGAGCCGCGCGGCCTGCTGTTCGGCAGGAACGCGCGGCCCCGTCAGACGTGGTGAGTGCCCGTCGGTCAGCGGGCGGTCTGCGTGTGGACGTACTCCACGAGCCGGGTCAGGGCGTCGGGGTCGGTGGACGGCATGACGCCGTGGCCGAGGTTGAACACGTGGCCCTCGAGGGAGGCGGCCGAGTCGAGCACCTCGCGGGTCTTGGCCTCGACGGCGGTCCGCGGGGCGAACAGGACCGTCGGGTCGAGGTTGCCCTGGAGCGCCTTGCCGGGGCCGACGCGGCGGGCGGCCTCATCGAGCGGGACGCGCCAGTCGACACCGACGACGTCCGCGCCGGCCTCGCCCATCAGGCCCAGCAGCTCACCGGTGCCGACACCGAAGTGGATGCGCGGCACGCCGTAGGACTCGACGGCGCGGAAGACCTTGGCGGAGGCGGGCAGCACCGAGCGGCGGTAGTCGACGGGGGCGAGGGCGCCGGCCCAGGAGTCGAAGAGCTGCACGGCGGAGGCGCCGGCCTCGATCTGCACCTTCAGGAAGGCGGACGTGATCTCCGCGAGCCGGTCCAGCAGGTCGGCCCAGAGCTCGGGGTCGCCGTACATCATCGCCTTGGCGTTCTCGTACGTGCGCGACGGGCCGCCCTCGACGAGGTAGCTCGCGAGAGTGAACGGGGCGCCTGCGAAGCCGATCAGCGGGGTGGCGCCGAGCTCCGCCGTGAGCAGCCCGATGGCCTCGGTGACGTAGGGGACGTCCTCGGGGGTGAGGTCGCGCAGCTGCGCGAGGTCGGCGCGGGTGCGGATCGGGTGCTGCACCACCGGGCCGACGCCGGGCTTGATGTCCAGGTCGACGCCGATGGCCTTCAGGGGCACGACGATGTCGCTGAAGAAGATCGCGGCGTCCACACCGTGCCGGCGCACCGGCTGCAGGGTGATCTCGGTGACCAGGTCGGGCCGCATGCAGGAGTCGAGCATGCCGACGCCCTCGCGCACCTTGCGGTACTCCGGCAGGGAGCGCCCGGCCTGCCGCATGAACCACACCGGCGTGTGCGGCACGGGCTCGCGCCTGCACGCCCTCAGGAAGGCGCTGTCGTACGTCGCTGTCGGCTGCTTGCCCGAGGGGCTTCCGTTGGCACTCACGACGGCAAGTCTCGCACGGCGCACCAGGCCCGCCGCCCGCACCCGCCCGGCAACCGGGTCGGCCGACGAGGGGTGTCTTGCCCTGCGCGACGGCCCGCTTCCCCTTACTCTTCCCCGCATGGCTGCGGCTCAGGGACGACTGTCGGACGGCGCTGACGGAATGGACGACGCGAGGGACACGGGGGAGGCACGAGGGGGCACAGCGGTTCCGCTGCCCTTCCGGGCCGCCGTCGACGCGCTGCGCACCGCGCGGCTGCGCCCCCAGGTGGAGATCGAGCCGACCCCTGCCCCGCAGCGGCTCGCGCCGCATGCGTACGCGCTGGAGGCCGCGGTGGTCGACAGCGAGCAGGACCTGGCCGACGGGCGTCTGGTGCTGCTGCACGATCCGGCCGGGCACGACGCCTGGCGGGGCACGTTCCGGCTGGTGACGCTGGTGCGCGCGGAACTGGAGCCGGAGATGGCCGCCGACCCGCTGCTGCCCGAGGTGTGCTGGTCGTGGCTGACCGGGGCGCTGACGGCGCGCGGACTGGCCTGCGGCGAGCCGAGCGGCACCGTCACGCGGGCGGGCTCCCACTACTTCGGGGGGCTGTCGGACCGCCCGCCGGCGTCGCAGATCGAGATCCGCGCGTCCTGGACGCCCCGGGAGGGGCTGGGCGGGGTGCCGGACACGGCGGCGCATCTGGCCGCCTGGTGCGATCTGCTGGCCCAGGTCGGAGGTCTGCCGCCGGCCGGTCCGGGCGACGCCTCGGTGGTCACGCTGCCGCAGCGGCGGGATCCGCAGTCGCGCTGAGTCCGCGCTCCCACGGCCGGTGACCCGGCCGCTCCCACGGTTTCACCCACGGAACGGGTTTGTGGCGTCGGCTTGACCGTCACTTTGTCGATACGGCCACTTTCAGTCACGAGCGCCACTCGAACGAACCGATTCGTTCACCGAACGATCGACCGCATGTCCGAATTGCACAGATTGTTACTCACTAAATCGTGATCTTTCTCTAAAGGGCCCGGGCTTCGCTGCCGAAGACGACTGTGACCTTGAAAGCCGTCCCGCCCCTCAGGAGGCCTGGTGTCCGTTCTCCTCGAGCAGCCCTCAAGCCTGGTCGCCTACCGCCCGAACAAGCCAACCGCCATGGTCGTCGTCGCCGATCCCCGCGTCCGCTCCACCGTCACCCGCCATCTGTGGGCGCTCGGTGTGCGCGACGTCATCGAGGCCTCGTCCATCGCGGAGGCTCGTCCCCGCGTCGGCAACCCCAGAGACATCTGCGTCGCCGACGTCCATCTGCCGGACGGCTCCGGCCTCACCCTGCTGTCCGAGACCCGCGCCGCGGGCTGGCCCAACGGGCTCGCCCTGTCCGCCGCGGACGACATCGGCGCCGTGCGCAACGCCCTCGCGGGCGGAGTCAAGGGCTACGTCGTCACCGGCACCCGCACCGCCGTCGGGCTCCCCACCCGGCCCGGTGCCGCCCCCATCGGCGCGGCCGCCGCCCGCCTCCACCGCCGCCCCCCGGGTGCCCCGAGCCACCCGGGCGGCTACCGCGAGCTGTCCGGCCGCGAGGTGGAGGTACTGCGGCTGGTGGCGGAGGGCCAGTCGAACAAGGCCATCGGCGTGTCCATGGGCCTGTCCGCACTGACCGTCAAGAGCCACCTCGCCCGCATCGCCCGCAAGCTGGGCACCGGCGACCGCGCCGGGATGGTCGCCGTGGCCTTGCGCACCGGCATCATCCACTGACCCCGCGATCACGGACCCCGCAACCACCGAACCGATCATGCACCGCTCCCGCCGCGCCGATCGCCCACTGCCCCCGCCGCACCGATCGTTCACTGGCGTGAACGGGATCGCCCGCCGCTCCCGGACCGCGTCACCAGCGGATCGTGAACCCGGCATGACAGCCGACTGACCGGTTTCCGACCCTTCGGCGCCCGTCGACGGAACGTTTCGTCGACGGGCGCCGTCCACACATGGATACCCTTGACAGGTGACCGACGCCCACGACACCGCAGCAGACACTTCACTGCGAACCACCGGAGGCGCCCCTCCGGACGACGGCGGATCTTCTGCTACGGAGGCGCCGATCCCGTTGCTGGAGCCCCGCGAGGGCATTCCGCCCGTCGTCGCGGACCAGGCGGCGCTCGCCGAGGTGGTCGCCGCCTTCGCGGCCGGCTCCGGACCCGTCGCCGTCGACGCCGAGCGCGCCTCCGGCTACCGCTACGGCCAGCGCGCCTACCTGGTCCAGCTGCGCCGCGAGGGCGCGGGGACGGCCCTGATCGACCCCGTGGCCTGCGGCGACCTGTCGGACCTCGGCGAGGTGCTGGCCGGCACCGAGTGGGTGCTGCACGCCGCCACCCAGGACCTGCCGTGCCTGCGCGAGATAGGCATGGTGCCGGAGCGGCTGTTCGACACCGAGCTGGCCGGCCGGCTCGCCGGTTTCCCGCGCGTCGGCCTCGGCGCGATGGTCGAGAACGTCCTCGGCTTCAGCCTGGAGAAGGGCCACTCCGCCGTCGACTGGTCCACCCGCCCGCTGCCCGAGCCGTGGCTGCGCTACGCCGCCCTCGACGTCGAGCTGCTGGTCGACCTGCGGGACGCGCTGGAGAAGGAGCTGGAACGCCAGGGCAAGCTGGAGTGGGCCCGCCAGGAGTTCGACGCGATCGCCTCCGCCCCGCCGGCCGAGCCACGCAAGGACCCGTGGCGGCGCACGTCCGGCATGCACAAGGTCCGCCGCCGCCGGCAGCTGGCCGTGGTGCGCGAGCTGTGGCAGATGCGGGACCGGATCGCGCAGCGCCGGGACGTCTCGCCCGGCAAGGTGCTGTCCGACGCGGCCATCGTCGAGGCGGCCCTGGCGCTGCCGTCCAACGCGCACGCGCTCGCCGCGCTCGGCGGCTTCGGGCACCGCGTGGGGCGGCGCCAGCTCGAGCAGTGGCAGGCGGCCGTCGACCGGGCGAAGGCCCTGCCCGAGGCGGAGCTGCCGCAGCAGGGGCAGCCGGTGACCGGGCCGCCGCCGCCGCGGGCGTGGGCGGAGAAGGACCCGGCGGCCGCGGCGCGGCTGTCCGCCGCGAAGGCGGGGGTCTCGGCGCTGGCTGAGCGGCTGAATCTGCCGCAGGAGAACCTGATCACTCCGGATACGGTGCGGCGGGTCTGCTGGGAACCGCCGAAGCCGGTGTCCGCGGATGCCGTGGCCGCGGCGCTGACCGGGTACGGGGCTCGGGCGTGGCAGGTGGAGCTGGTGACGCCGGTTCTGGTGGAGGCGTTGTCGGCGTAGCCGCCGCGGGGGTTTCGGTCGTCTGGCGGCCGCGGGTGCGCTGGGGCTGGTCGCGCAGTTCCCCGCGCCCCTTGCGGGGCGTGTTCCTGCCCGGCACTGCGAAATGCGCCGTCCGGATCCGGCCAAGGTCGCCGGACCCGGCCGCCGCCGTCGGTGTGACCTTCGCCGCTCCCGTCGTGGGGACTGGGCAGCTACGTTACTCATAAGTAGCATGGGGCTGAGCGCGCGCTCAGTGCATGCGTGCCGCAGCAGTGCCACCCCGCACCCTGGAGGAGAGCCATCGTGCCTCGTACCGTCAGGGACGTCGTCTTCGTCGACGGCGTCCGCACCCCGTTCGGCAAGGCGGGCCCGAAGGGCATCTACCACGAGACCCGGGCCGACGACCTCGTCGTGAAGGCGATCCGGGAGCTGCTGCGCCGCAACTCCGGCCTGGACCCGGCCCAGATCGACGAGGTCGCCATCGCCGCGACCACGCAGATCGGTGACCAGGGCCTGACGATCGGCCGCACGGCCGGCATCCTCGCGGGTCTGCCGCAGTCCGTCCCCGGTTACTCCATCGACCGCATGTGCGCCGGCGCCCTGACGGCCGTCACCTCGGTCGCCGGCTCCGTCGCCTTCGGCGCGTACGACGTCGCCATCGCCGGCGGTGTCGAGCACATGGGCCGCCACCCGATGGGCGAGGGCGTGGACCCCAACCCGCGCTTCGTGAGCGAGAAGCTGGTCGACGAGTCCGCCCTGTTCATGGGCATGACCGCGGAGAACCTGCACGACCGCTACCCGTCGATCACCAAGCTGCGCGCCGACGAGTACGCGGTGCGTTCGCAGGAGAAGGCCGCCAAGGCGTACGCCAACGGCAAGATCCAGGCCGACCTGGTGCCGATCTCGGTGCGCCGGACCAGCCCCGAGGCCGGCGAGACCGGCTGGGGCCTGGTCACCGCCGACGAGCCGATGCGCCCGGGCACCACGCTGGAGAACCTCCAGGGCCTCAAGACGCCGTTCCGTGTGCACGGCCGGGTCACCGCGGGCAACGCGGCCGGTCTGAACGACGGTGCCACCGCGTCGGTCATCGCGAGCGAGGACTTCGCCCGCGAGCACGGCCTGCCGGTCAAGATGCGCCTGGTCTCCTACGCCTTCGCGGGCGTGGAGCCGGAGGTCATGGGCTACGGCCCGATCCCGGCCACCGAGAAGGCCCTCGCCAAGGCGGGCCTGTCGATCTCGGACATCGGCCTGTTCGAGATCAACGAGGCCTTCGCCGTGCAGGTGCTGGCCTTCCTCGAGCACTACGGCATCACCGACGACGACGCGCGCGTCAACCAGTACGGCGGCGCGATCGCGTTCGGCCACCCGCTGGCCTCCTCCGGCGTCCGCCTGATGACGCAGCTGGCCCGCCAGTTCGAGGAGCAGCCGCACGTCCGCTACGGCCTGACCACCATGTGCGTCGGCTTCGGCATGGGCGCGACGGTCATCTGGGAGAACCCGCACTTCGACGGAGGCGACAAGTGAGCACCACCGCTGAACTCCTGAAGGGCGCGGCCGAGCTGTTCCCGGACGAGGTCGTCACGCAGGCGCACGTACGCCACTTCGACCTGCCGCTGGGCGCGGGCCGCTTCGCCCTGATCACCCTGGACAACGGCCACGACCACACCAAGCCGACCACCTTCGGCCCCCAGTCGCTGGCGCACCTGAACACCGCCATCGACCAGGTCGAGAAGGAGGCGGCCGAGGGCGCGATCGTCGGCGTCGGCATCACCGGCAAGCCGTTCATCTTCGCCGTCGGCGCCGACCTCAAGGGCGTGGAGCTGCTGAAGGAGTGGGACCACGCCTACGCCATCGGCAAGGGCGGCCACGACGTCTTCAAGCGGCTCTCGGGCCTCGCGGTCCCGACCTTCGCGTACTACAACGGCGCGGCCATGGGCGGCGGCGTCGAGGTCGGCCTGCACTGCAGCTACCGCACGGTGTCCGCGGCGCTGCCGGCGTTCTCCCTGCCCGAGGTCTTCCTCGGTCTGGTGCCCGGCTGGGGCGGCTGCACGCTGCTGCCGAACCTGATCGGCGCCGACAAGGCCGTGACGGTGATCATCGAGAACAGCCTCAACCAGAACAAGCAGCTCAAGGGCCAGCAGGTCTACGACCTGGGCATCGCCGACGCGCTGTTCGAGGGCGCGGACTTCCTGGAGCAGTCGCTGATCTGGACGGCGTCCGTCCTCAAGGGCGAGATCGTCGTCGAGCGCCCGGCCATCGACCGCGGTGAGGGCTGGGACCAGGCCGTCGCCAAGGGCCGGTTCATCGCCGACTCCAAGGTGCACGGCGCGGCCCCGGCCGCCTACCGCGCCCTGGACATCATCGCCGCCGCCAAGAACGGCGACCTGCAGCAGGGCTACGACGCCGAGGACAAGGCGCTCGCCGACCTCATCATGGGCGGCGAACTGCGCTCCGGCATCTACGCCTTCAACCTGGTGCAGAAGCGCGGCAAGCGCCCGGCCGGCGCGCCGGACAAGTCGCTGGCCCGCCCGGTGACGAAGGTCGGCGTGGTGGGCGCGGGTCTGATGGCCTCGCAGCTCGCCCTGCTCTTCCTGCGCCGCCTGGAGGTGCCGGTCGTGCTGACCGACATCGACCAGGAGCGCGTCGACAAGGGTGTGGGCTACGTCCACGCCGAGATCGACAAGCTGCTCGGCAAGGGCAGGATCAACCAGGACAAGGCCAACCGTCTCAAGGCGCTGGTGACCGGCGTCCTGGACAAGGCCGAGGGCTTCGCGGACGCGGACTTCATCATCGAGGCCGTGTTCGAGGAGATGGGCGTCAAGCAGAAGGTGTTCGCGGAGGTCGAGGCGGTCGCCCCGGCGCACGCGATCCTCGCGACCAACACCTCCTCGCTGTCGGTGTCGGAGATGGCGTCGAAGCTGAAGAACCCCGAGCGGGTCGTCGGCTTCCACTTCTTCAACCCGGTCGCGATCCTGCCGCTGCTGGAGATCGTGCGCGGCGAGCAGACGGACGACGCCTCGCTGGCCACGGCCTTCGCCGTCGCCAAGAAGCTGAAGAAGACCGCGGTCCTCACCAAGGACGCCCCGGCGTTCGTCGTGAACCGCATCCTGACCCGCTTCATGGGCGAGATCCAGAACGTCATCGACGAGGGCACCCCGGTCGAGGTCGCCGAGAAGGCGATCGAGCCGCTCGGCCTGCCGATGTCCCCGCTGGTCCTGCTGGAGCTGGTGGGCCCGGCGATCGGCCTGCACGTCTCCGAGACGCTGCACGGCGCCTTCCCGGACCGCTTCAAGGTCTCCCCGAACCTCAAGGCGGTCGTCGAGGCGGGCAAGCGCGGCTTCTACGTCTACGACAGCGGCAAGCCCGAGCTGGACCCGGAGGTCGCCGCGCTGCTGAAGCAGGGCGACACCGTCCTGACGGAGGAGCAGGTCCGCGCCCGCGTCCTGGACGCGGTGGCGCAGGAGATCGGCCTGATGCTCGACGAGGGCGTCGTCGCCGAGGCCCAGGACATCGACCTGTGCCTGATCACCGGCGCCGGCTGGCCCTTCCACCTGGGCGGCATCACGCCGTACCTGGACCGCGAGGGCGTCTCGGAGCGCGTGAACGGCAAGAAGTTCCTGGCTCCGGGCGTGGCGTCGGTCCCGGCGTGACCCCGAACAGCTGAAGAGGGCCCCCGCGGTGCGCGGGGGCCCTCCCCTTTTTGTGGCCGCGACGCGGTCAGGACTTCGGGACGATCACCACGGCGTCGGCGAGCTTCCGCTCGACCGGGACAGTGCCCCAGTCGTCCATGGGCTTGTTCATCAGGGAGCCGCCGA
Source organism: Streptomyces sp. NPDC049915 (assembly GCF_040656475.1). Taxonomy (NCBI): domain Bacteria; kingdom Bacillati; phylum Actinomycetota; class Actinomycetes; order Kitasatosporales; family Streptomycetaceae; genus Streptomyces; species Streptomyces sp. NPDC049915. The sequence goes on from NZ_JBFAMH010000001.1 coordinate 542,233, forward strand.
CGACCATGGTGGCGTCACCGCCGCTGCCCAGCCCGACCTCCGTGGCGCCGAGCCATTTTCTCGTGTGCTTCGTCTCATCCCCGTTGCGGTCCGGCACGGCCGGTGCCGTGATCGCGCCGCGGGCCGCCTCCAGGGTGCCTTGACCCACTGCTGACGGGCGCTCAGTAGCCGGGCGAGCCGGCTCCGGAAGACACTCCCACGGTGCTGAAGGGGATGCGGCTGATCGATGACTCGACGCCCGCGGCGTCCACGCCGAAGACGTCGACGACATGCGTACCGGTGCTCCAGGCCCAGCCGCTGTCCCACGACCACACGCCGTCCGGGCCCACGGCAGCCGCGCCGAGCAGGACGCCGTTCTCCCGGAACCCCACCTGTACCGCACCCGGCGCGGAGCCGGCGAAGAGGACCCGTGCGTCCATCAGCTGCTCATGCGCCATGGGGGCGAACACCATGGGCGCGCCTCCCCCTTCCGGAGCGGTTATCGGTGCCATCGCCAGGGCCCCGCCCATGGGGTGCGCCGCGGGCCCGGCCGGCACGGCGCCGTGCACCGGGCCGTCGACGGCCGTGAACTGCACCTCGGTCCGCTGCGACTGGTAGCCCACCCGGTCGATCCCGTACACCTTCACCGGGTGCTGCCCCTTGCTCCAGGCCCTGCCCAGCTCCCAGGACCAGGTGCCGTCGGGGGCCACGTCCGCCTGCCCCAGATACCTGCCGTGCTCCCAGATGCTGACGCGCACGGCGCCGGGAGCGAGTCCGCTGAACCGTACGGCGCTCCTCGCCACCTCTGAGCGCGCAGCCGGCTCGGTCACGACGGGCGGGGGGAATTCGGCCCCCCTGACCACGGCGGTGGCCTTGAGATACAAACCTATGGGGGTCCGATCGCGGTCCGGTTCCTCATAGCCGTTGCGGACATGTCCCAGTCGGGGCGGCAGTCCGTCGACCAGAAGATTGAGGAGGCCCAGCAGCGCGGGCACATTGCGCCGGGTTACCTGGGTGTGGTCGGTGATGAACGGCGACTCGCTGTAGATGAAGTTGAAGTTGTCGTAGCCGAGGAACAGGTCCAGGAAGGGCTCGACCTGCTCGGTGTACTGCTCGTCCTGCGGTGAGGACAGCAGGTAGATGTTCGCCGTGCGGTTGATCTGCGAGCGCACCAGGTCGGGCAGGATCGCGTCCACGATCCGCACGTTCTCCTCCGGCACCGTCTCGCCCAGCATGAACCGGGCCACCTTCGGATGAACCCGCTGCACATACGACCCGACCAGGAACTGCGGCACGATCGACACGATGTTGCGGAAGCCGTAGCGCAGGCCGAAGTACAGCGCCGCGCTGCCGCCCTTCGAGCCGCCCCACAAGGTGACGTCGTCGGGCGTCAGCTCCAGGGCGTTCATCACGTTGAAGATCAGCGCGGCCACGGACTGCTCCAGCGAGAAGTCCATTTCCTTGCACAGGTAGTAGCTGTTCATCCCGTCGAACCGGTCACGGACCCACAGGATGTTGGCGCGCACGTTGTCGAGAACGCCGTTCGACCATCCGTAGTCCTCCGGGGCCGAGAAGTTGGCGAACACCACGACCAGATGCCGGTTTCCGCCCTTGGCGTGGGTGAACCTGTACGGGACGGGGAAGGCTCCCGAGGCCTCGATCCCCGTGAGCAGCTGCCGCCCGTTCGCGGGTGCTGTGGACATGTGCGGTATCACTCTCTGCTGTGCGTCGGAAACGGGCGAGGGCGCAACCACGCGCTCAGTAGGCGGGTGCGCTCGAGCCGACCGGGGCGTTCATGACGGTGAACGGCACGATCGCTGCCGGGGACTCGGCGCCCGTCTCGTCCACTGCGAACACTTCGACCGTGTAGAGGCCGTGCGGCCATATCCGTCCGGCGTCCCAGACCCAGCCGCCGTCCGGGCCGACGGGGCTCGCCCCGAGCAGCGCGCCGTTGAGCCGGAATCCCACCTGGGCCGCACCGGGGGCCACGCCGGCAAAACCGACCGCGTCACCCCGCACCTGGTCGTGCGCGCGTGGCGTCCGCACCAGCGGTGCCTGCGCCGATCCGTGGCCGCTCGGTGCGGGCATCACGTGCTCCGAGACGGTGAACTGCACGTCGGTGCGCTCGGACTGGTAGCCGCTGGCGTCGACGGCGAAGAGCCGCACCCGGTGCTCGCCCGTGCCCCACCGCTGGTCCCGTTCCCAGGCCCAGGCACCGTCTGCGCCGACCGGAGCGGACGCCAGGTACTTGCCGTTCTCCCAGATGCTGATGCGGACCGCGCCGGGCGCCCAGCCCGTCAAACGCACGGCGCCCGCGGGCAGCAGGTCGTGTGCCGCCGGGGCCGTGACGACCGGCGCGGCGAACGAACTCTGCACGACGGACGTGGACTTGAGGAACATCTCGATACCCGTCCGGTCGGCCTCGGGCTGTTCGTACCCGTGGCCGGTGACGCCCAGGCGGGGCGCGATCCCCTCGACGAGCAGATAGGCGATCCCCAGCAGCGGCGGCGTGTTGCGCTGGGTCACCTTGCCGTGGCCGGTGATGAAGGGTGACTCGCTGAAGAGGAAGTTGAAGTTGGGGTAGCGCTCGAACAGTCCGAGGAACGGTTCGACCTGGGTGCTGTACTGCTCGTCCTGCGGTGAGGACACCAGGTAGAGGTGGGCGTCCGGGTTCGCCCCGGCGGCGAGCAGGTCGGGCAGGATCGCATCCAGGGCGGCGACGTTGTCGTCCGGCATGGTCTCGCCCAGCATGTGCCGGCCAACATCCGGGTAGACCTCGCGCACGAAGCTCCCGATGCGCAGTTGCGGGACGCTGGCGACGATGTTGCGGAAGCCGTACCGCAAACCGAAGTACAGGGCCGCACTGCCGCCCTTGGAGCTGCCCCACACGGTGACGTCCTGCGGGGTCAGCCCGAGCGACGTCATCACCCCTGAGATGAGCCCGATCACGGACCGCTCGACACCGAAGTCCATCTCGTGGCACAGGTAATAGGTGTTCTGGCCCTCGAATCGGTCACGTATCCAGAGGATGTTCGCCCGCAGGCTGTCGAACACACCCGTGGCCCAGCCGTAGTCGTCGGGGGCGTAGATGTTGGCGAAGACGACCACGAGGTGCCGGTTGCCGTTGCGCGCGTGGGCGAACCGGTACTCGACGGGACGACCGCCGGAGGTGTCGATCCCCTTGATCGCCTGGCGTGCAGGTCCTGTTGACATCTACGCTTACACTCCCCAACGGGTTGATACACCAGGCCTGTGGCGCTTTTGCAGCAGGTCGGCCATCATGTCCTGATGTTTCCTACCGTCCTGCGGGCCGTGTCCCGGCGCCCCGGACGACGCGGTCGGCGCATCCTCGCCGCGCTGGCGGCACTGCTGGGACTCGCCACCGCCGCGGCCCTGCTGCAGACCGCCGGCCCCACCCCCTCCGCCGCCTCGGGCGGCAGCCTCACGGTCGCGACCTGGAACATGTGCGGGGTACGGCAGTGGGGCTGCGCCGGCACCGGCAGCCGTCAGGCCAAGAAGGCCCAGGTGGAACTGCTCGTCCGCGCCGGCGGGGCGCAGGTGGTCTTCCTGCAGGAGGCCTGCGCCGCCGACGTGGAGGCGGTGCGCGCAGAACTCGGCGACAGGTGGCACACGGCCTTCCACTCCTACGCCTGGGGTGACCGGTCCGGCCGCGTCAGCACCGTACGGTGCGCCGAGCCGGACCAGGGCGCTGCGGGGTTGGCCATCCTCTCGGCGTTCCCGCTCTCCGCCGTCGGCACCGTCCCGGCTCAGCAGCCTTCCGTGGGCCTGCGGCGCGGCATCCTGTGCGCCTCGCTCACCGCGCGGGCCGTCCGGCTGTGCACCGCACATCTCAGCCCGGCGGGCAGCGATCGCGCCCACCCCCGCTGGGAGCTGCGCGACGACCAGCTGAAAGCCCTGGTGACCGCGGTGCCCCAACGGCGCACGGTCTACGGCGGTGACCTGAACGTCCGTCCGCCGGGCTCCGGCAACCCGTCCACGTGGGTGTGGCCGCCCGGTCCCTACACCGTGCACCGGGAGTGCGACCAGGCCTCCCCCACCGCGCGGTCGGGGCGGGCGACGCATCGCTCCGGGCACAAGCTCGACTACCTGTTCACCGGATTTCCCCGGACCCGGTGCCAGGTGTACGACACCAGCGCCTCGGACCACTCCGCGCTCCTCGTCGAGGTGCGCACCGCCTGAGATCTCGCCCGGGGGACCGCTGCGTGGCCACCAGCCCGTGGGACCGGTCGTGGACGTCACACGATCACGCCCTCGACGGCCCTGCCGTCGTACGACCGCGTCGGGGGGTGGTGCTCGCCGGGCTCCTCGAGACCGGTCAGCTCCTGGAATCCGGCCGGCATCGGCTGCCGGCGTGCCTGCTGCGGCGGTGCGGGTATGCGCACCGCCGCCTCGCCCCGGCTGGGCTGGCCCGGCAGCACGTCCATCAGCCGGTGGCGGCCCTCCCCGTGGCCTGGCTCTTCCCCGTGGCCGGGCGCGGGCGATCGCTGCGGAGAGAACCACTGCGGAGTGGTCCGGGCAAGCGGCGTCAGCGGACGACCGACGTGCCGGGTGTCGACGGTTCCGACAGCCGGAGCCTGGGCGCCCTCGGGGGCGAGGTCACCGCCGGCGACCAGCATCCGGTCGGCGAGCCGTGCCGAGGCGTAGCCGTCGTCCAGGTCGCAGAACTCGCGCTGGAACCAGGCGTAGCGCTCGGCGTAGGTCTGCTGGATACGGTCGACCTCACGGATGGCGGTCACCAGTTCCTGCGAGGTGTACACCAGGGGGCCGGGAGCGCTTTCCGCGAAGTCGAAGTAGAAGCCGCGCAGGGTGTCGCGGTAGTGATCCAGGTCGTAGGTGAAGAAGAGGATGGGTCGCCCGGTGTTGACGTAATCGAACATCAGCGACGAGTAGTCCGTGATCATCACGTCGGTGATCAGGGACAGATCGGCCATGTCCGGGTAGTCGGAGACGTCGAAGACGAATCCGTCACCGGCGCCCGGCACCGGGTCGACCACGTTGGGGTGCCGGCGCACCAGCAGCACGTGGTCGGCTCCCAGACGGGCGCGCGCGTCGTCCAGGTCGATACGGAAGTCGAGCTTGTACTTGCCGGGGGCGTAGAACTGGTCGTCGCGCCAGGTGGGCGCGTACATCACGACGCGCTTGCCCTCCGGCAGGCCGATGCGCCGCCGGATGGCCTCTTCCCGCTCGGCCGTTCCGGGCCGGCGCAGGATGTCGTTGCGGGGGTAACCGGACTCCACCATCTCACCCGGGAAGCCGAAGGCACGTCGCAGGATCGGCGTGGAGAAGCTGTTGGGCGAGACCAGCATGTCCCAGTTCTGCACCTCCTTCTCGACCCGTTCCAGGTAGCGCTGGTCCGCGAAGTGGATCGCCTCGATGTCGTGGCCGATCTTCTTCAGCGGCGTGCCGTGCCACGTCTGCACGACGATCTGGCCCTCCCGCTTCTGGAACCAGTCGGGCAGGTGGTTGTTGGCGACGACGTACCGGCTGGTGGCGAGGGCGTCGTACCACTCGGGGGACCACATGCGCACCGGCTTGGCCGTGGGCGGCACCTGGACCTGATCGTCGCGCACCACCCACAGGTGTTCGAGGTCGGCGCCGCGCCGTACCAGTTCCTCGTGCAGGGCCCGCGGGCTGTCGGAGTACTGGGTGCCCTTGAAGGCGTCGAAGAGCACGGCGGGGCGCACCTTGTGGCGGCGGGCCGCCGGGTACGCCTTGGTGCGCAGCGTCTTCTGCCGGTAGGGACCGCGGGCGTGGTCGGGCATGGCCGAGTGGACCAGCAGGGAGAGCCGGTCCCAGGCTTCCGCCTGGAGTTCGTAACGGCGGTCGTTGCGCCCGTACTCCTGGGGGAAGGCGGCGATGATGTCCTGGTCGAGCTTGACCATCAGATCGTCGAGGCGGTCCTCGCGTGCGACCGCCGAGAGGTCCTGGCGGCGCAGGAAGAAGTCCCAGCGGCCGGCGGCGAGCGGGATGTCCCCGGCGAGCGTCCGCATGGCCGCGGGGGCCAGCACGCCGTGGAACCGGTTGCCGTCCCAGGTGAGCGGCACGGCGCGTTCCGCGCCGTGCGCACGTGAGCGCACCACCAGGTGTGCGGCCCGGTACTGCTCCGGGGTGAGACAGTCGGCCGCCCGGTACCGTCCGTGGACCTCCAGCGAGCCGTCCTCCCGCCAGTTCACCTGTGTCGCCGTCGGCAGGGTCGCGCGCTCGAAGACCACCAGGTAGCCGGAGCCGTTGCGGTGGACCACGACCTCCCGGTCGCCCTGGCGGGTCTGGAGCGCCGCGGGCACCCGGTAGTACCCGTCCGGGGTGTCTTCCGCCACGACCGGATAGATGGCCGCCTTGCGGCCCTCGACATGGAAGGTGGTCTTCCAGCCGTTGCTGCCCATGTTCCAGGACTGCGGTATCTCCACCCAGTTCTGGGCCGCCGCCCGGAACTTGGGGACGAGCACGCGCACGGGGACCTTCGCCGTGAAGGTGCACCACCCCTCGCCGCCGGGCCTGAAGTGGACGCGGGCGTCATGACGTCCGGCGCCGATCATGCTGGTCACCCGGAGCTTGCCCCACTCAGGCACCTTGGGGCCGAGGTACACACCGCGCACCTCGAGGTGGTCGCCGACGAGGCGGTGACCGGTGATCCTGCAGCGCACGATCTCCACGCGCAGCTTGAGGGACCCCTGGAGGAAGACGGGGAGGATGCGGGTGTTCTTGTCGACGTACCGGTACGGCGGGTTGGCGGCGCTCCCGGCGCCCCCGCGGCCGATGCCCTTGTAGCGGAACAGCCCGCGGCTGAGGACGCCCGCCGCGACGTCCCAGGTGCCCTCCGCCCACTGCCCCTTCTTCTTCAGCCTGGTCGTGTCGATCCGGACCTCGAAGCCGGCCCAGTCGTAGCAGTAGCGGCTCTGGTTCGAGTGCTCCGTGGCCTGCGGCGCGTAGGTGGTCTTCGCCGGCATGACCACCATCCGTCCCTGCTTCTTGTTCCGCAGGGCGAGCGCCTTGACCGACATGTGCCGCTTGTGCACGTTGATGAACCGCACGTAGGCGGTTCCGGTGAGCGTCAGCAGGTCCGAGTCGGCGTTCCAGCGGGCCCCGGTCAAAGAGCCGTGCAGGGAGAGTTCCTTGTCCAGGCGGTAGGCCTTCTTGTCGAGGCCGACCTCCCGGTCGCCGAGGTAGGGGTAGTTGAGGTAGCGGCGGAAGCGCCGCTGGACGGGTATGGGTCCGCCGCGGCGCTCGAACTCGATGACGTCGATGAGCTCCGGCAGCCGGCCCTCACGCACCAGAAGCCACTTGACCCGGGCCTCGGCGGGCAGTTCGTCGATGATGCTGACGTCGGCCTCGTCGAGGAAGAGGTTGGACCACTGCATGAAGGCCCGCTGGTACTCCTCGTCGGCGTCGGGCAGCACCTTCAGATGCTGCATCAGGTCCGACTTCAGGCAGGCGAGGTCGTACTTGCGCTTGGCGTCCTGGTACTGGCGCGAACGGTGCTCGGCGAGGAAGCGGCTGACGGTCTGGACGGCGACGACGCGGTCATGGAGGTTGGACAGTTCGGTGTACCGCTGGGTGATGGAGGGGGCGGCGCCACCCTCCCGGCGGCGCCAGTAATAGATCACGTCGGTGATGACGTCGACCTTGGCCGCGCGGAAGTGCGCGTACATGTTGACCCAGGAGTCCTCGTACATGACTCCCTCGGGGAACTGGATGAAGTTCCGGTCCCAGAAGGGCCGCCGGAACATCTTGTTCCACACGGTGCGGTCGTAGATCAGTGCGTCGAACCTGGTGATGTGGGTACCGCGCCGGTTCTTCTGCATCGGACCCTTGTGCAGCGGTGACTGCCACTTCTTCTCGGAGTTCATCATCTGCACGTTGCCGGAGACGAAGTCCGCGTCGGACTCCTCCAGGGTTCGTATCAGAAGCTCATAGGCGTATTCGGGGATGACGTCGTCGCCGTCGATGAAGGCGAGGAACTCGCCCCTCGGATGCAGCGAGCGCAGACCGGTGTTGCGGGCGTGGCCGGGACCGTGCGCGTGCTGGCGGATGAGCTTGAAGCGGGGGTCGGCGGCGCAGTAGTCGGCCGCGATGCGGATCGATCCGTCGGTGGAGCCGTCGTCCACGAGGATCACCTCGAAGTCCCCGAAAGACTGGCGAGCGATCGACTCCAGGCACTCGGCGAGATACGCCTCGACGTTCTGGAAGGGAACGACAACACTCAGACGCGGCTGAACCGCCAACTTCAACTCCTGCCCAAATCCCGCCCACGGGGACGTCAACCGGTACCCATGCGGACGCCTGCCCCCGCACTGCGGCGCGCCCTCGCGGCCTCCCGGCCGGTACGGCAGAACCGCCGCTGCGACCTGGGCAAATCCCCCTGTACCAAGATTCACAGCTTCGCTACATCTTATGTCACACTTACGAGTGGTCAAGGACTATTAATGTGAGGTTCATTCGGATCTCGCTATACGGTCACCCACCCCCCAAGACGCGGCGACCCCTTGCCTATAGTTCTGTCACCGCTTGACAGATCAGTGGGCCGGCCTCCCCCACCCGGGCCCGAACCCTCCGCCGAGGCGGAGCCCGTGAGGAGAGGAACCCCAGGCGATGACGCACAGCTCCACCAGCGAGTCCCGGCGTGCCCGCCGGTCCCCGGCGAACGGCGGTCGGCGGCGGCAACAGGGCGGCAAGCGGCGCTGGGGCCGCATCGTGCTCTTGTCCCTCGTCGTCGTCCTGCTGGCCGCGGGCGGTACCGGCTACTGGCTCTACCGGGACCTCGACGGGAACATCAAGGGCGTCGACATCGACAAGGCGATCGGTGACGACCGGCCCGCCAAACTGCCCACCTCCGGACAGAACATCCTGATCCTGGGCTCCGACTCACGCGCCGGCGCGAACGCCTCTCTCGGTACGGGCAATGTGGCCGGGGCCCGTTCCGACACCGCGCTGGTGATGCACATACCGCAGGGCCGCACGCGAGCCGTCGCCGTGAGCATCCCGCGCGACACCCTCGTCACCCGGCCCGCGTGCACGAAGACGGACGGCACCGAGGTGGCCTCCGCGAAGCGTGTGATGTTCAACTCCATCTATTCGCTTGCGGGTCCGGCCTGCGTCGTCAAGACGGTGGAATCCCTCTCGGGGGTCCGCATGGACCACTACGTCGAGATCGACTTCGCCGGCTTCAAGGGCCTGGTGGACGCCATCGGCGGCGTGACCGTCACCGTCGACCAGGACATTCACGACTCCTCCAGCGGCCTGAACCTGACCGCGGGCACCCACCGGCTGGACGGGACGCAGTCGCTGCAGTTCGTCCGCACCCGGCACGGCATCGGCGACGGCAGCGACCTGGGGCGTATCGGTCTCCAGCAGCAGTTCATGCTGGCCCTGCTGTCCGAGATCAAGAAGCAGGACCTGCTCGGCAGCCCCACCAAGACGTACAAGATCGCGAACGAACTCACCGCGGCGCTCACCACCGACTCCGACCTGGCCTCGCTCACCAAGCTGGCGGAGTTCGGCCGCAGCATGAACGGCGTCGACCCGGCCGACATGGAGACGATCATGCTGCCGGTCGCGTACGACAAGGTCGACCCGAACCGGGTGGTGGCCGCTGAGCCGCAGGCGTCGCAGCTCTGGAAGGCGATCCGCACCGACGACGACATTCCCGAGAGCGCGAAGAAGTCGCCCGCGAAGGGCGGTTGAGTCCCCTCCCCCGGTGCGGGCTCAGCGCTCCCCGCTGCGGGCCCGGCGAATCACAGTCGGCGCCACCGGGTGAGGCTGAGCCCCGTCCCCTCCTCCTGGCGGGCCACCCTCGGTACACCATCGGTGCCGATCAGCGCCATCACCACGCGCCCGCGGCCGTCGCGGGCCAGGGCGGGCGCGCCCTCGCACGACTCTCCCAGCGCGTACCACCAGAACCCGCCGGCCTCGTTCTCCGTGGCGCCCATGCCGAACACGGCGGAGCCGTCCCGGTCCCGATAGGCGAGAACGACCCAGTCGTGACCATCCAGTCGGGTGCGCAGGGCGGCATAGGGCCGCTGGGCCCAGGACGCGCCGAGCGCGGTCGGCCAGTGACCGATCCGCCAGGCCGCGGCGGCGCCGTTGTCGGCGTCCGTCCAGAAGAACGTGGCGCGGTCCGGTCCGGTCTCCAAGGCGGTGACCGTGCCCGGCGCGGGGCGCAGCGAGAAGCCGCGTGGTCCCGTGAAGTCGCCGCCCGGCGCCGTCTGTCGCCAGACCAAAAGCCCCGTTTCGGCGGCGGCGCACACCTCCAGCCCGCCTCCGCTCAGGGCGATCGGCGCCGGCAGCGCGTCGATGCCGCTCCCCTGCAGGTCTTCCCAGGCCCGCCACTTGCCGTTCGGGGCTTCCCGACGCAGCATCAACCCGCCGAGCGCACCGCGCACGAAGACGTGCACGATGCCGTCCATGGCGACCGCTCCCAGCGGTGGGCCCAGTTCACGCCCCAGTTCCCGGTCCGCGTGCGGATTGCCGAGCGAACGCCAGTCGGTGACGGCGAGCCCGGTCTGGTACTGGATGGCATGCACGACGTCCACGGTCCGCGCGCCATCGGCGACGGCCCGCTCCCTCCGACCGAGCAGGTGCACATAGGCGTCCGCACCCTGTACCACCGTCAGATCGGTGAGCCCCGGCGCTGCGACGAAATGCGCGTCGCCCCAGTCGGGGCCGCCGACCGCGGTTTCGGTCCACCGCAGGAGTCCGCCGTCCGCGGGGGCGTACAGCGTGAGCCGGCCGTCCTTGCCGAGCGTGAGCCAGCTTCCATGGGCCGCGCCGGACGCGTTGCGCGTCCGCTCCTCGACCGAGCCGGCGGCGCCCGCGGGACCGGTCGGCTTTCTCCGCATGGCCTGGTGAACCTTCCTGAATCCCGCCGCATCCGGCACTGGGGAACCTGAGACGGGGACATCATATGCAGTTCGCTCAGACGTTCCCCCAGGGCTGCCGGCCATACGCCCCGCGAACCCGCCGCGCTCCGTGAGAGCCGGGTGAGCGGGCCGCGGGCGCCGTGCGAGGCTGACCCCATGGACGACAGCACCCCCCTGCTCGTGATCGTCGACGGCGCCAACGTCGTCGGGTCGGTGCCCGACGGCTGGTGGCGGGACCGGCGCGGGGCCGCCGAGCGGCTGCGGGACCGGCTGGCGGCACGAGGGCTTGCCGGATACGGCGGCGACGGCGGCGCCGTGGACATCGTCCTCGTCGTCGAGGGCGCCGCGCGCGGCGTGGCCTCCGTGCCCGGCGTCCATGTCGAGGACGCCCCCGGCAACGGCGACGACCACATGGTCGACCTGGTCGCCCGCGCCACGGGCCGCCGCTGCCTGGTCGTCACCGCCGACCGCGAACTGCGCCGCCGGGTCACGGAACTGGGCGCGGAGGTCACCGGGCCACGGGCGGTACGCGACTGAGCCGCCGGCGAGGCACGGGCGGCAGGCCACTGGCGAGGCGCGGGCGGCAGCCGTCGGCGAGGCACGGGCGCGGGCCGCACGGCCCCGGGGACGGGGCCGGGGCCGGGGCGAGGACGTCACGGTGCCCGCGGGGTCTGTCCATCCACCTCCCCCGCGTCTACGCGGCGGTGGTCACGGCCTGGTGCCGGTGCCGGTGCCGGGTCCGGACGCCTGGCCCGCCGCGGCCCGTTGGGCCTGGCCCAGGCGGCTGTGGTTGCGGCTGTACAGGAAGTAGACGACGAAGCCGATCGCCATCCAGATGCCGAAGCGGACCCATGTCTCGGCCGGCAGGTTGAGCATCAGCCACAGCGAGGCGCACACCGACAGGATCGGGATCACGGGCACCCACGGGGTGCGGAAGGCGCGGTGCAGCTCGGGCCGGGAGCGCCGCAGGAGGATCACACCGATCGCGACTACCACGAACGCGAACAGCGTGCCGATGTTGACCAGCTCGGCCAGTTCGCTCAGCGGGGTGAAGCCGGCGAGGATCGCGATGAGCACGCCGAGCAGGATGGTCGGCCGGTGCGGGGTCTTGAAGCGCGGGTGGACGTGCGAGAAGAAGCGCGGCAGCAGTCCGTCGCGGCTCATCGCGAAGAAGACCCGGGTCTGCCCGAGCAGCAGGATCATGCAGACCGTGGTCAGGCCGACGGCGGCGCCGAAACTGATCAGGCCCGCGAACCACGGGTGCCCGGTGGCCTTGAAGGCGTCGGCGAGCGGCGCGGTGATGGACAGCTTGGTGTAGTGCTCCATACCGGTGACGACGATCGCCACGGCGACGTAGAGCGCCGTGCAGATGAACAGCGAGCCGAGGATGCCGCGCGGCATGTCGCGCTGCGGGTTCCTGGTCTCCTCGGCGGCCGTGGCGACGACGTCGAAGCCGATGAAGGCGAAGAAGACGACGGAGGCCGCGGTGAAGATGCCCATCACGCCGAAGTTGGACGGCGCCCAGCCGAAGATCAGCTGGATCAGCGGCGATTTCAGGTCGCCGCCCGCCTCCACCGGCTTCTGCGGGGGGATGAAGGGGTGGTAGTTGTCGCCCTTGACCAGGAAGGCGCCTGCGATGATGACGATGAGGACGACCGTCACCTTGATCGCGACGACGACCGAGGTCACGCGCGCGGAGAGCTTGGTGCCGACCACGAGGATGCCGGTGAGGACGAGGACGAGCGCTGCCGCGAGGATGTCGAAGCCGAAGCCGTGGGCCCCGTCCCGCGTGCCCAGCGCCGCGGGCAGATGCCACCCCGCGTTGTCCAGCAGCGAGGCGACGTAGCCGGACCAGCCGACGGCGACCACCGCCGTGCCGAGGGCGAACTCCAGGACGAGGTCCCAGCCGATGATCCAGGCGGGGAATTCGCCCAGGGAGGCGTACGAGAAGGTGTACGCCGATCCGGCGACCGGGACCGTGGAGGCGAACTCGGCGTAGCACAGCGCGGCCAGGGCGCAGACGACGCCGGCCACGACGAAGGCGAGCGCCGTGGCCGGACCCGCGTTGTTCTTGGCGACCGTTCCGGTGAGCACGAAGATGCCGGTGCCGATGATCACACCGACGCCGAAGACGGTCAGGTCCAGCGCGGACAGGGATTTCTTGAGCGCGTGCTCGGGTTCCTCGGTGTCGGCGATCGACTGCTCGACCTTCTTCGTCCTGAAGAGGGTGCTGCTCACGGTGACCTCCCACGCTGTGTCGTCCTCGACAGGGTCGAGAGGGGGTGTGGTGCGTATGCCCCACCGTGGGCCTCATCACGCGAACGGGCCGGTCGCACCACTCTTCACAGTGGCGCAACCGGCCCATTCCGGCATGTCGGGGATCAGTCGCGGGCCGGCTCGATCTCCGCGGCGCTCCGCTCGAAGCGGCCGTCGAGCTTCGAGACCAGGCCCGTGACCTGGCGTGCGATGTCCGGCGCGGTCAGCCCGATCTCGGCGAGGACCTCGGCGCGGGAGGCGTGGTCGAGGAAGCGCGGCGGGATGCCGAAGTCGCGCAGCGGCACGTCCACGCCCGCGTCGCGCAGAGCCTGCGCGATCGCGGAGCCGACGCCGCCGGCGCGGCTGTTGTCCTCGACGGTGACGACGACCCGGTGCCGCTCGGCGAGCGGGGCCATCGCCTCGTCGACCGGCTTGACCCAGCGCGGGTCGACGACGGTGGTGGAGATGCCCTGCTTGTCCAGCAGGTCGGCGACCTCCAGGCACATCGGGGCCAGCGCGCCCACGGACACCAGCAGCACGTCCGGGCGTTCGGTGCCCGGCTCGCGCAGCACGTCCATGCCGCCGACCCGGCCCACGGCCGGTACGGCGGGGCCGACGGCGCCCTTGGAGAAGCGCACCACGGTCGGCGCGTCCTTGACCTCGACGGCTTCCCGCAGCTGGGCGCGGACCTGGTCGGCGTCGCGCGGCGCGGCCAGCCGCAGGCCGGGCACGACCTGGAGGATCGACATGTCCCACATGCCGTTGTGCGAGGCTCCGTCGGTGCCGGTGACACCGGCCCGGTCCAGCACGAACGTCACCCCGCACTGGTGCAGGGCCACGTCCATCAGCACCTGGTCGAAGGCGCGGTTGAGGAAGGTGGCGTACACCGCGAAGACCGGGTGCAGCCCGCCGTGGGCGAGGCCGGCCGCGGAGACGGCACCGTGCTGCTCGGCGATGCCGACGTCGTAGACCCGCTCCGGGAACGCCTTGGCGAACCGGTCCAGGCCGACCGGCTGGAGCATCGCGGCCGTGATGGCGACGATGTCCTTGCGCTCCTTGCCGAGCTTGACCATCTCGTCGCCGAAGACGGATGTCCAGTCGGCGCCGGAGGTGGCGATCGGCAGGCCCGTGTCGGGGTGGATCTTGCCGACGGCGTGGAAGCGGTCGGCCTCGTCCTGCAGGGCGGGCTGGTAGCCGCGGCCCTTCTCGGTGAGGCAGTGCACGATCACCGGGCCGCCGAACCGCTTGGCGCGGGCCAGCGCGGACTCCAGCGCCTCGATGTCGTGGCCGTCGATCGGGCCGACGTACTTCAGGCCGAGGTCCTCGAACATGCCCTGCGGGGTGATGAAGTCCTTCAGCCCCTTCTTCGCGCCGTGCAGCGTGTCGTAGAGGGGGCGGCCGACGACCGGAGTGCGTTCCAGGAGGTCCTTGGTGCGGGCCAGGAAGCGCTCGTAGCCGTCGGTGGTGCGCAGGGTCGCGAGGTGGTTCGCGAGGCCGCCGATGGTCGGCGCGTAGGAGCGCTCGTTGTCGTTGACGACGATGACGAGCGGGCGGTCCTTGGCGTCGGCGATGTTGTTCAGCGCCTCCCAGGCCATGCCGCCGGTCAGCGCGCCGTCACCGATGACGGCGGCGACGTGGCTGTCCCGCTTGAGCAGCTGGTTGGCCTTGGCGATGCCGTCGGCCCAGCCGAGCACCGTGGAGGCGTGGCTGTTCTCGATGACGTCGTGCTCGGACTCGGCCTGCGACGGGTAGCCCGACAGGCCGCCCTTCATCTTCAGCTTGGAGAAATCCTGGCGGCCGGTGAGCAGCTTGTGCACGTAGGACTGGTGGCCGGTGTCCCACAGCACCTTGTCCTTCGGCGATTCGAAGACGCGGTGCAGGGCGATGGTCAGCTCCACCACGCCGAGGTTCGGACCGAGGTGGCCGCCGGTCTTGGAGACCGCCTCGACGAGGAAGGTCCGGATCTCCCCGGCCAGCTGGTCCAGCTCCTCCAGGCTGAGCCGGTCCAGATCGCGCGGTCCCCTGATGCGGGTCAGCAGCGGCACCCGTGCCTCCTTGCAGTAGAGCTGATCGAGCAATTGCCGGGCTTGTCGAGTCTAATGTTCCGCCCACGGAAACGATGTCCGGCCCCATGACACGACAGTCGCCCGGCACCTTTCAGGTGCCGGGCGACTGGACCTACTCAAGGGCGCGGGGAACTGCGCGACCGGCCACGGACTACCCGCACCCGGCGCTCATCCGCACCCCTGCGGCGCTGAACGCGAAGCGCTACGCACGCCCCGCGGTCTTCTGCGTCTTACGGGTGATGGAGTCGATGACGACCGTGGTCAGCAGCACCGCCGCCGTGATCATGTACTTCACCGGCTCCGCGATGGACTCCAGCTGCAGCCCGTACTGGATGGACACGATCACCAGCACACCGAGCAGCGCGTTCCACGTGCGCCCACGCCCGCCGAACAGCGACGTACCACCGATGACCGCCGCGGCGATCGCGTTCATCAGCAGGTCACCGGTACCGGCGCTCTGGTTGGCGGAGGCGATCTTCGACGCCAGGAACAGGCCGCCGATCGCCGCGAACCCACCGGAGATCGCGAACACGGACATCCGTACGGCGGTGACGTTGATGCCCGCACGCCGGGAGGCCTCCACGCTGCCGCCGAGCGCGAACACCTTGCGGCCGTAGGTGGTACGGCGCAGCAGGAAGTCCGTGCCGATCAGGAACACGAGGAAGATCACCGTGGCCAGCGGCAGGCCCTTGTACTGGTTGTACATGTAGGCCGCGGCGAAGGAGATCACCGCGAGCAGGACCGTGCGCAGCACGGTGTCGCTCATCGGCCGCGACGGGATGCCGACGGCCTCGCGGCGCCGGTTGCCGAGGAAGGAGGTGAGGAAGAACACGACCACTACCACGGCGGCCAGCGCGTACGCGGCGGCCATGTCGGTGAAGAAGTACGTGGTCAGTTTGCCGATCAGGCCCTCGCTGTCGAGGTTGATCGTGCCGTTCTCACCGAGGATCTTCAGCATGAAGCCGAGCCAGAACAGCAGGCCGGCCAGGGTGACGGCGAACGCGGGTGCGCCGAGGACGGCGAAGAAGAAGCCGTGCAGGGCGCCGATCGCGCAGCCGGCGACGACCGCGAGGACCACGGCCGCCCACTCGGGCCAGCCCTGGTTGACCGCCAGGACGGCGGCGATGGCGCTGGCCGCGCCGCTGACCGAGCCGACCGCCAGGTCGATCTCGCCCAGCAGCAGCACGAACACGATGCCGACCGAGATCATGCCCGTGCCGACCATCGTGACGGTGATGTCACTGAGGTTCTGCGCGGACAGGAACTCGGAGTTCAGGCTCTGGAAGACGACGCAGATGATGATCAGGCCGAGGATGACGGGCATGGAGCCCAGCTCGCCCGCCTTCAGCTTGCGCTTGAACTCACCCAGGTAGCCCGCGAGACCCTGCTCACGGACGAGGAGGCGGGGGTCGACGGCGACGTCGGCGCCTGCGGCTGCCTCGGGGTTCACGACCTGCTCGTCCTGCGCGGTCGTGGAGGTCTTGTCGATGCTCACTTGGAAACCTCCCCGGTCGTGCTGGTCGTGCGGGCCGCACGGCGGGTCACTGCGTTGTCGGTGGCGCCGGTGATGGCGGAGATGATCTCTTCCTGCGAGGTCGTCTTGACCTCGAAGACACCGTTGTTACGGCCGAGACGCAGGACCGCGACCTTGTCGGCGACGGCCTTGACGTCGGCCATGTTGTGGCTGATGAGGATGACGGCGTGCCCGCGCTCCCGCAGCCGCTCCACCAGGTCGAGCACCTGTGCGGTCTGCTCGACGCCGAGGGCGGCGGTGGGCTCGTCGAGGATGACCAGCTTGGGCTCGCCGAGCATGGAACGCGCGATGGCCACGGTCTGGCGCTGTCCGCCGGAGAGCGAGGCGATCGGGATCCGGACGCTGGGTATGCGGATCGAGAGGGTGCGCAGCAGCTCCTGGGAGCGCCGCTCCATCTCGACCTCGTCGAGGATGCCCCACTTCCTCAGCTCACGGCCGAGGAAGAGGTTGCCGACGACATCGATGTTGTCGCACAGCGCGAGGTCCTGGTAGACCGTCGCGATGCCCAGGGACTGGGCATCGTGCGGCCTGCTGATCGAGACCGCCCTGCCCTCCCATTCGATGACGCCCTCATCGATCGGGTGCACGCCGGCGATCGTCTTGACCAGCGTGGACTTTCCGGCGCCGTTGTCGCCCACCAGGGCGACCACTTCACCGGCGTGGACCTCAAGCTCTACGTCGGTGAGCGCCTGAACGGCACCGAACCGCTTGGAGACCCCGCGCAACGCCAGCACGGGCGTAGCGGACACGTGAACCATCTCCTTCGCCGCCTGACCCGGCGGGAGGGTTGTGCAGAAGAGTTTTTTGGGGGGGGTGTTCCGTCCGGCGCCCCGCCACTGAGCTTGCGGGGCTGTCCGATGCGCGGGGCGCCGGAGGAGCGGGGAAGCAGCGGGTGCTGCTTGTGGGGGCCGGTCCGGGTACGCCGGGACCGCTCGGGGCGGCCGGCGGACACGGACGGCCGCGGCTTACTTCAGACCGATCTTGTCGCAGGCCGCCTTGTACTTGGCGGTGCAGATCTCGTCGATGGTGTAGATGCCGTCCTTGACGACAGTGTCCTTGATGTTGGCCTGGGTCAGCGAGGTGACCGGGACCAGGACGGACGGGATGTCCTTTTCGCTGCCGCTGTTGACCTTGTTCTTGGCCACGGAGTCCAGGGACTGGCCCTTGGCGAGCGCGACGGCCATCTCGGCGGCGGCGGCGGCCTCCGGCGCGTACGGCTTGTAGACGCTCATGTACTGGTCGCCGGTGACGATGCGCTGCACGCCCGCCAGCTCGGCGTCCTGGCCGGTGACCGGGACCTTCACACCCGCGGCCTTGAGGGCGGTGATGATACCGCCGGCCATGCCGTCGTTGGCGGAGTAGACGCCCGCGATGTTGTCCTTGCCGACCGCGGAGATCGCCGCCTCCATCTCGGAGTTGGCGTTGTCCGGCGACCACTCCTTGGTGTCGTACTCCTTGGCGATGGTCACCTTGGGGTCGAGGGCGGAGTGCGCGCCCTTCTTGAACTGGGCGGCGTTCGGGTCGGTGACCGAGCCGTTGATCATGACGACCTTGGACGCCTTGGTCGCCTTGTCGCCCAGCGCCTTGATGAGGGCGCTGCCCTGGGTCTTGCCGACCTCCTCGTTGTCGAACGAGGTGTAGCCGCTGATCGGGCCCTCGGCGAGGCGGTCGTAGGCGACGACCTTGATGCCGGCGTCGGTGGCCTTCTTGACGGAGTTCTGGACGGCCTTGGCGTCGACCGCGTCCAGGATCAGCACGTCCACCTTGTTGGTGATCATGGTGTCGACCTGCTGGGCCTGGAGGTTGGCGTCCTGGCGGGCGTTGTTGTACTGGATGGTCGCCTTGCCGCCCGTCAGCTCCTTGATCTTCTTCTCGATCAGGGGCCGGTCGAACTTCTCGTAACGAGCGGTCTTGTTCTCCGGCAGGAGCAGACCGATCTTGATGTTGTCGCCCTTGGCGGCGGAACCGGACGACTCGGTCTTGCTGCCGCCGGACTCCTTCGCGCTGCCGCAGGCGGCGAGCGAAACGGCCATCGCACCAGCGGCAACGGCTACGGCGGCACGACGCATACGCGTGTTCACTTCGAAAAACCTCCCTGACGAGGCCGCGTCGTTGCGGCCGAGGTGGCTGGAAGTCAACTCGGCCACACGTACGACGTCAAGAAGTAAATCCTTAACGAGATGGCAACGGTGCCATCCGTTCTCTAAGTGAAGGCAGGCACGGCCGCAGTCGGCGCGCCGTCCAAAAGTGTCGAATCACCCATCTCGCTGAGTGCGAGCGCGAGCGCTCCGAGCACCTCCGCACGGCCCCCAAGTGCCCCCGGGAGAACGGACAGTTGGCGCGCCGCGCTGGGGATGGCGTAGCGGCCGACGGACTCCCTGATCGGCCCGAGCACAAGCTCACCGGCCTCGGCGAGATCACCGCCCAGGACCACCCGGCTCGGGTTCAGCAAGTTGCAGAGATTGGCCACTCCACTGCCGATATGGCGGCCGACGTCGGCGATCACCCGACGACAGCCCGGATCCCCGTCCTTGGCCAGCCGTACGACGCCTTCCATGGTCAGGTCGGTGCCGTGACTGGACTGGAGCAGCGGCAGCACATAGCGCGCGGCCGTGAAGGTCTCCAGGCAGCCACGGTTCCCGCAGCGGCAGACCGGTCCGGATTCATCAAGAGTAATATGTCCTATTTCTCCCGCGGTGCCACCCGGACCGCGGTAGATCTTGCCGTCGATCACCAGACCGGCGCCGACACCGCTGGCGACCTTGATGTACGCCAGGTCGCGCACGCCCCGGCCGCTGCCCCAGACCAGCTCGCCGAGGGCGCCGAGGTTGGCGTCGTTGTCCACGTACACGGGCACGCCCAGGCGCTCTTTGAGCTCCTCGGCGGGCTTGGTGCCGGTCCAGCCGGGGAGGATCGCGGTGGACCCCAGGGTGCCGGACTCGACGTCGATCGGACCCGGTACGCCAAGGCCCACGCCGGCGACTTTGGACCGGTCGACCCCCGTTGCTGCGATCAGGCGATTCACGAGCTCCTCGGCCCGGTCCAGGCCCTGCGCGGCGGAGGCGTCGACGTCCAGCGGCTCGGACTCCTCGGCGAGCACCTGGTGGGCGAGGTTGCCCACGGCGACGCGCAGGTGGGTGTGCCCGAAGTCGACGCCGACAACGATGCCCGCGTCTCCGCTGAGGCTCACGCTGCGGGCCCTGCGGCCGCCCGCCGAGGTGGGCGTGACGTCGACCGTCCCGCCGTCCTTGAGTTCCCGGACGATGTTGGAGACCGTAGCCGCGGACAGGCCCGTGGTCCTCGCGATCTCCGCCTGGGTGAGCGATCCCGCCAGCCGAACGGCGCGTACGACCCGCTCCAGGTTGGCTCGGTGCAGCGACGACTGCGACCCTGGAGTCTCCACGACGACCTCCTGCGCACGGGACCGCTTCGATGAGGCCCCGCTCTATGTCCAACTAGTGAACTCTAAGCTGAGCCGTTCGGGGTGACTCCCGTCAAGAGGTTGAACACTTTCCACCTCTGTGCACGAGCTCTCACCGTCAGTCTCCGACGGCGGTACCGGATGCGTCCACACGGTCGCACAGGGCTACGAACGCACCGGGGGCGGGGGCTTACTCCGGAGCCTGCCGTATCCAGGACCGGAGTACCCCGGAACGGGACCGGAGCACCCCCGCACACGCGTACGCCGCTCCCTCGGGAGCGGCGTACGCGTCCTTCGGTGCGGCCGGACCGGCCGCCGGGGCTACTTCAGCGCCCCAGCCGTCAGGCCCTGGACCAGCTGTCGCTGGAAGATGATGTACGCCGCCAGGACCGGGAGCATCGCCATCACCAGGCCCGCGAAGAGGCCCGACCAGTCCCCCTTGTAGCCCTGGCTGACGGCCAGCTGGACCAGTCCCTGGGTGAGGACCCGCTTGTCGGGGTCGGTGTTGAGGACCGTCGGGAGCATGTACTGGTTCCACTGGCCCAGGAAGTTGAAGATGCCCACGCTGATCAGGCCCGGCTTGGCCATCGGGAGCATGATCTGGAAGAACGTCCGGCTGTGCGAGGCGCCGTCCACGAACGCCGCCTCCGCCACCGACGACGGCAGCGAGCGGAAGAACGCGGTCAGGAAGAACACCGTGAAGGGCAGCGAGTACGCGATGTACACCAGGATCAGCCCGTGGATCGTGTTCAGCAGTCCCATGTTGTTCACGACGTAGAACAGCGGGACCAGCGCCAGCATGATCGGGAAGCTCATGCCGCCGACGAAGAGGTAGTAGATGAAGCGGTTGCCCGGGAAGTCGAACCGGGCCAGGACGTACGCCGCCATCGAGCCCAGCACCAGCGTGCCGACGAGCGAGCCGCCGACCACCAGGACGGTGTTGAGGAAGTACTCGCTCATATGGGCGTCGGTCCAGGCCCGCGCCCAGTTGCCGAAGTGCAGCGTGTCCGGCAGCGACCAGGGCGAGCCGAAGATGGAGCTGTCGTCCTTGAAGGACGTCATCACCGCCCACAGCAGCGGCATGACCACCATGATCGCCCAGAGGATCAGCATGCCGTGCGAGAAGACGTTGAGGACACTGCCCTCCTTCTTCACCGCACGCGGCTTCCTCGCCGGTACGTCCACCTTGGCGATCGGCAGGCCCGGCTCGGCCGGGATCGGGGCGGGGGTCTCGGTCGTCTTCATCAGAACTCCAGCCGCTCGCGCCGGCCCAGCAGCATGACGACGGCCGCGAAGGCCAGCGTGACGACGAGCAGGGCGACGCCGATCGTGGTGGCGTAGGCGGCCTGCCCATCACGGAACGCCTTCTGGTACACGTACAGGACCATGACGGTGGTCGAGTAGTCGGGGCCGCCGGGTCCGGTCGTCATGATCTGCACGACCGCGAACGACTCGGCGCCGAGCGCCAGGATGCCCATGTACACCCAGCCGGACTGCACGGTGTCCCACAGCAGCGGCAGCGTGATCCGGAAGAACGTGGTGAAGCGGTTCGCCCCGTCCAGCAGCGCGGCCTCGTACAGGTCCGCCGGGATCGACGCCATGCCCGCCGAGAACAGCACCACGAAGAAACCGACCGTCGACCAGACCAGAACGGCCATCACACACCACAGCGCCAGGCTCGGATCACCCAGCCACAGCGGCTGCAGGCTGTCCAGCCCGATTCCGCGCAGGACCGAGTTGATGGCACCGCTCTCCGGGTTGTACGCGAAGGCGAACAGCAGGGCGACGATCGCGATGGAGAGCACCTGCGGGAAGAAGTACACGATTTTGTAGAACGACGACCCCCGCACGCCGGAAATGACCGGCCCGCCCTTTTTCCGCCGCCCGCCCACATTGATCATGAAGGAGAAGAACAGCGCCAGACTGAGTGTCACCAGCGGAAGCACCAGGGCGAACACCAGGCTGTGCTGCAACGACTTCCAGAAGATGTCGTCGTCGAGCATCCTCTTGTAGTTGTCGAAGCCGACCATCTTGAATTCGGGGCTCAGACCCGTCCAGTCCGTGAACGAGTAGTAGATGGACTGGATGAAGGGCCAGACCACGAACAGGGCGTACAGCCCCAGGGGCACCGCCAGGAACCCCACGATGAACCGGTATTTACCGTGCTGCATTACTACCGACCCCGATCTCTGGGCGGGTCCGGCCGCCAGGGCCCGCCCGGGCTGGTCAGGGCGCCGGGCGGGCTCTGGTGACGGTTCGTCACTGGTGCTTGTAGTGCTTGATCGAGCTGTCCTTGGCGGCCTCGTCGGCGAAGCCCTGGATCTTCTTGATGGCCTCCGCCGGGGTGAGACGGCCGGCCATCATCTCGCCGAGGCCGGCCACACCGATCTTCTCCTTCTGCAGCTGCACATACCAGTCCTGCAGCCGCGGGTTCACCACGTTCTGTCCGGCCTTGTCCAGCGCCGCCACACCCGACTTCAGACCGGGGGTGAGGGTGATGCCGTCGGTGCCGCCGTTGTACGCGGTCAGCGACTTCACCTTGGCGGTGAAGTTCTTCGAGGACGCCTCGCTGAGCATGATGCGCAGCTGCTCCATGCCGCCGGTGCCGTTCCTGGCCTTGGCCGGCACGACGAAGGGCTCGCCGCCGGAGGCCCAGATGGTGCCGAAGGGCATCTTGTCGGAGGCGTCCAGGCCGGTCGGCGCGGAGACGGCGAGGTTGAAGTCGGCCGGGATGACGTTGGCCGACTCGTTCTCCACCCAGGAGCCGTTCGGGATGAACAGCGCCTTGCCCTTGGCCCACGCGGTCTGCGACTGGATGTGGTCCAGGCCCGGGGTGCCCTGGAGGACGTAACCCTTCCGGTACAGCTCGTAGTACGCCTCGAAGCAGGCCTTGACGGCCGGGTGCTTCCAGGCGTTCGGCTCGAGGTTGTCGATGGCGTCGAGCACCTCGCGCCCGCCGACCTTGCCGATCATCGGGTAGAGGGAGAAGGGCAGGTAGTACGGGTACTTGCCGGCGTACGTCCAGCCGGCCATGCCCTTCTTCTTGGCCTTCTCGCACACCGCGAGCATCTGGTCCCAGGTCTCGGGGTACTTCTCGTCGAGCGCGTCCAGCGCCTTCTGCGAGTACCACACGCCGTACACGGTGTAGGCGTAGTACAGGATCCAGACCTGCTGCCCGTCGAACTGGCCCATCTCCACGATGCCCGGGCGCAGGGTGTCGCGGACCTTCTTCTTCGGGTCGTCGTAGGACGGGGCGTCCAGCAGCGGGGTGAGGTCGGCGAGCTGGTTCTTGCCCACCAGGACGCCCATGTCCATCTGCTCGGCGCCGGAGTTGTCGATGAGGTCCGGCGGGTTGCCCTGGTTGAAGCGGGGCTGCAGCGTGGACTGGATCTTCTGGGTGGCGGAGAACTTGACGTGCGCCTTGGGGAAGTTCTTGGCGTAGATCTTCGTCGCGTCCTCGGCGTACTCCTTGCCGAAACCGCCGTCGAAGAGGACGAACTCCATCTGCGCGGTGTCATTGACGCCGAGCGGGTTCTGGGCGGTCTTCTTGCCCGCCGCCGCCTTCTCGTTGTTGTCGCTGCCGCCGCCGCTGGCACACGCGGACAAAAAGCCCATCGCGGGCACGGACACCAGGCCGAGCGCGGCTGACCGCTTGATCAGATCACGGCGGCCGACACCGTCGGTGCCGTTGTTTGCTGCGGAAGTGGATCCCATGCTCAAGTCCTCGCCTTCTCACAGGACTCAGGCGGTGAACCGGATCCTCCCGGCACCGCGGTCGGGTCAAGCAGGGTGAAGCAGGGTGACACAGGGTCGTGCTGCGAGCTCGTGGAGATCGGGTGAATCGCCGACAGGTATAGTCCACTTCCGGCCGCCTGAGCAAGATCGAATGCAAGGTTGGCCATGGGTCTTTTCCGAGTTGAGACCTCGCGGAAATATGAACCGCCTGTGGATGCCGTGCCGGAAGAATTACCGACATAGCCCCCGAACGGCGCAGCCAACACCCTTGACACCGCTGACCACTTCACCCCCTACTGGTTCCTGCGCGATGAAGGTGACAACGTTGTCCAGCGCAGGGAGGGTGTGCTCGTCGATGCAGCGCAGAACTCGGCACAGATACGGTCCGGCGGTCGTTCTCACGGCCGCCTTTGTCATGGCGGCAGGCGCCGAGGGGGCGGCGGTGGCGCTGCCCGGCAAGGCCCCGGCCGCCGACCGGTCCTTCGCGTCGTCCTTCGAGGCGGGCGACCCGGCGCCCGACTGGCTCAACACCGTCGACACCGCGCCCGACGGCGGCAAGCGCGCGTCCGGCGTGGACGGCGGCTATGCGAGCGGCATATCGGGCAACGTCACCGACCACGTCACGGACGTGCGGGCGAGCGGCGAGAACACGGGCGCGGGCGAGGTGAAGGAGAACCTCGTCGACGGCGAGCCGAGCACCAAGTGGCTCACCTTCGAGCCGACGGGCTGGGTCGAGTTCGACCTGGACAAACCGCAGAAAATCACTACGTACGCGCTCACCTCGGCCAATGACGCCGCCGAGCGCGACCCCAGGGACTGGACCCTGAAGGGCTCCACCGACGGCAAGGACTGGAAGACGCTCGACACCCGCTCCGGCGAGTCCTTCGGCGAACGTTTCCAGACGAAGACGTACGACCTGGCCGAGCCCGCCGAGTACGCGCACTTCCGACTGGAGGTCACCCGCAACAGCGGCGCCTCGGACATCCTGCAACTGGCCGACGTGCAGTTCTCCACCGGCGCCGCCGACGGGCCGGTTCCGCAGGACATGCTCTCGCTCGTCGACCGCGGCCCCAGCGGTTCCCCGACGGCGAAGGCGGGCGCCGGATTCACCGGAAAGCGCGCCCTGCGTTACGCCGGACGGCACACCGCCGACGGCCGGGCGTACTCGTACAACAAGGTCTTCGACGTCGACGTGCGCGTCACCCGGGCGACCCAGCTGTCCTACCGGATCTTCCCCTCGATGGCCGACGGCGACCGTGACTACGACGCGACGAACGTCTCGGTGGACCTCGCCTTCACCGACGGCACCTATCTGAGCGGCCTCGGCGCAAGAGACCAGCACGGGTTCGCGCTCACCCCGCAGGGGCAGGGCGCGGCGAAGGTTCTCTACGTCAACCAGTGGAACAACGTGGCCTGTGCGATCGGGTCGGTCGCGGCCGGCAAGACCGTCGACCGCATCCTGGTGGCGTACGACTCCCCGAAGGGCCCGGCGCGCTTCCGCGGCTGGCTGGACGACATCGCCCTGCGGCCCGTCGCGCCCGAGCGGCCCGAGGCGCACCTGTCCGACTACGCGCTGACCACCCGCGGCACCAACTCCAGCGGCGGCTTCTCCCGCGGCAACGACTTCCCGGCGACCGCGATGCCGCACGGCTTCAACTTCTGGACGCCGGTCACCAACGCCGGTTCGCTGAGCTGGCTGTACGACTACGCCCGGATGAACAACGCGGACAACCTGCCGACCATCCAGGCGTTCAGCGCGAGTCATGAGCCGAGCCCGTGGATGGGCGACCGGCAGACCTTCCAGGTGATGCCGTCCCTCACGCCGGGCACCCCGGACACCTCGCGTGCCGGCCGTGCCCTGCCGTTCCGGCACGAGAACGAGACCGCGCGGCCGTACTACTACGGTGTGCGGTTCGAGAACGGCCTCAAGGCCGAGATGGCCCCCACCGACCACGCGGCCGCGCTGCGTTTCACCTTCCCCGGTGACGACGCGAGCGTGCTGTTCGACAACGTCACCGAGCAGGCGGGCCTGACGCTCGACAAGGAGCACGGGATCGTCACCGGGTTCTCCGACGTGAAGTCCGGCCTGTCCACCGGCGCGACCCGGCTGTTCGTGTACGGCGTCTTCGACCGGCCGGTGACGGACGGCTCGTCCAGCGGCGTGCAGGGCTGGCTGCGCTTCAAGGCGGGGGACGACCGCACGGTCACCCTGCGCCTGGCGACCTCGCTGATCAGCCTCGACCAGGCCAAGGACAACCTCCGCCAGGAGATCCCCGACGGCATGTCCTTCGACGGGGTGCGGAACCGCGCCCGCAAGGCCTGGGACGACCTGCTCGGCCGGGTCGAGGTGGAGGGCGCCACCCCGGACCAGCTGACCACCCTGTACTCCAGCCTGTACCGGCTGTACCTGTACCCGAACTCCGGCTTCGAGAAGGTCGACGGCAAGGACCGATACGCCTCGCCCTTCTCCCCCATGCCGGCCCAGGACACCCCGACGCACACCGGCGCGAAGATCGTCGACGGCAAGGTGTACGTCAACAACGGCTTCTGGGACACCTACCGCACCACCTGGCCGGCGTACTCCTTCCTGACACCCACTCAAGCGGGCGAGCTGGTCGACGGGTTCGTGCAGCAGTACAAGGACGGCGGCTGGACCTCGCGCTGGTCCTCCCCCGGCTACGCCGACCTGATGACCGGCACCTCCTCGGACGTGGCGTTCGCCGACGCCTACGTCAAGGGCGTCGACTTCGACGCGAAGGCGGCCTACGACGCGGCCGTGAAGAACGCCACGGTCGTCCCGCCCGCCTCGGGCGTGGGCCGCAAGGGCATGGCCACCTCGCCGTTCCTGGGGTACACCAGCACCGACACGCACGAGGGCCTGTCCTGGGCGCTGGAGGGCTACCTCAACGACTACGGCATCGCCAAGATGGGCCGGAAGCTGTACGCGCAGACCGGCGAGAAGCGCTATCAGGAGGAGTCGGAGTACTTCCTCAACCGGGCCCGCGACTACGTGAACCTCTTCGACACCAAGGCCGGTTTCTTCCAGGGCCGCGACGCGAAGGGCGACTGGCGGGTCGCGTCGGAGAAGTACGACCCGCGGGTGTGGGGCTACGACTACACCGAGACCAACGGCTGGGGCTACGCCTTCACCGCCCCGCAGGACAGCCGGGGCCTGGCCAACCTCTACGGCGGCCGCTCGGGGCTCGGTGACAAGCTCGACACGTACTTCGCCACCCCGGAGACCGCCTCGCCCGAGGTCGTCGGCTCCTACGGCGGCGTCATCCACGAGATGACGGAGGCCCGGGACGTCCGCATGGGCATGTACGGCCACTCCAACCAGGTCGCCCACCACGTGATCTACATGTACGACGCGGCGGGACAGCCGTGGAAGGCGCAGGAGAAGATCCGCGAGGTGCTCTCCCGGCTGTACGTCGGCAGTGAGATCGGGCAGGGCTACCACGGCGACGAGGACAACGGCGAGCAGTCGGCCTGGTACCTGTTCTCGGCGCTCGGCTTCTACCCGCTGGTCATGGGCAGCGGCGAGTACGCCGTCGGCTCCCCGCTGTTCACCAAGGCGACCGTGCACCTGGAGAACGGCCGCGACCTGGTGGTGAAGGCACCGAAGAACAGCGCGCGCAACATCTACGTGCAGGGCCTGAAGGTCAACGGCCGCAGCTGGAACTCCACCGCGCTCCCCCACTCCCTGCTCGCCCGCGGTGGTGTCCTGGAGTTCGACATGGGCCCGCAGCCGTCGGCGTGGGGCACCGGAAAGGACGCGGCACCGGCGTCGATCACGACCGACGACAAGGCACCCACCCCGCGCGCGGACGTACTGAAGGGCGACGGCGCCCTGTTCGACGACACGTCGGCGACCGAGGCCGCCCTGACGACGGCCGACCTGCCGGTCACCGGCCGCACCGAGGCCGTCCAGTACACCCTGACCTCGCCGAAGGACCACACGAAGGCACCGGCCGGCTGGCGCCTTGTTGGCTCCGCCGACGGCACCACCTGGCACACCCTCGACGAACGCACCGGCCAGTCCTTCCCCTGGGACCGGCAGACCCGGGCGTTCACGGTGGAACACCCGGGCGCGTACGAGAAGTACCGCCTGGTGCTGACCGGTGAGGCGACGCTGTCGGAGGTCGAACTGCTCGCCCGTCCCTGACGGGTGCGGCCGGCACCGGGCTCGAGCCCCGGTGCCGGCCGTCCTGCGGTCAGCCGTACAGCTGCACGAGGGCTGTGAGCAGGAGGGCCGCCGCGACCGACACCGCCGGGACGCGGTAGCGGCTCCATGCGGCGAGCGCGAGGGCGGAGCACCAGAGCGCGCCGGCGAGCACGACGGCCCCCGGACCGGCGAACGTCTGTGCGGCGGCCAGCGGCACCGGCGCCAGCATCACGGTCGGCGGGACGATCACCAGGCGCGGCCTGATGTCCAGGGCCTTGTAGACGGTGATCAGCACGGCCACGGCGACCATCGCGGTGAGCGGCACGAACGCCAGACCCCACCAGGTGATGCACAGTCCCTCCGTGGGCGCACACCCCCGGCTGTTCCGCCGGTCGATCCAGGCGTGGAACTGCCCGGCCCCCAGGGCCAGAACCGCCCCGGTGACTGCCACGCCGACCATGCGGGGCAGCACGTGGCGGTTCTGTGTGCGGACGGTGTTCATGCCGCCAGCTTTGCCGAACGGCGGGCACGGGGCCTGAGTACGGATACTCAAGCCCCCCGCCTCAGCCGACGGCCAGCGTGAACACGTGCAGGTCCGCGTTGCGCGGAAGGGTCACGGAAGCGATCCGCTTGCCGTCGGGCGCGGTGAACGGCCGGGTGGCGAAGATGTACGTCGCCACCGGATCGCGGTCGGCGCCGGCGACGTTGCGGTACGCGGTGCGGGCGACGGTCTCGTTGCCGTACTGGACGCTGCCGCCCCCGCCCCCGACGGTCCAGTCGGTGAAGGCCAGGTCGACCGTGCCGGTGGTGCCGTCGGTGTAGGTGACGGTGGCCTTCGTCTGCTGGTTGCCGTTGACGGCGCTGCCGACGAAGGACAGGCGGGCGGCCGGGGAGTCCAGCCGCAGGGTCTGGCCGGCCGCGGAGGCGTTGTCGGGACGGCCGTTCGGGGAGTTCGGCCAGGTGAAGGTCAGTCCGGCCACGGTGCCGTCGGCGCCAGGGGTGAGACCCGCCGCGGCCAGGGCCTGGCGGGAGTAGCTCCAGCCGCCGCCGTCGTAGTCGGCCTCGTCGTGGTCGCCGATGTCGTCGGAGATGCCGGTGGTGTCGTAGGCGGCGAGCAGGCTGCCGGGTGCGGCCACGGTCAGCGTCACCGGCTGCCGGTACGCGGTGTCGCCGGAGGTCACGGTGACCCGCGCGTCGTAGAAGCCCTGCGCGATGCCCGGGCCCGCGGTGAGGGTGATCTCCTGGGCGCCCGAGGTGACCGTGCCCTCGGCCGGGGAGGCGGTGACGCCGTCCGGGGTCTCGACGCGGAAGTGGACGTCGGGCCCGGCGCCACCGTTCAGCGCCACGGCCCGCACAGTCGTCGTCATGCTGCCGCCCGGCGGGATCGTCGCCGTGGTCGGTCCGACGCCGATCTGGTAGGGCTGCTCGCCCGCCCGGAACGACGGCGGCGCGTCGGCGGGGTCGCTCCCCCAGCTCCGGTCCGGGGTCGCGGACAGGGTGTAGTCGAGGTGTCCGCCGCGCTGCACGAAGGACGCGGGCAGCCAAGGCCGTTCGCCGGCGCGCCCGTCGACGCGCAGGGAGCGGATGTACGGGGCGTCGGCCGCGGCGCCCCGGGCACGCACGGAGATGTCGTTGCCGTAGGGGCGGTGGATCTCGATGCGCTCGAACAGCGGTGAGGCGAGGACCAGTTCGGCGCGGGAGGGCACCTGCGGATACATGCCGAGGGCGGAGAAGACGTACCAGGACGACATCGCGCCGAGGTCGTCGTTGCCGGGGATGCCGCCGGGCTCGGTCGACCACAGCCGGCGCATCGCGGCCCGCACGGTCTCCTGCGTCTTGTAGGGCGCGCCCGCGTAGGCGTACAGATAGGGCACGTTGATCGACGGCTCGTTGTCCAGCTCGGACTTCTCACCGCCCGCGCCGGTGAACGCCCAGCCGCCGTCGGCGGTGTGGAAGAAGGCGTCGAGGCGCTGCAGGGCCTTGTCCCGGCCGCCCATCGCGGCGAACAGCCCGGCCGGGTCGTGCGGGACCATCCAGGTGTACTGGGCGGCCGTGCCCTCCACGAAACCGGAGCCGGTGGCGGGGGTGAAGCCGGTGACCCAACTGCCGTCGGCCTTGCGGTCGGCGATGTAGCCGCCGCTGCCGTGTGCCGCGATGTTGAAGTTGTTCTGCCACCACTGGGCGCGGCCCGCGAAGGCGGCCGCGGTGTCCTTCTCCCCCGCGGCCGAGGCGAGCTGGGAGAGCGCGAAGTCGGCGGTGGACATCTCCAGGGTCTCGGCGGCACCGCCCCAGGCGTTGGACACCGACGGCATGTAGTGCAGCTTCAGGTACTTGTCGAGGGAGGGGCGCTGGCCGACGGAGAGCACCGGTTTTCCGGCGGAGGACAGATCCTGCTCGGTCGGCACCGTGGCCGCCTCGACCAGGGACTCCAGCGCGCCGTCGAGGTCGAAGCGGGTGCCGCCGAAGGCGTGGATGCCGGCGAGGGCGGGAGCGGAGGGGTCGCCGTTCATGACGTGGGTGCCGGACGCGCCGTGCAGCCAGCGGTCCCAGACGCCGCCGTTCTGCCGGGCCAGTTCGTACAGGGACTGGGCGATGTCCGAGCCGATCCGTGGGTCGAGCAGGGTCAGCAGCTGCACCTGGCCGCGGTAGACGTCCCAGCCGGAGAAGGTGCCGTACTGGGCGTGCTGCCGGCGGTCGACGGTGTGCGGCCGGCCGTCGGCTCCGCGGTATCGGCCGTCGGCATCGCTGATGACGTTCGGATGCAGCAGCGAGTGGTACAGCGCGGTATAGAAGGTGGTGCGCTCGGCGTCCGTGCCACCGCCGACCCGGACGGCACCGAGCCGCTCGCGCCAGGCCCGGCGCGCCGCCTGCCTGACGGCGTCGAAGGAGCGGCCCGGCGGGTTCTCGGCGGCGAGGTTCGCCTCGGCGGCCTCCCGGCTGACGTAGGAGATGCCGACCTTGACGTTCACCGGACCGGCGCCGGGCGCGAACTCCACGTAACCGCCCGCGCCCCTGCCGGCGACGGGCCGCCCGCCCTGGGAGAAGTCGCCGGTGCCACCGGACGCCTCCGTGGAGCCCGGGTCGAGACGGTCGTCCCGCCAGGTTCCGGTGGCCTGGAAGGCGCGGTCGAAGCGGGCGGTGAAGTACAGGGTGTAGTAGGCCCGCCGGCCCTCGGGATCGAGGTACCCGCAGAAGTTCCCGGAGGTGACGGAGCCGGAGATCGTCCGGGCGTCCGGGTCGATCGTGACCGTAGAGTCCTCCGAGCCGACCTCCGAGTTGGCGGTGCGCACCAGCAGGGAGGCGGGCTTGTCGGTGGGGAAGGTGAAGCGCGCCGAGCCGGTGCGCGTGGTGGACGTGAGGTCGGCGGTGACACCAGAGGCGAGGCCCACCTTGTAGTGGCCGGGTTCGGCGGTCTCGTCGGTGTGGGTGAAGTCCGAGGCGTAGACGGCGTCCTTGGTGTCGCTCGCCGGGGAGGAGGTGACCTCGCCGGCGTAAGGGAAGAAGGGGATGTCGCCGCCGCCTCCCGCGCAGCCGGTGCCGGACATGTGGGTGAGGCTGAAGCCGCGGATGCGCGTGGTGTCGTACTGGTAACCGCCGGGTGCGGCGGTTCTCGTGGCGTCACCGCGGGTGTTCTCCGGGCTCCAGGAGAGCATGCCGAACGGCACGACGGCGCCCGGGAAGACGTCGCCGCCGTTCTTGGTGCCGATCAGCGGATCGACATAGGGCGTGGGGTCATTGACGAGGTCGGGGGGAGCGGCGGTCGCCGCGAGGGCGGGGGCGGCGCCGCCGGTCGCGAGCAGAGCGGCCAGCAGCAGGGACATGGGTCGAAAGCGCATGACGCGGCCCTTCCTCCTTACGGGCGGGTCGCGCACCACCGGTCGCACAAGCCGCAGGGACAGTAGCGTGTGCCACCGGTACCACGGAAGACCGCGTACGCCCGCGCAGGCGCACGGCCGGGTACCGCAAGTGGGTTGACACCGTTGTCGGTTGACGCGGTAAAGTCATGTACAGACCATAAGACAACGTTGTCGAGCACCACCGACCGCACAAGCCACTCTGTTCGCACCCTCGGCGCCTTCCACCGGATCCGCCCCGAGTGCGACCCCCGGCCCCCGGCCCCGCGCGTTACAGGTGTGATGTGACTCCTGTGGCGATGAGAGACTCCCGCGGCATACGCAGCGCCAAAAGATGCGTCCATCTCCTGGACCGGCATAGTCACGGGCATCCACCGGTGCTACAAATGCCGCATGTCGGACCGATTTGCCCGATTCAGGATTACGCCACGTCGTGCCATGGTCGGCAGGAGCCCTCGCAGCGTCGCCGGGCAGGTCTTCCTCCTTCAGGTGCCGCTGGTGGTCCTACTCGTGGTCTGCGGCGTCATCGCTCTCGTCCTGCAGTCGGAACGGGACACCAGCACGGAGGCCAAGCGCCGTTCCGTAGCCGTGGCGCAGACCTTCGCGCACTCGCCCGGCGTCGTGCAGGCACTGCACACCCGCGACCCGTCCAAGCTGCTCCAGCCGCTCACCGAGGCGGGACGCAAGTCCGCGGGCGTCGACTTCATCGTGGTCATGGACACCAAGGGCATCCGCTACACCCACCCCATCCCGAGCAAGATAGGAAAGCGGTTCGTGGGCACCATCGGGCCGTCGCTGGCCGGGAAGGTCTACACGGAAAGCGTCCACGGCCCGCTCGGCCACGAGGTGCAGGCGACCGTCCCCATCGACGACGCCCACGGCCACGTCGTTGCCCTCGTCTCCGCCGGGCTGAAAGTGCGCAACGTGACCAGCCAGGTGGACCGGCAGCTGCCCATCATCCTGGCCGCCGGTGCCGGAGCGCTCGTGGTGTCGACCGGCGGTACCGCGCTGGTCGGCAGGAGGCTGCGGCGGCAGACCCACAGCCTGGCTCCGGACGAGATGACCCGCATGTACGAGCACCATGACACGGTGCTGCACTCGGTGCGGGAGGGCGTCCTCATCGTCGGTGAGGACGGGCGGCTGCTGCTCGCCAACGACGAGGCCAAGCGCCTGCTGGAGCTGCCCGGCCAGGCCGAGGGACACTATGTGCGGGACCTGCCGGGCCTCGACCCGGCGACGGCGGAGCTGCTCCGGTCCGGGCGTGAGGCCAGCGACGAGGTGCTCTTCGCCGGAGGACGCCTGCTGGCGGTCAACCAGCGGCCCATGGACCGCGTCGGAGGCCCCAGGGGCACCGTGGTGACGCTCCGGGACTCCACCGAGCTGCGGGCGGTGTCCGGCCGGGCGGAGGTCGCACGCGAGCGGCTGGAGTTGCTGTACGACGCGGGCCTGGGCATCGGCACCACCCTCGACGTGGTCCGCACGGCGGACGAGCTGGCGCAGGTCGCCGTCCCCCGGTTCGCCGACTTCGTCACCGTGGACCTGGCCGACGCCGTGCTGCACGGCGAGGAGCCGGCTCCCACCGCGACCGACATGCGCCGCGTCGCCGTCAGCGGCATCCAGGACAACCATCCGCTGTACGAACAGGGCCGGCTGATCGACTTCCTGCCGTCCACACCCCAGGCACGCGGCTATGGTTCCGGCCGCTCCGAGCTGGTGACCGACCTGTCGGACGCGGAGGGTTGGCAGGCACAGGACCCGGAACGGACCCGGCAGATCCTCGACTACGGCATCCACTCGCTCGTCGCCGCCCCGATCCGGGCCCGCGGTGTCGTGCTCGGCATGGCGAACTTCTGGCGCTCCAAAGGGGAGCCCTTCGACGAGGAGGAGCTGTCCCTGGCGGAGGAGCTGGTGGCCCGTGCCGCGGTCAGCATCGACAACGCCCGCCGGTACACCCGCGAGCACGTCGTGGCGGTCACCCTCCAGCGCAGCCTGCTGCCGCGGGCCCTGCCCGAGCAGAGCGCCCTCGATGTCGGCTACCGCTACCTGCCCGCCCAGTCGGGCGTGAGCGGCGACTGGTTCGATGTCATCCCGCTGCCGGGCAGCCGGGTGGCGCTGGCCGTCGGCGACGTGGTCGGACATGGCCTGCACGCCGCGGCGACGATGGGCCGGCTGCGCACCGCGATGCACAACTTCTCCACGCTCGACCTGCCGCCCAACGAGCTGCTCAGCCATCTGGACGAGCTGGTCAGCCGCATCGACCAGAACGAGGCCTGCCCGGAGACGGCCGGGGAGATCGTGGGCGCCACCTGCCTGTACGCGATCTACGACCCCGTGACGCGCCGCTGTGCCATGGCCCGAGCCGGGCACCTGACGCCCGCGCTGGTCTCGCCGGACGGCACCGTCGTCTTCCCCGACGTGCCGGCCGGACCGCCGCTGGGCCTCGGCGGCCTGCCGTTCCAGACGGCCGAGCTGGAGCTGGCCGAGGGCAGTCAGCTCGTCCTGTACACCGACGGCCTCATCGAGGACCGCACGCGTGACCTGGACGAGGGGATGGAGCTGCTGCGCCGGGCGCTGGCGGGGCACCC
Source organism: Streptomyces sp. NPDC049915 (assembly GCF_040656475.1). Classification (NCBI taxonomy): domain Bacteria; kingdom Bacillati; phylum Actinomycetota; class Actinomycetes; order Kitasatosporales; family Streptomycetaceae; genus Streptomyces; species Streptomyces sp. NPDC049915. The sequence continues at coordinate 576,705 of NZ_JBFAMH010000001.1, forward strand.
CGGCCGGCCGCCGGAGGAGAGCTGCCAGGCGGTCCTGGACGAGTTGCTGCCCGAGCACCCCAAGGACGATGTCGCCCTGCTCATCGCGCGCACCCGGGCGCTCCCGGCGGAGAACGTCGCGGACTGGGACGTCCCCCGCGACCCGGCAGCCGTGTCCGGGATGCGCCTCGCCGTGTCCGACAAGCTCGCGGAGTGGGGCCTGTCGGAGCTGGGCTTCGGGATGGAACTCGTGCTGAGCGAGCTGATCACCAACGCCATCCGCTACGGCTCCGATGCGATCCATGTGCGGCTGATCCATGACCGCACGCTGATCTGCGAGGTGGCCGACGGCAGCAGCACCTCGCCACATCTGCGGTATGCCGCGACGACCGACGAGGGAGGCCGGGGCCTGTTCCTGGTCTCGCAGCTGGCCGAGCGCTGGGGCACCCGGTACACGCCGCACGGCAAGGTGATCTGGGCCGAGCTGGCAGTGCCGGACCTCACGGCGTTGCTCGGGGAGTGAGGGTTCAGGCGGGGCTGCGGTGGCCCAGAGGCGGGGAACGGGGTTCGGGCGCAGCTGCGAGCGGGCCTGGGGCCGGGGACGACTGAGGACTCAGGCCGGGCCTCCCGAGCGGGCCCGAAACCGGGGGTGAGGACTCAGATCTGTGCCGGTCCGCTGGGGGAAGCCTGTGTTCCGGCTGAGGGCCGGATGACCTGGGGCGCGCACGGCGGAGGGCCGCACCCCCGTCGCCGGGGATGCGGCCCTCTGCTGCCGTCCGCTGCCGCTTACTTGCGGATCAGGCTGCGCAGCACGTACTGCATGATGCCGCCGTTGCGGTAGTAGTCCGCCTCGCCGGGGGTGTCGATGCGGACGACCGCGTCGAACTCGACGCCGGTGTCGGTGGTGACCTTGACCGTGCGCGGAGTGGTGCCGTTGTTCAGCTCGGTGACACCGGAGAAGGAGAAGGTCTCCTCGCCGGTCAGGCCGAGGGACTCGGCGGACTGGCCCTCCGGGAACTGCAGCGGCAGGACGCCCATGCCGATGAGGTTCGAGCGGTGGATGCGCTCGTACGACTCGGCGATGACGGCCTTGACGCCGAGGAGCGCGGTGCCCTTGGCCGCCCAGTCACGGGACGAGCCGGAGCCGTACTCCTTGCCGGCCAGGACGACCAGCGGGATGCCGGCGGCCTGGTAGTTCTGCGAGGCGTCGTAGATGAAGGAGACGGGGGCACCCCCGTCACCTTCGGCGGCCCGCGTGAAGTCGCGGGTGTAGCCGCCCTCGGTGCCCGGCGCGATCTGGTTGCGCAGGCGGATGTTGGCGAACGTACCGCGGATCATGACCTCGTGGTTGCCGCGGCGCGAGCCGTAGCTGTTGAAGTCGCGGCGCTCGACGCCGTGCTCCGTGAGGTACTTGCCGGCCGGGGTGTCGGCCTTGATCGCACCGGCCGGGGAGATGTGGTCGGTGGTGACCGAGTCGCCCAGCTTGGCCAGGACGCGGGCGCCGGTGATGTCCTCCACCGGGGCCGGGTCCATGGTCATGCCCTCGAAGTACGGGGGCTTGCGGACGTAGGTGGACTGCGGGTCCCACTCGAAGGTGTTGCCCGTCGGGACCGGCAGCGACTGCCACTGGGCGTCGCCGGCGAAGACGTCGCTGTAGGACTTGGAGAACATGTCCTCGCCGATGGCGTTGGCGACGACGTCGTTCACCTCGGCCTCGGAGGGCCAGATGTCCTTCAGGTAGACCGGGTTGCCGTCCTGGTCGGTGCCCAGGGCCTCGCGGGTGATGTCCACCTTCATGGAGCCCGCGATGGAGTAGGCCACGACCAGCGGCGGGGACGCCAGGTAGTTCATCTTGACGTCGGGGTTGATACGGCCCTCGAAGTTCCGGTTGCCGGAGAGGACCGAGGTGACGGCGAGATCGTGGTCGTTGACCGCCTTGGAGACCTCCTCCGGCAGCGGGCCGGAGTTGCCGATGCAGGTGGTGCAGCCGTAGCCGACCAGGTTGAAGCCCAGCTTGTCCAGGTACGGGGTCAGGCCGGCCTTGTCGAAGTAGTCGGTGACGACCTTCGAGCCCGGGGCCAGGGTGGACTTCACCCACGGCTTGCGGGTCAGGCCCTTCTCGACCGCCTTCTTCGCCACCAGGGCGGCGGCGACCATGACGTACGGGTTGGACGTGTTGGTGCAGGAGGTGATGGCCGCGACCGTCACCGCACCGTGGTCCAGCTCGTAGGTGGTGCCGTCGGGGGCGGTCACCTGGACCGGGTTGGACGGCACGGAACCGGTGCCCTGGCCGTGCTGCGGGGCGCCGGCGCCGTTCTCCTCGTGGCCGTAGGCCGGAGCGTCGGAGGCCGGGAAGGACTCGTCACTGGCCTCGTCGACCACGGAGGTGGCGGCGGCCGGCGTCTGGGCGGCGGGGACCTCGACGTAGTTGAGGACGTCCTTGGCGAACTGCTGGGCGGCCTCGGCGAGGATGATGCGGTCCTGCGGACGCTTCGGGCCGGCGATGGACGGGACGACCGTGGACAGGTCCAGCTCGAGCTTCTCGGAGAAGTCCGGCTCGGCCTTCGGGTCCAGCCAGAGGCCCTGCTCCTTGGCGTACGCCTCGACGAGCGCGACCTGCTGCTCGGAGCGGCCGGTCAGACGCAGGTAGTTCAGCGTCTCGTCGTCGATCGGGAAGATCGCGGCGGTGGAGCCGAACTCCGGCGACATGTTGCCGATGGTGGCGCGGTTGGCCAGCGAGGTGGCGGAGACGCCCTCGCCGTAGAACTCGACGAACTTGCCGACGACGCCGTGCTTGCGCAGCATCTCGGTGATCGTGAGCACGAGGTCGGTGGCGGTGGTGCCGGCGGGCAGCTCACCGGTCAGCTTGAAGCCGACGACGCGCGGGATCAGCATGGAGACCGGCTGGCCGAGCATGGCGGCCTCGGCCTCGATGCCGCCGACGCCCCAGCCGAGGACGCCGAGGCCGTTGACCATGGTGGTGTGCGAGTCGGTGCCGACCAGGGTGTCGGGGTAGGCCTGGCCACCCCGGACCATGACCGTGCGGGCCAGGTGCTCGATGTTCACCTGGTGGACGATGCCGGTGCCGGGCGGGACGACCTTGAACTCGTCGAACGCGGTCTGGCCCCAGCGCAGGAACTGGTAGCGCTCCTTGTTGCGGCCGTACTCCAGCTCGACGTTCTGCTTGAAGGCCTCGTTGGTGCCGAACTTGTCGGCGATGACGGAGTGGTCGATGACCAGCTCGGCCGGGGCGAGCGGGTTGATCTTCGCGGGGTCGCCGCCCAGCTCCTTCACGGCCTCACGCATGGTCGCGAGGTCCACCACACACGGCACACCGGTGAAGTCCTGCATGATCACGCGGGCCGGCGTGAACTGGATCTCCTGCGACGGCTGGGCCTGGGAGTCCCAGTTGCCGAGCGCGCGGATGTGGTCGGCGGTGATGTTAGCGCCGTCCTCGGTGCGGAGGAGGTTCTCCAGCAGCACCTTCAGGCTGTAGGGAAGGCGCGCGGAGCCCTCGACCTTGTCCAGCCGGAAGATCTCGTACGACTCGTCGCCCACCTGCAGTGTGCTGCGGGCGTCGAAGCTGTTCGCCGACACGACAGTCTCCTTCATTGATGTGCGCGTACCACCGTCAATCGTGCCGCCACGCCGGCTTGGCCGTTCCGGTGAGGTCAGGCTAAGTTAGGCATGCCTTACCGGTGTGGCGGCTACGGTGCGCCTCGGCAGATATCTCGATGTCGAGATAACAGTAGTACATGGGCGCTGGTTGGTCATGCCCGACCCGGCCGGGCGCCGGGCATCGCGCGCCCTACCGGTCGCCGGGCGCCGGGTATCCGGGCCCTACCAGTCCCGCTCGGCGGTCATCTTCGCCGGGGCGAGGACCTCCACATGGCCATGGTCGCCGTACAGGGACTGCCGCCAGTGGGCGAACACCTGGGCGGTGCGGTTCAGCGGCCCGTCCTCCCGCACGTCGTAGTCGACCCGGACCCGGGCCAGGGTGCGGGCGCCGCCCTGGGCCGTACAGACGCCGACACTGTGCACGTGTGCGGCGAGGGCGGCGTCCGCCTTCGCGGCAGCGGTCCTCAGGTACGCGACGAACTCCCGGGTCATGGAGTACCAGCGCTCCGACAGGTCCGCGTCCTCCTCGGTGTCCACGGGAGGCGGGCCCTGGTCGTCGGAGGTGGTGTCGGGAAGGTCCTGGCCGCCCTGGTCGTCGGACGTCGTGTCCGGGAGGGTCTGGCCGCCCTGGTCGTCGGACGTCGTATCCGGCAGGTCCTGGCCGCCCTGGTCGTCGGACGTCGTATCCGGCAGGTCCTGGCCGCCCTGGTCGTCGGTGGTGGTGTCCGGGAGGGTCTGCCCGCCCTCCTCGTCCGTGTTCTCCGGTACCGACACGTCGCAGGACACGTCGGACACGGACGGGCGCGGCGACGCCGGCGAGGCGGTCGGCGGGGCGGCCGCCACCGGCTCGCCCGCACGCTCGGTGCCGCACGAGGTCAGCATGCAGCAGCAGACGAGCGCCGCGGCGACGGCGAGGCGCCGCATGTGGATGTTCATCTGTGTCCCCCTTTCGGAGGGTGAGAGGGACACACGCAGACCGGGGTTCCATGCCGCACGGCGGGTTTGATCAGGACATCGGTGGATTTGCCCGTATCTTTCGGATGGCGGGGTACCTGTGAGTCCGGACGGCCTTGACGGACCGTCACACGACTCACCCGAACGGACCCCCCGACGAGCGCCATCTCATATCTGAGATAACCTCAACCTCATGGCAGACGACTACCTCGTACGCATCGGCAAGCTCATCCGCGACGCCCGACAACACCGCGGCTGGACGCAGACGCAGCTCGCCGAGGCGCTCGGAACCAGCCAGAGCGCCGTCAACCGCATCGAGCGCGGCAACCAGAACATCAGCCTTGAGATGATCGCTCGCATCGGTGAGGCGCTGGACAGCGAAATCGTCTCGCTCGGTTACGCCGGCCCGATGCACCTGCGGGTCGTCGGCGGCCGCCGGCTGTCGGGAGCCATCGACGTCAAGACGAGCAAGAACGCCTGTGTGGCCCTGCTGTGCGCGTCCCTGCTCAACAAGGGCCGCACGGTGCTGCGCCGGGTGGCGCGGATCGAGGAGGTGTACCGCCTGCTGGAGGTGCTCAACTCCATCGGCGTGCGCACCCGCTGGATCAACGACGGCGTGGACCTGGAGATCGCGCCGCCGGCCGAGCTGGACATGGGGGCCATCGACGCCGACGCCGCCGTGCGCACCCGCTCCATCATCATGTTCTTCGGTCCGCTGCTGCACCGCATGAACCACTTCAAGCTGCCCTACGCCGGCGGTTGCGACCTCGGCACCCGCACCATCGAACCGCACATGATCGCGCTGCGCCGGTTCGGTCTGGACATCGCGGCGACGGAGGGTCAGTACCACGCCCAGGTCGACCGTTCGGTGCGCCCGGACCGCCCGATCGTGCTGACCGAGCGCGGCGACACGGTGACCGAGAACGCGCTGCTCGCGGCCGCCCGCCACGACGGCGTGACCGTCATCCGCAATGCCTCCTCCAACTACATGGTCCAGGACCTGTGCTTCTTCCTCGAGACGCTGGGCGTGCGGGTCGAGGGCATCGGCACCACGACGCTCACCGTGCACGGCGTGCCGGACATCGACGTCGACGTCGACTACTCCCCCTCCGAGGACCCGGTCGAGGCGATGAGCCTGCTGGCCGCGGCCGTGGTGACGGAGTCGGAACTGACGGTGCGTCGCGTGCCGATCGAGTTCCTGGAGATCGAGCTGGCGGTCCTGGAGGAGATGGGCCTCGACCACGACCGCACGGCGGAGTACTTCGCCGACAACGGCCGCACCCGCCTGGTGGACCTGACCGTGCGCCCCTCCAAGCTGGAGGCGCCGATCGACAAGATCCACCCGATGCCGTTCCCGGGCCTGAACATCGACAACGTCCCGTTCTTCGCGGCGATCGCGGCCACCGCGCAGGGCAAGACCCTCATCCATGACTGGGTCTACGACAACCGGGCCATCTACCTGACGGACCTCAACCGCCTGGGCGGCCGCCTGCAGTTGCTGGACCCGCACCGCGTCCTGGTCGAGGGCCCCACGCGCTGGCGCGCCGCCGAGATGATGTGCCCGCCGGCCCTGCGCCCCGCGGTGGTCGTCCTGCTGGCGATGATGGCGGCGGAGGGCACGTCGGTCCTGCGCAACGTGTACGTCATCAACCGGGGGTACGAGGACCTGGCGGAACGCCTGAACTCGATCGGGGCGCAGATCGAGATCTTCCGGGACATCTGACCCGCCCCGGCACACCGCCGACCCGTCGACCCCCTTCCGGCCCGCCTGACGCGAGTTCGGGAGGGGGTCGACGGCGTTTCACGCCTGACACACCCGGCCGACGGGAATGCGTCGGTGCAATTCATGAACGACAGGCGGTGAAACGACTACTTGCATGTGCAGCGGGTTTCAGCCGCGGACCGTCGCACCTGCGAGGTGTTTCGGCGGGTTCCCGCCCGCACCGCAGCGCCGGACCGCGCCCGTGAGCTGTGCCGCTCTCCGTACGTCCCCCCTTGACCGACCGACCCGCCGCACCGTACTTTCGAGCGAACCGACTCGAGAACTGCTGGAAGGAGGCGAAGTCGGATGTCGATCATCTCCGACCTGCATCGCCTCGCCCAGCGGACCGTCTGGGTCCCGGGTCGCGTAGCGCACGGCTGCTGAACAGCCTTCCTCCCCGGCGTGCCCTTTAGCGGCCCCGGTGCCTTCTGATGTCTTCACCCGCCTGCGGCACGTTTTCGCGTGCTGATTTGCGCTGCGGGTTCTTACGCTTCAGCTTCGCCACCGAAAGAGAAAGCCCTGAAATGGCGACCAGCATCATCTGTACGACCGCGCTCCGAAATGAGGACGTGGCATGGTAGCGGCGCGGATCACGGTCAACGGGGAGACCACTCCGATTTCCCCGGCCACCCCCCACACGACGGTCCTGGATTTCCTCCGTGACCGTGGCCTCACCGGCACCAAGGAAGGCTGCGCCGAGGGCGAGTGCGGTGCGTGTTCGGTCCTGGTGGCCCGTCCCGGCGTGAACAAGCCCACCGACTGGGTGGCGATCAACGCCTGCCTGGTGCCGGTCGCGGCCCTGGACGGTCAGGAGATCGTCACCTCCGAAGGCCTCGCCACCGCCGGCGAGCCCGGTACGCCGCCCACGCTGCACCCGGTGCAGGAGGAGATGGCGGTCCGCGGCGGCTCCCAGTGCGGTTACTGCACCCCGGGATTCGTCTGCAGCATGGCCGCCGAGTACTACCGGCCCGACCGCTGCGCGCACACCGACTCCGACGCGGCCGGGGGCGCCGACGCCGAGCACGGTCCGAACGGCTTCGACCTGCACGCGCTGAGCGGAAACCTGTGCCGCTGCACCGGTTACCGCCCGATCCGCGACGCCGCGTTCGCCGTCGGTGCGCCCACCGAGGACGACCCGCTGGCGCAGCGTCGCGAGCAGTCGCCGCCGGAGCCTGTCGCCACCGAGTACGTCCAGGACGACAGTACGTTCGTGCGCCCGGCCACCCTGGCCGACGCGGTGCGGCTGCTGCGCGAGCGGCCCGACGCGGTCGTGGTCGCCGGAAGCACCGACTGGGGCGTGGAGGTGAACATCCGTTCCCGGCGGGCCGATTGCGTGGTCGCCGTCGACCGCCTTCCCGAACTGCGGGAGCTGCGCGTCGAGTCCGACCACATCGAGATCGGCGCCGCGCAGACGCTCACCGAGATCGAGCGCCGCCTCGACGGCAGCGTCCCGCTGCTGGCGGAGCTGTTCCCGCAGTTCGCGTCCCGGCTCATCCGCAACAGCGCGACCCTCGGCGGCAACCTCGGTACCGGCTCCCCCATCGGTGACAGCCCGCCCGTGCTGCTCGCGCTGGAGGCGTCGCTGGTGCTCGCCGACGCCGACGGTGAGCGGGTGGTCCCGCTGGCCGAGTACTTCACCGGCTACCGGCAGAGCGTGCGCCGTCCCGGCGAGCTGATCCGCGCGGTGCGCATCCCGCTGCCGCTGTCGCCCGTCACGGCCTTCCACAAGATCGCCAAGCGGCGCTTCGACGACATCTCCAGCGTGGCGGTCGCCTTCGCCCTCGACATCGAGGACGGCATCGTCCGCAAGGCACGCATCGGTCTGGGCGGCGTGGCCGCCACCCCGATCCGCGCTCTCGCCACCGAGGCCGCCCTCGAGGGCAAGCCGTGGGTGACGGAGACCGCCGAGGCCGCGGCGAAGGTGCTGCGAGGCGAGGGCACGCCGATGGACGATCATCGCGCCAGCTCCCTCTACCGTTCCGCGATGCTCGGCCAGAGCCTGCTGAAGCTGTACGCACAGACCCCTGAGGCGGTGTCGTCATGAGCCATCTGTCCGAGCGCCCCGAAAAGCCCGTAGTCGGTGTTTCGATGCCGCACGAGAGCGCGAACCTGCACGTCACCGGCACCGCGCTCTACACCGACGACCTGGTCAACCGCACCAAGGACGTCCTGCACGCCTACCCGGTGCAGGTCATGAAGGCCCACGGCCAGATCATCGCGCTCGACACCGAGCCGGCGCTCGCCGTGCCCGGTGTGGTGCGCGTACTGACCAAGGCCGACGTGCCCGGCGTCAACGACGCCGGCATGAAGCACGACGAGCCGCTCTTCCCCGACGAGGTCATGTTCCACGGCCACGCCGTCGCCTGGGTGCTCGGCGAGACCCTGGAGGCGGCCCGGCTCGGTGCCGCGGCCGTCGAGGTGGAACTCGACGAACTGCCCGCCCTGGTCACCCTGCAGGACGCGATGGCGGCCGGCAGCTACCACGGCGCCCAGCCCGTGATGGAGGCCGGCGACATCGACGCCGGTTTCGCCGACTCGGCGCACGTGTTCACCGGTGAGTTCCAGTTCGCCGGCCAGGAGCACTTCTACCTGGAGACGCACGCGGCGCTCGCCCAGGTCGACGAGAACGGCCAGATCTTCATCCAGAGCAGCACCCAGCACCCCTCGGAGACCCAGGAGATCGTCTCCCATGTGCTCGGCGTGCCCGCCCACGAGGTCACCGTGCAGTGCCTGCGGATGGGCGGCGGCTTCGGCGGCAAGGAGATGCAGCCGCACGGGTTCGCGGCCATCGCCGCGCTCGGCGCCAAGCTGACCGGCCGGCCGGTGCGGTTCCGGCTCAACCGGACGCAGGATCTGACGATGTCCGGCAAGCGGCACGGGTTCCACGCCACGTGGAAGATCGGCTTCGACGCGGACGGCCGTATCCAGGCCCTGGACGCCACCCTGGTCGCCGACGGCGGCTGGAGCCTGGACCTGTCCGAGCCGGTGCTGGCCCGGGCGCTGTGCCACATCGACAACACGTACTGGATCCCCAACGCGCGTGTCGCCGGTCGTATCGCCAAGACCAACACGGTCTCCAACACCGCGTTCCGCGGCTTCGGCGGCCCGCAGGGCATGCTGGTGATCGAGGACATCCTGGGCCGCTGCGCGCCGCTGCTCGGCCTGGACCCCATGGAGCTGCGGGAGCGCAACTTCTACCAGCCGGGCCAGGGCCAGACCACGCCGTACGGGCAGCCGGTCACGCAGCCCGAGCGGATCTCCACCGTCTGGCAGCAGGTGCTGGACGAGGCCGGTATCGCCGACCGCAAGCGCGAGATCGCCGCCTTCAACGCCGCGCACCCGAACACCAAGCGGGCCCTTGCGATCACCGGCATCAAGTTCGGCATCTCGTTCAACCTCACCGCCTTCAACCAGGGCGGCGCGCTGGTGCTGATCTACAAGGACGGCTCCGTCCTGATCAACCACGGCGGTACCGAGATGGGCCAGGGCCTGCACACCAAGATGCTGCAGGTGGCCGCGACCACGCTGGGCATCCCGCTGCACAAGGTGCGCCTCGCTCCGACGCGCACCGACAAGGTGCCCAACACCTCGGCCACCGCCGCGAGTTCGGGCGCCGACCTCAACGGCGGGGCGATCAAGAACGCCTGTGAGCAGCTGCGCGAGCGGCTGCTGCAGGTGGCCGCCTCCCAGCTCGGTGCGAACGCCTCGGACGTGCGCATCGTCGAGGGCGTCGCGCGCGTGCTCGGCAGCGACAAGGAGCTGGCCTGGGACGAGCTGGTGCGCACCGCGTACTTCCAGCGCGTTCAGCTGTCGGCGGCCGGTTACTACCGGACCGAGGGGCTGCACTGGGACGCGAAGACGTTCCGCGGGTCGCCGTTCAAGTACTTCGCGCACGGCGCCGCCGCGACCGAGGTGGAGGTCGACGGTTTCACCGGCGCCTACCGCATCCGGCGCGTGGACATCGTGCACGACGTCGGCGACAGCCTCTCCCCGATGATCGACATCGGTCAGGTCGAGGGCGGTTTCGTGCAGGGCGCGGGCTGGCTGACGCTCGAGGAGCTGCGCTGGGACACCAGTGACGGTCCGAACCGCGGCCGGCTGCTGACGCAGGCGGCGAGCACGTACAAGCTGCCGAGCTTCTCGGAGATGCCCGAGGAGTTCAACGTCATGCTGCTGGAGAACGCCACCGAAGAGGGTGCGGTGTTCGGGTCCAAGGCGGTGGGCGAGCCTCCGCTGATGCTGGCCTTCTCGGTGCGCGAGGCGCTGCGGCAGGCCGCGGCGGCGTTCGGGCCGGCCGGCATCAGTGTGGATCTCGCGACCCCCGCGACGCCGGAGGCCGTGTACTGGGCGATCGAGAACGCCCGCAAGGGCGACGCGCAGCTCAACGGCGTCGCCAAGCTCGACGGCGAGGCCCGCGACAGCCACACGGTCCGTGCCGGCGTCAACGCTCTGAGCAATGCCTGACATGACCTGGGTGGCCGCGGTCGCGCGGTTGCGAGCCCACCGGGAACCCGGTGTGCTCGTGACCGTCGCGACCGTGCGCGGTCACGCACCACGCAAGGCCGGCGCCAAACTCGTCGTGGGACGCTCCGAGACCTGGGGTTCCATCGGCGGCGGCAACATCGAGGCGGTCGCGATCGACCGGGCCCGCGAGCTGATCGGCACGCCCGACGCGGAGCCGGAGCTGATGGATTTCGCCCTCAACGACAAGGTCACCAACCGGCACGGCGTGCAGTGCTGTGGCGGAGCCGTCTCCGTCCTGCTGGAACCGCTCCCGGTGGTGCCGGCGGTGGCGATCTTCGGCATCGGGCACGTGGGACTGGAACTGGCCCGCATCCTGGCCCGCCACAACGTGGATCTGCACCTGACCGACACCCGCCCGGACATGCTCACCGACGAACGGCTCGGTGTGCTCGCGGACGCGGTGGCGCAGGTCCATGTGCACCACGTACCGCTGCTCCCGGAGGAGGTGCTGGCGGAGCTGGCACCCGGCACCCACGTCCTGATCATGACGCACGACCACGCCGAGGACGCCGCGCTGGCCGACGCGGCCCTGCGCACCGAGGGTCTCGGCTCGATCGGGCTGATCGGCTCGTCCGCCAAATGGGCGCGGTTCCGGCACCGCCTGTCCATCGAGGGCGGTCACGACGACGCCACGATCGACCGGATCAAGACGCCGATCGGACTGCCCGAGATCACGGGCAAGGAGCCCGCCACGATCGCGGTGAGCGTCGCGGCCGACCTCCTCCTGACGTTCGAGAAAGAACGCCGCTGAGCGCTGTCCCATCTGCCCGTACGAGGAGCCACCAAGTGGCTCCTTTCGGCTTTCACCGCACCTGACGTCACCTGGACCAACAGCCACACGGACGGCGGGTTCCGGGCGCCGGGGGCTTGTAGGACCCTACGAAGGCCCCGTCTCAACCTGCGGGTTCTTCGTGCCTTCCACCCCTAGCTGCCACCCCTCGTTTGACGGTGTACTCCTGACACGAGTTGCAACGCGTCGTAGATCCGATCGGCACCCGCAATGCGATGGTCATTTCGGTCTGCCCCATCTGTTCCCACCGCATCCGAAAAGGAGTCGCCGTGACCGCGCACATTCAGGAAACGAGCATCCAGGACCTCAAGCGAGTCTGGATGGAAGAGGCGATCAGCCTGGCCACCGACAGCGTGGCGAACGGCGGCGGCCCGTTCGGCGCACTGGTCGCCAAGGACGGCGAGATCGTCGCGCTCGGGAACAACCAGGTCACCGCGTCTCTTGACCCGACGGCTCACGCCGAGGTGAGCGCCATGCGCGCCGCCTGCAAGGAGCTGGGCAACTTCTCGCTCGAGGGCTGCCTCCTGATCACCTCGTGTGAGCCGTGCCCGATGTGCCTCTCCTCCGCCCTGTGGGCACGAGTCGACGGGATCGTCTACTGCGCCGACCGGCACGATGCCGCGGTGGCCGGCTTCGACGACCGGAAGTTCTACGACCTGTTCGAGAAGCAGCCCCAGTCGATGTGGCCGACGCAGGTGGAGCACCTGGACCTGCCGAACCGCACGGCCCCGTTCGACGCATGGCTGGCCAAGGCCGACCGCATCGACTACTGAGCCCGGTTCACCGCGCACGGTCGACCGAACGCGCACAGACACCGATGCCCCGGCGGACTCGACGCGCCGGGGCATCGGTGTCTGTACACGAGACCGCAAGTGAATTGGATGTGCACCTGACACAATTCTGAAGTGAACAAGCTTTCGACACGCAGCGCGGTCCTTGCCGCGCTACTCGCCGTTCTGGGGGCCTTCGCCACCTACCTGGCCCTGCCCGCCAAGGCCGACAGCTGGCACCCGCAACGGCGTGACCCTCGACGAACTGGCCCGCATCCTGCTCGATCTGGGCGCCGTGGACGGGCTCAACCTCGACGGCGGCGGTTCCACCACGCTCGTCGTCGAACAGACCGTGCGCAACCGGCCGTCGGACGCCACCGGCGAGCGTGCCGTCGCAACAGCGTGTACATCGGCCACGGCGGTTACGGCCTGTACGCCGACTGACGCGACCGTGCGGCGTGGGCTGCCGCTCGCCCGGCATGACGCCTGCGGAGTACCGCAAGTCATTCCGATACTCGGCAGGGGTCGGTGAGGGAGGGTCAGACCTGCGTCAGGGTGATGTCCTGCTGGCGGGCCGCGTGGAAGAGGGGCAGCGGGAGATCGCCCTGGGGGCGCAGCTCCAGCACGGTGGTCTCGACGTGGGCCGCGCCGGGGCGCAGGGCGTCGGTCGTGACCTTGCCGGTGTTCTGCCAGGTGTGCTCGGCGCCGTCGCACACGGCACGGGTGGCGCCGATGCCGTGGCGCACGGTCGAGGCGTACGGACCGTTGGCCGGCGCGTTCTGGGAGACGGCGGTTCTGATGAAGACCGGGCCGGAGCTGCCGAGGCAGCTGTAGGTGCCGGACAGAGTGACGGTGCCGTCGGCGGTGATACGGCCGACCGGGTCGACGGTGATCGTCTCGTAGGGGTCGGCCGCGGCCGGGGCGGCAGGGGCCGCGGCCAGCAGGGCGAGCGCGGCGGCCGCCGTACCGAGGGCGGTGCGCAGCGACAGGCGGCGCAATGGGGACGGGGACAGAGTCATGGGGAAACCTCCTGAGGTGGGGTTTCCACTGGTACCGACCCGGCGCACACGCGCGCGTGAACGTCACCCCTTCGGTGGCGCGTCCCACGTCCGCGGGTGGTGTCCCCCTGCCGTCCGCGTCCCCGCCCGCCCCGCCCGTCGCGGGACCGTCCCCGGTATGTCCTAGGGCTGTCACGCTTGCCGGCCGGGCCTTGGCGAACGTCGTCCGGCGGGCGCATGGTCGAGCCGTAGGACGGTCACCCGACCGGCCTCATCGCGTGGAGGTGCGCCATGTGTTCCCACCGCTCCTCGTGCCCCGCGGCCGACAGCCGCCCCGCGCACGTCGTGGCCGCCCACCCCGAGCAGGGCTGGACCCTGCTGTGCGACGGCACGATCGTCTTCGACGACACCGGCGAGCTGCTCCCCGACGGCCGCGCCGTCGCCCCGCACCGCGCCCCGTCGCAACGCCTCACCGTGGCCGCGTGACCCTGCCACAACGGCGGTGCACCCGCGGACGACGGGAAGGGGCCGGGGTGGGGGGGTGTCCGCCCGCAGCGGCCGGCACCGGGCAAGGGCGCCCTCGTCGGAAACGGGCGGCCGGACCGAGGACGGACACCCCCCACCCCCGCCCC